>NZ_CAUTWQ010000033.1:0-5226 GCF_963542285.1 uncultured Actinomyces sp. | reverse complement strand
TGCTGCCTTCTTGGTTTTTCTGCCAGGCTCAACCCCCGAGTAGCCGTATGCTCCAGCCGCATTCTCCCAATTCACGCCATCGGCCCCACGCCACCAGTTCAAAGGGTAGGACAGGCTTTGCCGCAGGTCACCGGTATCACGCTCAAGTGGGGGAGTGAATGAATGCAGAAAACCGGGGTGCCCTGGTGCCTCAAGAATCCCGCAGATTGCCAGAGTCTCAACGATCCCAACGGCCTCCGCTTGGTTGCAGGGAAGTAACTTCGCGGTGCGGATAGCGGTCGCCAAGGCAGTGCCACTGGCCTCGTCCTCCATGGAATCAGCCAGCTCCAAGATCGACCTCAGTATCCCCGCATCCGCATCGCTCGCAACCCGCCGCTCCATTGACGCGAACTGCTCCAAGTAAAAGATGGGCTTCCCGATCGTTCCCCAAATGCCGCCGCCCCTGTGTTTCACCCAGTTAAAGAAGGTGCCCGTCAGCCTCTTTGGGACCTCCTGAGTCCGGCCTCGATCAAAAGAAAACCAACTGCGGGCATACACATAGGACGCCAAAATATAGCGGTAATCCACATCGCGCGAGGACAAACTATATAAGAACGCCTGCGCCGCATCCTCTAAAGACACAGCCTCAAAGCATCGATCCAGGACATCAAGCGCCTGATCGAGAGTAATCGGGCGATCCTCAACAACCACCCCCATCTTCCGGGCATAAGCAAGCTCCTCCGCACTCACCGAATGCTTCTTCTGATCGTCCATCAAACGATTCAGAATCTGAACAGCCTTCTTATCCACGCTTACCCGCCCTTCGAAGTGCCTGCAACGGCGGAAACCGTATAGCTCAGAAGCATCTACAGCCCCACAACCCTAGAACCCCAAAAGCCTTCGATAAATCGCCTCGTCCTCATCAGAGAACACATCAAACACAACGACCATGGGGGACTGAGTTGCCGTCAGCCACTGATTGACCACATCCACCGCGACCTCGGCAGCGTCCTGCTTCGGGTAGCCAAAAACGCCCGTTGAAATACAGCAGAACGCAAGGGAGCCCGTACCGCTTTCTTGCGCTAAATCCAGGCAATTCAGGTACGAGCTCATCAGCTCGAAACGATGCATGTCAGCGTCCTCGCCGGCGGGCACAACCGGCCCGACCGTGTGAATGACGCGCTGCGAAGGCAAGTTATACGCGCCCGTAATCTTCGCTCTGCCCGTCGGCTCCTCGTGGCCCTGCTCCTCCATGAGCTGGGCGCACTCCAAACGCAACTGGACGCCGGCGAAAGTATGAATCGCATTATCAATGCACGCATGCCCAGGCACCCAACACCCCAGCATCTGTGAGTTCGCTGCGTTCACAATCGCATCCGCTGCGAGCCTCGTAATGTCGCCCTGCCACAGGCGAATGTTCGGGTGCAGGGGTGCGACCTCGGCCTCGTCAATGGAAACAACGCCATCCCCGGCAATCAACTCACTGAGCAACTGATCCTGCAAAGCCAGCCACTCCGGCGAGGCGGGCATGGGCGGGCGCGTATTGACCAGGGCGCGGAACTGCTCCCACATCTCATCGACGCTTGTCGGTGCGGGCACCTCCATCCCGCGTTCCTCGCACAGTCCCGCAATCAGTGGGGTCAACAGCTCAAGCTTCCGACTGGGCCACATAAGCATTCCTTTTCTAAAAACGTGGGTTGGCAATAGTGTAGTTCCACGGCGGTGATAGGCCGCCCCTGTTTCAGCAGCATGTACATGAACCCGGATAGAGCACGGGTTTTACGCTCTGACAGTCTCACTGCCACCCGATTACCGCCACTGGCGGTATAATTGTGGCGGTAATAGGGGGTGGTCATGGCCTACGAACCGTCTTTTGAACGCACTGACGTCATCGATGCCCTGTGCATGGAGATCGCTGAGCTGGTCGGTATGCTCTCGCCGCAGGCTCCCCTGTCGACCAGCCCGACGTTGCGCCGGGAGCTGCGGATCCAGACGATTTACTCCTCGCTCGTCATCGAGGGCAACAAGCTTGACGAGAGTGCCGTGAGCGCGATCATCGACGGTAAGCGGGTTCTCGGAGATCGGCGCGACATCCTCGAAGTTGAAAACGCACGCATCGCCTACGATCTCATTCCGGAACTCGATCCTCATTCGGTGGAAGATTTGCTGCGTGTTCATCGCGTGATGATGGGCGGCCTCGTTCCCGATGCCGGGCGCTTTCGCTCCGGCAACGTCGGTGTGTTCAACGGGGGCACCCTTATCCATGCGGGGACTCCAGCCGCCTATGTCCCCGAGGTGATGGGTAGCCTCTTCGAGTGGCTGCGTGCGACGCGCATGCATCCTCTCCTCGTCTCGTGCATCTTCCACTTCGAATTCGAGTTCTGCCACCCCTTTTCAGATGGCAATGGCCGGATGGGACGGCTCTGGCACACGCTACTGTTGTCGCGGTGGCGTCCGGTGCTGGCCTGGGTGCCCGTTGAATCTGCCATTAGGAGGAGACAGGCGGACTATTACGATGCCTTGGCGCGCTCCGGTGCGGCCGGTTCGTGCGAGGAGTTCGTGGAGTTCATGCTCGAAGCAATCAGGGAAGCCATACTTCCGTACGCGCGGCCGGCGAGCGCAGCGGACGCGGAGCGCTCCCGCGCGCTCGCTTTCTTCCGTGACAACACGCGGTCAACCGTAGCCCAGCTCGCGCAGCACCTCGGATGCTCGAAGCGAACCGCTGAGCGCATCGTCGCGCAGCTCAAGGAAGAAGGCGTGCTCGAGCGGCAGGGGAGTCCTCGTTCGGGTTCGTGGGCTGTCCACGCCGACCATAATTTGACTTATTCCTAGGCAGACAAGGAGTCCGACAATGAGGTACGCCAAGACGGTGGTGTTGAAAGGCGGGGTGGAACTCCTGGTGAGGAACACCGTCGCCTCGGACGCCCGCGTTCTGCGCGAGACCACGCAACGCACGCATGCGGAAACTGACTATTTGCTGTCCTACCCGGACGAGCAGAGCGCCGACGATGAACAAGAGGCCCGCTCCCTGGAAGAAACAGAACGTAGCGGCAATGAGGTTGAACTCGTTGCCGTGATCGACGGGTGCATCGTTGGAAGTGCAGGAGTTTCAGCAGTGCGTAATAGGCGCAAGGTTGCGCACCGGGCCCGTTTTGGGATCAGCATCCTCAAGGAGTGCTGGGGGATGGGGATCGGCTGGGCGCTGATCGAAGCGAGCATCGACTGTGCTCGGCAGGCGGGCTACACCCAGCTTGAGCTCGAAGTGGTGGCAGAGAACGAACGGGCGGTGTCCCTTTACCGTCGCGCAGGGTTCGAGGAATACGGGCGCAACCCCCGGGGCTACCGCTCCGCGTCTGCGGGCTACCAAGAACTCGTGTACATGAGGCTGGAACTGTAGCGCTGCGAAGGTTGGCCTAGCCCTGTCGTACTTGCAAAGCTAGGGTGAGCGCCTCGTGGATATCCCCGTTGATGAGGATCGAGCGATCGCGGATCTCAGCGGGTGCCTGCGCCTGCCCGAAGTTCACGCACGCGTAAGTCGCCGAGGCATTAGCGTAGGTCTGCTTCCAGAACGGGAACTTGATGATTCCCGGGGTATTTGAGCCAACACCAAGCTCAAGGAAGATGATCCTGCCGCCGCCGTGTGCCTCGATGAAATCCTGATACCTGCGGGCAGCTTGGTGCCATCCCGCGTCCTCAACAAAAGTCGCGTCACAGCGCAGATTCATGCTCATAGGCTCGCCGCACCTGGGGCAGTAGGGGACAAGCTCACTGGGAACCCGCATGTCATGTTGCTCCTCAACCATGCGCGCCACGGCCTCGAAATTGTCATAGGTCGAGTCATGACAAGGAATACTGCACTGCCATAGACCGTAATCGCCCTGTGTGTAAAACAGGCGTTCCTTTGGGAAATCTGCGAGCTGAAAGCGATGGTCAACATTCGTCGTGAGAACGAAAAAGTCTTTACCGTCGACCAGTTGGAGGAGCTTGTCGTAGGTGTCTTTTGGAGCCTCAACGTAGCGGTTGTACCAGATGTTGCGACTCCAATAAGCCCACTGCTCTTCCAATGTTTTGAATGGATAAAAGCCGGCCGAGTACATGTCGGATAATCCGTAGGTCTCGATGAAATCGGCAAAGTAGGTCTTAAAGCGTTCGCCACTGTAGGTAAAACCTGCGGCGGTTGATAGACCTGAGCCTGCGCCGATCATGACAGCATCCGCTGCGCTGATCGCATCGACAAGGCGCGAAATCTCGGCGTTCATTGTCTGGTTCATTGGAACTCCTACGGGTTTTCCGATCGTGTCTTGGATGGGGGCGGTTTCACATGCGCGCCCGAATGTGAGTGCTAGGTGTATCCCTTACTTGCGGACAACACTGATGCTTACTTGCGGACAACACTGATGCGCTGTCCGGCTTTGCCGTTTGCTGCGACGACTGCGATTGAGTGAGCCATGGGTTGTCCTTCGATTGTTTGTGCGAGCAAATCGCTCTGTTTTTCGTACGTGTGACAGCGTAGAATTAATGCGAGCACTTAGGAAGTAGGCACTATTTTGTGCCATAGGTACCTAAAAGTAACTATTGGAGTTGACCTGCGAAGATCAAGGGGGGAAGAAAATGAATTCACAGCTTGAAAACTTGCCGCCATGTCCGGTTGAAACGACTTTGACCCTGATTGGGAACAAATGGCAGGTGTTGATCTTGCGCGATCTGAGCGATAAGGGGACCATGCGTTTCAAAGAACTTCAGCGCTCGATCGGATCGATTTCGCAAAAGGTCTTGACGACGAATCTACGCACCATGGAGGATGCGGGCATTGTTCACCGTGAGGTTTTCGCCGAGGTCCCGCCGCGCGTCGAGTACTCGCTCACTGAGCTGGGCCGCAGCCTGCAGCCCGTCCTCGAGGCCATGCGCGTGTGGGGCGAAAACTATAAGCAGCAGTTGGGTGCTCTTCCGCCTCGCGCGTAGCCTTAAAACGTGAAAATCCTTGTCGTCCCCATGCTTGCCCGCTCGCAGATGGGTGGTCCATGGTCGCGCGCGCAACAGATCGCCCGCGCATTCCTCAGCCGTGGCCACGAGGTCACGCTTGCGTGGGGAAACGACGGGAACTGCGTCGATCCGGTCGCCTCGACATTTGAAATTCCCGTTCCTTCGCCGCTTGGTCTTCCCGAGGCCATCGCCCGTCACATCTTTCCGCTGGCTTCTCGCCTGGGATTGATGGGGCGCAAGCCCGTTCATAGTTTCGAAGAAGTG
>NZ_CAUTWQ010000032.1:0-5630 GCF_963542285.1 uncultured Actinomyces sp. | reverse complement strand
TCCGCGTCCCGCAAGTTACACGCCAGGATTCCCTCCCCGTCCCGCAAGTTACACGGGTGCTCCGACGACGGGATCACCCATCCCCGCTTCTCCAATGGCTCCGGCAAAGCCGAAGAATCCTAAGCCTCCGAAGAAACCCCGCGATAAGCAGAAGACTTGGACCATTACCTTCACTGTCCTGAGCGTTCTTTTCATAGTGCTTGGCTTCCTCTTCCTTGGCGCAGCGTCACGTAACAATGCGCGAGCCAACACGGTCAATGTAGAACTTCAGCCAGCACGTCAGTCCATCAGCGAATTGCAAAAGCAAGTCGATACGTTGAATAAGCAGCTCGGGGAGGCAGGCAAGTGAGCACGAACGGACCCCAGATTCCGAATCAGGGACAGGCAGCAAGCGCCACCCAAGCCCAGGCCTCGACAGAGGCAAGCCACGCTGAAACAGGACAGCAAAAGGCAGCTGCACCCAAGACCGGTTCATCGAAGCGCTTATTTCTGATTACCGCGATCGTCTGTGCCGTGTCATTGATCTTTGCATTAGTGACTTTCACGCAGAATATGGTCGCTTTGAATAGGTACCACTCGTTGGAGAATGAATCTTCGCAGTTGGAACAGCAGGCGCAGACCCTCCAGAAGCAAGTCGACGAGGCACAGACGAAGCTCGCAGAAAAGCAGGTTAAACCCTGGTGCGATTCCGTGAACGCTGACTCAACAGGCACGCAAGAGAAGATCAACCAGCTTCTTAAGCAGCTCAAGATGATCGATCCCGATGGAAAGAGCGTTCGAAACGTCTGCGGTGAAAAATACTCAGCACTGACCGACTCGCTGGATTACTCTCGCGTGAGCTCGCACACCGAAAACATATCGATCAAGTGTGAAGCAGACGGCAACCACGTTCGCGTCAGCGGAAAGATCGATCAATTCAAGGGCCCGGAATTTGCCCAAAAGACAAAGACGAAGGCCGATCTCACCTTGACGATCACCTACACCCTCGAGGGCACAACCGATACTGCAACCAGCAGCGTCAAGGTCACTGATGTCACTCCGGGTGGTTCGAAAGACTGGAACACCGAGGCGGACCTTCCCGGTCGGGCACTCACCTGCCGAGTCACAAACCTGCAGTGGTGGCCAAGCGATCTGAAGTAGAACGCTTGATGCTTCGGCAGTTATAGCTTGAGGGGGTACGCACCGTGGCGTACCCCCTCAACACGTATTACCTCAGCTTTTTGAGCCGCTAACTCAGCTATTTGCAAGTACCTGGCGGACCAAGGGGATCAGCTTTTCACGCGAAGGATCCACGGCCTCGGCAAGGAACTGCTCACGGTCAGCACCCTCAAGTCCCTGAGTGACTGGCTGCGCACTGTCCTTGGGGACTGAGAATCCAAAGACGATCACGTCGATGATCTTTCGGATCGGCATCTGATTGGCTTCGGCAGAGTCATTGACACTACCCAGAGCCTCGAGATAGAAGATCGAGAGAATCTCTCCCATGATGTTGGTTGGCAGTAGTGCGCGGCGTCCCATGCGGTCCAGGGCGGATTCGAGCATCTGGGTCACGAAATCGGCAAGCTGATTGCGCTGATTTCCTGGAATTCCCTCTGCATCAGGGTGACGCATTTGGTACAGGCGGTATTCCATCAGGAGGATATACGCCGTTCGCCCCTGCGCAGAAAGACTGTCGAGGGTATCAACAATGCGTTCTAGAGTGAGCGGCCCTTCGATTGAATCAAAGGCTTGCGTCATTTCTGTTAATAGCCGCGTTGAGTATGCAATAAATGCATCTTCCAACAACTCATCCATATTCGAATAATTCGAATAGAAGGCACCACGGGTGAATCCGGCGCGGGCCACGACCTCGTCAATCTTGGTCCCTGCGAAACCTCGCTCCACCAGAATTTCAATGGCGGCGTCAACCAGGCGTGAACGCGTATTCGCTCGCGCTCTGCTTTCGCCTTCTGCACGCTTCTTAACCACAGCCACCTCCGCGGTATATCTAACTACCTCGAAAAGTCTAACGAGCTTTTCCCGCTGACACACGCGGAAAATAAGGGATTTTCACGCTTTAAGACCCAAATTTGGGGCTACGAAAGTCACAGCTCCACCACGGGGGCATATTATGTGTTTCAGAGCATATCTTTTTGGCACTTTATACGTTTTTGTATCGGAGTTTTTATGGGTCAGTCAATTGCATTCCTGCCTTTGAATTCGGGCGCTTCTATTCCTCAATTTGGCTTTGGGACCTACAAACTGACCGGTCAAGACGCATATGACGGTGTTCGTGATGCACTCGAGTTGGGATACCGTCATATCGATACGGCACAGATGTATGGGAACGAGGCCGAGGTAGGCCGCGCGCTAACCGATGCTCCTATCGCACGCGAGGAGATCTTCGTCACTTCTAAGCTCAATAATCCCAATCACGAGCCCGATGTTGCTCGCGAGAGCCTTCAGCGCTCATTGGAGGACTTGCAGCTGGACTATCTGGATCTGTTCTTGATCCACTGGCCGCTTCCGATGTTCTATGGAGGCGATATCATGCCCACCTGGCGCGCAATGGAAAGCTTTATGGATGAGGGTCTGGTGCGCTCTATCGGGGTCTCTAATTTCGAGGCCCATCACCTTGCCCCGATCCTTGAGCAGGGACGCATCATGCCTGCTGTTAACCAGATCGAGTCTCACCCTTACTTCGCAAACCGCGAGCTTCACCGCTTTAACGCCGAGCATGGAATTATTACCGAGGCCTGGGCTCCCTTGGCTCGAGGCGCTGTCCTGAGCGAACCAAGCGTCATTGAGATTGCACGCGAGGTCGGTGCACGCGAATCTCAGGTGGTTTTGCGTTGGGCACTTCAGCGGGGAGACGTTGTCTTCCCCAAGGCCTCGTCACACGAGCGCCGGGCAGAAAACCTTGATGTTTCGGGCTTCGAGTTGAGTGCGGAGCAGATGGCTCGAATCGATGCATTGGACCGCGGAGAAGCTGGGCGCACTGGTAAGCACCCCGATGTTATGGACCGGATGTAAGACTTTCGCTTCAGGCGCAACTTATATCGTTTTTCGATGTGAGACAGGGCCGTATTTTGTGGGTACCGCTGGGCTATCGTGAAGCTATGACACATGCATCTTCGACGGATCTTGATCGCGTCCTTGCGTCTCTTGATCCCACACCCAGCGGTACTTACGTATTTTCCTTGGTTGACGAAATCCCCCAGAATGTCGACATTTTTGCAGTGATCCGCGACGAAGATTCCTACACAGTGGTTGTCGAGGAAGACGCCGCTCGTGAAGCAGGAATCAACCCCGATGAGCTGTACACGCGAATTGACCTGGGTTCTTCGACCGAGCTTGCCGCAATCGGCATTACTGCATCGATCGCTCAGATCCTTGCTGCGCGTTCAATTACTGCGAATTTCATTGCCAGCCGCCGCCACGATCACCTCTTTGTTCAGCCTGATCGCGCTCAGGAGGCAACGGCTCTTCTCGAAGATCTGGGAAGGCGCGCAAAGGGCTGGCTGCCCGCCTGAAATTTTCCTGTTCATCAGACGCGCAAGGGCGTTCGGAATAAAGTAGGAGCATGGCTGTACTACCCACGGGAAGCGATGAGGCAATCCTCCGTCTAGCCGACGGCACGGTGAAACAGCGAAATCTTTTGACCGGAACTGAAGTGTGGACGGTTCCCGGTCGAGCTCATCGCCCCCTGACTCGTCCCGGTTCCACGCCACCCCTGATTGATCATGATGCCGACGGGCATCATTGTGCATTCTGCTCGGCGCGCTATCTCGAGACTCCACCGGAGAAGGCCCGTGTGATTCGCACACACTCAGGGGAATGGGAAACTCTCCACGGCCTCGGCGCTGAGGAACTTGGAGATACAGTGGCTGAGTTTAGGCGAATTCCCAACCTTTTTGAAATCGTTTCGTACAACTATTGGCACCTCAACCACGGTCATGTTCCTTCCGAGGCCGAGAGGCGCAGGATGGCGGAATACCTAGCCTCCCCACAGGGGTACGACCACGTGATGCACGTGGTCCGCGCACGCTTCATGGCCTCGGGAGGGAGCGAAGAAGAGTTCGCCGCCCTTTCGGATTCTGAGAAACTCAGCCAAGCGAATGGGTTCTTTTCCGGCGGGCATGATCTGATTGTTGGGCGACGTCACTACGTTGATGGAGCGAAGGATACGTCCCAGTTAGCTTCGGCTGGGACGCTGACGCCCGAGGAACACTTCCAGTACATGTCGATGACCGTGCGGGCGATGCGGGACCTGTACGACTTAGATCCCGCCGTGAAGTACGTGGTGGCTTTCCAGAACTGGCTCAAGCCTGCGGGGGCGTCTTTTGATCACCTGCACAAGCAGCTTGTGGCGATTGATGAGTTCTCGACGCAGACGCATGACGAGATTGAGCGCGTGCGCACCTATCCGGGGATCTATGACGAGCTCTTGAAGATCGCCGCGACCCGTGGGCTGATTTTGGCACAAAACGATCATGCTGTGGCCATGGCTGGGTTTGGGCATCGCTATCCGTCCTTGGCGATTTGGCCGCTTCATGCGCCGGCTGAGCCTTGGGAGTACTCCCCCGAGCAATTACGAGGCATCAGCGACCTTGTGCACGCAATGCACGCGGCGACGGGGGCGGAGGTTCCGTGTAACGAGGAGTGGTACTACCGGCCTCCGAGTTCATCGATTCCTATGCGCATGAGGATTTTGATCAAGTGGAGGATTTCAACGATCGCCGGTTTTGAAGGCGGGACAAGGATTTACCTCAATACGATTGATCCGTGGTCTGTGCACCAGCGGATACTGGAACGCCTGGTTGTCATGCGCGATGAGTGTTCGATCGCACAGATGAAGCTGGGTGAGGAGTGCAAGGTCACACCGCTGCTACTGAGGTAAGGGCTCGAGTAAGTTGTCGTTGCTCGTTTGCTGTTTGCACGCGGTCAAGATGATCGAGTTCCCGGCTTTTCAGGCATGACAAAGGCGAGAGACCCGAGGCCTGCCCGGGGTAACTGGTGGGCTGGCTGGCTTCCCTCGCCTTTACAAATGTCGGGCCTTCGGCCCCCGCGTTAAACCGAGCTGTTATTTCAAGCCTGGCGGAGGGTACCAACCCGACAGGTCGAGCATAACAGGGATTTATCAGGAAATCTAGGCTTGGCTTGCTCTGTATGTACACCAAGAAACAGCATGGAAATTGTTTGGGCGGCAAGCAGCAGTGAGACAACATTGATTTGGAGCCCCGCGTGTGCGGGGAGTAGATGAGGGGTTGCCTTTTATGTTCTGGCTTGTTAGGATTTAGGTGCCGAGCCGGTATCCCCCGCGAGCCTGAAATAAAGTGGCCGAGAGAAAGTGGAGGGCCGATAACTCGGCCTTTATTTTTGAAAACCCATCCCCGCCGTGTGCGGGGAAACTCGGCCTTCTGCTCGGGCACAGGCGGTGTTGCCTTTGTTTCCTCGGGGTCTCTTCAGCGGTGTTCTGCTCGTTCACGAAGGGATCGCCTATCGTAGATCGGTTTGATAGGAGTGGAGATGCCGGGTTAGTACCCCTCCACCAAGCTTGAAATAATAGCTCGTAAGAAAGCGGGGGCCGAACACCCGGGTTAATGCCCGAAATGTGTGTATGAGATTGTTGTTTTTCTTTGTGGGGTGTG
>NZ_CAUTWQ010000031.1:0-5836 GCF_963542285.1 uncultured Actinomyces sp. | reverse complement strand
GACGCGACACTGGAGGAGCGCCTTGCGATGCTCACTCATGTCTACAAGGCGTGCGGAATCGAATAAAGCGCCGTATGCGCGTGGAATGGCGAACCTAAGCGGGAATGCCGACCTACTCCACAGTGACGGATTTGGCCAAGTTACGCGGTTGATCAACATCCAGCCCCTTCACCGCCGCAAGCTCACACGCAAAAATCTGCAGCGGAACAATTGTCAGTAGCGGTGCATATAGCGTTGGAACCGGTGGAACGCGGAAGACAACTTCGGCGAACTGATCAACCGATGTATCGCCTTCCTCTGCAATGACAATGGTTCGGGCACCGCGCGCGCGGACCTCTTGGATATTCGCCAAGACCTTCGCGTGCAGTTCGGGGCGGCGCGGAGTTGGCACGATGACGACGACCGGCTGTCCTTCATCCACCAGGGCGATCGGCCCGTGCTTGAGTTCGCCGGCCGCAAAACCCTCCGCGTGGATGTAGCAGATTTCTTTGAGCTTGAGCGCGCCCTCAAGAGCGACGGGGTAGCCCACGTGACGGCCCAAGTAGATCACGGAGGTTGCGTCCTTCATGGTGCGGGCGAACTGGCGAACGGTTTCTCCGCTATCCAAAACCTTCTGAATCGCCTCGGGTACGCGGGCGAGCTTCTCCATGTAGTCGGCGATTTCATCGGCGTACTTGTTTCCGCGAACCTGCGCCAAATACAGACCAAGGATGAAGCAGGCGGTGACCTGTGATGTGAAGGCTTTCGTTGAGGCAACCGCGATTTCAGGCCCCGCATGAGTCAAAATCACTGCATCCGATTCGCGTGAAATTGTCGAACCGGGAGTATTGACAATCGCGACGACCTTCGCGCCCTGTTCGCGCGCGTGGCGAATCGCCTGGATGGTGTCCATAGTTTCGCCGCTCTGAGAAATTGCGACAACCAGAGTCTTCTCTCCGACAACCGGATCGCGGTAGCGGAATTCGCTGGAAAGCTCGACTTCTACAGGAATTCGGCACCAGTGTTCGATCGCGTAACGGGCGACCTGCCCCGCATAAGAAGCAGTCCCGCAACCAATCATGATGATCTTGTCGATCCCACGCAGGACGTGCTCGGGGATGCGGATCTCATCCAAAGCCAAGTGCTCGTGGGAATCCAGACGATCAGCCAAAGTATCCGCAACGCCCCGAGGCTGTTCGTGGATTTCCTTCTCCATAAAGGTCGGCCATCCGCCCTTGGTCGCTCGATCCGCCGAAAAATCGACTTCGTATTCCTTCAGGGGAACCGGGTGCCCATCCGCACCGATGACCGTCACGGCTTGCGCGCTCACGACAACCAGCTGGTCTTGCCCAATTTCTACCGCGCGATTTGTGTGCTCGATAAATGCCAGGACATCCGAGCCAAGGAAGTTCTCTCCCTCGCCCAAACCAATAACCAGCGGCGATGATCTGCGCGCGGCAACGATGACCTTGGGAGATTCAGTAGATAGTGCAAGCAGCGTGAAGGTCCCTTCAAGCTTTGCCGTCACTTCCCGCATGGCGACGACCAGGCGGCGCGCGACGGCCTCGTCAGTGCCGCTCAGTCCCGCAACTTCACCCGTGTACGAGGCCGCGTCCGCCTGACCGTAGGCACGCGCGAGCAGGTGCACGACCACTTCCGTATCAGTTTCCGAGGCGAAAACCGCGCCTTGTGCGCGCAACTGGGCGCGCAAGTTATCAGCATTTTCGATAATCCCGTTGTGGACAAGCGCGAAGCGTCCGTCGGGGCTGACGTGGGGGTGAGCGTTTGCAATCGTGGGACGCCCGTGAGTTGCCCAACGGGTATGCCCGATCCCTGCGTAAGCATCGGCTGGCGCCTCAGAATCTACGGCCTCGCGTAGGTTGACCAGCTTGCCGACGGCCTTGATGACGTCCAGTTCTCCCGGACGTGCCAAGGCAATTCCCGCGGAGTCGTATCCGCGATATTCCAGGCGTGAGAGGCCGTCGAGGACGACCTGACGACTCCGTTGAGAGGCTTGACATGCGACGTGTCCAACAATTCCACACATAGCCTCATTGCAACACAGGAGCCTTGCTATCGCTTGCCGGATAGCTATGTGGGGCCTGTGAATCCTGCCTAGAATGCGCCGTCTTTCCAGTGAATCGGATCGTCCATAATTCGTTCGAGAATCTGGAAAGCCCCGCCGCGCAGGGAAAGGTCCTCAGATGAGGGAAGTATGTCGATAGCGGGCGCATACCAGGGAGCTTGGAGAACTCGAGTTTCTAATTCTTCGTGCAGCGTTGGCAGTAAGTAGGGTGCGGTCTCGGCGACGAGGCCACCCAAGTAGACCTGTGAAATATCGACGGTGTTGACGACGCCTGCTAGGGCTTGCCCAAGCGCATGACCGGCATAGGCAAGAGCATCTTGAGCCTTCGCACTGTGTCCGGCGAGCTGGGTGAGCTCGCGCGCGCTAGCCTCGTCTCCCAAGCCCGCTGCTCGGCACAGTGCCTTGAGTCCAGCAATGGTTTCCAGGCATCCGCGGGCTCCGCAGGAGCAGACGTTTCCTTGAGGTTCAACGCATATATGCCCGATTTCGCCCGACCAGCCGTGGGCTCCACCCAGTGGCTGATGGTTGATGACGAGGCCGCCGCCGATGCCGACTTCCCCAGAGACATAGATGAAAGATGCGGGTCCCTCGGGAACGCCCGGGCGGGGATGGGCGACCGCAAAGGCTGCTAAGTCGGCCTCGTTCGCAATGAGGGTGACGTGGAGGTCGTGGAGGGGGTGGGTGAGTTCGTCGAAGGGAATGTTCTTCCAGCCGAGGTTTGGAGCGGTGACGAGAGTGTCGCCAGAAACGAGGCCGGGGAGGGCAAGTGCGCTGCCGAGGAATGTCGTGCCTTCTTCGCGTCCTGCGTGGAGGACGCGCCTTCCCATTCGAGCCAGTTTGCGCAGGATTGTCTGTGGATTTGAGCCGGAGAAATCGCCATCCAGTGTCTCTCGAGCGAGGACATTGCCGCTGAGGTCGACAAGGTAGGCGCCAAGAAGGGAGATATTTACCTGCAGTCCCAGGGCGATGACCGTTCCCGAGGCGGGGGAGAGGACGCTTGTGGGTCGCCCTCGTCCGCCAGTGGAAAGTTTATCGTCGCTTTCTTCAACGAGGCCGGTGGCGATGAGTTCGTCGACAAGCCGCGACATTGTTGCGCGTGAAATTCCGGTTTGCGCCGCGATTCCTGCGCGGTTGATTGCGCCGGGATTGGCCAGGATGTGGCGCAATGCCAGCGAAAGATTGTGTGCACGCAGATTTTGGTTCGTGGCGCCAGAATGTGGGCTTTGCGTGCGAACTGCGTTAGGCATGTCTTGACTCTATCGCACTTTGTGGATTATGTTATGAGGCATAACAAAAACGTGCATATTTTTGCACCGATTAAAAATCTGGAAGGTCATGCTATGGCGCATACACCTCGACCCGAAGATCGCTTCTCTTTCGGCCTATGGACCGTGGGATGGAACGCGGTTGATCCCTTCGGAACCGGCACCCGAGCCGTCCTCGATCCGTGGGAATACACGGCGAAACTCGCAGAAATCGGCGCTTGGGGTATTACATTCCACGACAACGATGTCTTCGACTTCGATGCCTCGGATTCGGAGCGTCATGAGCGAGTCATGCGCGTCAAAGAGGTTGCCGATGCAGCCGGGCTCGTCATCGAAATGGTGACGACAAATACTTTCACCCACCCGGTGTTTAAAGACGGTGGCCTGACCAATAATGACCGCGAGATCCGCCGCTTTGGCCTGCGCAAGATCTTGCGTAACGTCGATCTTGCCGCGGAACTTGGCGCAACAACCTTCGTCATGTGGGGCGGGCGTGAGGGCGCCGAATACGACTCCTCGAAGGACCTCAACGCCGCATTTGATCGCTACCGCGAAGGCCTCGATACCGTCGCCGCCTACATCAAGTCTCGCGGCTACAACCTCCGCATCGGTCTTGAACCCAAGCCCAACGAACCCCGAGGCGATATCTTCCTTCCCACCGTTGGTCACGCCTTGGCCCTGATCGCCCAGCTCGATAACGGTGACGTCGTTGGATTGAACCCCGAAACCGGACACGAACAAATGGCCGGCCTGAACTACACGCACGCCTTGGCTCAGGCACTCAACGCCGGAAAGCTCTTCCACATCGACCTCAATGGACAATCCGGCCTGAAGTACGACCAAGATAAGGCATTCGGACACGGCGACTTGGCCAGTGCCTTCTTTACCGTCGATCTGCTGGAAAACGGCTTCCCCGGGGGCGGGCCTCGCTACGAAGGGCCTCGTCACTTCGATTACAAGCCCAGCCGAACCGAGGGCATGGAAGGCGTGTGGGAATCCGCGCGCGCAAACATGGAAATGTACCTAACTCTGGCCGAAAAGGCACGCGAATTCCGCGCCGATCCGCTCACCCAAGAACTCATGGAAGCGGCATCTGTTGCCGAACTGGCAACGCCCACGCTCGCACCCGGAGAGAGCATCGAGGACTTCCTCGCTGACCGCAGTGCCTTCGAAAATTTCGACGCCGAAGCAAAGGGTGCTCGCGAGTACCACTACGTCGAGCTTTACCAGCAGGCCATGCGCCACCTGATCGGCTGAAAAATGAGTGAGAGCAGGCCATTCGTTGCTGGAATCGACTCCTCCACGCAATCGTGCAAAGTCGTCATCTGTGATCCGGTCACCGGAAGGATTGTCCGTGAAGGTCGCGCCTCGCACCCCGAGGGAAGCGAAGTCGACCCTCAGGCATGGTGGGATGCCTTCCTCGAGGCCGTGCGCGCTGCTGGCGGATTGGATGACGTACGGGCGCTCAGCGTGGGCGGGCAACAGCACGGAATGGTCTGCTTGGATGAGCGAGGTGAGGTTATCCGCCCGGCGCTTTTGTGGAATGACACCCGAAGCGCCGGTGCGGCCGAGGAGCTCACCAATGAACGAGGCGATGGAGACCGTGCGCGCGGCGCTCGCTGGTGGGCGCAGGCCACGGGCCTCGTCCCCGTTGCTTCTTTTACGGTCACGAAACTGCGTTGGCTTGCAGACAATGAGCCGGAGAACGCAAGGAAGATCGCGGCAATTTGCCTGCCACACGACTGGCTGAGTTGGAAAATTCGCGGCGGTTTTGAGACTGTCGGATTGAATGGACTGTACACTGACCGCTCCGATGCCTCGGGAACGGGCTACATGGATCGAGCTGACGCAGTCTACAGGCGTGAAATCT
This sequence comes from uncultured Actinomyces sp., assembly GCF_963542285.1. GTDB lineage: Bacteria > Actinomycetota > Actinomycetes > Actinomycetales > Actinomycetaceae > Pauljensenia. Next base: position 636 of record NZ_CAUTWQ010000031.1, on the reverse strand, counting down.
TGGCTCAGGCCCTACGAATCTCGATGGAAGAGGCCGAGGGAATCATCCTGCCAAAGATCTGCGATCCCGTGGAGGCGATGGGATTTGGGGATCCAACGCAAGGATGGGGAGAAATCGCCATCGGACCGGGATGCGGGGACAATGCCGGGGCTGCGCTCGGTGTTGGCCTCGGTGTCGGCCAAGCTCTGCTCTCACTGGGAACCTCAGGAGTCGTGTCGGTTGTCAGCGAGACCCCTATTGAAGACCCCAGTGGTCAAGTTGCGGGCTTTGCCGACGCAAGCGGGCACTGGCTTCCCCTCGCGTGCACGCTCAACGCCTCGCGAATCCTCGACGCGGTCGGCGCGATGAGTGGCCTCGGCTATGAGGAACTGGACGACGCGGCACTGTCGGTCCCCTATGCGGGAGGGCTGCGCCTCGTTCCCTATTTTGAGGGAGAACGTACGCCGAACCTGCCTGATGCCACCGCACGCTTGGAAGGAATGACGCTCAAGAATTCGACGCGCGCACACCTTGCTCGGGCCGGTGTCGAGGGGCTGCTTGCCCACATGCGTTTCGCGCTCGAATGCGTGCGTGAGCTGGGCGTTCCGATCGAGAAAGTGCTCGTTGTCGGCGGTGGAGCGCGCTCGCGGGCAGTGC
>NZ_CAUTWQ010000030.1:0-5878 GCF_963542285.1 uncultured Actinomyces sp. | reverse complement strand
TTTCTTCTGAAAAACAGCCTACAGTTTGCCTTTATTCTGTACTTTCACCCGAATTTTTCCTAAAAATCGCACCGAGATAGGATCGCAGGCCTAGAATCTGGCTAGGACCACCCACTCGCACTGTCGCAGGAGTAGCCATGTTCTCTTTGGTGAGCGCAAGCTTTACGCCGTCAACGACGGCTATCGGCTCAAATGTTTTTCTCACGGCACTTGCCGGAATTCTTCCGCTCCTGCTGTTCTTCGTCCTTCTAGGCGCTTTTAAAGTCAAGACGCACTGGTGCGCATTGATTTCACTGGTTGCTGCACTACTTATCGCCGTCCTTGGCTACAAGATGCCACTGAGCATGAGCCTTTTGGCAGCAGGCGAAGGCATCGTCTTCGCTCTGATCCCGATCATCTACATCATCATTGCCGCAGTGTGGTTGTACAACCTCACCGAGGTTTCGGGACGTTCCAAAGATCTACGTGCTGTTTTTAATACGATCGGCAAGGGCGACATTCGAGTCCAAGCACTGATCATTGCTTTCTCTTTCTGCGGTCTACTCGAGGGCCTCGCAGGTTTCGGTGCGCCCGTGGCAATCGTTGCCGCGATGCTTGTCTCACTTGGCCTTCCCCCGGTAAAGGCTGCTGTTGTGACCATCGTTGGCAACGCGATCAATGTTGGTTTTGGCGCAATGGCAATCCCAACAACGACTGCTGGCCGTTTGGGCGGCCAAAACCCCCTTGTGGTTGCAGCCAATATGGGTCACCTGTCCTGGATTTTCGCCTGCTTCATTCCTCTCCTTCTCTTGTGGATCCTTGATGGGGGCCGAGGCGTTGCCCAGCTGTGGCCGATCGCTCTGATTTCCGGCGTTGCGACCGCTGCCGGGCATTTCTTCACCTCAGAGTTCTCCTATGAGCTGACCGCTGTCCTTGCTTCACTTCTGGGATTGGCCGCTTCTTACATCTTCCTCTTGGTGTGGACCCCGAAGACGCCCGATGACTACCGTTCTGAGAGCACTCAAGAGGATCGCCCCAATGCCTCGCGCATTACCTTGGCACTTCTCCCCTATGTGTTGGTTGTTGTCGTCATTGCTATCACCAAGTTGTGGAAGATCGGCGCCGATATTGATGCCATCTTCAAGTCGACAGACATCAAGATCCCAGTCCCTGGATTACAGGGAGAATTGGTAGATTCTGCAGGCAAGGCAGTTTCTTCGACGATCTACACCTTCCAGTTCCTCTCTAACCCCGGAACCTGGATCTTCGTCACTGCCCTAATCGTTGCTTTCGTTTATGGTCGTACCAGTTCGGGCGGCCGTTACCCCATGACCTTCGGAAAGGGAATTGCAACTCTCTTCAAGACAATTTCTACCTTGAAGATTTCTATCCTGACGATCTGCTTGGTCATGGGCTTGGCGTACGTCATGAACCTCTCCGGGCAAACAGGGGCGATCGGTACCGCTCTTGCAACAACCGGCGTGTTCTTCGCCTTCCTCTCCCCCATCCTCGGTTGGTTGGGAACAGCTGTCGCAGGATCGGCAACCAGTGCCGGTGCACTTTTCGCCAACCTTCAGTCCACTGCCGCACAGATCGCGGGACTCGATCCATCGACTTTGCTTGCAGGCAACACGATTGGTGGAGGTATCGGCAAGATTGTGTCGCCGCAAAATCTCACCATCGCAGCGACCTCAATCAACGAGCCCGGAAGCGAAGCAGAAATTCTCAAGAAGGCGGCCCCCTATTCCATCGGATTGCTGCTCATCTTGTGCGTCTTGATCTTCCTCGCGTCGCAAGGATATTTGGGTTCCTATATGCCCATTGCTTAAGATCGTTGGGCTCGCAGTCTTCTGGCTGCGAGCCCAAGGAATACTTGAAGAGAGAGGCGCTATGCCGAAGTCATTGCGATCCTTGGCAGTTCTCAGTGTCATCATCACGCTTCTTACGGGATGCATTCCCTTCGGTTCAAACGCCACGCAATCGCGTTTACCCCAGGACCCACGTTTTGCCGAGTTCACCTACGAAACTGACGGCGAGATCAAGGTCCAAGAGCGCACCGATTCCTTCAACGAACGGATGCCCGGGCTTCGTGCAACGCAAGGACACGTCGTGGCAGCCAATTTCCCAGAAGGGTGGCTCTTACCCTCACCCGACCATCACTTATGGGTAACAGGCGTCGCAAGTGTTCCTCCTGAGACAATCCAGATGCTTGCCAATGGAAGCGGCGGAAATAACGCACTTCTTCCCGGTATCTATCCAGGCCTCTACGAGTACGTTCCCCAAAACTGCCACTTTTTCACTGTTCCCTCCGATCATGCGAATACTGTGCTCCGAACTGATAAGAACAACACTCAATCGAACTGGGGGTCATTCGAAATCACAAGCTTTGCGGCTTCCTCGGACTGTAACCTCATCATCGTCACTGGCGAAGGAATCAGGGGCTAAGAAAACACCTTTCCCCAGCTGAGCACTCTCTCGGAGTAAAGAGAAGCCCAACAGACTTCCTTTCGCAGATACGGGAACTACTACCCGGCCTCGTGAACCCAGAAGGCCGGGTCTTCGTTTTTCACGTACCGCAGCGTCGTAAAACTGAAAAAGGAAAGGATACTCTGTCTTAAGTTGCATTTTCGGCGCTACAAATCACTTAAGAGAAGCCTCCATTTCAGCGATCGACTTCTACGACTTTTCCGCACGAAATCAACAATTCTGGCCCCCGTCTAGAAAAGGGCTTACACATTACCCCCCAATGGGACCTCAGACCCAGCCATACTTTGAGAAATAGCACCTACGAGAAAGGATCTCCCAGTGCGTATCGCTCTCTTCTCAACTTGCCTGGCAGACGTCATGTTCCCCCAGGCAGCCCAGGCGACAGTGTCACTGCTTGAACGACTGGGCCATGAAGTTGTCTTCCCCGAAGGCCAGGTCTGCTGCGGCCAGATGCATGCCAACACCGGCTACTTCGAAGATGCCGCCAAGATCACTCGCAACCACGTTCGAACCTTCGAACCCGTCCTTGACGGCGAATGGGACGCAATTGTGGTTCCTTCTGGCTCTTGCACGGGTGCCGCCCGACACGAACAAAAACTCGTCGCTGAGCACGTTGGCGATGATCAGCTCGCAAAGCGCTCCCAGCAGATCGCCGCACACACCTACGATCTCACTGAGCTCATCACCGATGTCCTGGGCCTGGAAGATGTCGGCGCATACTTCCCCCACACCGTGACATATCACCCGACCTGTCACTCACTGCGCGTCGCACGAGTGGGAGATCGCCCTTACCGCCTGCTTCGCGCGGTGGAAGGTCTAACACTTATTGACCTTCCCGACGCTGAGGTTTGCTGCGGCTTTGGTGGCACCTTCTCCATGAAGAACTCCGAAACCTCGACTGCGATGCTTGCCGACAAGGTCTCAAATGTCATGTCAACACACGCCGAGGTTCTGGTCATGGGTGATTACTCCTGCTTGATGCACGTCGGTGGCGGCTTGTCTCGACTGAACTCGGGTATCCGCCCGATGCACCTCGCAGAAATTCTTGCATCCACCAAGGACAAGCCTTTCCTTGGCAACATTTCATTCGCTCCAGAAAGCGCACAGGTGATCTGAAATGTCTGAGACCTTCATCGGTATGCCCGGGGTTGCCTCGGGCGATGACTCCAATGCCGCGGTTCACACCGGAGGATGGCGAACGACAGTTGAGATCCCCGAAGACACTCTTCGCTGGGGTCCGACTTTCCCCGAGGCCGCGCATAAGACCCTTGCAAACACTCAGATGCGTCGCAATCTGGGCCACGCTACCCGCACTATTCGCGCTAAGCGTGGTCAGCGCGTCGCAGAAATGCCCGACTGGGAAGATCTGCGTGACGCTGCAGAAGCGATCAAGTTTGAGGTCGAATCTCGACTCCCTGAACTTCTGGAAGAATTCGAGCGCAATGTCACCGCACGTGGAGGCATAGTCCACTGGGCACGCGATAAGCATGAAGCGAATCGCATCATCGCGGACATCATTAAGTCCAAGGGCGTCGACGAAGTCGTCAAGATCAAGTCGATGGCAACCCAGGAAACGAACCTCAACGAATTCCTGAAGGACGAAGGTATTTCCGCACGCGAGACCGACCTGGCAGAAATGATCGTCCAGCTTGCTGACGATATGCCCAGCCACATTGTCGTTCCTGCAATTCACCGTAACCGTTCCGAGGTTCGTGGCATTTTCCTCGATCGAATGGAAGATGCCCCGCGTGATCTTTCTGATGATCCCCAGGAATTGACTGCCGCCGCACGCGCACACCTTCGTAAGAAGTTCCTGCACGCCAAGGTCGCGGTTTCAGGTACCAACATGGGTATCGCTGAAACTGGAACCGTGTCGGTCTTCGAATCGGAAGGTAACGGACGCATGTGCCTGACCCTTCCCGATACGCTCATCACATTGATGGGTATCGAAAAGCTGGTTCCTCGTTACCAAGATATCGAGGTCTTCTCCCAGCTTCTCCCCCGCTCTGCTACGGGTGAGCGCATGAACCCCTACACCTCGATGTGGACGGGCGTGACTCCGGGTGATGGCCCGCAGGAATTCCACCTGATCCTGATGGATAACGGACGCACCAAGACTCTTGCAGATCCCATTGGCCGCGAAGCCCTTGCATGCATCCGTTGCGGTTCCTGCATGAATATCTGCCCGGTCTACCAACACACTTCGGGTCACGCCTACGGTTCGGTCTACCCCGGCCCCATCGGCGCGATTCTCACGCCACAGCTCACTCAAGGCTTGGATGAGAAGGATCCTGTCCACACTCTTCCCTTCGCGTCTTCTCTGTGCGGTGCGTGTGGTGAGGTCTGCCCGGTCAAGATCAAGATTCCGAACATTCTAATCCATATGCGTGCCCGCACCGTGGACGTTAAACACAACATCGTGCCTGATATCTGGGACTTGGCGATGGATGCTTCAACCCCTGTCATGTCCAATTCAAAGGCATGGGAGCTGGCTACGACCGGCGTCAAGGCAACTCGCATTGCCAAGAAGAAGGGAAAGATCGGTGCTCTTCCCTTCCCGGCGTCTCTGTGGACCACTGCCCGCGATCTTCCGGTCGCCCCTAAGGAAACATTCCGCCAGTGGTGGCGGCGTACTCACCCCGACTCAGATGCCTCGGCCCCACGCACCGATGCGCCGGCGAAGGATATCCCCTTGGCAAGTGAGCACGGAATGACTACTCACACGAATACTGAGGAGGCCTGAGATGGTTATGGATGCGAAGACCGCTATCCTCGCCCGTGCGCGCGAGGCCATTGAGCGTTCGCAAGAGGGACGTCCCGTTCGTGAAATTCCTCGTAACTACATCCGCGAAGGCCACCATGCCCCCGGCTCGGATGAAGTCGTTGCTGAGATGATTGAGAAGCTTGAGGATTACTCAGCGCAGGTTGTCGAGGCACGCGATGATCAGGCAATTGAAGATGCGATCGCAAAGTTCCTTTCCGAGGCCAAGGCTTCCTCGGTTGTCGTTCCCACAGGCCTCGATGATCAGTTCAAGAAGGCGGCTGGACGCGATAAGCGAAAGGTACGTGAGGATTCGCGCGAGAACGCTATTCCGACATTGGAATTGGATGCAATCGATGCCGTCGTGACTCGCACTCGCGTCGGGATTTCCATCTCGGGAACGATTATCTTGGACGGTGAACCTGATCAAGGACGCCGTGCGATCACTCTTGTTCCCGATACTCACGTGGCAATCCTGGAACGCTCCGCGATCGTTCCGACCGTGCCACAGGCCGTCGATATCTTAGGTGAGCATCCCGAGCGCCCAACAACTTGGATCGCCGGTGGGTCTGCAACTTCAGATATCGAATTGGTTCGAGTCAATGGCGTTCACGGTCCTCGTCACCTGCGAGTGATCATCGCACACTAAGC
>NZ_CAUTWQ010000029.1:0-7908 GCF_963542285.1 uncultured Actinomyces sp. | reverse complement strand
ACTGCGAAGTTTGCTGGCGGCTTGGTTCCCAGTTCTGCCGATAATGGCGGCACGATCGACAAGTCAACGGGTACGGTCACGTGGTCAAACGTCAAGACCGCTGTCAAGGTCGAAGGCAGCACGAACGGCAAAGCAGCTGCTTCTTCCACAGCGAGCTCAACAGCGAAGAGCAGCTCGACAAGCAGCGCCTCAGCAAACTCCGACTCGACCACCGCCGCATCCTCAACACCTGACTCCACCTCCTCTTCCTCTTCTTCCGGCTCGAGGGGAATCCTCCTGCTGGTCCTGGCAATCATTGTCATCGGCGGCATTGGCGCATTCGTTGTCATGAGCAACCGCAAGAAGGCCCAGCCCCAAGGCGGCCAATACCCACAGGGCCAATACCCCGTCCAGCCCATGGGCGGCCAATACCCGCAACAGGGCCAGTACCCGCAAGCTCAGTACCCGCAGGCACCTCAGCCCGGCCAGTACCCGGCACCGACAGGACAGCCTCAGCCCGGTCAATACCCCGAGCAGGGCCAGTACCCGCAGGCAACTCAGTACCCGCAGGCACCCCAGCAGCCACAAGCCGGCCAATACCCTGAGCAAGGCCAGCAACCAGGACAATACCCACAAGCCTGAGCAGCGCTCGCTCTCACTTGTGAATACTTTTCGGGGCGACCGCGCGCAGCCGCGGTCGCCCCGACGACAGTTAACCCCTCATAGGAGCATGACATGTCTTTCCCTTTGACGAAGCGAGTTGCGTCCTTCTCTCTTGCCGGCATGTGCGCTTTGGCGATGGCTGTGCCAGTGATCAATGCCCCATCAGCTCATGCAGCCGGCCACCGTTTCAGTATCTCCGAAACTTTCTGGATCCGAGTTGACGGACGTGTCACTCACCAGTTTTCACTCATCGAGCAGTCCAACTTCCTCAGTGAGGAAGTCTGCGAGTCTCTCCCCGTGGCATTGGAGTGGTCTCGCGTCACCTTCAGCGCCTCACCAACCTCAACTCGATGCACCATCGAAACCGATTTCAATTACCATGTGAATCCCTATGTAGCTGTCGATCAGAATCGAACAGTAACTTTTGCCGCTCGCCCCATCGCACTTGAAGACCTCGGTCTTGAACTTCCCAAGGACGCGACTCTCACCTACCAGTCCGTGAGCCTTTCGGGGCGCGGGTTCCACGCGACACGGGTGAAAGAGGGAGCGGAAACCCGCCTGGACAGCACAGGTGATAAGGTCTCCTGGAAAAATATCGGAAAGGATGTCGTCGCTGCTGAGGGGACGATCGACGTCGACAACGATTTCCACACCCAAGAACGCAAGACCTTTCAAGGTATTGAAGCCGTTGATATGCCCGGAAATCTGAAAGACGCTTCCTCTACTGTCAAAGCAAACGCAAGCAGCTCTAGCAGCCCCTCCCCTTCTTCGAAGTCGGCGTCTTCAGGCTCAAGCACCCCGGGAATGACATCCGGCCTCGGGCAATTGATCATTCGCTTGCTCCCAGCGATCGTCGTCTTTGGCGGTGCGACGTTTATTACAAGGTATTCCGCTCGCCGACGTCGCAAGAACAAATACCAGAGCGGCGGGTTCCCAGTACGTATTCCTACACCGCTTCCATCCCAAAGCGAGCCGGGAGCTTCTTCCCAGACGCCAAGCCCCTTGAGCGTGAGCCAAAAAGATCCCTCTGCCAGCGCGTTCTCAACAGGATCATCGGCCCCCTCAACGAGCACGCCGTACGGTACTGCGCCCGCCGATCCCTGCCTCGCACCCAGCGATTCCAAGCCGGCCTCGGCCTCGCAGATTCCGGCTTCGCCCTCACCTGCTACGTCTTCGGAGCCGTACAACCCCTACGCGCCGGCCCCTGATCCTGCTTCTTCCCTGCCCTCAGCGGCAAGTCCGGCAGAAGCCGCGGATTCGGCACCAGACCCGTACTCGACCGACTGGCGAAATTCCCTCTAGGAGCACCTCATGCTTTTTTCTTTCCCGAGGCCGACAGCGCACTCTTTCCTTGCCTGCGCTTTTGCGTGTGGATTCCTTGTCACGATTGGCTTGTCCGCCCCTACTCATGCTCAAGAGCAAGAGGTCTCGATTACTGAAAGCGTTTACGTACGCGGTAGCGGACGTAGCCAATACGAGATATGGGTCTTTGACCGCACTCAAACCATGACCGAAGCTGCCTGCGAGGCAGTCCCCTTGGCTCAACAGTGGTCGGTTGTCGAATTCGAAGCCAATTCTTCTTACAACTATTGCCGCATCGAAACCGATTTCAACCGACACAAGAATCCCTACGTGGCGGTTGACTCAAGCGGACACGTCACTTTCGCCGCACAACCTGTGAAAATTGAAAACCTCAACCTCGGTCTTCCCAGCAATACTGTTGTTTCTTCGCACCGGTTTTCTTTGACGGGGAGGAACCTGAATACATCGCTCGTGAGCGAAGGCGCCTCAGTGCGTCGCGATGATTCTGGCGACACCATTCACTGGGATGAGGTTTCTGAAGAAGTGGTCGCCGCCGAAGGAACGGTGGAAATCGACGACCGTTTCCACGCTCAAGAACGCGAGGACTTTAACGGCATTAGTGCTGTTGAAGTGCCCGCTAATCTTCAGCCTCCCACTGTCACGACTCCGTCCAGCAATGCCCAAGGAACCGGGGCGCTAGGGCGCGCACTCTTTGGAACTCCAGGCATGCGTTTGGTTCTTTTCTCCTGTGTATTCATCACCGCCGTTCTCGTGGCGATTTCTGCAGTTTTGATCTCACGCAGGAGGAAAAAGAAGGCTGGCCTCTACCAAGGCGGTTTCACCTCATACCAAGCTGGAGTGCCCTTCCCCCAACCATACGGCTCGTCGACACCCGCAGGCACCTATACGCCGACCAGTATGGGCCCACAGGTGGGATCAGCACCCACTTCGCCCTACCAGGGTTCGCCCTCCACGGGCTCGCAACCGCCTTCTCCCTCTTCAACCGGCTGGCGCAACCCATTTGAGCCGCCAAAGAACTGAGCGTTTTCTAGGAATACAGCTGGAGTCCTCCCCAACCTCACCCCACACAGGAGGGCCCACTCACACTAGACTGGCCACAGCCTCGGCAACGATCTTGGAAGGACTCATATGCGATCTACTCTGATGCGACGCGTGGCGCGCCTGCTGGGTATGTCAGCCTGTACGTTCCTCGTTGCCGGCGGTGCGTCCACCCTGATGGCGACACCTGCACTTGCTGACAATGCCAATGTCACCATTTTCGAGAGCTTCACCTTCAGCGATATCGGATTCATCAGCTATGAGCTCAACATCGCGGATTCCTCTCACACAATGACCGAAGAGGCATGTCGTTCTCTTCCCCAGACGAACCTCGGCGCGGAAACAACCTTCTCAAATGACAATAACCAGTCATATTGCAGGATTAGCGCAAAATTCATGGGCAATAATCCCTACCTAGCGATCAATAAACAGGGCGATTTCACCTTTGCCACACGCCCGGTAACTGCTGAGGACCTCCATCTTTCTTTCCCTGCTGATACAGATATCAAAGGCACGCGTTCCATCAGTTTAGGCGCACCGAACGCCGCAGTTACCCAGATTTCATCGCAGGGTATTATTACCGATGGCGGCAATCACACCGTCATTGTTCAGTGGAGCGGCGATGCACTGAATGCTCCCGTCGCAGCTATTGGCACGCTCAAGGTGCACTCAAATTTCCAACCGATTAGCCGCACGGAGCGCGCGGGTATTTCACCAGTTGATGTTCCTAGTGACCTCACTACCGTCAATCAAGCGACCTCGGCTCCGTCCAAAGCCGCGTCGCGACGTGCAACAAGTTCGCAGAATTCAAGCTCCACGCCTGACGTCATTACGTTTTTTGACACCATCTTGAGTTCGCTTCAAAAATACGGTGGTCTTCCGATAGCCATCATCTTTATCGCGATTGTCTGGGGCTTTGACTCACTCAAAAAGAAGAAGAGGAAGAAGCAAAAGAAAGCAGAGCCGTCGCCATTGAGTATTCCCCAGTACTACGAGCCAGCTCGACCGCCTGCCCAGCCAAGCTCAGAGAATTCTTTTGATGTGAGTTCTCAGCCCGTTACCGAGGCCGAGGCCGAGGCCTCCACTGCCCTCCACTATCCCGAGTCCTCCCCTTCCCCGACCTCACTGGAACGCAATCCCTTCTCCCTTGAACCTGCGTCCAGTACCCCGGACATTCCTTCGATTCCCGAGGCGGCGTCGGCAGCCGAGGCCGCGGATGATCCTTTCGGGTATTCTCCTTCCGCGCAGGGCGGAACTTCATCAAACAAGGCCTCAGAGGGACGCAATCGTTTTGCGCCACCGGAGGAATGACTTCAGACTTACGTAATCACAGCCGCAGGAAATCGCGAAAACTAAGGAATTACTCATGAGAGCATCTATTTCCAGACGAAACCGCATTTTGCTCAGCATTGCGGCCTGTGTGCTCATGATTTCCTGTTCCTTCTTCGGGGCAACACCCACTCATGCTGTTCGCAATCAGGCGGAGATCAGAGAGTTTTTCATTATTTTGTCGGACGGCAATGTCAGTCACACCATTACGGTTATCGACTATTCAAAGACGCTCACTCAAGACGCTTGCGACGCATCTCCCATGGTCCAGCAATGGTCTCAGACTCGGTTCACCGATGACTCATATTTGAACCAATGCGCAATTACTACGGATTTTAAGCGTGCAACAAACCCGTACGTTGGCGTCGATCAGGATGGAAAGGTGACCTTTGCTACGGCTCCACTGGAGCTCAAAGACCTTTCCCTTGGGCTTCCTGAAGACATTTCCGTGATAGCACGTCGAGTTGACTTCACCGGCCCCTACCTGACCATCACAAAGGGCACAAAAGGCTCGGAACTTGTGGAGAGCGATCCTACGAGCGATTCGGTGAGATGGATTAATGACCTCGGTTCGGTCGTCGGTGCCGAAGGATATATCCAAGGTTCTTCTTCTTATTCCCACCCGATTGAACGCAAAGATTTCAACGAACTTACGGCTGTTCCTGTGCCGACCGAAATGACAGATTTTCCGCATTCACGCACTATTGCGGCGCCGACGCCATACACTCCTTCACCTTCAGCAAGTTCGCCAGCACCGTGGCGCTTTAGTCTTGGGTGGCTCATCAGCCGGGTCATCTTCCCCATATTCGGCCTGGGAATGCCGCTTCTTTTCATCATGTACATGCTCAAGAAGGATCCAGATCGCAATAAGACTCAGGCGGGGATTCTTGTCCCCTCCGACTACCAAGCTCAGTCTTCGGCGCCCCCTACACCCACCCCGACCGTTCAAGAACCTCACAATCCTTTCGATTCGCAGTGGCGTAACCCTTCGGATTAAATCGACCACTACTGCTCACACATCCTTGGATCTCAGCTCACCTTGAGGAAAATTTATGCACCCCGATCACCGACACCTTCACCGCCTGCAGACTTGGGCGGCTGTGTGTGCATCTGTCATCGTGCTGTCGCTTTTTACCACTACCCCCGGCTATAGCGCAGAAAACGAAGTAAAAATTGAGGAAGACTTCACAATTCGTGAACCAAATTCGGTCAGCTATCAAGTAACGGTGCACGATTTCTCGAAGACACTGACTGAAGAGGCCTGCCAGGCTTCTCCCGTTACGCTGGATTGGTCGTCGGTGACCTTTACTCACGCAACATATTCGAACGATTGCTCTATCTCCACAGAATTTAACCGATACGCGAATCCCTATGTCGGCATCGACGAAGACGGGAAGTTAACATTCGCTACGTCACCACTGACCTTGGAGAAGCTGTCTTTGGGTCTTCCCGAAAATACAGTCGTCGCACGTCAGAGCGTCACACTTTCAGGGTTTTACATGCGTTTCATTAAAACCAGCAGCGGCGCTCAGCTAGATGACAGCAACCCCAACTTCAGTTCCGTGGAGTGGCTAAATATTCACACACCCACCTTTGCTGCTGAGGGAATTGTAGAAAAAACGAAGTATTCCCACACCATCGAACGCAAAAACTTCAATGGGGTTGTCGCAGTCCCCATGCCAACGAATCTTCAAGACGCCCAGTACGCGCGCAGCGCTACCGCTACAAGTTCGCCCACGACTCAATCACCATCGTCCTCTTCCCAAGGATCATTCAGCCGACTGGTTCTAGTAATGACGATGACCATCTTATTTCCAGCATTCGTAATCGGTCTCGTGCGTGCATGGTTCGATAGGCGTCAGAAGCTTAAGTCCAAAACACAGACTCCCACAGCTCCATCCCCCTTGAGTTCCTCCTCTATTCCAAGCGCGATGGGATCATCTGCTCGCACTTCCCAGAATCCTTTTGCGACGGAGTGGGAAGGCGAATCGGATGCAATAGGCGATGCTCAGGGAGACTCCGAAAAAGCGGGTTCTACGCCTACTGATTTCCCCGGGGCTCATGGAGATTCACCGAGAAATCCCTACGGACCGCCAACTAACTGAGCACTCTGCTTCAGCATTTTTGCCACACTAAAACAATTCGATATGCTTGCAGAAGCTTGATTCAATTTCGAAGGATGTCTCAATGAAGCGTTTGTACTCGACGGCAGCCGCACTTGTGCTTGCCGGAGCGCTCGTTCTGCCAACAGCGACGAGCGCACAGGCAGCTAATTCAGATCTGACCGTCTCCGTGACTTTGAGCGTCTATAACAAGGGAAGTGTCGGCAAGGCTTTCGACATTTACGACCGTTCCAAGCAAATTGATGAGGGAAAATGTAAATCCTTCTCGAATGGGAATGGCGACTACCGCATCGAATTCGCGCAGGGTGATAACTTCACTCGCTGCTCGGTTTTCCCACCCTTCGAAAGTGGGGATGCCGTCGGAAAGTACTATTCGCTGACCGAACAGGGCGATTTCACCTTGGTCTATTCTGCAGACCAGTTGATGAAAGACACTGACTTCCTGGGCCGCCAGCGCGATATTGGTTTCATCACTGTCCGCCCGCTGGTATTCGAACTTGATACTGCCTCTGAAGGTGCCCAGTTCCACGACGAAGACCGCGCAAAACGTGGCACCGACGAATACTCGCCGACTAATCAGATCGTGACGTGGCAAAAGCCCACCGGAAAGGTCGCAGTCCACGGTAAGAAGACGAGTTCCTATCAGGGCGCAGCCACAGTGAATGGGCAATTTGGAACTGATATTCCCACCCTTAGCCCGCTGCCCGAGCCCGCTCCTGAACCAACTGCGCCTGACCGCAACCGTACAGCTCCTTCGACGCCGGCTTCTTCTTCGTTCTCATCGTCACTGATCTGGATTATCGGTGGCGTCGTAGCTGGTGTTCTGGTGGTTGGAGCACTCGTTATTTTCGTTCTTCGTCGCCTCTCTTCCGCTTCCAAGAATACTGACCAAGCATCGGGAGATGAACAGGCACAGGCGGCAGCTCCGTCGACGCGCGAACGCACTCGTGAAGATAAGCGCCGCGAGCGCGATGAGCGAAAGCGCGCAAAGGCAGCAGCAAAGGCAGCTCGCCAGCAGAGCAGCGCACCCGGTGCGATTCCTCAGGGCTCGGCTTCGCTAGGCACAGCTCCTCAGACTTCCGCTCCCGCTACTTTCCAGACTCCTACTCAGCCTGCAGCTCAGCCCGCAGCCCCCGCTGCCCAAACTGCCATTCCGGCTGCTCAGCAACAGAGTGCACAGCCTCAAACTCAGGTACCAGCAACTCAACCTCAGTCGGTATCGACGCAAGCTGTTACACCGCAGAAACAGACCCAAGCACCTGCAGTGCACATTCCTCCGGCACCGAAGTCAGACCCTTCGCCGGCCCGTCATTCTGCGGTTTCCCAGCCTGAAGCTCAAACTCCGAACCAATCGGCGCCTTCCGTACAACCGACAGCTGAACCCGCACAACCGACAGCTGAACCCGTGCAGGCAAAGCCCCACGTGGAAGAGCCAGCGGCTGCAGCGGCCTCG
>NZ_CAUTWQ010000028.1:0-8362 GCF_963542285.1 uncultured Actinomyces sp. | reverse complement strand
CTGGCTTTCGTCACCCCGAGTGAACTGATATCAGCCCAGGACGTCCAACCGACGAAAACCTCGTGAGTCTTCGCAAAGGGCAGGGCACACAAAGTGCTTTCGAAAGAATCGCGGTCCAAAGCGGGCTCACGAATGACAAGCTTGGGCGTGCGCATCGCTTTGAGTTCGTCGATGCTCACCAACTCGGTATCTTCAACGATCTCCCCTTCGGGAAAACCCGTTGAAATCAAGCGAAGGTTACGGTCTTCGACGGCGAAACGCGCATGTGGAAGAGTCTTTAACGCCTCGTCGATCACCTCGGCGGGGGCAAACTCATGGCGATGCACAATCTCGTAGCCGGCCTCGTGAACCCGAGCAAGAACCGCGCCATTTGACGCGACAATCCACCCGCGGCGAAATCCCAGTAGCGGGAGAACGGGCAGGACCGCACCCATTGAGCGGCCGGTCGCGATAACGACCTGCGCACCGGCGCGGCTGAGCGCTGCAATCGATTCAACGACCTGCGCACTGGCACCGCTGGGACTCAAGATCGTCCCATCGATGTCCAGGGCGACCAACACCTGCGTGATATCACGCGGAAAAGTGGAAGGAAGCGCGCAGCGCGCCTCCTCCACAAGCTCCTCGAAAGGACGGGGAGCCTCACCACTCAGCGGTGCCGTTAAGTAGCTGGTCACGCAGCCTCGTTACTTTGCGGCAACGGGCTCAAGAACCTCGAGGCCACCCAGGTAGGGTCGCATTGCTTCGGGAACGTAGATTGAGCCATCGGAGCGCTGGTGGTTCTCAAGGATTGCAACCAGCCAACGGGTCGTAGCAAGGGTGCCATTGAGGGTGGCAACAGCGTTCATGCCATCTTCGCGACGCTCACGAATGCCCAGTCGACGTGCCTGGAAGGTCGTGCAATTCGAGGTCGAGGTGACCTCCATGTAACGCTCCTGAGTGGGCAGCCACGCCTCGCAGTCAAACTTACGAGCAGCAGAAGTGCCCAGGTCACCGGCGGCCGTGTCGATCACGCGATAGGGCAGCTCAACCTTAGCCAGCATCTCTTCTTCCCAAGCCAGGAAGCGTGCGTGCTCTTCTTCTGCGTCCTCGGGACGACAGTAAGAGAACATTTCAGCCTTATTGAACTGGTGGACGCGGATAATGCCGCGCGTATCCTTACCAGCAGAACCGGCTTCGCGACGGTAGCAGGTCGACCAACCCATGTAGCGCTTGGGGCCGGCGCTGAGGTCGAGGATCTCATCGGCGTGGTAGCCGGCGAGCGCAACCTCAGAGGTACCCGTCAGGTACAGGTCATCGGCGGGCAGGTAGTAGATCTCTTCGGAGTGCTCGTTGAGGAAGCCGGTACCGCCCATGACCTGCGGGGTCACCAGGGTCGGAGTCATCATGGGCACGAAGCCGTTGGCGAGTGCCTGATCCATCGCCATGGTCATCAGAGCCAGCTCGAGGCGTGCGCCAACACCCTTGAGGTAGTAGAAGCGAGCACCCGAAACTTTCGCGCCGCGCTTGGTGTCGATCGCATCCAGGCCCTCACCCAGTGCGAGGTGATCCTGGGGCTCAAAGCCTTCGCTTGCAAAATCACGAGGCGCGGGACCCTCGTGGCGCAGGACAACGAAGTCTTCCTCACCACCGACGGGAACTCCGTCGAGGACCAGGTTCGGGAGCAGGCGAGCCAGGCGATCGGCCTCGGCGTCGGCAGCGTTGGCGGTGGCCTCGGCAGCTTTCACCTCATCGGCAAGTTCCTTTGCGCGCGCAAGGATCGCAGGGCGTTCCTCCGCTGAGGCGCGACCCACGGACTTGGAGACCTCTTTCTGGTTCGCACGCAGGGCCTCGAAAGATTGCAAGGCCTCGCGACGGGCAACGTCGGCTTCAAGAATCTGGTCAACAAGGGCGGGATCAGCTCCACGAGCGCGCTGAGAGGCGCGTGCGGGCTCAGGGTTTTCACGCAATGAACGCACATCAATCATGGGGCCATCTTAGTTCACTGAAGCATGTCAGTGCCGACAAATGTCTGTGCTGTCAGCTCGGTGCCCTTTACACTTTGAGTATGCGAAAGTTTCGTGCACCGTCACCGTACCTGATCGCGCTCGCTGGAATTGCCGGAGCAGGCGTCACAGCAGGTGCCAAGTACTTCATTCAGTCACGGTCGCGTCGTGCGCATCGTTCGGCAATCTCACTGCCCCCGAGCATCGCCGAAAACATTCGCCCTTGGGTGGTTTTTAATCCTTCCAAGCATGATGATCCGCAGGAATTTCGCAACTCCATAACAATGGATGCGCGTGCGCTTGGCGTGCGTGACATTCATTTCATTGAGACAAGCATTGCCGATCCAGGTGTTTCTCAGGCGCGCAAGGCTGTGCGCGCTGGCGCAACGCATGTCATTGCCGCTGGCGGAGACGGAACGGTTCGCGCTGTTGCCGCCGCCTTGGCTCACACCGGTGTGCGCATGGGTATTCTTCCCGAGGGCACTGGCAACGTTTTAGCCCGTAATCTTGGGCTTCCGCTGGATTCCCCACTTGATGCGCTAGCGGTTGCACTTGGGGAGTCAACCCACCGAGTTGATCTCGCGTGGCTTCGCATGGTTGATCCCGAGGAGCGCTTTGACCTTCCCTGTGAAGGAAAGCTGCTCGCGGGTGTGACTTCTTCGCGTCCTTCCACCTCTGACGAGGCCGCGCTGGCCTTAGACGATGAATTCCCCTTTGTGACCTTGGCTGGGTTGGGCTTCGATGGTGAGACCATGTCGAAGACGGATCCTGAGCTGAAGAAGAATATCGGCTGGGCTGCCTACGTAGTTTCGGCAATTAATTCACTGGATGTTCCTCGCATGGGTGCCCGTCTTCGTGGACAGGATGCTCACGGTGGCGATGATTCTTCCGAGTTCACCGCCCGTTGCGTACTCTTTGCGAACTGCGGAGATCTACCGGTGATCACCTTGGCTCCCGAGGCCTCGCTGCATGACGGATTGCTTGATGTCATCGCTGTGGATACGCAAGCTGGTTTGGTCGGTTGGGCCGATCTGTCCTTGAAGGTCTTCAGTCAGAGCCTTGGACTTCCACAGGTTAATACACCTGTCTCCCCCGCCGACCTCTCGATCAGGCAGGTACGCGAGTGTGAGCTTGAACTGGATCAACCTGCGGTTGTTGAGGTCGATGGGGATGCTATTGGCCGCAGCTCGAAGGTTGCTGTGCGCATCGATCAGGGCGCGCTGTTGATTGCCGGATAAACACCGCCTCCTCATACTCCTGGTTTAGCTCACCCATTCCGGGTCTATTGCCGTTTTAAGACGGTAGGTGAGCGAGCTAAAGCAGGAATGGGTGAGCTAAAAACGTTATGGGCGAGCTAAAGCCGTCCAACATGCGTGTGATCTCGGTGCGCGGAAAGCTATGCGCGATGCGCGCTATCCACGTGCGGTGTTAAACGTGGTATTACATGCGCAGTTTCCGAATACCAAGCTAGACACCGCAGACACCGCCAGACACCGCAGACAACAAAAAGGCCCAGCCGAAGCTGGACCTTTGGTTGTGGAGCTAACGGGACTCGAACCCGTAACCCCCTGCTTGCAAAGCAGGTGCGCTACCAATTGCGCCATAGCCCCAAAGGGGTTCCCCCAAGCTTACGCCTGTGAGACGTCATCCGTAACGGATGTCCACAGTTCCTCATTGTCGGAAAGATCCTGGCAAACCTGCCGGACCACGAGCCCCACAACAGCAGCACATGCCACTAGCGAAAGAGTTTTCACAAACTTCTTCATGGGAGCCTCCGCTCAATTGTTCCTGCGGATGGTGGGCCTAGGTGGGCTCGAACCACCGACCTCAGTCTTATCAGGACTGCGCTCTAACCTACTGAGCTATAGGCCCATTGCCATGCCGAAAGGCACGCGTTAAATAGTACATGCGCATGGTGATTGACGCAAAATTGTTTTCTGGTGACGTCGCCCACTCATTAGCGTTCCCCGCGTTGAATCACCAGAAGAACGCCATTGAACCACCATAAGAACGGCCTGAATACACGTGTGGGGGTCGGTGCGCGGCACCGACCCCCACACAGTGGAACTTAAAGCTCACTCATCCATCAGTGTCACCTTGATGCCACCGACCAGCGAGGCGACCAAGTTGTACAGGAAGGTTCCCAAGGCCGACAGTGCAGTGAGCAGAACGACGTTCATCACCGCAATGAGAGTCGTGTAGGCCATGACCTTCGGAAGCCTGACGTAATCCAGAAGTGAGACCATCTGTGATGCGCCAATGGACTGAAGGAAGCTTTCCGCTGAGGCAAAGACATGCATGGCGTTGAGCATGAGCCACAGGACCATGACTGCAACGACCAGTGCGATACCCAATGCCACGCTGAGTAGGAAGGCAACCTTCATGACTCCCCAGGGGTCCACTCGCACGATGGCGAGGTCAACCTGGCGGGGAAGGTCATCGCGGTCGTTCGATGCGTGATCACTCATTCCTGGACCTCCTGTGAGTCGTCATGCTCTGACGCTACATCCTCAGCAGGGGTTTCGTCATTACTTTGCGAAGAATTGTCCTGCGCGTGTGCGTCCTCGGACTCCTCTTCATCAATGTCGCGCTCGGGGTTACGAGTCACAGCAATGATGCGATCGTCCTCATCGGGACGAGCAAAGATCACACCCATGGTGTTACGCGCAGTCGGGCGCACATCTGAGGCATTGACCTGGACAAGCTTGCCGGACTCGGTGATCACCATGATGTCTTCTTCAGGATCAACAACCAACGCGCCAACAAGCCCGCCACGCTCTTCAACCAGACGACCCACACGCACACCCATGGTTCCACGACCCTTGGTCGGGTATTCCTCAATGGGAGTGCGCTTGGCGTAACCGGAATCGGTGACGATCAGCAGGTCCGTTCCTTCGCGAGGAACATCCATGGTCAAGAGCTCATCATCGCCGCGGAACTTCATACCGCGAACACCAGAAGTGGATCGACCCATGGGTCGCAGCTGCTCATCCGTTGCAGCGAAGCGCACGGCCTGGCCATCGCGAGACACCAGCAGCAGATCGTCATCAGCATTAGCTAGCTGAGCCGAAACCAGCTCATCCGGCTTGCCCTCTTCGTCCTCACGCAGGTTAACGGCAATGATGCCGCCACTTCGCGGAGAGTTGTACATCTCCAGCGGGGTCTTCTTCACGAGGCCGGACTTCGTTGCCAGTACCAGGTACTGTGCGTCCTCGTAGGTGCGGATTGCCAGGACCTGCGCAATGTGCTCTTCCGGCTGGAATGCCAGAAGATTTGCAACGTGCTGGCCCTTGGCATCGCGACCGCCTTCGGGAATCTCATAGGCCTTCGCGCGGTAAACGCGACCAAGGTTCGTAAAGAACAACAACCATTGGTGCGTGGTCGTGACGAAGAAGTGCTCAACCACGTCGTCGCCACGCAGCTGAGTTCCGCGAACGCCCTTACCGCCTCGTTTCTGAGAACGGTAGTTATCAGTACGAGTACGCTTTGCGAAACCATCGCGGGTGATGGTGACGACAACATCCTCTTCGGGGATGAGGTCTTCCATCGACATTTCCCCATCGAAGGGAACGATGGTGGTACGACGCTCATCGCCGAACTTCTCAACGATTTCGCCAAGTTCTTCGGAGATGATCGCGCGCTGACGCTCAGGCTTGGCCAAGATATCCTGCAGATCTTCAACGCGTGCGCGCAGTTCCGCGTGCTCGTTCAAGATCTTCTGACGTTCCAGTGCTGCCAGTCGGCGCAGCTGCAGGGCAAGGATTGCGTCGGCTTGGATCTCATCAACGTCCAGCAGCTCCATCAAGCCGCTTCGTGCCTCGTCGACAGTGGGCGAGCGACGGATCAAGGCAATGACCTCATCCAAGGCATCGAGGGCCTTGAGGTAACCGTCCAAGATGTGCAGACGCTCTTGAGCCTTACGCAGGCGGAACTGCGTGCGGCGCACAATCACATCGATCTGGTGGGCAACCCAGTGGCGGATAAAGCCGTCAATCGACAGGGTTCGCGGAACACCGTCAACCAGCGCAAGCATGTTTGCTGAGAAGTTCTCTTGCAGTGAGGTGCGCTTGTACAGGTTGTTCAAAACAACCTTGGCAACTGCATCACGCTTGAGGACAATAACCAGTCGCTGACCGGTACGGCCCGAAGTTTCATCGCGAATATCCGCAATACCTTGGATCTGACCGTCACGAACCAGCTGAGCAATCTTGTCAGCCAGGTTGTCGGGGTTGACTTGATAGGGAAGCTCGGTGACCACCAGGCACTGGCGTCCGTGGATTTCCTCGACGTTGACAACCGCGCGCTGGGTGATGGAACCGCGTCCCGTACGGTATGCGTCTTCAATTCCACGACGTCCCAAAATGGTTGCGCCCGTTGGGAAGTCGGGACCGGGGATCAGCTTGAGGAGGGCCTCAAGGAGTTCCTCTCGCGAGGCCTCGGGGTGCTCAAGCGCCCACTGCACGCCGCGTGCAACCTCACGCAGGTTGTGCGGAGGAATGCGGGTTGCCATACCGACGGCGATACCTTCCGAACCATTCACTAAGACGTTGGGGAAACGCGAAGGAAGAATGGTTGGTTCCTGGTTGCGGCCATCGTAGTTGTCCTGGAAATCAACGCATTCTTCGTCGATGTCACGGACCATTTCCATGGCCAGAGGCGCCATCTTACATTCGGTGTAACGAGGTGCTGCGGGGCCCAGGTTACCGGGGGTACCGAAGTTACCCTGACCGGCGACCAAGGGGTAGCGCAAAGACCAAGGCTGCACCAAGCGCGCAAGCGCATCGTAGATCGCCCCGTCGCCGTGGGGGTGGTAGTTACCCATGACGTCACCGACGATACGCGATGACTTCGAGAATGAAGAGGTGGGACGGTAACCGCCGTCGTACATCGCGTAGAGGATGCGGCGGTGGACGGGCTTAAGTCCGTCACGAACATCGGGCAGCGCGCGCCCGACAATAACGCTCATGGCGTAGTCGAGGTAGGAGCGCTGCATTTCCTTCTGCAGGTCGACCTGGCGAATACGTTCGACGTCGCGGATGTGTCCGGCATCGACTGTTTGTTCGTCGCTCACTTTGGTCCTTCGTTTCGTTTTCTACTGACGAGGCCGCACGTGGGTCGCGGCCTCGTCGCTGGGCTTTAGATGTCGAGGAAGCGCACGTCGGTGGCGTTGCGCTGGATAAACGTGCGGCGCCTCTCGACGTCGTCGCCCATCAAGATGGTGAAGGTTTCATCGGCATCTGCTGCATCTTCGAGAGTGACCTGCTTGAGGATGCGGTGCTCGGGATCCATGGTGGTTTCCCACAGCTCGTGATCATTCATCTCACCCAGACCCTTGTAGCGCTGGATGCCACCTTCCTTGGGAAGCCTGCGATTTGCTGCGGCTCCCGCGGCAAGCATCTCGTCGCGTTCCTTGTCTGAGTAAGCGAATTCGTGCTCTGCGTTGGACCACTTGATGCGGTACAGCGGAGGCATAGCAATGAAGGTGTGTCCCTGTTCGACCAGGGGACGCATGTAGCGGAACAGCAGGGTGAGCAACAGGGTTGCAATGTGCTGACCGTCAACGTCGGCGTCGGCCATGATGACGATCTTGCCGTAGCGCAGTTTCGCCAGGTCGAAGTCTTCACCGATTCCCGTTCCAAATGCGGTGATCAGGGAGCGAATCGTATCCGAGCTCAGTGCGCGGTCTAGGCGAGCCTTTTCCACGTTCAAAATCTTGCCTCGGATCGGCAAAATTGCCTGGTGTTCGGGGTCGCGTCCGCCGACGGCTGAGCCGCCTGCGGAGTCACCCTCGACGATGAAAATTTCGCATTCTTCGGGAACTCGCGAGGAGCAGTCGCGCAGCTTACCGGGCATCGAGGCCGATTCCAGTACTCCCTTACGACGAGTAGCTTCGCGTGCCTTTCGAGCGGCAACACGCGCAGCCTGAGCTGCCTGGCCCTTCTGGATGATGGCCTTGGCATCCGCCGGGTGTGCGTCAAACCAGTCGGTGAGCTTGGAGTAAACCTGCTGCTGAACGAAGGTTCGCGCTTCGGTATTACCCAGCTTGGTCTTGGTCTGGCCTTCGAACTGGGGCTCGGTGAGCTTGATCGAAATAACGGCCGTCAGACCTTCACGCACGTCATCACCGGTCAGGTTGTCATCCTTCTCGCGAATGATGCCCTTTTCTCGACCGTAGCGGTTCACCAGCGAGGTCAACGCGGTACGGAAACCTTCTTCGTGCATGCCACCTTCGGTGGTATTGATGGTGTTTGCGAAGGTGTGAACCGACGAGGAATACGCCGTGGTCCACTGCATGGCGATTTCCACGCTCATGGTGCCTTCGTCATTTTCCGCTTCGAAGTCAATGATGTCAGCGTTGATCGTTTCGATCTTCTTTGCCG
>NZ_CAUTWQ010000027.1:0-9592 GCF_963542285.1 uncultured Actinomyces sp. | reverse complement strand
AGGGTAATCATGAGCGTTCCTTGTCGGTTGTGTCGGCACCGTAGGCGCGGACGTGATCGATGATGGCGTCGATGTCGAGGCCCAGGGCCAGGCCGGCTTCGACGGCGGGATTCAGGGTCTCCTCCACGTAGGTGGCGCGTCCGTCGGCCACGAGCGCACCACGGGCGCCTTCGGCGACGAACATGCCGATGCCGCGTCGCTTTTCGACGAGGCCCTGGTCGACGAGGATCGCGAAGGCCTTGCCGACGGTGGCCGGGTTGATGCGGTAGGTCGCGGAGTACTCCGTGGTGGAGGTGAGCTGATCCCCGGCGCGCAGGGTGCCGCGCAGGATCTGCGCGCGGATGTCGTCGGCGATCTGCACGTAGATGGGAATCCCCGAGACGAATGTTGGCGCCATGGGTAACCTCCCCGGTTCAGTGGTTCATTACATGACTAATGAACCACTGAACCCACCCTTCTGTCAAGTCCCCAATCAAATCTCTTGCGAGCCATCGCCCACTCCCCCGCTTTCGCACACAAAAGAACCCCGGCCTCGTCGTTCCTACGGGAGGGGACGAGGCCGGGGCTAGATCAGCAAGAAGCGGGCGTTTAGCCCTTCACCGCACCGGAGGTCAAACCGGAAACGATGTACTTCTGCAGGTACTGGAAGAGCAAGATCACCGGAATCGCCGCGATAATAGCGCCCGCAGCGAAGACACCCCACGGCGCATTCGTTTCACTCGATCCCCAGTTGTACATACCAACCGCCAGCGTGTACTGATCGGGGGTCTGCATAACAACCGTGGCAATCACGAAGTCTCCGAAGCTCGAGATGAAGCTCAGCAGACCAACAACTGCCAATACCGGCAGAACCAGCGGCATGATGATGGTCCAGAATGTCTGGGCATGCGAAGCACCATCGATCTCCGCGGCTTCATCAAGTTCGCGAGGAACGGAGTTGAAGAAGCCGTACAGGAGGAAGGTGTTCGAGCCAAGTGCACCGCCCAAGTAGACGCAGATCAGGCCAAGCTTCGAGTTCAAGCCTAAAACCGGGAAGATATCCTTAATTCCCAGCAAGAGCAGGAAGAGAGCCACAAAAGCCAGCATCTGCGGGAACATCTGCACCAGAAGCAGGAAGGTCAGGGTTCCACGACGGCCTCGGAAACGGAAGCGGCTGAAGGCGTAGGCAGCGGCCGCACCCATGAGGACAGTTCCGATGGCAGTCACCGTCGAGACGATCAAAGAATTGAGAATCCACTTCCAGTACATGCTGTACCGGTCACTCCCCAATGCCTTGAAGTGATCAAGGGTTAGTCCATCAGATAAGCTGATACCGTAGGTCAGTGTCGCGTTCGAAATGAACGACACCGAGAGCACGTAGAGCAGCGGGATAAGGCAGTAAATAATCACTGCAATACCCACGACATGCCTCCAGCCGACTTCCTTCCACCAACGTGAGCCGCGGAGCGTTGTCAACTGTGTCTTTTCTTTGCTTTGTGTGCTCATCACAGTTCCTCCAATGCCTTCGTTTGGCGGAACCCAAGCCAGGCAATCACGCCAACCACCACGAAGATGAAGATCGACATCGCCGAGGCCAAACCATAGTTGTGCTGGTCACCCTCAAAGGCGATCTTGTAGACCATCGAGATCAAGATGTCAGTCTGTCCAAGCGAGTGCTGCACACCTTCAAAGTTAGGCCCACCCCCCGTAAGCATGTAAATCAACGAGAAGTTGTTGAAGTTAAATGCGAAAGAGGCAATGAGCAGCGGGGTCGTGGACTGTAAAACCAGTGGCAACTTAATTGACCACACGGTGCGCAGGCCGGAAGCACCATCCATCTTCGCAGCTTCTTCAACGTCTCCTGGAAGAGACTGAAGCGCACCCAGGCACACCAGGAACATATAGGGGAAGCCGAGCCAGAGATTCACACCGAGGATCGCGACCTTTGCCCAGAGTCCATTGGTCAGCCAAGGGATGTCCGCCCCACCGAGCAAGACCTTGTTAATGAAGCCAAATTCCTGGTTGAGCATGCCCTTCCACACCAGGGTTGCCAAGAAGGCTGGGAAGGCATAGGGAAGGATCATGAGCGACTGGTAGATCTTGCGTCCACGGATCCTCTGATCGGAGAAGATCAACGCAAGGATCAGTCCGAAGGCGAAAGTCGTCAGGACGGATCCGATCGCGAAGACGAAGGACCAAACAAGCGCATTCAGGAAAGGCTTGATAATTCCGGAACCCGAAAACATCTGTGAATAGTTGGAAGCGCCAACGAAGACACGCCAACCTGGGGACAGCTGCTTGCCCTCACTGTTTTCAAAGACACCCTTCTGGTTATTCGCCGTGTAAACGACGCCCGTCTCAGTGTTCGTCAGAGTATCGGCGGCTTCGTCATAGGTGAAGGTGGACTTGGCGAGGTAGCCGGAGGTTCCGTCCGTCGTGACATAGTAGCCATCGTCGGGGTTTGAGCTCACAGGAACCGTCAGATTAGAAACTTCCGCCTGTCGGCTTGCAAGAGCAGCTAGGTCAAGGACTTCATAGCCCGAAACCTCGGTAATACCCATTGCAGTGACCGTACCCTGGACGCTCTGGAGGGGCTTGGTTGCCGTTCCAATCTTCAGTTCACCGGTCGCGGGGTCTGCGACGACGAGGCCGAGTTCACTTCCGTCTTCAACGACCGCAGTCTGGACGGTGGGAGATCCTTCAACACGCTGACGGCTCGAGGCCAAAAGAACTTCGATTGCATCCGTCTTCGTGGAGTTGTGACCATCTCCGTAGTTGGTCAAAGAAACATACCCGGTGTAGCCCATGACGAAGAGCTGATAGATCAAGAGGAAGATCATTCCGGGAAGAAGATATTTAGCAGGGAGCGCTCTCTTCGAGAAATACACCCAGTTAATGACGATGAGCAGGAACACCATCACACCGATGATGATCCAAGAATCGACGGCCCATGCCGCCATGATTCCGTAGATGCCCAGCGCATTAATGAGCATCATGATGACGAGTTTCACAATAAAACCGGGCCGCATGACATCACGCGCATGCGAGGTTCGGTTCTTCTGAACGGCACTCGAGGAAGAAGCTGCAGGCATTGTGGTCCTTCGTTACCTATAACAGCGATTAGGGGACCGTGAGCACAGAATACTCAGGTATGGGTTTTGCGGGCACCCGGTTGGGCGCCCGCAAAACCGTGAGACCTCACTACTTGTTGATGGAAGCCTGAATGTTGTTGACCATGGTCTCCCACGAGGAGACGGGATCGGCACCATTCACGATGGCAACCTGAGTCTTGCCCCAGTAATCCCACACGGAACCCATTGCGGGGATTGCCGGCATGGGCAGACCGGAGCCTGCAACGGAAGCAAACTGCTTGAGGTTTTCGTCGGTGAGCGAGTCAGCAACTTCGGTCATTGCGGGAACGCGTCCACCCAGCTCCTGCAGCTTGGACTGTGCTTCCTTGGTCTCCAGGTACTGGAAGAACTTGTTGACCAGAACCTGGTTCTGGGTCTTGGAGCTCTGGTAGAACATCTGAACGCCAACGAAGGGCCTGGCTTCCTTGCCACCTGCGGAAGGAATCGGGAGGACGGAGACGTCGAGTCCAGCTTCCTTAGCAGCGGTGACATTCCACGGGCCGGTCACCATGTAGGCTGCGTTGCCCTGGAGGAACGCAGTCTTGGCGACGTCAGAGGTGATGTTCGGGTTGAGGGTCTTTGCTTCTCCCTGTTCCTTCAGCCACTGGGCGAACTCGGTTGCACCGGTTCCACCCAGGGTCAGCTCGGAGGTGTAGGAGCCGTCAGCGGACTGCTTGAAGACCTCGTTACCGAAGGAGGTCTGGAAAGCGTAGAGGTGGTAGGGGTCACCGTCGGTGCTCATCTGAACAACGAAGGGGTATTCCGAACCGGCTTTCTTACCCGAAGCAATCATCTCATCGAAGGTCTTCGGGGTGTCAGTGGTGAGCTTGTTGTTACGAACCAGCGCAACAGACTCAACGGCGTAGGGAACGCCGTAGGTCTTGCCGTCGTAGGTCACGCCCTGAATTGCTGCCTCAGAGAACTTTGACTTTGCTTCACCTAAGTCAACGGGGGAAACAACGCCGTTCTGCACTAGCTGGCCGAGCTTGTCGTGGGCCATAACGATGATGTCAGGGCCGTTTCCGGTCGGAACCTGGCTGATGAACTCCTGGTCCATGTTGGTCTCAGACTTCTGAACAACCTGGACATCCACCTTGGTGGCTGCAGTGAAGTCCTTGGCCAGCTCCTGGATCTGCGAGTAACGGGTGTCGTCGGCCCACACCGTCAGCGAACCGACGGAAGAAGCACTCGCACTTGCCGACTGGCTGCTCGAAGAACTCGAGCTTCCATTCGAGCACGCTGCAAGCGTTGCTGTAACTGCCAAAACTCCGCATACTGCTATGCCTCGTCGCATGTCAACTCCTGATCAATTGAGTATTGCTCGTACACAGTCGTACTTCGCACTTAAGAACACTCTAATCGCA
Source organism: uncultured Actinomyces sp. (assembly GCF_963542285.1). Classification (GTDB taxonomy): domain Bacteria; phylum Actinomycetota; class Actinomycetes; order Actinomycetales; family Actinomycetaceae; genus Pauljensenia. Next base: position 5,118 of record NZ_CAUTWQ010000027.1, on the reverse strand, counting down.
GAAAATCATTTTCAGCAAGCGTTTTCAGGATTGTTAGAAAAATGATATCTTTGAGACAGGTCCCGTCTACCACGCACGCCACTTCCGAAAGGCACTTCGATGTCGAAGAACCGCACCCGCATGGCCGACATTGCCTCACATGCCGGTGTTTCCATCGCTACCGTTTCGCGCGTATTTAACGGCGTCGGACAGGTTTCGGACGACACTCGATACCGAGTTCTCACAGCAATCGACGAACTTGGCTACGAACGTCCCAGTATGCCGGCTGACGACAATCGCCTCATCATCGGAGTGATCGTCCCAGAACTGACAAATCCCATTTTTGCCACTTTTGCCCATATCCTTCATTCCGAGGTCGATAGGGCAGGCGGTCAAGCTTTTATCGCTTCACAAACTCCCGGCACCACCAGCGAAGAGGAGCATACCCAAGCTTTTCTTGCACGAGGTGTTGCAGGACTCATCTTCGTCTCCGGCCGCCACGCAGACCTGCAAGCAGACCTGAGTCGCTACTCAAACCTCTCCCAAATCCATCTTCCCTTCGTCACCATTAATGGCGCACGTAAGGAAGTCCAAGCACCCGATTTCTCAACTGAAGACGCTCTTGGAATCCGCGCCTCCATCCAACACCTCAAAGAACTGGGGCACCGCAAGATTGCGATGCTCGGCGGGCGCCATCACGTCGTCCCAGCGCGACGCAAGGCCGAGGCTTTCCGCCAAGTGATGACTCAAGAGTTCGGGATCACCACTCCCACGATCATCGAGACCTTCTACACCTACGAAGCTGCAGCCTCGGCTGCTCATGCACTGATCGATGCTGGGATCACCGCCATCATCGCTGGCTCAGACCTCCAAGCAATGGGAGCAATTAGAACAATCCAATCTCGAGGTCTCAGTGTTCCCGGAGACATCTCGGTGATCGGCTTTGACGACTCTTTCCTCATGCCCCACCTCTCTCCCGCTCTCACAACGGTTCGACAACCCGTGCAGGCAATTTCACATTCGGCCGTATCGTCACTATTTGATGCAATTCATTCACAAAAACCGCAGCAACATCAGGATTTCGCGTTCACTCCCGACCTTGTTGTACGCAGCTCTACAGGACGCGCTCGCCTTTGACAATCGTTATCAACACACTTGATAATGATTATCATGAGTTTTTCGCGTTCACACACCGTATTTGCCATTACAGCCGCTGCAGCGCTTGCCTTAAGCGCATGTTCCTCTTCGGCCTCATCATCGTCAAGCGCCTCCAGCTCCCAAGCTTCTGCTTCCCCTATGAAGGTTATGGCCAGCTTCTACCCACTCCAGTACCTCACCCAGAAGATCGGCGGCGATCTGGTTGACGTCGAATCCCTCACCCCTCCGGGAGCAGAGCCTCACGACCTCGAATTGTCGAACCAAAAGGTCCAGCAACTTTCCCAAGCCGGAGCAGTCGTCTATCTCAAGGGCTTCCAATCAGCTGTCGACAAGGCTGTTGAACTGAACGCCCCCAAGACCGTCATCGACGTCTCGACCAGCGTTGACCTGGTTGACGCCGAGAAGCACGAAAGCGAATTGGATGTCGCTGACGACGGCGAAGAAACCGAAGAAGCTCACGAACATGAGCATGAGCACGGCTCAACCGACCCGCACTTCTGGCTCGATCCCACGCGCATGGCCAGCGCAGCGACCCAGATCGGGGACGCTCTTGCCCAAGCCGATCCGGCCAACGCAGAGACCTACAAGAAGAACGCTGCATCCACGAAGTCTCAGATGGAAGCACTGAGCAAGAAGCTCGTTGACGGCACTGCAAAGTGCCAGCACAAGGAATTCGTCACTTCTCACGAGGCCTTCGGATACCTTGCGGATCGCACTGGTCTCACCCAGCTGGGCCTGTCCGGCCTCGATCCTGATTCAACGCCCTCCCCCGCACGACTCAAGCAGATTTCGGACGCGGTCAAGGCCAGGGGAATTACGACGATCTTCACCGAAGAGCTCCTCAGCCCCAAGGTTGCTGAAACCCTGGCCAAGGACCTGGGAATCACCACCGCAGTTCTCGATCCGATCGAATCTCAGGCCGATGATTCGAAGGACTACGAAGCAGTCATGAATGAGAACCTTGAAGCACTGCAAAAGGCTCTCAGCTGCGAGTAAGCACTTCACCACAAGTCAACTGATATCTCCGCGTTGGGGCGGCATGATTCCACAGTGAACCATGCCGCCCCAACGACTACACTCGACACTAATGGGAACGACATTCAATATCTCTACTGACCCGGTGATTGCTCTGGACCATGTCCACGTCGCTTGGGACCACGACCTCATTCTTCACGGCGTTACCGCTTCAATCCCTCAACGGCAATGCGTGGCTGTGACCGGACCGAATGGCGCTGGAAAATCCACGCTCATGAAAGCAATCCTTGGAACTGCACCAATCTCCTCGGGCGATATCACGCTCTTCGGAAATTCGGTCCGCAAACGTTCCTCGATCCCATGGCAACGTATTGGCTACGTTCCCCAGCGCGCCTCCTCCGGCGGCGCAATTTCCTCGTCATGCATTGAAGTTGTTCTCTCCGGACTCCTGGGAACTCGCAAGTGGTGGCACTCTCGCGGTGACCGAGCGAAGGCACTGGAAGCACTGCGCGCCGTCGGCCTCGCGCATCGCGCAAAGGACCCGCTCCACATTCTTTCCGGCGGGCAACAGCAGCGCGTACTCATTGCACGCGCACTAGTCCGCAAGCCCGAGCTCCTGATCATGGACGAACCCATGGCCGGAATCGACGCATCCTCACGCGCTAGGCTGGCTGAAATCTGCCAGGCGGCAAAGGACGAGGGCGTAACAATCCTGCTGGTTCTGCACGAGTTGGGTGAACTTGCCCCAGTCCTCGACCGTGAACTCCACATCCGATCCGGACACTTCACCTACGACGGCCCTGCTCGAAGCGATTTGCGGGATCCTCACTCTGACCACTGCACTGCGGTAGGCCGCCGCGAAATGGAGGGGAGCCGATGATCTTCGACATGCTCGCATCCCCCTTGATGCAACGATCCCTTCTTGCTGCGCTCTTGGTGGGTTTATGCGCGCCGATCGTCGGGACCTACCTAGTGCACCGTCGCCTCGCGATGCTCGGTGACGGGATCGGCCACATCTCCTTGACGGGTGTGGCACTGGGATGGCTCGCCGGGACCGCTGCAAATGTCACACCGCATGATCAATGGGCAATCCCCGGAGCCCTGGTTGTGTCCTTACTCGGCGCGATTACCATCGAGCTTGTCCGCCAGTCCGGGCGCACTTCCTCAGACGTCGCCCTTGCCATGCTCTTTTACGGAGGCATCGCCGGAGGCGTACTGCTGATCGGCTTAGCAAATGGAACATCCTCCCAGCTCAACGCCTATCTTTTCGGCTCAATTTCAACCGTTTCAAGCAGTGATGTCTGGTCAATTTGCCTGCTCGCACTGGTCATTGTCGTGATCGGTATCGGGCTGCTTCCAGCGCTCTACTCGGTGACAAATGACGAGGAATTCGCTCGCTCGACCGGGCTTCCCGTGCGTGCACTTACCATGCTGATCGCGATTTTGTCTGCTCTGACGGTTGTCGTTGCCATGCGAATTGTCGGTTCGCTTCTAGTTTCAGCCCTCATGGTTGTCCCTGTAGCCATCGCACAGCTTGGGGCTCATTCCTTCCGACGCACCATGGCTTACGCAATGGTCTTGGGAGCCCTCCTCTGTCTGGGAGGCCTAACCCTGACCTACTACATTGACCTCTCCCCCGGTGCAACGATTGTTGTGGCCGCGATTGCTCTCTATGCTGTTGGATACGGAATCCGAGGGCTGCGTGATCACTTCCGGCGTAAGCAGAGGATGCGCGCACTATCCGCCCCCGCCGATCATCCCGAGGCCTCGCGCACGGACCACGCACACGCCACCACCGCCCGCGGGTAGGGAAAAGAACACTCACCACAGGCCTCGTCAATGAAAGGATCGCCATGCAGCGAATGACCAAGCAACGCCAGGCGGTTTTCGACAACCTCAGCGAGCACCGCGACTTCCGTAGCGCGCAGAAGGTCTTCGAGGACCTGACCTCGCGCGGGCACAAAATCGGTCTGGCAACCGTGTATCGCAACCTCCAGGCACTGGCCGAAGATCACCAAGTCGATGTTCTGCGCTCCACTGAGGGCGAGGCGCTCTACCGAAAGTGCGACACTCAAACTCACCACCACCACCTGGTCTGCCGTAACTGCGGGCGCGCTGAAGACCTGGGGGTAGGCGAGCTTGAAAAATGGATCTCTGCGGTGGCCGCCTCGCACGGATACACTCAGATTGAGCACTCAATTGAGCTCTTTGGCCTGTGCGCCGACTGCACGCGAAAGGCAAATAATTGACACCCTCGTGGGCATCATCGGGGCTGCCGCTCTTCATTTTCCTGTTTTTCGTTGTTTTTTGGCGTGCGCAGCTGACCTACTGGCTGGGTCGAGGCGCAGCGAAGGGCGCACTGGCCTCTGCGGAGAAGAATGGCCTGCGAGGAAAGATCGCCGCTTGGTTTAACGGCCCTGTCCCGAAGTACGGCGCTCGACTGCTCGAGCAGTGGGGAATCGTCATCATTCCCCTCTGCTTCCTCACTGTTGGCGTTCAGACTGCCGTCAATGCCGGTGCCGGTGTCGTCCGCATGTCATGGAAAAAATACACACTTGCCATGATTCCAGGCTGCATTGCGTGGTCGGTCATGTACGGCCTGGGAATGCTTGCCGTCTGGATGACGGTCGTGCGCGCGGCAGCCGGTTCGGTGTGGGGTTGGCTTGGCCTTATCGCGGTGGCTGCGGTTGTCGCGACGGTCGTTCTGTTCAAGCGACGCCGCCGCGGACGCGGGGAGCAACGCGCCGAATTGACACAGGAAGTCGCGGAATAGCACACGACTTCCGTGCCTTCCTCCGCCCCCTCCCCTAAAAGACACACGTAGTCGCGGAATCGCACACGACATCCGTGCCTTCCTCCGTCTCCTCCTCCAAAAGACACAGGAAGTCGCAAAAAGACACAGGGCATAACCTGCGACATTCACCGACTTCATGTGGAGCTAGCGTGGAGGGGGCAGGAACGAGGCGCTACAAAGCGCCACCTCGGCTATTCGCCAGCCCCGCCAGC
>NZ_CAUTWQ010000026.1:0-11549 GCF_963542285.1 uncultured Actinomyces sp. | reverse complement strand
GGCTTCTCGCCTGGGATTGATGGGGCGCAAGCCCGTTCATAGTTTCGAAGAAGTGCTGTGGCTAACCGGTGCCCTCGATGAGCGCTACATGCGCGCCGCCGTCGAGGTCCTGCGCACCCACATGCGAGCCGCGCGCCCTGACGTCGTCTACTCGGAGTTCAACTTGGCCGCGGTGATCGCCGCTCGCGCTGAAGGGATTCCCTGTGTGGGCAGCGGCTCGCAGCCGACGACCCTCTCCGACGCCTCAAACCCGCGAAAATCCTCAGGAATTCGACGCCTGCTGCGCGAGATGGGCATGCCTGCCCCGGCCTCGTCGCTGAGTATTCTCGAGGGGATGCGGCGCCGCTTCATCCCGAGCTGTCCGACCCTGGAACCGCGGGCGGGGGAGCGGGCGATCTACTGCGGGTTCCTGGACGAGCCGCCCACACTGACGCCAACGCCTCGCGATTGCGCCCTCGTCTATCTCGGTGCGGGCAGCGTCCCCGCGGGAGTTGCCATGCGAGTTGGCCGCCAGCTCTCGAGCGCGCTTGGGTGCGATACGTACGTTGCAGGTGTGCCCGAGGCTGTCCAAACTGTCGGGGGCCATGAGGTGACCTGCGCGCCTCGCCTTAACTTTGCTGAGCTCCTCCCTCGCGCCCGCGTCATGGTCCATCACGGCGGGCAAAACTCGATGATGGACGCGCTGGCTTACGAAGTCCCCCAAGTCGTCGTGCCCGGGCGTGTTTTCGAGCGCCAATTCAACGCCGAGGCCGTCGAGCGTACGCGCTGTGGCCTGAGCGTTCGCGCACCCAAGCCCGCTCTTATTGCCGAGGCCGCGCTGCGCCTCGTCGATGAGTCCGCCCTGGCCTCGGGGATCCGAGGGACGCGCGACGAACTGTCGGAATTGGGCGGAACTGAGCGGATTGTCCTCGAGGTCGAGAAATTACTCGATGTGTGCCCCGAGAACGAGTGATCAATGCCTCTTGAGCCAAGGGGGTTTGCGTTATTCGGGCCTCTTGAGCCATAGGGTTTGTGCTATTCGGGCCTCAATGGCACCGTTTGGAGGCATTGACACAACTTGGAGCTTTGAGTGAGCGGTTTTTGGTGTATGCGATGCGTCCAAGTGGTGCCAATCGCGCCGGGTGGTGCCAATCGCGCCTAGTAGCGTCGATCCGGACTGGCAGAGCATCCCGCCAGGTGGTGCCAATCGCGCCAAACAGTGTCGATCTGGTCTGCTGGTGTTGATTCCACCTATAAGCAACGATCCGGCCTAACGGCGTAAGTCTTGCTGAGTAGTGCTGGGTGAGTGGCCGCAGGGCCTGCGCATCTTCCGGGCGCAACACGATCCGAAAAACTGAGGGGAGATGCCCTACTGGTGGGGGAAAAGTAACGGCAGGGCGTGGCTGAGTTGGCGTGAAACCGAGGCCAGGGAGTGCGTCCCCTCCTCGTCGATCCACACCTGCAAGCTCTGAGGCGTCATCAGCGTCGGATACCTGCGGTAAAACTCATCGAGCTGCGGACTCATGTCGTCTAGCGCTGGATCGTCTGAACCGACGCTGGCGATAATGCGAAAATCCTGCGGACCCATGTCGCGGCTGCGCACCCCCAGAGTTACTTCGTCAGCAATCTGGGGTAGGGGTGCGTCATGATCACGGCCAATCCATGATTCCCCGGCCATTGGCATGTAACCGTAGAAATAGTCGGGGTTCAGGGCGAAAACATCCCAGGCTGTAATCCCACCCATGGAAAAACCGCCGAAAGCGCGGTGCGTGCGGCTTGCTTTTAAGGATTCATCCGTGGTATCGCCGCCCGCGTAGGTTGAGTAATGCGACTCGATCGTGTCGATCAAAGTATTAATCTCACTGGTCGCAAAGAAACGATTGAGCTGATAATCCGTTTCAAAATCATCATTCACGAAAGAGCGATCAGGGTAATACGTCGCAAAAACAACGATCGTTGGGGAGAGTGCGCCACTGCGCTCCAGGTCATCAATCGCCGGCGAGACCTCGTCGGCCATTTCCTCTGCGCTGCTCATCCACCCGTGAGTCAGGTACACAATATTGGCCGGTATCCCCTGTACGTATGTCGCAGGAACGTACACCAGAGCCTGCTTCTTATAGGTCACGCCCTGATATTCCTGCTGATAATCCACGGTGTCGATCCGCCCGTGCAGGGGAATCGGATTCTCCGAGGCCGCAGGAATGATTACCGTTGTCCCGTCCGCATTCTCGTGGTGGGTAGCTGCGGGGGTGGGGGTGGAGGCGTGATAGGCCTCGTATCCTGCTGCGCTGACCAAGCCGGTTGCCGCCACTAAGGTGCCCACGGCAAGCGCGATTGTTCGCATGCGGTCACGAGGCCGTGGCTGGCGCGCCGGCACTTCCGTGGTTTTGGGGGTGGGTGAGGTCGGAGTGCTCATCGATAAAGTTCCGTGTACTTCGTGCGTGTTGACCTCATATAGTCGATTTTAGGTCCGCGGCTGTGTCGGTGCGAATGCGCCTTCGCTACCAGCGGATAGGATTGAGGCACCAGCTGGACAAAGGAGTTGCCATGATTGCTGTCACGACACCAACCCTTGAAGGTGCGCCCATTAAGCGTTACTACGGAATTGTTTCCGGAGAAACGATCTCGGGTGTGATCTTTGTTAAAGACATTGGTGCGGGTTTGTCGAACCTCTTTGGCGGACGGGCCTCGAACTATGAAGAGGAACTCTTCAAGGCCTCACAAACTGCTATCGACGAGATGTGTCAGCGTGCGCAAGCAATGGGTGCAAACGCGGTAGTCGGCGTGCATGTTGACTACTTCACCGCCGGAGCTGACAATGGAATGCTCGCAGCAATCGCCACGGGCACCGCTGTTGAGGTGTAAGCGTATTTCTTAAGCAAATCCCCGCACTTCAGGCGTAATGCTGCGGCCTGGAATGCGGGGATGATTCTTGTTACTTCCTTGATTTACCCTTGAGGAACTCTGTAAAATCGAACAGCATTCAATCCTGTATCAACAAGCAATGGTGGTTGTGTCATGGCGAAACTTCGTGGTTTAGGTCGAGCAGTGGGTGCTCTTGTGGTTATCGCACTGGTCTTCATCGGTGGAATGAAAATGGCCCCCTACCTGGGATTCTTGGGATTCAATTCCAAGAAGGTCACGACCGACACCACGATGATCACCAACTCTTTTTCTGATATCGCGGAGCTTTCGACCGAGTCCTATATCTTCACCGAGGTCGGCAAATACTCCGAGCAAGGAACACAGATTTTTGGCATGGAGGTTCCCGGAACAGGAGCGTCATTCCTCATCACCTACTCGGGTGAGGTGAAAGCCGGCATCACCGATATCAGTGCAGTCAAGGTAGAACGGGACGAGAGCCAGAAACTCATCAAGGTAACGGTTCCTGCCGCCGAGGTGATCTCAACGAAAATCGACCCTGCGTCAGTGAAGACCTACGACCAAACATTCAGTTTGGCAAACCGCCTCGAAGTCAATGAAGTCACGGGTTTCATTGCAAACGAAGAAAAACGCGCATCCGAGGATGCTGTGAAGCATGGCCTGCTTGAGAAGGCGCAAAAACGTCTGGACGAGATCATCACCGGCCACGTTAAGGCAGTCCTGGGTGACGAGGCCAAGAACTACGAGGTGCGCGTAGCCGTCGCCGAGTCGAAGAACTGATTGCCGAGGCCGGGGCTAGTTTTCGGGAGAAAGTGCCCCGTCTGCATCTGCCTCGGCTAGCGCTGGGAGAGCATCGGTATCGGCAGGGAGTGCCTCGCGAAACGTGGTAAGCAGCGAGGCTAAGTCTTGCGCGGCGGCGAGTCCAACGCTGGGGAAACACCACTCAAACTGGCGCTGTTCATGAGTAACATGCAGCTCTGCAAGAGAATCCTGCTCGTTGTGGAAATCCCACGTGAGTTCTTCAAGCGGGTAACTGCCCGTGACCGTACCCTTCTGAATAAAATCCTGAGGGGAAGCGGTAATAACTCGTCGATTTGTCACTGCCACCATCTCTGGCGAAACAACAACTGAACGTTGAGCTGCTCGGCGGAGGAATCCAGCGGCTTGCCCGGGCTTGCGGACGTCAGGCACCTTTGTGTCTTCGCGTTGGGGCAAGCCTGCCCAAGCGAATTCCATTGCCTCAGCAAAAGGAGAAGAAGCTTTTGCAAGAAGCCGGTGCGACAGTCGATCAACGGGAAATGCCAGTGCGCATAATTCTTCGCCTTGATCGAGGAACCAACGCAGAGTATCGGTGTATGCGCTTGTGTCGTAACCTTCAGGGGCACACGTGACTGTGGGCTCTGGTTGCGGGTTCTCGCGGATACCTAGTTGCTGGGCAAGGCCGTCAAGTGCCTCGAGCAGCTTTCGTGCGGTCTCCTGTGAGACCTTTGAATCTCCACGTTTCTGCGTCAGTGGGATGGTCCATTTCCCAGCGGTATCAGCGATGACATGAAGTTCACGAATGAGCTCATACAGTAGTTCTCGCTGAGTTTGAAGATCCGTTTCAATTTCCTGTTGGATCTCAGGAAGATCGAGGGTTAGCGGTTCGCCGTTTGCTAGTTCATGACTGCGTTTGAGAATTGAGAGACAAACCCATGCTTGTAATGTTTCGAAAGCTGCGCATGCATCGATAACGATGTTCTGCGCATTCAATCGCACGTAATTACGCCTTGCAGTTACATCGCACTGAGCTTGCCGCAGCTTATCGACGTGCTTCTGGATTTGCTCCTTATAGTAATTTCGGTGTGACTTGAGCTCATGGAAGAGCCCGCTGACCGTATCCCAATTCGAGTCCGAGACTTTGCCTTGTTTGACGCTGAAGCGGTAGACCTCAGTGATTGTTTCACAGACGCCCTGGTAGTCAGCTTTTCGTGAGCTTGTGAGAACTTGGAGCGTTTGCTCGGAGACCTGTTGGACGCTGCGAATTTGCTTTGAAATATCGCTGAGCTGCATCTGAAGTGCAACTGTTGCAATTGCGGGACCGAGCGCAGCAATAACACCGGACAGTCGCGCGCCAGAAACTGAAAGTAAACGTGCATTTCGGACAATCTGTCCATTTGAACCGCGGATTACTCCAAGTACGCCGCCCCCAGCCGTTTGTGTGAGTGTTGCGCCATCAGCGAGGAGAGCCTGTGAGGCAGTATCGAGCCTATAGAGGCCAGATGCTTGAATGAACGCGTTCGCTGCGGAAGCCGCACCGCCGCCCACTGCCGCGATCTCACCGACCGAAGCAACAAGATCATTGAAGGAGTCGCCAAGAACAAGTTGATCGGTGATCTTTTCCAGTCCTTCAGTATTCGGACCGATCACGATCGCAAGATTGTCTTCCAAGGGGATGAGGAGGGTTTCTCCCGCTTCTGGGGAATATTGCAATTCCGTGTTCTGAGTTGCGTCGTCCATGACTTCACTCCGGTCTGTCGTGCTCTCCCAGCCTTGGGAAACTAATCGGGTGAACATTATGCTAGCACGCAGCTTAGGTTCAGTTTTTGCTTCCCTCGCGCCTGCACTGAACGTAGTCGTGGTGGATGTACTTGTGTGCCCATGCAGGATCGACGGGCCTATACTCGCTGAGGTGGCCGCAGCCTGTCGATAGGTCATCGGCAATCTCGATAATGGCCCCGTGCAGTTCAAGCGGCTCAACAAAGCGACGCGGAATCGCTTCGTAACCAATCTGCGCACCAATGATTGTCCCCGCGAGCGCGGCCGTAGAATCGCTGTCGCCATTGTGATTCGAGGCCGCCGCAATTGCCCCCGCAAAGTCACCTTGATGGCGCAGCGCGCACAGCAAACCGATCGCCAGGGTCTCTTCTGCAACCCAGCCTTCGCCAAGCTCATGAATCGCGTCCAAGTCGCTGAGCCCAGAAGAAGCCAGTGAAACCGCGCGCTCCATGATTTCGTGCAAAACCCCAATCATCCGTGCCTCGGGGAAAGCTTCGGGAAGGGTAGAACTCGCGGCGGCGACGGCCTCGGTAAGGGGAGAATCCTCGTGGACGATCATCGACACGATCTGCGCGAAGGCTCCGGCGGGAAGCCACCCCAGCTCGTGCCCGTGAGTGAGGGCGGCAATTTCCGCGCCCTGGAGCTGGATATCGGCGTAGGTCATGTGGCGAGTCATGTTCGAAAAACTCGTCGAGTAGAAGAGTCCAACCGGCGCAACGCGCATGATCCCGCCACAGCCCTTTGAATCGTTGATCGGGGATTCGAGGGTTCCGTTAGCTCCCGCGGCGCATGCCGTCATGCACGTCGTGCCAGGGGCTCGGCGCACGAAAAGCTCAGGAAATCCACTGACCCAAGCGCATGGCCTGCGTTCACTGAACTCCTCGGTTTGCGTTCGGTACCAATCCTGATACATGAAGGACATGTAGTCGCGGATGGGCGCCATAATCCCGCGCAAGGCCCCGCGCGTATGTGCCAAAAGCAAACCTTCCGCGGTGTAGAGAGTCATCTGTGTGTCATCAGAAAAACGCGCAACGCCCTGCTCGTCAAGGACGTAATCAGTAATTCCAGCCGGGCCAAAGCGCTGGAAAATCTGTGGTTCGCGGAGGAACTCAACGGTATAGCCCAAGGCGTCTCCGGCGGCCTCGCCAATGAGCGCGCCGCGGTAGCGATCGCGAATGTCCATGAGCCCTCCTTAGAACATGAATATTTTACAGTGTCCGGATCGGCCAGTATGCGCCCAAAAATGGCGTGATCTGGCGTTTTTCTGACACTTTGTCGCTGCGAGGGGAGGGCGCGGGGTCCTAAACTTGCCACGTACCCGTGAAGGAGGCCTCACAGTGCCGGGAATGGAACCCTACGACGCAATTATGCTGCTGTCCTATGGTGGCCCCAACGGCATGGAGGATGTCCTCCCGTTCATGCGCAATGCAACGCGAGGCCGTGGAATCCCCGACGAACGCCTTCTTCAAGTCTCGAAGCACTATGAGCGTTTCGGTGGCGTTTCGCCCATTAATGCCTGTAATCAGCGCCTGATCGCTGACTTATCCGCAGAGCTCTCGCGTCGTGGATATGACATCCCTGTCGGCTGGGGAAACCGCAACTGGCATCCCTTCGTCGCCGAGGGCCTAGACGAACTCGCCCAAGCCGGTGCGCGACGCATCCTTGTGCTGCCAACATCCGCCTATGCCTCGTATTCGGGGTGCCGTCAGTACCGCGAAGACCTTGCCGAGGCCGCGCGCTCCCTTAGTGAAAAGTGGGGGAGTATCCTCCTTGGTGCAGAGGGCAGCGCGGACAACCCGAACGCCGAGATCATTGTGGATAAAGTACGCCCCTACTATTCGACGCCCGGCATGGCCAGTGCTGAAATAAGCTCGATCCGGCGCGCATGGTCGGCCTTGGTTGAGGGCGGAGCTGATCCCGCTGGGATTCGACTGGTTTTCGTCACCCACTCCATCCCCGTGAGCATGGAAGAAGGGTCCTCTCCCTTCCCCTTCCCTTCTGCCGTTTCTTCTTCCCCCACTTCCGAGGCCGGTGGCGCTGAGTTTGAGGCCGGCCCCACTTCCGAGGCCGGTGGCACTGAGCTTGAGGCCGGCCCCGATCCCCAGGCCGGTGGCGCTGAACTTGAGGGTGAAGAAACCTCATCCCTGGGTACCCCCGCTTCCGAAATTAGTTACGTTGCTCAGCATCATGCTCTCATTCAAGCGATCATGCCGGAAGTGCGTCGTGTTGTGGGACGCGAGGATCTGGGATATGACCTAGCGTTTTGTTCGCGCTCGGGTCCGCCGCAGGCGCGCTGGCTGGAGCCCGATATCAACGATTTCCTCCGCTGCCTGATCGACCCGGAAAGCCAGAGTGCGGGGGAAGGAAACCAGGCCTCGGGAAGCGAAAAGCCAAGCGGCGTAGTTGTCGTTCCTATCGGCTTCATCTGCGACCATATGGAGGTTGTCTACGACCTGGACACCGAGGCCAAGGAAACCGCCGCGGAGCTTGGAATTGCTTACAAGCGTGCCGAAACAATCTCGACGGACCCCGTGTTTATCTCTTCGCTGGTGGACGTGCTGGAAGAGCGTGCGGCGCAAGCCCGAGGTGAAAATCCCTTCCGCATGACCGTGACGGGCACGGGACCTTTCCATACGGTGTGTCCGTTGGATTGCTGTTTGGCACCGGCTCGGCCAACGCATTCCCAGAACTCTGCCGAAATGGGCGCTCAGCATGCCAGCTCGCATGCCCAACTTTCTTCCGACGGCCCTGCTCGAGTCGCCGGTCAATCCGCCATACAACAGGAGGAATCAATGGCGTTCTTGAACCGTCGTGCGGCACAGCCCGCTGAAAACACCGAACACACCGCTCACTTAGAGGCTGCGCCCGAACATGTTGCCGAGCATGCTCCGCACCACCACGCGGCGCACTCCTACGTTCCCGACCCGCGCGACCGGACCGATATTGACTTAGATGAGGTCAACGGCAAGCAGCACTACGCACTGTATTCAGTGTTTGCATTGGGTGAATTCTTGCCAGCTGACGATAGCGAACGCGCCCATATTGTTGCTGAATCCCTGGACTACGTGAAGAGTGCGGGTGCGGAAATCCGCGGTTTCTATGACGTCTCCGGCTTCCGCGCCGAGGCAGATCTGATGGTGTGGTGGCTTGATGATGACCCCGAGGTCCTGCAAGACGCCTACCATCGCCTGCGCGCCAGTGCGCTGGGGAAGTTTGTGGAGCCTGTGTGGTCGTGCATGGGGCTGCACACCCCCGCAGAGTTCAACAAGCGCCATATTCCTGCGTGCTTTGGTGGGGTTGCGCCGCGTGATTGGGCGATGGTTTACCCCTTCGTGCGCTCCTACGACTGGTACTTGAAGGCCCCTGAAGAGCGCTCGCGGATCATGGCCGAGCACGGGCGCAACGGCTTCTCGCAGTACCCGGATGTCAAGGGCTCGACCCTGTCAGCTTTTGGTTTCTCTGACTACGAGTGGGTTTTGGCTTTCGAGGCCGATTCGCTGGACCGCCTTGAGGGCGTCATGCACGCCCAGCGTTACACCGAGGCTCGCTTGTATGTGCGCGAGGATACCCCCTTCTTCACGGGTCCTCGCGTGAGTCTGCAGGAGTGGGCTGAACGCCAGCCGAGGGCATAATCTGCACTGCTTGAGGAGGTGACCGTGACTCTTCCCGAAGGCCTCGTTGTCTGCGAAGACGGCCTTGTCCGCCCAAGCTGGGCGGCCACTGATCCGCTCTTGCGCGACTACTACGACACCGAGTGGGGGAAACCGGTTACCTCCGAGCAGGGCATCTTCGAGCGCCTCGTCCTTGAGAGCTTCCAATCCGGCCTCTCATGGTCGACGATCCTCAAGAAACGGCAAGCCTTTCGCAATGCCTTCGCTTCCTTCATTCCCGAGGCCGTCGCCGCCTTCACCGACAAAGATCGCGAGCGTTTAATGCGCGACGCGGGCATCGTGCGAAATAGGCGGAAGATCGACGCGGCAATTACTAATGCGCGGGCAGTTATCGCGCTTCGCGCTGCTCTGGCTGCCGAGGCCGAAGCCTACCGCGCGGGGCGGATGGAGGAAGCGCCGCTCGCACACTTGCTTCGGCCTGGGCAATCCTACCCGCGACACTTGGGTGAACTCGTCTGGCTCTACCAACCCAGCCACCAGCCTCGGCCCGAAAAGGCGGGGGACGTACCCGCACAAACGGAAGAATCCTGCGCTCTCTCACTCGAACTCAAACGCCGAGGCTTCGTCTTTGTCGGTCCGGTTACCGCACTGGCCTTGATGAGTGCGATAGGGATTGCAAACACTGACATTTTGGGAACGTGGAAACGGCCGTCGAATGAATGAACCACGCTTCGTTGAGGTCGCTGCGGGTGGATAGAAACGGCGCTAGAGTGAAAATATGACTCCAGAGATTACTGATCCGAAGTTCAAAGCAATCGCAGAGGAAATCCGGAAGGACCCGGAAAACGCCTCCTTTACAAAGCGCGGGATCGACCCGCTCTTCTTCGCGGGACCCGAGTGTCGGATCATGATCGTCGGCCAAGCTCCCGGTCGCGTCGCCGAGGAAAGCGGTATCGTCTGGAACGACCGTAGCGGTGACCGCCTTCGCGACTGGATGGGGATTGACCGCGATACCTTCTATAACTCGGGGAAACTGGCCATTGTCCCCATGGACTTCTACTTCCCGGGCACTGGAAAAAGCGGCGATCTGCCTCCGCGCAAGGACTTCGCGGACAAGTGGCACCCGCGCCTGCTTGAGCTTATGCCCGATCTGAAGCTCACTATCTTGGTTGGCTCCTACGCGACGAAGCGCTACCTGAAGCTCAAGTCCTCGGCCTCGCTCACGCAGGTCGTCAAGGACTACCGCGACTACCTACCCGAGTTTTTCCCGCTCGTGCACCCATCGCCTCGTAACCAAATCTGGATGAAGAAGAACCCCTGGTTTGACCAGACTGTTATTCCGGATCTACAAAAGCTCGTCGCGCAGATCATGGGGTGAGGTTTCTGCGAGCTCTGTATCCCCGAAGGCAGATACGTCTTCGGGGAAATCTTTATTCCCGCTTGTTACTCCCACTCGCTTCCGTCAGTGCGCCAGCCAATGAAGGTCCAGACAACGGGGAGCAGGTAATTCAAAACCCACTGTGTCTGAGGCGAATCGCTGTGATCGTTAGAAAGACCGTTCGCAGGCTGCACCGCTGGAACCTCAACGAAATGATCGCGTGCATAGGCATCGAACAAACGTTGCTCACGCGCAGTGAAAGGCTCAGGGCGTGCCAAACGACGCAGGTCAGCCCTGGCCTCGTCAAAGGAATTGAAGCGCATCGGCCGATAGGTGTTCGTCGTTGCAGTGACAGGAATGCGGCCGAGGTAACGCAGCGCGCGCAAGACCTCGCGGACGGTACTGGGGCGCTTCGCTTTGCGACCCAGGTAGGTCAAGAGCCTGGGATCCGACGACGGTGGAAGGCTATTCGGGACGACTACGGCGGCCTTGACTCTCGCTGCGGCGTCAAGCTTTGAGATGCGGCTGAGAGTGTGATCGCTCATCAGGGAGCGTGAGGCGAAAGCACAATCGACGCTGTTCTCTCCCAAACCGGCCCGACTCCAGTCCTCATCCCAGGCAAGCAGATGTGAGGTAATAGGAAGATTCTCGGCGGCGGCGCGCTGATCGAGGATAGTCAGCATGGCCTCGGCAAAATCACACGCGTGGACGTGGTGGCCGGCCCTCGCAAGGGGAAGCGCAAGTGTGCCCGTCGCGCAACCCATGTCCAAGATCGTCTCGCCCATCGCGGGGGAGAGCAAATCCATAAGCCAGCGTTCGTAGTCTTCGGTCGCGTAACGGGTAAAAGTCGCCGCGCGTTTGTTCCAGTAGTCTTTGGAATCGCGGTTGATCGAAGCGGGATGCGGACTGTTGTCATGTGGCATGAGTAGTGTCCTTTAGCGGTCTAGCGGCGTCATTACCTTTTCACCATGATAGGTGTGGTATGTGCTCGGCGCGTTATTCCTAAGGTAAAAAGCGTGCAATAATTGTGCAATGACCAGTGCAGCTGTAATCCCGAATTTCTCCAGCGACTATCAAGAAGGCGCGCACCAAAAAGTATTGGACGCCTTGGTCGCCACCAATATGGAGCAATCGAGTGGCTACGGTACCGACGAGCACTG
>NZ_CAUTWQ010000025.1:0-12846 GCF_963542285.1 uncultured Actinomyces sp. | reverse complement strand
CCCGAGGAGTGCCACGAAGCCGCCCAGGCCTTGAGCGATCTGGGGCAGCCGATCCTCTTGGGGCACAATCGAGTACAAGAAGCGAAAGCAACCGTGGATGCGATCCGTGAGGTCCCAGGGGCTCAGATTCACCTGATCGGACCGCTCCAATCCAATAAGATCAATCAGGCGCTCTCCTGTATCGACGCGATTGAATCGATTGATTCCGTTGCCTTGGTACAGAAAATCGATTCACGAGCAGCGGCAGAGCTCCCGGTTTTCGTCGAAGTCAATGTCTCAGGCGAAGACACCAAACACGGCTGCTCTCCTGCTGATTTTTCCTCGATTGCCGAGGCCGTCGCCGCCTCTGCGCACCTCAGGTTCGCGGGCCTGATGACCGTTGGCCTAAACTCCCCCGCTGAAGCAGACGTTCGCCGCGGCTACGCGCTCCTGCGAGAACTCCGCGACACCGCCACGCAGCAACTTGCAATCCCAACAAACAACCTGGAACTGTCCATGGGAATGAGCCACGATCTGGAATGGGCGATCGCAGAAGGAGCGACAATCGTCCGTGTAGGGACCGCAGTCTTTGGTCCGCGTCGCTCAGTTGCGCGCGGGTAGAACCTTCCCCACACCCCAGTCGATTCCGGCGATGAGGGCAAGAAACACCAGAGCACCGCACAAAATCGCAACGATGTTAATCAGGACCTGCTGGTAGCCCAGAACGCTCACGTTCACAAAATCGTAAGGGTACTGATGGACAAAAGCCCCGCGAATCAAGGTGTAGACCACCCAAATCACTGGGATTACCAGTGCTTTCAGTACAACCGAAGCATCTAGCCCGCCACGAGGCCCACAGAGCAGAGCCGCGAGGATCATGAGCGCGGGAACAACCACGTGTTGGAGCGGGTTCGTGAACACCGACCAGCCGCTGAGTACTTCAGTGGGGGCAATCAAGAAGTGGTAGACGATCGCCGTCACGGTAATCATCATGAGCGCACACAATTGAAGTGCACGTCCCCACGAACCGATATCAGGACCTTTCCACGCGATTAGAGTCGCGACAATAGCGACCAGAATATTTGACCACTCAGTGAAATAGGACAGGCATTCAATCATCCGCTGGCCGAAGCCGGCCCAGCCAAAGGGAGCTCCACCGAACATCCCAGGCCGGGCCACGGCCTCGCGAGAATATCCATCCACACCGGTAATAACCAGGGTGAAAACGACACCCACCCACGCGGTGATCGCAACAAGCAGATACGCCCAACGGCCAAAGGTCGCTAAGGTCATCGCTTTATCCCTCACGCTTAGGCCCAATCGGGCAGAATGCGTACACCGCCCTTATCGGCAGATGCTGCAAGCATTCCGTAAACCTTCAAGGCATCAGAGACGTGACGCGAACGAGGCTTGGAAGGCTTCCACGGGGTGGCCCCCATTTCCGCGCGGCGGCGCTCAAGTTCCTCATCGCTTACATTCACGCGAAGCACACGCTTGTTGACGTCGATCTCGATCTCATCGCCGGTGCGCACCAAGCCAATCGCACCGCCGGCAGCGGCCTCGGGAGAGATGTGACCGATAGAAATACCGGAGGTACCACCAGAGAAACGCCCATCGGTGATCAGTGCGCACTTCTTACCCAGACCCAGTCCCTTGAGGTACGAGGTCGGGTAGAGCATTTCCTGCATACCCGGTCCACCCTTGGGGCCTTCGTAGGTGATGACGACAACATCGCCTTCCTGAACCTTCTTGCTCAGAATCGATTCAACGGCCTCTTCTTGAGACTCCACGACGAAAGCACGGCCAATGAAGTGGAAGAGCGACTCATCGATACCCGCGCTCTTAATAACCGCGCCCTTCTCGGCGATGTTGCCGTAAAGAACCGCAAGCCCGCCGTCCTTTGTGTATGCGTGCTCAACATCGCGGATGCAGCCATTCTCGGAATCAGTTTCCAAGGACTCAAAAAGGTTTGCGGTTGAGAAGGCATGGGTCGTGCGCACGCCACCGGGCGCCGCAAGATAACGATGCTTGGCCTCGTCACTCGCGCTGCCACTGCGGATATCCCACTGAGCAAGCCACTCTTCCAAGGAAGGAGCATGGACGGAGTGCACATCGCGCTGCAGCAAACCAGCGCGGTTGAGCTCACCCAGAAGTGCTGGAATACCGCCTGCGCGGTGCACGTGCTCAATGTGGTACTTCGTCGAGTTCGGGGCCACCTTGCACAGGCAAGGAACGCGACGGGAAATCGCATCAATGTCGTCCAGGGTGAAGTCCACCCCGGCCTCGTGAGCGATCGCAAGAATGTGAAGAACGGTGTTGGTGGAGCCACCCATGGCAACGTCCAAGCTCATCGCGTTCTCGAAAGCGTGCTTGGTAGCGATGGAACGGGGCAGAACCGAATCATCATCGTTGTCGTAGTACGCGCGGCACATATCAACAATGCGGTGTCCTGCCTCCAAGAAGAGCTTCTTGCGCTCGACCTGCGTGGCCAAGGTGGTGCCGTTACCGGGCAGTGCCAGGCCGATTGCCTCGTTCAGGCAGTTCATCGAGTTCGCGGTGAACATGCCGGCGCAGGATCCACACGTCGGGCACGCATTTGCCTCGACCTGGGCAAGCTGGGCATCAGAAACCGAATCATCCACGGCCATGACCATCGCGTCGATCAGGTCAAGGCGGTGCTCGACAACGCCTTCAATGGAAGCGCCAGATTCCATAGGACCACCCGAAACGAAGATCGTCGGGATATTCAAGCGCATGGCAGCGATGAGCATACCGGGGGTGATCTTGTCGCAGTTCGAGATACACACCAGTGCATCGGCGCGGTGAGCGTTGACCATGTACTCCACCGAGTCGGCAATCACCTCGCGTGAAGGCAGCGAATAGAGCATGCCATCGTGGCCCATTGCGATGCCGTCGTCAACAGCGATGGTGTTAAATTCCTTCGCAACGCCGCCTGCTTCGCGAATCGCTCCGGCGACCAAGTCGCCCATGTCCTTGAGGTGGACGTGGCCGGGAACGAATTGGGTGTAGGAGTTCGCGATCGCGATAATCGGCTTACCGAAATCCCCATCCGTCATTCCGGTCGCACGCCAGAGCGCACGTGCTCCGGCCATATTGCGTCCTTGAGTCGATGTTGCTGAGCGCAAAGGCTTACTCATGGATTTCTCCCCTATGACGAATTTGTAACGCCTTCAACCCTAGTTCGACCTCGGGGCGACGGCTCGCTAGGTTCACGAGATGGACGAGGCTTTGCGCACGTTTTCGCTTAAATGGCCTGCTTTTACTGCACTTTCACGGGATCTGCGGGCTGTCCACTTCCTGACCATCCACACGACCAGAGCAATGCCGGCCAGACCAAAAACGATAAGTTGGTATCGCGAAATCCATTCTTCGACGATCTCCCAGTTCGCCCCCAACGCATATCCCGCGCCGATAAGAACGGAATTCCACAGGCCTGAACCAATTGCCGTGTACAGAGTAAAGGGCAGAAGTTTCATTCGTTCGATACCGGCTGGAATGGAAATCAAGGAACGAACAACGGGAACGACGCGTCCCAGAAGAACTGCCAGCGGGCCTCGGCGCACAAACCACGCTTCGGCGCGCTGGATATCTGCTTCCTTGACGAAGGGAATCTTCGAAGCCAAGGAGTAGAAGCGCGCACGCCCAAACCATGCCCCCAGCGCATACAGTGCCAGCGCGCCGACAACCGAGCCGACCGTTGCCCACACAATTGCACTCACCAATCCCATGCTTCCCGATGCAGCAGCGAAACCCGCGGAAGGCAGGATCACTTCGCTGGGGATCGGTGGGAATAGGTTTTCTGCAGCAACAGCAATACCGACACCGGGGGCACCGAGCGCGCCAACAAGTGAAACAACAGCTTGGACAATAGGTTCAAGAAGATTACTCATGCCTGTAGCATCGCGGTGCAAGGCATGGAAGAGTTTTGCTCACCCTTTGCGTGAGCTGTGAAAGCCAATCACGGCGCGGAGCACTGAACCAGTTCACCCTCACCTGCGATACGCAGCTGATGTTCGAATGCGGAGATGAAAACTGCTTCTCCGCGGCCCAAGGTGCACTCCCCGGCCTCGGTCGACAAACTCAATCGTCCACGCGTCACCATTGCAATTCGAGGCCCCTCACCCGGAACGCGAAGATTGCTGAGGTTAGGGGTGCAGGTCGTAACAGTGAGTTCAAATTCCTGAGCGGGCGCCAAGAAACGATCCGAATGCGGGCTGGGATGCTCGGGAGCGAGGCGAATCGGCGGGAGCGCCGAGAACTCGGCAATTTCAACGAGTTGTGCGCTGTCAACATGCTTGTGGGTCAGTCCCGCTCGAATGACGTTATCCGAGGCCGCCATAACCTCGATTCCTAGACCGCGCTGGTAGGCGTGGATCTGGCGCGGCGGAATATACGCAGCCTCACCTGCACGAAGCGAAACCGGATTCATCAGGAATGCCAAGATGATTCCAGAATCACCACCGTGCACTGCTTCCAACTCGCACACCAATTGATCGGCGCGAAGCGACGGGGAATTACCCGATTCCAGACGCGTGCGGCAGGCATCAACAAATTCCTCGACCAAGGCTGGGGTGACGGGTGAATCGATATCGAAAACCCACGAGGCCAAGGAACGCAGGCCCCCGCGCACAGTTGAGAGCTTGAGTCGTCGGCGAAGAAGCTCAGCCAGCTCACCCTCGAGGCCCTCCAGAAGCCGGCGCGCCTTTCGAGGGACTCGGAAACCAATAAGGGCCTCGAAATCGGTCAGGGCGTAGAGCATTTCGGGCTTGTGGTTCATGTCCCGATAGGAACGGTTGGGAGCGGTGCGCTCGATTCCCAGCACTTCTTCGCGTAGGTAGCCTTCTCGAGCGATTTCCTTTGTGGGATGAACCTGAAGAGAGAGCGTCTCATCGGGTGCGATGACCTTCATGAGGAAGGGAAGATTTGTTCCAAAAGCGTAGAGGATTCCCGATCCCAGGGCCTTCTTCGGATCTTGCGCGATGAGGTCCCCCAGAGTTGAACCGTCGTGGAGGAGCGTCGGACCATCTGGGTGATTACCGAACCAGAGTTCAGAAACAGGCCGAGGCCCTGGAGTTTCGCCCAAGAATTTGGCGATTGCGCTCTGTGAGCCCCAATCGTCAAACTTGCGCCAGCCCTGAAGCTGCTGCATCTCGGTCTCCTCAACTTCTCTGTAACAGCGGCGTATCCGCGCGTTATCACAGATGAACTATGGCGTTATCTCTTCACAAAACGCGTGATATCTGTGAAAAGTTTAGCGTGTACCTTCTTCACGGTCCGCCAAAGCACGCAGGGCACCGCCGGATTCATAAAGTTCGTCCCAAGTTCCAACTTCAACAATGCGCCCCGAATCCATAACGATGATTTGATCAGCATCGCGAATGGTATCTAGGCGGTGTGCAACCACAATCAAGGTCTTATCGCTGGTGCGACGGCGAATCCCAGCCAGCACGCGAGCTTCGGTTTCGCGGTCAACCTGGGAGGTGGCCTCGTCCAGGATCATGATGGGGGTCTCGCGCAGGAACGCGCGGGCAAGGGCCAGGCGCTGGCGCTGTCCGCCGGAGATGCGCTCCCCCATTTCGCCGACCTTGGTGTCGATTCCTTCGCTTTCCGAGGCGATCCATTCGCTGAGGTCGACCGCCGCCAAGGCATCGTTCAGTTCAGCATCGCTTGCGTCAGGGCGTGCAAGCAGAAGGTTTGCGCGAATTGAATCGTTGAAGACGTGTGCGCGCTGCGGAGCCAAGGTGACGACAGAGCGAATATGATCCTGGGTGTCCTCGCGCAGGTCCACTCCCCCAATGGTGATCGAACCGGAGTCCGGATCCCACACGCGGGCAAGCAGGGCAGCAAGGGTTGACTTACCCGAGCCCGAGGCGCCAACGATTGCAGTTGTCGAGCCGGTAGGAATAGTGACGGTCACCTCGTGGAGGACTTGGGGACGAAGGTGTTCGTATTCCTCCGTATCGTCGTGAAGTCCCGAGGCGATATTGACCTTCGGATAGGCGAAGTTCACGTCAGAAATATGAAGATCACCGCCGCCAGCAATGGGACGGGGACTTTCCGGATCGGGAACCAGCGGTTCACGATCGGTCACGGCAAAGATTCGCGCCGCCGAGGCATAGGCCTGATCCAAATCCGCTGTCAGATCTTCGACAGCCAATACAGGCGCGAAAGAAGCAAGAGCAACGCCCACAGACATGGTGACCTGAGCGATGCTCAAAGCACCCGAAGGAAGCGCAAAGACGGCAACGAGAAGCTGGGCAACAATTGCCAGGGGAAGCAGCGCTTGGTTGAAGCCTCGGCGAATCGCAATCCAGAAAGACGTCTTGTACTGAGCGTGGAAAATGTATTCTTCCATCTCCTGCGTCATTTCGGTGATTCGGCGTTCTTGCGCACCAAAAGCAATGACCTCGCGCACGCCCTGAACCGAGTCGGTGACATGGTGCGAGAGCTGACCGCGAGTTGCGCGAAGGACTCGCGCGGCCTGGTCGGTCGTCTTTCCACCAAAGCATGGAACGAAAACGCCTGCAATCAGAAGGAAGGGTGCAAGGACAAGCGCGTTAAGCGGCGAGATTGCCACGCCCATCCACACGACAGTCCCGATGGGAACGATCACCGCCGTTGCTAGGGGCACCAAGGTGTGCGCGAAGAAGACCTCAACGCGATCAACGTCTTTCGTGACTCGCGACAGAAGATCACCGGTATCGGCACCTTCCGTCATCGCCGGAGCTTGAGGCTCAAGAGAGTCAAAGAAGTAGTTACGCAGGAGGGCCAAAGAACGGAAGGCCACATAGTGTCCCGCGTATTGTTCAAGGTAGCGGAACAGGGCCTTGAGCAGGGACATAATCACCAGCGCCCAGATCACCCATGACAGGGTGACCGAAGCAGGATCCATGGCATAGGAGCCTAATGCCCACGTTCCCACTGCAAAGAGCGCAATCCCCAAAACCAAAGCAGCAATGCGCGCAAGTAGAGAGAAAACAAGCGGGAAAAGGACAGGACGAGCGACGCGAATAAGACGGCGCGAGAGGTCCATGCGCGTGAAGTTCTGGGGGGTCATCGAAGTTCCCCTTCCTTCAGTTCAACTTGGCGGTCTGCGTGGGCGATCGTTGCTCCTCGGTGAGAAATCGTGATGGTCGTACGGCCACGTGCGACGGTATCGATAGCGTTGAGAATCTGTCTTTCGCTTTCCAGATCGACATGCGCAGTGGGTTCATCAAGCAAAAGGATTGGTGCTTCCTTAATGAAGGCCCTGGCAAGTGCGACACGCTGGGCTTCACCTCCTGAGAGGGCCAATCCTTTATCACCGACGCGGGTATCCAAGCCCTCGGGAAGCCTCGCCAGAAGATCATCGAGGCCGACTGTTCGCAGTGCCGTGAGGATGTCCTCGTCGTTAGCTGCGGGGTTGGCGATCAGAATGTTCGCGCGCAGAGTGTCAGAGAAGAGGTAGGTGGTTTGTTCGACGACAGCGATTTGCGATCGAAGCCATTGCAGGGGTACCTGGGCGATATCGATGCCATTGATGAAGATGGATCCTGCGCTGGGACGGTGGTGCGCCTGTATCAGGCTTGAGAGCGTTGACTTTCCGGCGCCTGATGTTCCGGTGATTGCAATGTGCTCTCCGGGGGCAACGCGAAGTGTAGCTCTGCGCAGGATCGGGGAGTCGGCCTCGTAAGCGAAAGAAACGCCGTCGATGCGCACTTCGCCTGGGGCGGGAAGGACTGCGGGAGAAAGCGCTCCGCGTTCAGCGGGGTCGACAACCTCAGGAGTTTCACTGGTGAAGCGTTTAATTTCGCGGGTCGCAGCGATACCGCCCATGCCGATGTAGAAGAACTGACCGATGCGATCCAGAGGATCCAGCATGATCGAGGACAGCAGAACAAGGGTGATGGCCTGACCCATACTGAAGCGACCGGCACTTAGCCGCCAGTAGGCAAGAGCAGTCGCGCCGGTGATCATTCCAAGTGAAAAGACACCGTCAACAACCAGTAGGACCATTTGGTTTCCCGCAAGGTAACGCATGACCTTGACGCGCACGTTCTCTGCCGCATCAGCGAGGGTGCGACCTACGGCTTTTCCTGCGCCAATGTAGGACAGCGTTGACAGGCCCTGAATCGCATCAAGTTCTTGTGCGGCAAGAGCGCGCGAGGCCGTGCGGTAGCGGGTGGACACCGAACGGAATGCCCTTTGGAAAGCTCCAACGGTAAGGGGCACAACGGGGATGGAAATTGCCAGGATCGCTGCGGAAACCCAGTCGAAAGCAAATACGACCGCAACAACCATGATCGGCGTGATCAGCGAGGCCAGCATTGGCGCGATGAAAGTGCCGCGATAATTCGAGCTGCGCTCAACACCATCGGTTGCAGTATTGACGATGCGACCTGAGCGTTCCTTTGTGCGCTCACTGACTCCGAGGCGGAAGATCTGAGCGACCATTGCGTGGCGAATACGGGGTTCATCTGCACGAAGGCGTGCACCGCCCGAGAAAGAGGCGCTAAAAGCCATCATTCCTGCTGCTACAGCAAAGAGTGAAAGGTATCCCAGTGACGAGAGAGCGACATTGCCGCTGATCAGGGAGTCAATAACCGAACCGAGCTCGATGTAAAAAATAATCAGGAACATCGCAGGCAGCAGATTCTTGATGATCTCGATGACGTTCGCTATCCGCTGTTTGGGATAAGGCTGCGGTAGTGCGCCCTGCGAGGCGTTGAGCTCGGGTCCCATCGATTCGCTCTCCTCATTCGGCTATATGACGTCATTTCATTATGACGCTACTTAGGACTACCTTAGCTTCTTAATGACAGAAAGTCATATAGAAGGTCGGGGCAAGTACAGAGGGTGCACAAAGGGGGCGTTCGGATCACTCCGAACGCCCCCTTTACTAAGGTTTACAATGCAAACTCGCGGGCGCGCCCACGCTCAAGTGCGCGAGAAGGCGGCCGCGGCCTCGGCAATCGGGTCAGGCCAGACGGTACATCCAGCCGAAGGGATCTTCCGCGCGACCCATCTGGATGTCCGTAATGTCCTTCCAGATCTGGTGGGTGACGGGACCCGCGGGAAGCTCGACATCGAAATCATCCGAGGCGAGGCGTGCAATCGGGGTCACGACAGCGGCGGTACCACAGGCGAAGATCTCCGCAACCGAGCCATTCTTAATGCCCTCAACCAAGTCGGCAAGAGCGATGGATTCCTCGGTCACCGGCACGCCGCGCGAACGCAGGAGGCGGCAAATTGCGCTACGGGTTCCACCCTCGAGGATCACTCCGGTGAGCTTGGGGGTATGCACGCTTCCATCGGCCATGACGACGAACATATTCATGCCGCCGAGCTCTTCGAGGTACTTGTGCTCATAGGTATCCAGGTAGCAGACCTGCTTGAAACCGCGCTCTGCGGCCAAGTTTTGCGGGAGCAGCGAAGCCGCGTAGTTACCGCCAGCCTTTGCCGAACCGGTTCCACCGGGGCCGGCGCGGTGATAGTGCTTCTCAACCCAGATGGAGACGCCGGTCTGAGTGCCCGACTTGAAGTAGGGGCCGACCGGGGAGCCGATGACGTAGAAATCAACCTGGTGGGCGGAGCGCACACCGAGGAAGGGCTCGGACGCGAAGGTGAAGGGACGCAGGTAGAGAGAGGATCCTTCAGCACCCGGAACCCACTTTTCGTCCGCACGCACGTAGTTCACCAGCGCTGCGACAAAGTCCTCGCGATCCAGCTGCGGCATAGCCAGACGCCAATTCGAGTGGTTCATACGCGCGGCATTGAAGCCGGGACGGAACGTCCAAATACTGCCGTCGGAGTGACGGTAGGCCTTGATACCTTCGAAGGCCGACTGGCCGTAGTGAAGGACAGCGGCAGCGGGAGACAGATCAAGGGGACCGAAGGGAATGACCTCCCGCTGGCCCCATCCGGTTTCGGGCGTCCAACGCATGTGTGCCATGTGATCGGTGAAAACTGTTCCGAAGTTCAGTTCCTCCATAGCCTTTTCGTAATCCGCCTGCGGGGTCGGATTCGGGTTCTGGGTCAGCGGGAAACGACCAGCCAGTTCATCTGCCGAAGGCAGAGGTTCCTCCCCTAATCGCTCCAATTCGGTGGGAGTGTGCTGCGTTTCTGTCATCGTGTCCTCCTCAAAAGCTGATGACATTCAGAATATTCCCCTCGCGGGGGTCAAGCATGGGGTGGTCCGCTATCTGACCCGTTGGGGTGGGGTGAGCGGCGCCTTCCGGGGCGGGGACTCACTTGGGGGCGGCACCTTCTGGTTCCCACTCCCCTGGACCCGGCCTCGTCAGCGGCGAATCAGCGCGACCAGGTCGTTGCCGATCTGCTCGGTCGTTCGGACCAAAGGATCACCAGCGGCGTTAGCGGCCGCACGGTTGCGCATGTCTTCTTCAATCGCGTCCATGATCGCGCGCGATTGCTCGGCATATCCGAGGTGGTTCAGCATGAGCGCAACAGAGGCAATCGTTGCGGTCGGGTCCGCCTTACCCTGGCCCGCAATGTCGGGCGCAGAGCCGTGGACGGGCTCGAACATTGAGGGGTGCGCACCTTCGGGGTTGATATTTCCCGAGGCCGAAAGGCCAACGCCGCCGGTAACGGCTCCCGCCTCGTCGGTCAAGATGTCGCCGAAGAGGTTATCGGTGACGATGACATCGAAGCGACCCGGATCGGTCACCATGTAGATCGTTGCGGCATCAATGTGGCAGTAATCGACGCGGACCTGCGGGTATTCGCGCCCCACTTCCTCGACGACGCGGCTCCACAGGCCACCGGCGAAAATCAAAACATTGTGCTTGTGGACCAAGGTGAGATGGTGAGCCGGACGAGCTGCTGCCTGTTCGAATGCGTAGCGCACAAGGCGCTCAACGCCAAAGGCTGTATTGACGGAGATCTCCTGCGCAACCTCGTGAATCGTGCCCTTGCGCAGGGTGCCACCGTTTCCGGCGTAGAGGCTTTCAGTGCCCTCGCGCACGACGATGAAATCAATGTCGCCGGGGTTAGCCAGCGGAGTCGGGACGCCCGGGTAGTAGCGCGAAGGACGCAGGTTGACATAGTGATCCAGCGAGAAGCGGAGCTTAAGAAGCAGGCCGCGCTCAAGGACACCTGAGGGAACCGAAGGATCGCCGATCGCACCCAAGAGGATCGCATCGTGCTGGTCAATGACCTCGAGGTCCGTGTCGGTCAGGATCTCGCCGGTGCGGTGGTAGCGGCGCGCACCAAGATCGAATTCTGTGTACTGCAGCGTAACGTCAGAGGGAATAACGGCTTCCAGAGCCTTGATGCCTTCGGGGACGATTTCCTGCCCGATGCCGTCACCGGGGATTACTGCGAGTTTCAGATTTGTCATGCTGCCATTGTTGCGCGGGGGCGGCGGGTCGGCAGAAGGTGTCCATATTTCGGGGTGGTTGGTGGGTGGGCGGCGCAACGCCAAGCTCGGCCACGGCCTCGTGCGTATGCCCACTTACGACGTCGCGCCAAAGCCCCTTGTGGTCCGAACAATCCGCGATCGACACAACGCGGCGGAAGCATTGGCACCACTTGGCGGCATTGACGCCACTTGGCGGCATCGCATAGCCCAAAAACCGCAATGCCCATCCTCCAAACGGTGCCAATCACGCCAACCGGTGTCAATCTGAGTCGAGCTAGCCGGATTTCACCGTGAATACCCGGCACAAGCCAGTCCAACCAGTGCCAATCCGCGTCGAGGTGACCGGATTCCGCCGTAGACACCACACACGAAGCGCGAAACAGCGCTCAACCGACCCAACACCACCCGAAAGATTCGCTTCGCACGCAACAAACTTATCCACAGCTCAGGATTCCAACGATTCATCCACATATTTTCGGCAGGAAAACGCGCAGCCGCCGCCCTCGCGCCACACTGTCCACTATGAGCATGCAACTGCCGCACGTGACCCTGAGCTATCGCGGGAGCTCCTCCACCAGCTCCCCACTCAAGGGACAATTGCGCTTGTATCGCGGTGCTTACGTCCAGCTGCCTTTTGATCCGAACAGCGCAAAACCCTGGGATATCTGGAAGTCAATTGCGATGGCACGCATTATTGCGTCAGTCCAGCAAGGAGAGCCAACGCCGCTTGTCGTTGGTACCTCAGCGCTCCTACTCCACGGCGTACAAGGCTGGATCGCGAACCCGAATGTCGAGTTGTACCAGCCGCAGCGCCGAACAAGTCAGCTCATTCCTCCGTGCAGATGCGGGACAGTCTCCGTGCCCGCGGTTAGGCGAGTCTATCGTCGTGGCCCTCCGATTACCTCGGAACGCACGCGGGTTTCAGGGATGCTGACCGAGCACCCCTATGACGCGTTGATCCGCTGCGCAATGCACGATGACGCGCTGCAAGCATTTGCACTGGGATGTAGCGCACTGCGTAAATGGTGCGATTTCAGTAATTTCTCGCAAGACCTGTGCCGAGGCCGCGCTGAAGTCATACGTCAGAAGATCCTTTCGCATTTGGAACGAGTAAAGGGAGGCCGTGGCTTTGCCCGTTCGCGACGGATCCTGAGTGCAATCGACCCCGGATGTAGCAATCCTGCCGAGGCCGCGCTTGCGTGGGTGGTTCGCTCGCTATGCCCCTACGACTTTTCGACACAGTATGAGCTCTCAGCAGGTGGACAGCGCTTCTTTGCCGACATTGCGATTCCGCTATGCAAGCTCATCATCGAGTTCGATGGGATCGAGAAACTGGGGTCAACACAAGGAGAATTCGACCGCGCAAAACGCTCGTGGGTTCAACGCGAACAGACACTACAAGACCAGGGCTGGCGCTTCCTCAGAGTCAACTGGCTGGATTTCAACGATTGGAATGAGCTGCGCAGACGAATTAGCTCTGCGATCGGTGT
>NZ_CAUTWQ010000024.1:0-14337 GCF_963542285.1 uncultured Actinomyces sp. | reverse complement strand
AAACCTGTGGACATGTCAGAAACGAAAGCAGTGCCGGCGTAGCCCGCCTCGATGATCAACGCTGGGGACAAATTGTTGCTGCGGCGCTCGTTCCAGCAACTCGTGAAGATCTCTCCCTTGAAAACGTGCGGAATCTGGTCAAAGATTCTTTGGCCCCTTGGCAGCATCCTCGCCGTATCCGCTGGGTTGAGAATCTTCCGAAGACAACCACAGGGAAAGTGGATTTTTCTCAGGTCCAAGCCCTATTCGCATAGAGAAGCGGGGGTGCGGGCTTGTGGCCCACACCCCCGCGGCAAACACATCGCAAGAAAGGCTTTCTTAGCCCTTGACGCCGCCTGCCTCAACGCCCTTGAAGAAGAACTTCTGAGCGCATGCGAAGAGGATGATCAGGGGGATCAACGCGATCATGGTTCCTGCTGCGACAACACGCTGGTTGGCTCCAAAGGAGGACTGCAGATACTGCATACCAACGGTCAAGGTGTACTTTGCAGGATCATTCAAGACAACCAATGGCCATAGGAAGTCATCCCAAGCGCCGATGAAGGACATCAGAGCAACCACCGAAGCCATTCCCTTAACATTCGGCCACACGATATGACGAAGACGCTGATAGGTAGTTGCACCATCGATCGCGGCAGCGTCAAGAATCGAGTTCGGGATCGCCCGCGCGGCCGTGTACATGAGGAGAACGTTCATCGCTGAGATCGCACCGGGTAAGAAAACACCTGCCAGAGAATTTGCAAGCCCGAGAGACTTAATTGTCAGGTACTGTGAGGTCAGTGTGACTTCACCGGGGAGAAGAAGGGTTGAGAGAATGATTGCCATGCAAATTCCCTTGCCCTTGAACTTCATCTGGGCGAAAGCATAGCCTGCGAAAGTCGCGAAGATGACGTTCGTGATCACAGTTGCGATCCCCACGGCTAGTGAGTGCCACGCGTAGTTGATCACGGGAATCGTCCGCAAAACCTCAGCATAGTTGTCAAGCGTCGGCTGTTGTGGAATCAGGTTCGGCGGGAAGGAATAGATATCCTCACCCTGCCCTTTCAACGAGGTTGACAGCTCCCAGATGAAAGGACCGATTGTGATGATCAGGCAGAAGATCAGCAAGACGTAACGGCCAACGAAGCTGAGTAGTGTGGGTTTGTCAAAACCGGCCTCGCCCCGTCTGCGCCATGGGAGTTCACGCTTTGGCTTCACCTGTACCGTATCGGAGATAGTTGCTGCGCTCATCTCACTTCTCCCTTCCCGTTGCACCAGAGCTCACGCGGGCTGCGTGCTTACCCAAGTGCTCCGCGACTCCAGCAGTCAGCTTCTTCTGCTCGGCCGCTTGCTTACGAGACTCCTTGCTCTTCTTACGAAGACGCAGAGCTTCACGAATTTCAGATCCCTGGTTGATCCATGCAACGAGCAACAACGGACCAATGGTCAAGAAGAAGAGGACGACAGAAATTGCCGAGGCGTAGCCCAAGTTACCGCGCAGTCCCTTGCCAACGGATTGAATCATCATGACGATTGATTGAGCTTGGCCACCGGGGCCACCCGATCCGTTCGTCAAAACGTAGATTTCCGAGAAGATACGCATTGCAGAGACAGTGATAAGGGCAGAAATCAGCAGCATTGCTGGTTTAACTGCGGGGACGGTCACCGTCCAGAAACGACGCCACACACCAGCGCCATCCAGCGCTGCGGCCTCGTGAAGTTCTTTATTGACACCGGCAAGAGCTGCCAGGTAGACAACCATGTAATAGCCGAGGCCCTTCCACACTGTCAGCGACGTTGAGGACAGAAGGATAAGCCAACGGTCAACAAGGAAATTAATCGGTTTGTCGCTCAACCCAACGAATTGAAGCGATTGGTTGACAAGACCCTGCGAATCAAAGAGCCACGACCAGATGATGCCGACGACCACGACCGAGGCAATTACAGGGAAATAGAAGCTAGTGCGGAAAAGCGAGATCCCCGGGATCTTCTTTTCAACCAACATCGCCAAGAACAGAGGAAGGAAGGTCAATAGGGGAACACAGACGACAACATAGACCAGTGAAGTAACAAGTGCATAGATGAAGCGCTCGTCGTGAAAGAGAGTCACGAAGTTTTGCAGGCCGATGAATTTTGCCTGTTTGAGTGGCCGTGCATCCGTGAATGCAAGAACGACGGTGTTCAAGAATGGCCAGATCGAGAAAACCAACACCCACAGTACTGCTGGTCCGAGCAGTAAGTACGGAGTCAGTTTGGAGTGGGATTTCATGTGGTGTTCCTCCTCATCCCAACGGAAGTCGGTACACAAAGCCCTCGCAGATAGAAGGCTAGGTTGGTGGTGTTGGGAGAGGAGAGCCTCCCAACACCACCGTGTGATCAGAAGATCACTTGGAGAGGTTGTCGTTGCAGAACTTGACAGCCTTGTCGAGGGCGTCCTTCGAGGAGATTTCACCCTTCACTGCAAGAGCAAGCTGCTGCTTGACGTAGGTGCCCATTTCATCGGTGAACTGGAGCGGTGACTGCTCGACGGTGTTGGGCATTTGCTTGGCGGCCAGCTCGGTTGCCTTCTTTTGTAGGTCCAGAGAGACTACGGAGGTGAAAGCTTCAGGGTTCTCGTTGCCGGCCTTGGTTCCGGGGAAGAAGCCCTGAGCAATCTTGACGAACTCAACCTGGTTTTGGGTGTTGGTCACGTACTGAGCGAACTTCACTGCTGCCGCTTGGTTCTTGGAGTTCTTGGCCACGGAGATACCCTGGATGAAGATAGGCGCGTGTCCAATTCGAGTGGTAACCTCGGTCTGGTCAAGGAGCGTGGGCGCGTCGGCCTTCAGCGACGAGGCAAAGCCAGCTGAACCCGTAGTCCAGGTAGTCTTGCTCTGCTTGTACAAAGCTGCGTTGCCCTGGTAATCAGCGTTCAGCGCCTCGGCCGGCATTGCACCTTCTGCGTATGCCTTGCGGAAAAGCTCGACAATCTTGACTGCTTCGTCAGAGTTGAAGACGAACTTGCCATCCTTGTAGATGTCAATTCCGGCTGCGGAGAAGATGCCGACATCGGGAACGGAGGAGATCATCTTGACCTCGCCGTTGCTGGCCTTAGCGACATCTGAGGCCATCGAAAAGAGTTCGTCGAGGGTGGTCGGAAGCTTAGAGGTATCGACACCTACTTCTTTCATCTTGCCGACGTTGTACCAGTTCAGATCGGTGCCCAGGTACCAGGGGTATCCATAGTGCCCCTCGATGCCCGGGAACTGGTAGGCCTGTGCAGCACTGTCGACAAACTCGGAGATCTTCGCTCCTTCAACCTTGTCAAGGTCGACAAGAAGTCCGGTGTCTGCAAGCTTGTATGCGAAGCCCGGGGGTAGGTTCAGAACATCGGGAAGTTCACCGGAGTTAGCTTGCTGGAGGATCTTGTCCTCGTATCCGTCACCGGGCTGATCAATCCACTTAACCTTGATGTCGGGGTTTGCTGATTCGAAGTCCTTAATCAGCGACTCGAAGTAGGGGGTGAAACGATCGTTCTTGAGCGACCAGGTCTGGAATGAAATCTCAGTAGTGCCGCCTGCGGAGCTAGAAGCACTGGAGGTGGAGCTTGCGCCGGATCCGCCGGTGCAAGCGGCGAGGCTGAACGCCGCAGCAAGTGCGACACCAGTCACGATAGTGCGTGTCTTACGCATGGTCTTCTCCTTCGAAGGGTTTTTCGATGAACGCTGTGGAATTAGGAATCCCACGTTGAGAGGAAAATTGTCTTTTCCTCGTCCTTGCTCTCGCCCGAAGAGCGATAACGAGAACGATTCAATTCGATTCGACGGACATCGCCCGCTAATGCGAGTTCCATCCAGCGATCGAAATATTCGTGCCGAGCGTCGGTGTCGACGCGCGTCCACTCCTGTGCAGTCAGGGGGAGGGACGAACGTTGCTCACCGAGAGCTCGCACATCCGCCCAACGCTGAGCAGCACGACGGAAGGCCTCTCCAATGGGTTTTGGATTGCCATCCTGTCCCAGCAGTCCCAAGGAATGCTCGAGTGCCGGGAAATCTGAGAGGTCACGGGAGACATCGTGGGAGCACCACCAGGTGACTCCTTCGAGGCCGGGGGATATTCCGCCGCCTCGTTCTCCCATGAGAATTTCGAGAGTGTCCGTGAGAAACTGAGGAGCCTCTTCTGGATCCACGTAGTTCTCAGGGGCACCAATTTCTTGAAGCCATACTCCACGCGCGGGGTCCTCGGCCCACGCAGCTGCAAGTTCGCACAGGTAACGAGCAAACCACACGAGCTGCGGGGCACGAGCACCAAGACGCGGACCAACCCGACCAAAAATCCATGAATGGACAGTGGTGAGATCTCCCAATGACGTGGCCATTTGGGGAGAAAAAGGCTGGTCGTTTTCAAACCATAGGTCGTCATCATGACTGTGGGTGTGAACACCTTCGGGCCACTCTTCACGGGCAGTACCGAGCATTTGCTCCAACCAGCGTCCTGCTTCTTTCTCAGTCACTCTGTGAGGGAAAGGATGACGCGATGCGGCGAATTGGAAGAACTCATTACCAATCGACAAGCCACTAGCAGCGGGGATGCCACGCAGTGCCTCAGCCATCTCTCTGATTAGATTGCGTTCTGCTTGAACGACATCCGGGTCAGTAAAGAGATTGCGTCGGTGCCAAGAGGTGACCCACGAAGGCAGGAAGTCAAAAGATGAGAGGTGTCCTTGAAGGACATCCACAGTCACCTGAAGACCGCATTCCCCCGCAATTTCAACCACGGTTGCAACATCTTCAATTGCCTGTGGGCGAATGAGCGTGCGATTGGGTTGAAGTAGCGGCCACAACGGGAAAATCCTCACGTGGTCAGCACCGATAGCGCGGATCGCGTGGAAATCATCCCGTACGGCCTCGGAGTCAAAATCCAACCAGGAATGGAACCATCCCTGCCGCGGAGTGTAGTTCACGCCGAACTTCATGACGACTCACCTATTCACTTCGCGAAGGAAACCCGCAGCGTAGTGATCTGGAAGGCAGACAGATCGAAGCTCCACTCCCCTTGGCCGCCGAGGAGCTCGGGTTCACTTTCGCTCGGACGGTAACGCAGATCGCAAGCGGTGACAGAGCGAGCCTTGGGGGCACGGAATGTGACGCGCGAGGGCCCACCTTCGGCCTCGTAGAGACGGATCACAAGGTCACCACTGCGGTCAGGAGCCAAAGCAACAGACTCAACGACCGCACCACTGACACTGAAAGGAGCGCCGACGGGAGCGCCGCTGACCTCTCGCTCACCCAGGTTAATCTGCTGACCGGCAGCGACCGCCTCGAGAACCGAGGCATCAGGGACGATCCTAAAATTCCACTCGTGCTGTCCCTGATCCTGATCAGGATCAGGGAATCGGGCCGACTTGACCAAGGTTGCGCGCACCTGCGACCAGGTGCCGCGCCTGTCATTTTGGTGGCGCGTAACATCCCACCCATAGGTGGCATCGTTTGCGATCGCCCACGAACGCGAGGCATTTTCCAAGCGAACCCAGCGGTGAGCAGAAACCTCAAAGCGGTAAGCATCCCAAGAGGTATTCTCATGGGTCGGACGGGTAATGTAGCCCATCTGCGTTTCGTACTGGGCGTGATCGGTGTGCAATTCAACCGGGATCGAAAGCTTGAGAAGCTTTTCGTGCTCGTGCCAATCGGCCTCAACGTGGAGGTCAATTGCTTTGCTTCCCGAGGTGAAAATCCAAACCAGCTCCATGCTGGATGAATCAATCCGCGCGGTGGAATGAATCTCTACTCGATCGTGTTCAACAACAACATTGGACACCGAACGATCGGTGACAACACGTAGTGAATTGCGGTAGAAGGGATCCAAATCCCAGGCATCCCACATATTCGGGAAATCCTGATGAATATGGAACTCTCCGGCCTTTTGACCCGCAGGAATCCATTCACGATCAGATTCACTTTCTCGCAGCGAGGTCAGCTCGCCACTTGCAGAAATACGCGCCTTGAAGAAGGCGTTCGTAATTTCGTAGCCATCGTCAACCTGGAGCAGGTGAACTCCCTGGGAGTCTTTTTCTTTCGCAGGGGCAGCAACCGACAGTGGTGCAGTTCCATGAAGTGGGAAAGAAGAAGCATTAGCAAGCAATTCCTGACTTTGGCCGTCCGTGCTTGACGCAGTGAGAAGCGTGAGCGCCTTCTGAATGAGCGCCTCACAGCCTTCACGAATCTGCTTGTGAAGCTCACGGACTTCGCGGTAAACCCAAGCGATCGATGTTCCGGGCAAGATGTCGTGGAACTGGCACAGCAAGAGGGAGCGCCAGTAGGAACGAAGCTCCTCATAGGGGTAATCCATCAAGCCTTGAATCGCCGCGTAGGAACACCACAGTTCAGTCTCACGCAGGATTGATTCGCCGCGGCGGTTCCCTTGCTTCGCATCGATCTGTGAAGTGAAGGTGCCGCGGTGCAGCTCAAGATAGAGCTCGCCAACCCACACCGGGATCTGGTCGGCATCTTCCAGAGCCCGATCAAAGAACTGCTTGGGAGTTTCCATCACTACTTCAGGGGCGCCGCGTAGTGAGCGGAAGCGGTCAATGCGCTCAAGCATTTCACGGGTGGGACCACCACCGCCGTCGCCGTAGCCGAAGGGCATAAGGGAAACACTTGCATGTCCCTTGTCCTTGAAGTTCTCGACGGCGTGAGTGAGGTTTTGGCCGGTGACTTCCGCACCGTAGGTATCCATCGGTGGGAAGTGCGTAAAGATTCGCGATCCATCGATGCCTTCCCACAACAAAGTGTGGTGCGGGAAGGTATTGACCTGGTTCCATGAAATCTTCTGCGTCAGGAAGCGTTCAATTCCAGCTTCCCGAGCAATTTGAGGAAGTGCGGCAGAGTATCCGAAAGAGTCCGGAAGCCAGATTTCTTGGCACGAGGCGCCAAGTTCATTTTCGAAGAAGTCCAAGCCCTCAACCAGCTGGCGGCACATTGCCTCGCCGCCTGGAAGAACGGCATCCGGTTCGACCCACATTCCGCCTACGGGAACGATTCGGCCCTTTGCGACAAGCTCACGTACACGTTCGAAAAGTTCAGGGTCGTCTTCCTTCAGCCAGGCCACATGTTGGGCAGCAGGAAGGGCAAAGATCAACGAAGAACCGTCCTCGATAAGACGGACAACGTTGGCAAGAGTCCTGTTGACCTTGCGACGCGTTTCGCGCAGTGGCCACAGCCATGCAGAGTCAATGTGTGCATGGCCGACAGCGCTGATTCGGTGTGCTCCGGGGTAAGCAGCAGCCTCCATAAAAGGCTTCAGAACTTGACGTGCTGCGCCGGCAGTTCCAACCACATCGTCAAGATCAAGGCAATCAAGTGCACGATTGAGTCCCAGCAGGACATCCCATTCATGATCACCAAAGTGGGGCGCTGCCTCGATCATCTCGTGCAGAACTTGAATATCAAGTGCCAGTCCGTAGACATCTTCGTTCACGACGACAAGGTCTGCTTGGCGGAAGTGGTACAGCTCTTTGTGCGAAGCCGTGAGCTTGTCGCCATCGTGAGTGGGCTGGAAGGGAGGAATGCCCAAAAGCAAGGGATTTGCCGCTGCCTCAATGACGTAGTCGATGTCACTTCCGGCATTTTGCGCGACAGGAAGCCACCGGCTTCGAGGGTTCAGGGCCTTGATAGTCTTCCCTGACAGGTCCCTTACAAGTGCTTCAGCATGGAAACCTACAGAGTGTTCCTCGAATCCCAGATCAATGCGAAGCTCAAGACGCTGACCTTGCGAAAGTTCCACGTCGTTGGGAACTTGACCATGGAGCTTGAACCACGTTGTCTGCCACGCTCCGCCCCATGTCTGTCCTAATTCAAAAGGAGTGAAGTCAGCTTTCATGGCCTGCGCAAAACGAACTGGCTCTGAGATGACACCGTCTTCTAAGGGCTGGCGCCACTGAGTGACATGCAGTGAAGAAATCTTCGTGTACTCGCACGGAAGGATTCGTTCCTTCAATGTGCGTGTCACACGCTGCATGAGGATTTCTTGATTATCGTGCATCACGTCTCCGTCTTCTGAAGTGCTTCTACTTCGAGGCACTGCGTTTAGAATAACAACTAATCCGGTTTAGTACGAGGTAAACTTATAACAATCCGATTACGACCAGAGAAGGTATCGCAATGGCGCGTCCAACAATCCGTGATATTGCGCGAGAAGCAGGCGTTTCCCGCGCAGCCGTATCATTCGCCCTCAACGATCGTCCCGGCGTTTCGCCTACCACGCGAGCAAGAATAATCGATATCGCCGCCAAGATGGGATGGCGCCCAAATGCGACTGCACGTGCACTTTCCTCTTCACGTTCCAACGCAATTGGCTTGGTCTTGCAACGTCCACGTGTCAATAATTCTTCAGAACGCTTCTTCTTCGAATTCATTACCGGTATCCAAGATGCCTTAGACAACAGCGGCATTGATCTTCTCCTCCACCTTTCCCATTCAATGGAAGAAGAACTTAAGGCATATGAAAACTGGTGGGCTCAAGGACGCGTCGACGGGACGATTGTGGTTGACCCTCGCGACGACGATCCCCGTCCATCAAAGCTCAATGAATACGGGCTTCCAACCGTCGTTATCGGGCAAAAGTTTGATGAATGCGGCGCGGTTATTGGTGACGACGAACAGATGGTGCGCCTTCTTGCACTTCACTTGGCCGAGCAGGGATGCCGACACATTGCATTCGTCTGCGGCTCTTCATCCTTCACACAC
The DNA here is from genome assembly GCF_963542285.1 of uncultured Actinomyces sp. Taxonomy (GTDB): domain Bacteria; phylum Actinomycetota; class Actinomycetes; order Actinomycetales; family Actinomycetaceae; genus Pauljensenia. Next base: position 5,635 of record NZ_CAUTWQ010000024.1, on the reverse strand, counting down.
ATCCAGCAGCGCATTACCACCCTGCACAATTTTGGTCAGGAGTGCGGAATCTCAATCACTATCGCGGCGAATAATGAGTTTTCCGAGGCCTCGGCGCTTCATGCGACACGAGCACTATTAGCTACAAGCAACCTGCCCGACGGGATCATCTTCGCTAACGAAATCTTAACTTTGGGCGGCTTACAGGCAATTGCTTACGCGGGACTGAAAACCGGTAAGGATATTAAGGTCTGCTCCTGCGAAGACTCCCCTATGTTAAGAATGTTCTCTCCCGCTGTTACTGCAATATCTCGAAATCCCGCAACGCTTGGGTTTGCAGGTGCGCAACTCCTTCTGGAGCAACTACACGGCGAGAGCCCACGCACTGTTTCCGATCAAGAACCCACGCTTATCGCTCGGTCTTCAACCGCGTCAACCCAATGAGCTACTCATCGCCTGATCGGAGATGAGTGAAAACACATGCGTATGCCTTTGATGGTGATAGGGATTTTAGTAAGCTTTCCCTTATCTAATTAAGGAAGGTATATGCCTCGTCATCGTATTGTCATTATCGGTTCCGGCTTTGCAGGATTGACTGCCGCACGGCGCCTCAAGCACGCAAACGCCGACATCACCATTCTTGCCCGTACATCACACCATCTTTTCCAGCCGCTCCTCTATCAGGTTGCGACTGGAATTCTTTCTGAGGGCGATATCGCGCCAACAACGCGTGAAATTCTACGCAAGCAAAAGAACGTCGAGGTCTTCCAAGCACTCGTCGAAGATATTGACGTCGAGAACCGAATTGTCAAGTGGCGTAACCACAACGAATACGCTGAGACTCCCTATGACACCCTGCTTGTTGCAGCAGGAGCAGGTCAGTCCTACTTTGGCAACGATCACTTCGCAGTCTTCGCGCCGGGCATGAAGACCATCGATGATGCACTCGAGCTTCGAGCACGAATCTTTAGCGCTTTCGAGCAGGCTGAAATTGCCAGCGATCCCGAAGAGATCCGACGTCTTCTTACCTTTGTCGTCGTAGGTGCGGGCCCCACTGGTGTTGAGATGGCAGGACAGATCCGCGAGCTGTCCTCTAAGACACTCAAGGGCGAATTCCGGCGTATCGATCCAACCCAGGCACGAGTCATTTTGGTCGATGGTGCTTCCTACCCACTGCCGCCTTTCGGCGAGAAGCTCGGCCACAAGACCTGGGCAGAACTGGAAAAGTTGGGCGTTGAGCTCAAGATGGATGCTTTTGTCACCAATGTTGACGCTGAAGGCGTAACCCTAAAGTACAAATCAGGTGAAGAAGAAACCATCGAATGCGTCTGCAAGGTATGGGCGGCTGGCGTTTCAGCCAGCCCCCTTGGAGCACAGATTGCAAAGGCCACGGGTGCTGAGGTTGATCGCGCAGGCCGCGTCTTGGTCAATAAGGACCTGACCCTTCCCGGCCACCCTGAAATCTTTGTCCTGGGTGACATGATGTCCTTCCCCGGTGTCCCCGGAGTAGCACAGGGAGCGATCCAGTCCGCGCGTTTTGCAGCAGATACGGTTCTGGCTCGCCTCAACAACCACTCCCCCAAGCGAAGCGAATTCTCATACTTCGACAAGGGATCCATGGCGACGATTGCACGTTTCAAAGCGGTCGTCCAAATGGGCAAGATGGAACTGACTGGTTTCATGGCATGGGTTTCATGGTGTTTCCTCCACCTGCTCTACATCGTTGGCTTTAAGTCGCAGGTGGGAACGCTGGTGAACTGGTTCTTCAGCTTCATTTCCGGCGCTCGTTCCCAGCGCACGACCACAAACCAGCAATTGGTTGCACGTCTTGCGATGGAGCAGCTGGGTAGTGGAGTTTCCGGCAAGCTTGTCGCCGGAGAAGACGTGGTTGAAGAGATCGTTCAGGCAGCCCAAGAAGAGTCTCACGAGGCCGAGGATTCGCAGTCAGATAACGCTGAGTAGACACCGCGTAGGTCTGCAAAAAGATTGGGGTCGGAAGCTTAATGCTTCCGACCCCAATTCTGTGGGCCCTACCGGGCTCGAACCGATGACCTTCTGGGTGTAAACCAGATGCTCTAGCCAACTGAGCTAAAGGCCCAAAGCACGTTCTTTAATGAACGCACCAGTACAGCATAGAGTACAAGCAGCAATTACTTGGAATCAGACGCTGTGAGATGCATTGCGCACACTGCAAAAGAGTGAGCATAATGCGGTCACGCAAGACGAAGTCGCGCGAAAACTCAGTGCTTTCTCGAACGCGCGGTTAGACGGATTCCGGCCCATTCAGGAGCCAGCGCACTTGCCGAAGTCGCGTGGAGCCCGGCAGTATGAGCAGCCTCTTCAACGTCAGAAACCGGGACAGTTCCGGGGCGTCCAGGCTTGGGAATCAAGACCCAGATCAGTCCTCCATCGTCAAGGTTCGACATGGCGTCGACCAACAGGTCCGCTAGATCTTCCTCTTCAGCATCATCCGCGCGCCACCATACGATCGTTCCATCGACGACATCTTCGTAGTCGGGATCGACAAGCTGATTACCGCTCTCTTCTTCAGCGAGTTGGCGCAGCGCTTGATCCGCATCATCGTCAACGTAGAACTCTTGAATAATCTGGCCCTTCGTGAACCCTAGCTTGACACTCACCGGAGTTCCCCTTCGAGCCACGACACAGACAGTGTTACATCGCTTTTCACGGCTTCAATCGTAATGCACGCAGCGCAATTATTTTTTGTTTCTCTCGATTCCTGTGATTTTCTCAGCAAAGCACTATCTTTGGCCTTGACAAATGAGGCGCGAATCATGGGCCTGAAGTCCCATTTTCACTCGCATTTTCTACTCGCAGGTACCAAAATAGACCTGTAAGCACGAGGGCGTGCCCCACCAGGCGCTTCCGCTAAGTTAATCAGAGGAGTTCGAGATCCAGTGAGCGAGAACCACCCCGTCGTCAACGGGTTACTCAGCCAGGTACCCGACAATGACCCCGCAGAAACCTCAGAATGGGTCGAGTCACTGAGTGGCCTGATCGAAGAAAAGGGCGGCCCACGTGCACGCTACATCTTGCTGCACATGCTCGATGAGGCACGCCGTAAGGGAATCCAACTTCCTCAGGAATACACGACCCCCTACGTCAACACGATTCCTGTCGATCAAGAACCTTACTTCCCCGGTGACGAGGCCATGGAACGCCAGTACCGCCGCTGGATCCGCTGGAATGCGGCAGTCCAGGTAACCAGGGCTCAGCGCCCCGGCGTCAAGGTTGGTGGGCACATCTCCTCCTACGCCTCGGTTTCAACGCTCTACGAGGTCGGCCTCAACCACTTCTTCCGCGGCAAGGATCACCCGGGCGGCGGCGACCACGTCTTCTTCCAAGGCCACGCCTCTCCCGGCCCCTACGCCCGCGCCTTCATTGAAGGGCGTCTTTCCGAAGAAGAAATGGACGGATTCCGCCAACAGGTCTCCACTCCTCACGGACTCCCCTCTTACCCCCACCCTCGCCAACTCCCTCATTTCTGGGAGTTCCCGACCGTCTCCCTCGGCCTCGGGCCAGCAGAGGCGATCTACCAGGCCTGGTTTGACAAGTACCTGCACCTGCGTGGCATTAAAGACACCTCATTGCAGCGCACATGGGCCTTCTTGGGCGATGGCGAAATGGACGAGCCCGAATCTCGTGGCATGCTTCAGCTTGCCGCGCAGCAGGGACTCGACAACCTGACTTTCGTTGTGAACTGCAACCTGCAGCGCCTTGATGGTCCGGTTCGCGGCAATGGCAAGATCATCCAGGAACTCGAAGCCTTCTTCAAGGGTGCGGGTTGGAACGTTATCAAGGTCATCTGGGGTCGCGGTTGGGACCAGCTCTTGGCCTCAGATAAGGATGACGCGCTTGTTCACTTGATGAACGAAACTCTGGATGGCGACTACCAGACCTTCGGTGCAAATGATGGTGCATACATTCGTGAGCACTTCTTTGGCCGCGATCCGCGGACCAAGGCAATGGTTCAAAACTGGACCGACGATCAGATTTGGGCGTTGCAGCGCGGTGGTCACGACTACCGAAAGGTGTACGCCGCATACAAGGCTGCAACCGAGCACACCGGTCAACCGACCGTTATTTTGGCTCACACCATTAAGGGCTATGCGCTGGGTAGCCACTTCGCTGGTCGTAACTCGACGCACCAGATGAAGAAGCTCACCGTGGAAGACGCGAAGCTTCTTCGCGATCGTCTGCAGCTTCCCATCACCGATGAAGAGCTGGAACGCGATCCCTACATGCCTCCCTATTACATGCCGCCGGCAGATCACCCTGCTCTGCTGTACATGAAGGAACTGCGTGAGAAGCTGGGCGGTTGGGTTCCCGAGCGCCGCGATCACCAGCCGAAGCTTCCTGAGCTTCCCTCGAAGCCTTTCGAGGCCCTTTCCAAGGGATCCGGCAAGCTCGAAGTTGCCACCACTATGGCTTTGGTGCGCCTGATCAAGGACCTCATCAAGGACAAGAACGTCGGCAAGTACTTCGTTCCGATCATTCCTGACGAGGCACGCACCTTTGGTCTGGATGCAATCTTCCCCTCGGCGAAGATCTTCAACACGACGGGCCAGGCCTACACTCCGGTTGACGCAGATATGATGCTGTCCTACCGCGAGTCCGAGCAAGGTCAGGTTCTGCACACCGGTATTACCGAGGCCGGTAGTGCGGCAGCATTCCAGGTGGTCGGTACCGCCTATGCCACTCACAACCTGCCGATGGTTCCCTTCTACATCTTCTATTCGATGTTCGGGTTCCAACGTACGGGCGATCAGTTCTGGGCTGCTGGTGATCAGCTGTCGAAGGGCTTTGTTATCGGTGCAACCGCTGGGCGTACAACCCTCACCGGTGAAGGCCTGCAGCACATGGATGGCAATTCCCCCGTTCTGGCATCCACTAACCATGCCTTTGTCACATACGATCCTGCTTATGCCTACGAATTGCGGTACATCATGGCCGACGGCCTTGAACGTATGTACGGCGATGCAGGTGGACGCGATCCGAATGTCATGTACTACCTGACGGTGTACAACGAGCCCATCCACCAGCCCGCAGAGCCCGAAAACCTTGATGTCAACGGGCTTATTAAGGGCATCTACAAAGTTGACGATCACGCGAACTTCGGTGGCCCGAAGGCTCAGCTGCTCGCTTCCGGTGTCGGCGTGCCGTGGGCACGCGAGGCGCGAGAGCTGCTTGCACGTGATTGGGGTGTCGATGCGGCAGTTTGGTCGGTTACCTCGTGGACCGAGCTTCGTCGCGAGGCGCTGGACGTGGAAGAGTTCAACTTCCTCCACCCCAGCGAGCCGCAGCGCACCCCCTTCGTTTCCAGCCAGCTGCAGGGAACCGAAGGACCCTTCGTCGCGTCTTCGGACTTTGACCGTCTTCTGCCCGACCAGATTCGTCAGTGGGTTCCCGGTGACTACTACGTCTTGGGCGCTGATGGCTTCGGCTTCTCTGATACTCGCCGCGCGGCTCGCCGTTGGTTCCACATCGATGCCGAGTCTATGACGGTTCGTGTTCTGAAGGCGCTGGCTGACCGTGGTCAGATTGATCCTTCGGTTGTTCAGCAGGCAATCGACCGCTATCAGCTGTTCAACTACGCGATTTCCGGAGCGGATCACGCCGGCGAAGAGTAAACACT
>NZ_CAUTWQ010000023.1:0-14505 GCF_963542285.1 uncultured Actinomyces sp. | reverse complement strand
CGCAACAGTTTGCATTCATAAATGTATCGGGAATTTTTTGAGGAAATTTCAGGCGGGTATCCGATCGCACGTCCTAGCAGCACCAAGACGGTCTTCAATAAATTCAACACTTACCCCAAAGCAACAAGCGATCAATACTGATGACAGTTGCATTTTCGGTACTCATGTTGCACGAGCGCGTCTCGGGACGGTATTTATTGGGAATCGCTGATTTAAGCGCCAGGACCGTTCTTATGATCATCGGCTAGCCCGAGGAGGGAAATTATGCTGCGCCGCGCAACACTCGAAGATGCAGACGCTCTGTCCGCGCTTGCGTCCACGTGTTTCACGCAGACTTTTGGCCACCTATATGCACCCGATGACCTTGATCGTTTCATACACGAGGCCTACTCCCCCGAGGTCCTTCGTGATGAGCTTGCGGATCCGAAGCGCCCGACCTGGCTGCTTTTCCTTGAGGAAAGCGAGGCCGACGCGACTGCGCCCGGAAACGCTGATGCGCACACGGCCTCGGAAGGAAAACTGATTGGCTACGTGACCGTTTGCCCCGCGCACCTTCCTCACCCCGACGTAAAGCCGACCGACGGAGAGGTTCAGCGCCTCTATCTGCTACGGGAATACCAAGGCGGCGGGCGCGGATCGATGATGCTCCGGCACGCGATCGATTACCTACTTGCCGATGGGCCGCGTCCCCTGTGGATTGGAGTATTCAGCGAGAATTTCGGGGCACAGCGACTCTACGGGCGCCACGGGTTCAAGCTGGTCGGCGAGTACAAGTTCATGGTCGGCGACCACACTGACCACGAGTTCATTATGCGGCGCGATCCTGACATTCCGGAGGCCTGATGAAGACAGCACACTGGCATGCACTTTTGCTTGCAGGAGCAGGGGTGATGCATTTTAAGGCGCCTCGGGTTTATGACGCGATTGTGCCAGGCTGCCTCCCCGGGAACACGCGAACCTACACCTTGGTGAGCGGCGCTGCCGAGTTGGCAATTGCCGCTGGCCTTGCGCTTCCATTGACGAGGCGACTGGCCGGCTTGGCCGCGAGCGCACTGTATGTCGCCGTCTTCCCCGCGAACATCAAGATGGCCGCGGACTATCGCAAGGAAGGCAAGCCTGCGGTCAAACAGGCACTTGCGTATGCTCGACTACCGCTTCAGATTCCTCTGATTCGCGGGGCGTGGAGGGTGTTTCGAGGAGATGCCAACGCGGGCTAACTTTCATCTACCCGTGAAGCTCAGCCGAGCAGTAAAGGCATCACCTACGACTTAGCCGCCATCTCTGGGTCCAGAGTCCGTTACATTCGTAGATTTGCAGGTGTGTTCCGTTCTCAACGCGCCCTTGGGGAGCATCAAGACATTTTGCGGATTGTGGGTTAAACAATGATCCGTCGGCGCGTAACTCCCATTTTTGAGCACCAGTACCATTGCATTCCCACAACTGCACTTTTGTAAAATTGGAAGTCCCTTGCGCATCAACATCTAAGCACTTTCCAAGAGACTCGATCGCGCCATCATGTGTAAGGTTCCAGCGCTGTCCGCTTGCTTCATTACAGTTCCATAGCTGCGCTGGATTTCCATTGCGTGATGTGTTGGTATCAACATCAAGACACTGCTGACCGGGGCCAACCAGTTGCCCTGAGTCTAAAGGTAATCGACCGCGCGCGAAGCGAATCTCGCATTGGTCTCCTACGCCCAACCATGTTGCCGTGAGATAGACATAATTTCCATTCTCAGCTAGGGGAATTACAGGAGAGGAATAGCCTGGGCATGAGGGCAGTCCTTCGGCGTACGCACCTGTCGGCACCACAGAAAGAGGCAAAGTAACTTCCGTCCACTCTCCCTTCCCCATTGAGGTATTAGCTAGCATCACTGAACCGCTCTCCTCAAGAACGCGTTCATCACCCACATGCCCTGCAGTCACTCGCTGCCCAGTAAGCACCAGTGTCCCGTGAGGGCCGCCAGCCTTCATCCAAGAAATCAATGGTGTATGGAGAAGATGGCGATGGTCGCCAGTACTCACAAGAATTCCCGGATCATCAAGAGGTCCCCATTGGAACCCGTCCTCACTAAACTTTATAAATACCTCGCATGCATGATCAGGATCGGTTGCATCCCTGCACAGTTCATAGCTCATGACGATACGTCCGTCCGGAAGTTGCGCAAAAGTCTGCATACCAGGACGCTGGAGATTGTCTGAGGGAAACGCTACGTCCTGGGTAAAGTTTGTCTCCCATGTTCTCGCACCATCTCGGGACAAATAGTGCCCAATCACTTGGTTATTAGTTTGAGAATTTGCCGGACGCTCATCGGAAATATAACAGCCAACTCGACCGTCACTTGTCATTAGGAAAGCAGGCTCCCAAATCCCATGTCCCCAAGTATTGGGGAGATTCTTTGTCTCTGTACAGTTTGAGAGATATTCCCAGGATTTCCCTTGGTCCCTGCTCAAAAAGACTTCAATCTTCTGAGCTGTATAGTTTTTCCGTTTCCATGCGGTCCCAGCTGCAAGAATATCGCCCGCTTTAAGGCCGTTACGCGTAAATGGAACCTCGAACAATGTTGGAGCTTCGATATCCCACCCATCCGTATGGGAGCGGATTGATGAGATCAGCTTCCAGGTCTTTCCTTGATCTCCACTTCGAAAAATTGGAAGAGATGTGGGAGCATTTTCTCCTTCACGAGCAAACGTCGCAAGTAGAATCCCACTGCCCTCACCGTATTGAAGTTGAAGCCCCCTCGGATAGCCAGCTTTCCCCTTCGGATGCAAATGTAAGTTCGGGGAGTAGAGCACTTGTCCAGCTTCAACTGCGCCTACTGGTGGCGAGACAGTGACCGACAATGGTGAGACCAGAATCAGCATAATCATCAGAATCAGAGATACGAAAGCGCGTGATCGCATATTTTTCTCCTTCAACGCAAAGGAAAATAGTGGATTCGATGGGTTTATTCAGTTACGTGCGCGTTGACGAGGCGAGCCGAAACCAGCAAAGTAATCGGCCTACACCGCTTATGCGCTCTCCCGGATCACAAGACTGTGAGGCACAATGCATTGCTGTGCTTTGCGCTTAGGATCTTCGATCCGATTCACAAGAAGATTGAGTGCTGTCTTTGCAATATAAGGAATATTGATAGAAACGCTGGTCAAAGACGAGGTCTGATACCGCCCCTCTGGGATGTCATCAATTCCAACAACGGCTATGTCATCGGGAACCTTGACGCCAAAATCATGTGCAGCGCGCAGAGCACCGACAGCCAGCAGGTCGGAGAAACAAAAGACAGCATCAGGCCGGCGGTTTGAACTCAGCAGGTTCCGCATTGCCAGATATCCATCTTCGCGACTGTAGTGTTCGGCGGGCACAAGCCATTCCGGCATAACACTCAGACCGCCGTCTCGTAGCGCCTCTTGATATCCCAATGTTCGCTGAAGGGGCGTAGTGAAAACTTCGTCAGGCTGAGCCCCAATCGCCGCGATATGTTTACGTCCCGAAGAAATCAGATATTCCACGGCTTCACGAGCTGCTTGTCGATTGTCGATCGCCACATGATCCGTTGTTCCATCAAAGTCATACTCGCCCAGCAGGACAATCGGGGCTTGACGTGCTTTTCTCTTCACCACCAAACTCGCGTCCCTCACCCGAGAGGTAAAGAGCAGGCCGTCGAATAGAAGATTCTTGGTTTCTCCTCGCAACAGAGCTTCTTCTTGCTCAAGATCATTACCTGTTTGAAGAACGATGACACTATAACCGTACTCACCAGCTTGCTTGATGACCTCTTTTGCAAGCTCACTAAAGTAAGGGACATCAAGTTCCGGCACAGACAAAGCGATGATCCCAGTTTTTCCAGTTCGCAATGTTCGAGCGACAAGGTTGGGCTGATAACCCAGTTCTTGAATAGCTGCTTGCACACGGGCACGTGTTACATCACTAATATGCGGGTAATTACTCACTACGTTAGACACGGTCCGCACAGATACCTGAGCGCGTTCAGCAACGTCTTGCAATGTCACAGCCATGTAACAATTCTTCCACTCCTTTGCAACGTTTGCAAACGTGTGTAATATAACATCTACGCGATTCGATACGGATTAATTTGCAACGTTCGCAATTTAATCAGCTGTGATGGCTACGTATCACGCCCACCAACCTAACAAAGGAGTTCTGATGCAAGGGCTACAATCGCGGCGCCCACATTCGTGGCGACTCATGGTTTCATTCGTCGCCGCAGCCGCCGTTCTCAGCACCAGCCTGTCAGCCTGCACGACCCCCATCACTGGGAGTGCAGACTCAACAGCATCCTCATCGAACAAACTACAAGCCCCAACGGAAGAATCCCCAAGCGGTGAAATCACCATTTGGGACCGCTCGGGTGACCTCTTCGAAGTCTTCGAAAATACCATCGCAGACTTCAATAAGAAGTATCCCAACATCAAAGTTCACCACGAGGCTGTCGATATCGACGCAAAACTTCAAAACACCCTCATCACCGGGACCGATGTACCGGACGGAGTTTTCCTCGATGATGCCAAGGTGTCTGCCTTTACCGACCATCTTTGGGATCTTAGCGACGTGCTCAACCCCTATATCAATGACATCTCCAAGCAAAAAGTTGATGTTAACCGAAAGGGAGACGGCATCTACGGTGTCCCCTTTGACCTCAACCCCGGTTTGCTTTACTACAATGAGAAGGCTCTCAAAGCTGCGGGAATTGATCCTACAACAATTAAGACCTACGACGATCTCCTCAAAGCCGCCAAGGATTACAAGGCTTTCAAACCTGACGCTGGACCAATCCACATTGAACGCGCAGGTTTCCTCAGTCAGCTGCAGCTAGAGATGTATGCCAGCCAACAAGGAACTTCACTTGGCGACAGCGAAGGAAAGCTCCGCCTAGACAGCGCGGAATACCGTCAGATACTTACCTGGCTCGACACCGTAAACAAAGAAGGCTTGGGAACTCGAACAGAGTACTTAGATGCCACAGATATTGCTGAACTCGAGAATGGCAACGAAGTCTTCTATCCCTGGGCGATCTGGTACAGCTTCGCGCCAGAGCAAATGCTCAAAGAAACCCGCGGTGACTGGCGGGCAATGGAACTCCCGGCGTGGAAATCCGGCGGCGCACGAAGCGGCGCCATGGGAGGATCTTCCTTCGTTCTTCCCAAGAATGGTAAGAACTCCCAACTTGCCTGGCTCTTCTACAAGTTCCTTATGTTTGACAAGGACGGATATTCAAAGGTCTGGGGGACGTCAAGCACCTATCCGAACGGCTTAACAACCTCAATCCCCTCGTATCTTCCTGCTGCCGACCCGAAGGAACCGCTCTTCACGCCAACTGAGGCTCTAGGAAAGCAAGATCTGTGGGCTGTGGCGACTGAAGCCGGTTCTCAGATCCCCGGCGGTACACCAATTCCTAGTTGGTGGACCGGTGCTGTTGATTACTTAGGAACCAATATTCAGTTGATGTACGACGGCAAACTCAGCGTTGACGAAGTCATCACGAATTCAAGCAACGACATCCAGAAGAATCTTGTGGATCGACAATGAGCACTATTACTCAGCCTCACCCGCACAGCTACAAAGCAAGAGTGCACAACGCTCTGGCAAGCGGGCGCCTACGCAAGAAAACTAGCCCCTATATTTTCATCACGCCTTTCATCATCTTCTTCTTGGCCTTTAGCGTTTATCCAATGCTCTTCACTGCCGAGCTAAGTTTGACGAACTGGCATGGATCTGGAAATGCCGTGTGGGTGGGGCTGAGTAATTACTCCTACCTCCTGACAAACAAGGCTTTCTGGGCTTCACTGGCAAACTCCGCCATCTTGTGGCTCTTGGTGCTGCCGATCCAACTCGCACTCGGGATTATCAGCGCTGTCCTTCTCAACATTGCCGAGATGAAGTTCCGCAGTTTATACCGCGTCACATTCATTCTTCCGTTTGTCACTCCCCTCGTGGCAATTGCACAGGTCTGGGTCGTCGTTTTTGACGAACGATATGGAGCTGTTAATGCCTTTCTGCGCATCTTCGGAATTGAGAATATCGGCTGGCTAACCACGACAACTTGGGCAAAACCAACCTTGGCGCTCTTGTTCCTGTGGAAGACCACTGGATTCGTCGTCATTATTCTTCTCTCTGGTCTTCAGTCAATTAATTCAACCCTTTACGAGGCCGCTGAGATTGATGGCGCGGGCAAAGTCCGCCAGTTGTTCTCCATCACTATGCCACTCCTACGCCCAACCTTAGGTTTCGTTGTGGTGATGCAGACGTTGGGAGTATTCCAAATGTTTGCCGAGCCTTTTGTCGTGACTCAAGGAGGCCCGTACAACTCGACGACAACCGCCGGATATCACTTGTACAACTTCATCACCCGCGCAGACCTTGGAACTGGAGCCGCTAATTCCATCCTGCTCGTCGTGATTGTCATGACTTTGTCTCTTTTATTCGTCCGCGGCCTGACTTCGAAGGAGTAGATATGCCATCCCTACTTTTCCGCCAGTCACGACGCCGTCTTCATCTTGGGGCTCATGTTTTCTTGATGATTCTGATGCTTTGCTTCCTAGCCCCCGTGGCCTGGGCAATTCTTTCTGGTTTTAAACCTGCGAGCGAAATTGTCCGAAGCCCTCTGGATTTTGACCTATCGACTCTGACCCTAGATAACTACCGTGCAATGCTTTCCGATGTCCCAATATTGTCTGGGTTTAAAAACACTGCGATTGTCCTTGTAGTTAAAGGCGGCATCACGATGTTCTTTGCACCACTTGCCGCATTCGCCTTCGCAAAATACAACTTCCGAGGCCGAAACTTCGCCTTTGGAGCAGTTCTTTTAACATTGATGCTTCCAACCATTGTCTTGATCATTCCATTGCTATTAGAGATGAAAGCACTCGGTTGGATCAACACCTATCAAGCTCTGATTCTTCCCGGAGCAATTGATGCCTTCGCGATCTTCTGGATGCGTCAGGTCATTTCAACTGTTCCAGACGAACTCCTTGATGCAGCTCGGGTTGATGGTTGCGGCGAGTTCACTATTTTCTGGAGGATAGTAATCCCAGTGATCCGCCCAGGTCTAGCAGGGCTCGCGGTCTTGACGATCATGAATATCTACAACGATTTTGTGTGGCCAGTAGTCGCTGCAAATTCAGACCGGATGGCAACTCTTCAAGTCGTTCTTTCGACCCTTGCTCAAAACATCTCCGGGAACCGAATTGGTGCCGACTACGCGACAGTTACCGGCGAACTTCTCGCTGCGGCCTCAGTCGCACTCATTCCTCTTCTCCTTCTCTTCATGATCTTCCAGAAACACTTCATCAACGGAATCCTTGCTGGAAGCGTTAAAGGCTAAATACTCTGATGTACACCGATACCACTACCTCCCGGAGCGACTACCCCCGCCCAGATCGAGATCGCTCTCAACACTGGATCAACTTGAATGGGCCTTGGAGTTTCCAAGCAGACTACGGCTCTTCCTCAACTCCAGAGGGGTTAAGGAAAGCAGTCAACGAACAAGTTCCATCACTTATTTGTGTACCCTTCGCTTGGGAAAGCAAACGGTCTGGAGTCAACCAAACCTGGCTTGAGCACGGAGTCTATTCTCGACAAGTTGACATTCCCAAAGACTGGTTGGAACGGCGCACAATTCTTTGTTTCGGTGCAGTCTTTTACCGTGCTGAAGTTTACGTAAACGACATGCGAATTGGTGTTCACACGGGTGGGCACACATCTTTTGAATTCGACATCACCGATGCATTACAGGTCTGTTCGACGCATGCGCCAAGGCTCGAGTCTGTATTCTCGGCAACGATTACTGTCTCAGTGCATGCTCCAGCCGACAAGCGTTATATTCCACATGGAAAGCAACGTTCATTCCCACGCGATGACTACGACGGCGTATCTTTCACTCCTACATCTGGTATCTGGCAATCTGTATGGTTAGAGAGCCGCGGCACCCCATTTCTTGATGCCATCCAGCTTGACGGCACTTCACTGAGGGGTTTCCAAATCACTGCTACTCTCTCTGGTTCAAAGGATTTCGCAACAGAAACCTTGGAAGCTCGGGCTAGCTCCCCCGACAGCTTCGACGGTCAAGCAGTCAGGATTAAGGTCGAGGAAAGCGGCGAGGAAACCACAGCGCACACCGATAAAAATGGCTTTCTCACAGCATTTCTGCCCATTGAAGACCCTCATTTATGGTCGCCATCCAGCCCTTTCCTCTATCACCTTACTCTGACCACTGGCACTGGACACACAGCCGATCAGGTCACCGTAACCGCAGGGTTACGCAAGATCGAAAGCCGCGATGGGGTCCTATGGCTGAACGGTGAACGCCTATTTGTTCGAGGCGTCCTCGACCAAGGGTATTGGCCGGGAAGCGGACTCACCGCACCCAGCAAGCAGGAGTTAGTGCAGGATCTGTACCTAGCCCGCGAGCTCGGCTACACAATGGTTCGTAAACATCTCAAACTTGAAGATCCACTTTGGCTTCACGAGGCGGACAAAATAGGGATGCTGGTATGGGCTGAACCCCCATGTACGAGCCGATATTCACCTGAGGGCGCCGAAGCGTTTAATTCGCAGATTGCCGATATGATTGCGCGCGATTTCAACCACCCATCGATCATCTTATGGGGGTTATACAACGAAGAATGGGGGCTGGATTGGGATATTCCAGGCAGCCCTATACGTGCGGCTGCGGCAGCGACAGCTTTCGATGAATTGAAACGTTGCGATCCGACACGTCCCGCAATCGAAAACTCGGGTTGGTCACACGTTAAAAGTGACATCGTCGACTGGCATTATTATGAGCCTCGAATTGCGGTTTGGAATCAGCGCCTTGCGGAGCTCATGTGTGCTGAACGAGACGACTTCCCGGTTCGTTTAGGACCCGATTTCACAGTCGATAAGCACCTATATGGCAACGAAAATCCCGCGCTGCGAAGCTTACCGAACCTGAATAGTGAATACGGGGAAGGTTTCACAAGCGTAGAACGCGCGTGGCATTTGCGCTGGGAAACACAGGAAATGCGCCGATACAACTCCATGAGTGGATACGTCTACACAGAACTCACTGATGTTGAACACGAGATGGCAGGATTGCTCGACGCTCATCGGAACCCCAAGGAATGGGCGGGTTGTATACCGTCTGCTGTTAACGCCGATACCGTCATTGTGCTGAATCTCGTCCCATGTGAGGCAGGAGCAGATGTTGCACTCCCCTTTGCGCAGCAGCCGATCAGTTTTCACCTTTCACATCATGGGATCAGCGAGATACGGGGGCGCGCCTATGCGATGTGGCTCCCCGCTTACAGCCCAGTGGATTTTGACATCCGCAAGATCGCGGGTGCAGTAGGTGTTGATGTAGCAGGTTGTGACGTTTTCGCGGAGCCTTTTATTCTCTCTCCTGAATTCTCTCTCTCCGTTTCAGGGACAGAAGAGCCTGCCCGTCTATTGATTTGGGTGGAAGACGAGTCAGGAGCGGTTTGTGCACGCACATACCTGGACGCCGCCGAAGTCGAAGTTGTAAACCGACGCGGCGCAAGATCCGGTGAGTTTGTCGATGCGCCTCGGCCGGGATGGAATGAGGATTAGCTAGACCCCTACTTTCCCTGCTTCCACTCCGCGGCATCGAGGCCCGGAGGCGGAAGCTGACGCAGGTGCTGCTTGAGTCGATTCGCCTGAGTTTGAAGCGAAACGAAGGTCATACCACCCGAAATCACTCCGCCAATGAGCGGGAGGATCTTTGACATGGCTTTTGCCATGCTCTGTTTCGTGACCGAAATGCCAATGAATTTCAGAGACTTCTTGACGACTGGGTACCAAGTCCCCTTCATCAGAGCTTTGCGCGCAACCCGCTTTTCAATAGCAGGAGCAACAATCATTCGAGCAAAATCTCGCATTGACTCAGCAGCCCCGGCAACTCCCAGCATGACGCCAAAGAAGAGGCCCATCTGGGCGATCGTCTCATCATCGACGTCATCCAAGTCCGTCAAGAATTCTTTCCACCCATACAGGTACGCAAGCTTTTGCATGATCCGCAGCGAGTGAACGTAGTACTGAGTGAGGTCGGCGGGCACGGTTCCGAGCATCGCAAAGCCACCGGGGATTCCTGCAGCAAACGAGAGAGCGGTGGATTTCTTCGTCTCATAAGAAATCGCGTCATTGGCCAGTTTGTCCAAACGCTTCTGAGGGATTCCCGCCGAGATCGGATCGCTGGCAATAGCCTCTTCAATTTGTGACTCACTCAAGTGAGCTTTCTGAAGCTCTTGGCGCAGGAAGTCTTCACGAGAGATCCGCACTCCCCGAATGCGCACGAGTTTCTTCAGAAAGAAAACCGCGTAGACCGAGGCCTCTTGCCCTTCCTCCGTTGAGAGTTCAGAAAGCAGAAGGTCATTCTCATCATCTTCAATGAGTTCACCTTCAAAAACGGGAGCATCAAGAAGTTCATCTTCTTGATAGCCATGCGCGGCTTCTTCGGAGAACAAAGGTTCTTTCTCCTGGCTCATATTGCCTCTTATCACTCACATCGAAAACAGGTAGTGCGATTCTACTGGAAGTAGGCATTACTCACGCTTCGTCGGATAGCGCCGATCCTCGACCCCCTGCCCACGGGCCCGGCGCGCGCCAGCAGGTGCTGCGCACCTACTTCCCCGACATGAACTTCGACGAACCCGGCGTCGGATGGGCGGAATTCCAACGTATTCGCGCGCTCGATACGGCCTCGAAAAACCTGGTCGGAATCGCCCGCATCCTGGCCGAGCTGCGCCCCGACACGCCCGCGCTCGCGGCCACCGGGCGCGTGCCCGTGCACATGCTGTACGGGGACCAGGACGAGATCTGGCCGCCCTCGTGGTACGCCGAGGAGGCCGCCGACCTGGGGGCCCGCGAAAGCATCATCCGAGGGGGCACGCACAGCCCGCAGCTGCAGTTCCCGCAGCAGCGGGCGGAGTTTGCCAGCTCGTACTGGGCGGACGTGGAATCGGGAGCGCTGGTCTGGTCCATGTGACGTGAGATGATGTGACATCGTCCCAAAACAGACCTTGTGATGCATATCTGTGAGGATGGATGCTTAGTATTGTGCTTATGAACAAGCGTTCCGTCCTTACTGCAGTGCTGGCTCTCGGCCTGGGCGTCACCGCCCTGACCGGCTGCGCCACCGATTCCGATTCCGCTCACTCCTACGTGACCCCGAAGGACGTCAAGACGGTCGAGCGTCCCATCGCTCAGATCGACGACAACGGCATCAAGGTCCCCGAAAAGCGCGACCTGAAGGTCAAGCTGGCCGACTCCGACAAGGCCGCCAAGTGGACGATCGAGGTCTCTGACCCGACCGCCCTTGAGGTGGGCAAGTCCGAGAAGAACATCGTCACCCTGCACCCGCTGCGTGCGCTGGGCGAGGACGACGACCCGATCACCGTGACCCTGACCGATCCGGACGGCATCAGCACCGAGATCACCGTCGTTATCACGCCGGGCGCCAACTGAATCTAACCCTGTGAGGGCCCGGGATCGGTATCGATCCCGGGCCCTCACATGTTGGCGCCTAATCGAAGTGCTTCACAGAGCGTCTATGAACTCCCGGAGTGCGCGTAGCGGCAGCATGAGGTGGTTGTCTGCCCCCGGGCAGGGAACAAACTGCGAGGACTGGTGGAGGTAGAACTCACGTGCCCGGTCGTCCGCGCAGTGGACCAGGAGGGCAGCAAAACCGACGTCGTTGCTGAGCTTGTAGGCTCGCAAGAGGGCGTCCTTGAGGAGCGCTGCACCGATGCCGTTTCCCTGTACGCGTCGATCGACGGCAAGCCGCGCGAGGAGAAGGATGGGACACGGGTCCGGGCGTCGACCGGGTTTGAGGGCATCTGGGAGTGTGCTGCGTTCTACTGCTCCCATAGACAGGGCGTAGAAACCAAGCGTCTCTGGTTCCTGCCTCGTGACGAAAACGCGAGTGTTACCTTCTCGATGGTTCTGCCATGCGAAGCGGTGGAACCAATCGTCGATCTCGGTGTCGCCCGACTGGAATCGTGATCGGTCGTCTTTGTGTTCAAGAAGATGAGGTTCTTGCAGAACTGATACGTACATCACTGATCAGAGGTGCGTGGAGTGGTCAGATTGATGTGCGTGCCGAAGGGCGACGGGCGCTCGAAGAGCCTGCGCAGCTTGGGATCGTCCGTCGGCGGCGCCTGCAGAATTTCTTCGAAGCGGGCGTATTGTTCGTCGTTCATGAAGAAGAGGCGCTGGTCGGCAAGACGTCGCTGCGCTTCCAGTGTTGCAGTGGAGAGAACGAAATCGCTGATGCTACGGGCATCCTGTTCAGCCGCTCGACGAATGAGTGCATCCTGTTCTTTGGTGAGGCGCAGGTCCAGGCGCTGTGTCTTCGTGGTGCTCATTGGAGTCTCTCTTTCTTCTGTACGGAGTTTATCCGTACATCTGCCTAACATAGCATAGATCTATACAAAGAACCACTTCCGTTAGTGTCCTTCAAAGTGTTCTGCCCCATACATGTGAGAGGGTTATGTAGTGTCAAGGCGTTGTACGTTAGCGCGCTAGCTAGTGCTTTGGTCGCGCAGAGATGAGGTCAACGCGCACTCGCCGCGGGCGAAGATGCGCTGCCAGGTGCCAGCGGGCCTCCTCGTCGCGGCCAAGGAGGAAGATGATCACAGAGGCGCTATGACGGCTCCCGCGCGGCGCGCCCAGGCCGATCACCCCGGTTCGAGCGCGGGCACAGCGCCACGGCCGTCTGGCGGGCGCGCAGTCACCGGCGGTCATCGGCACGCATGTACACGCCGTGGGCGACGTGACAGTCGGGTCCGATGACGCCCAGCTGATCGACGAACTGCGTCGAGGAGAAGCCGCACCCACGCGAGCGCATCGCCGTGAACGACGAGGAGTGCTCGCTCTTCCACAGGTCGGCCAGTGCGGTCGTGCGCGTCTCGGACCATCCGGCCTCGGAGTGGGACTCGCCCAGGTGGATGACGAAGCTCGCCTGCATCCTCGAAACCTGCGTGTTTGCGGCCGTCGGTGTTGTCGTCGGCTCGATCCTGTACGCGATCACGCTTCCCGCGTGGGGCGCCCTGTCCTTCCAGGGCCGCCCGATGGGGGTCGGCGAGATGTGGGTTGGGGGTCGTTGCCCTCCTCGTCGAGGGGCTCGCTATGATCCTCCTGGCCGCCCTGTCCTCGTGGCTAGCCATGCGCACAGTCGCAATCACACCCCTGGGCGTCGCGCGCCGTACGCAGGCGGGCCGGGTGAGCGCGGTCGGCCCCGTCCTCGGCGCCGTGTCGACCGCGGTCAACCAGACGATTCGCGTCCTCGACTCTGCCGATCAGGTGCGTGCCCTATCCTCCATGGGGTCCCCGCGCGGCTTCACGGACCGTAGTCGTCGCCTCCGAGGCAACCGTCCCGCTGCGTCGCCGCATCCTCGCGAGCGTACGCGAGGGACGAGAGTAACCCTCTTCAGCGTTGACGCATGTCCTGGCCTTGGCCTCATCCCTCTCGACGAGGCCGGGGCCGACCCGTGTTACCCGGATAATCTCGAAAGTAAAAACGTGTGATCCTCGCCTCATGGGTGGTAGGAGTGCGCCATTCACACCGCATAAGTCGATGGAGACACCGCGTACCGATCGCCTTCCCAGTACTCGCACGCGGAGGGGGCCTGTGGGGCCGCGCTACTCATCGCAGCCATTGCGCCAACTTCTCAGAAAAGAACAGTTCATACCCAATATGAACCTTGTTTTATTGTAGCAAGAAAGAAATCTCCGCTCGAACTCTTAATTGAAAATAAGGAGCTATTAGATTAAATAAAAAAGCGAGTTTTAGGGTCGCTTTTTATATTGTATAATATTATTCTTCATTATCAATCGTCAAACACTCCGCCTGCAAGCTGGTACGTGAGGTAAATGTGCTCCAAGGTTTTGACAATTCGCGCTACATGAAGTTATTTAAGCATCTCCTTCTCTTTCATTACCATTTTCTGTTATAATAAATTGTACTTCTAAAATAGAAAGGTCTTAAGATGACAACTCTTATTAAGCATAAACGTGTAGAATTTTCAGAACTATTTTATGACCTAGTGTTTGTTTTTGCAATTTCAAAAGCAACTGCTTTAATTCACCCGCTTCATAACGGTATTTTGGCTTGGGATTCTTTACTTGATTTCTTCATCTCTGTCTTGGTTGTCATCAATTCCTGGATGATTCAAACCATTTATACCAATCGCTATGGAACGAACTCGTTATTTAATATGGTAATCATGTTTATCAACATGGGACTTATGCTCTTTATATCCAATATGATTGGATACAATTGGCAACAATGGTACTATTATACCTGTTGGGCTGTTGGTACTTTAACCCTTACCCTATTTCTTCAATATTTGGTTCAGTTTTTTAGAGAATCAACCGATAATACTGATCGGGAAAGTATCAAAGGTTTTCTATGGATAACAGGTCTACAAAGTTTAGGAAACTATCTGGCAGCTCTTTTTCCTATTTACGTTGGAGTCTATATCTTTATTGCTAGT
>NZ_CAUTWQ010000022.1:0-17919 GCF_963542285.1 uncultured Actinomyces sp. | reverse complement strand
TGGGCGGGTGTGGCTTGGTGGAAGACCTCGCGTACTTGCTGGGCGCAGTGGTAGGCGACTTCGACACTGATATGCGCCTCATGTGCCGTGAAGGCTGCACTGTTCGCCGCGCTTGGCCAGCCAGTTCTTGTACACGGTGCCAGACCTTCCTGGGATCAGGTCCAACAGGCGGGCCGTGGGATGGTCCTTCCCGCGAGTGGTCCACGATGCCGGTGAGTTCACGTGGGCCTCGGCGGCGTCGGTCCTGGTGGTGCCACACGTGCTCATCGACTCCCAGTACCTGCACGCCCGTGAAACGGGTGGGGTCATCAGATGCGGCTTGCAGGCACGGCTTGATATGGGACCACACGGTGTTCCACGTAGTTGCCAGTTGTCGAGCCAATCCTGCAATGGTGGCTTCCTCGAAACGTAACTGACGGATCGCCCAGCGAATCGCCCGCATCCCCAGACGCGCCCGGGGTGCGCACACCGAGTAGTTCTACTCAACGAAAGTCACGATCCGGCAGGTGCGTTCACGGCACATCCAGCGTCGTTTAAGCCACCGGATCCTTGCCGGAATCCCGGCCCAGGGGCGTCGATCACCTCCACCACCACACGTCCGTGACCTTGAGCGATCACCCCACAACTCGGGCAGCCAACCAGCTGGTTGCATGACTCAATATCGAGTACCAGAGCTTCTGGGGGTGCGAGCCACACTCATCAGATGGAAACCCTCCAAGTTGACGAGCAGATCACACCGATCAAGCGACACGGAGCAACAGCAGGTAGGGTGAGACACTGCCCGAGGTCCTTGAAGACAGCGGGGGTAGAAGTCCGCTCATCATCAAGGACCTCGACCTCTACCCGCAACCCCCGAGCAACACCCGGTCACCCACACTCAACTCCGAAGAGCCGCTTTATACGTTGTGGGGTGCAGACATCCGTCTGCACCCCACATTTTCTCTACACGTAGCTTTTATTCAAATAACCGCGATACCTGGGAAATATCGACTTTCCCAGTTGTTGTTTGGGGGAGCGCATCGACCCAAACAATACTGCGAGGATGCTGCCAAGGCGCCAAGGCCTCGTTGAGCTCTTCACGTAATTCGTGCAATGACGGGCGCTGATCAGAAGCGGGGATTAAGGCTGCTGCAACGATCTGTCCCCAGATTTCATTCTTCAGTCCGAGTACGCAGCAATCAGTAACTGATTCGAGAGTGCGAAGAGCTTCTTCAACGCGAATGGGGGAGACAAGCTCGCCGCCGGTGTTAATAACCCGTGATGCGCGACCAAGAATGTGAAGGCACATGTCCGAATCGAAAACCCCAACATCTAAGGTTGAAAACCACTCATCTGTGTAGCGTGGCTCGTCACCCCAGTAGCATGCTGCCACCCCGGGACCGCGCACTTCAATGGTCCCGGCCAGCCCGGCCTCGTCAATGGGGTTTCCTTGCGGATCAACTAGGCGCAGCTCAATGTACGGGAAGGGATAACCGATGGCTCCGGGATGACGCTGCCAGGCCTCGGGACTCAGAAAAGTGCCGGCTCCGCCGAGCTCTGTCATCCCCCAAACATGAATAGGGGAAAGCCCGGCCTCGCGCATCTTCGAATAAAGTGATTCGCCCATTGCATCGCCACCTACCAAAGGGTGTGTCCATGAGCTTAAATCCACGTGATTTTCATAAGCTGCGTTCAGCAGCATGTGGCACATAGCGGGTACGACAAACATGATCGAAACCCGCCACTTTTCAATACCTCGTACCACTGAGAGCGGCTGGAAAGAGGAAAAAACAACGACGGTTCCGCCGTGGGTGAAGATATCCATCGAGGTTCCGTTGAAACCCCCGATATGTGACAGCGGTGCAACCACTCCGCAGATTGCAGAGCCAGGGGAATACTCGAAACCATCCCTAAAGCACTGAGATGCCCACCATAGATTTGCATGGCTGAGCTGAGCAGCACGCATTTTCCCTGAGGTGCCGGAGGTGAAAACCAAAGCGGCAGTCTGGTCGTAGCAGCTCAAAGGCTCCCACACGGTGGGGATTTGATTGGCGGTCTCTGATGCGCGTTCTGCAACGAGGGAAATAGGGAGTGCCGAAACGCCGTCAGCGGAATGCCCATCGGTGCTGATGATCAGTGCGGGGGATACGAGCTCGTAAATTTCTTGCCGTTGCTTGTAAGGAAGCAATGGTGAGAGGGGGACAGTGACCGCATGGATCCACGATGCTGCTGCGTGAACAATGAAGTGCCAGATGCTATTTGGAGCGCACACAACGATGCGGTCTTCGGCCCCAATTCCTAGGGAATGAAAATACCATGCGAGTCCGCGGGTGAGCCTCGCGCTTTCTTCGACCGTCAGGCTGCGTCCGCTTGAAGCATCAATCAGACTTGGGCGATCTGGATGTTGATGCGCGGCGGCAAGTAGTGCATGAGCGGGAGAGAGATTGGGAGTCCTTGCACCGCTCGTTTCTTGCGCTGTCATTGCGCAGACTGTGCGGCAGCCATTGAACGATGGAGTTCCTGTCGCTTCTTCAAACGGTCGAGCACCGATCCAGCTTCTTGCAGGGTTGATCCCGAGTTTTCAATGTGTGCTAGATGTGCGGGGATCTCAAAGCCTCGGGCGCGCATTCCCTTTGCCCACAACAAGCCAGCACGGTACGACGAACGCACGAGTGGGCCTGCCATGACTCCGGCAAAGCCCATTGCCTCAGCTTCGGCAGAAAGCTCGATGAATTCTTCTGGGTGCACCCAACGGTCGATCGGGTGATGCAGGGGAGAGGGGCGCAAATACTGCGTGAGCGTGAGAAGATCGCAGCCGGATTCATGAAGGTCATGCATGGCTTCGATGATCTCTTCACGGGTCTCACCCATACCAAGAATCAGATTCGATTTGGTGACCATTCCGCCATCGTGAGCGCGCTGGATCATCGCGAGGGAACGCTCGTAACGGAAAGCTGGGCGAATTTTCTTAAAGATTCGTGGGACAGTTTCAAGGTTGTGGGCAAAAACTTGTGGTGCAGCTTCAATGACCATGTCGATGGCCTCGTTCGAGCCACGGAAGTCGTCGACGAGTAACTCAATACCAGTACCCGGGCTCTTGGCGCGGATTTGGCGTGTTGTCTCTGCGTAGAGCCATGCTGCGCCATCGGGAAGGTCGTCTCGGGTGACGCCGGTGATGGTTGCATAGCGAAGTCCCATCTGTGCGACCGATTCAGCGATACGTCGTGGCTCATCGCGGTCGTATTCAGTGGGGCGACCGGTGGCGATATCGCAAAAATCGCAGCGGCGGGTGCAGATTGCGCCACCGAGCAGGAAGGTTGCTTCACGGTCTTCCCAACATTCGTAAATATTGGGGCAGCCAGCCTCTGCACACACCGTGTGTAGCCCTGCGCCGCGTGCAAGCGAACGCATGTCTTGGTAGTTCTCACCCGCGCGAGCGGTTGTACGAATCCATTCGGGCTTATTCTCAATGGGGGTTTGTGCGTTGCGAACTTCAACGCGCAGCAGCTTGCGTCCTTCGGGATCAGGCAGGGTGCTCATTGCGTGGGTCCTTCCGACTGTGATTCCGACGAGGCCGTCGGTGCGAATGCGCCAGCGGGGGCTTCCTCCCAGTGGATTGGCCCCGGGCGCGTAGCTAATTGAGGGGTAATGGACTGGATCAGATGGGGGACAAGCAGATGGGCAGCATGAGGCACATCTGAGTAGATACCCTCCCATGAGAGTGAAGCAACGTCGGCATCAGTTAAGCCGCAAGGAATAATCCCGCTAAAGGCATGTGTAGGATCGATCGCCACGTTCAGGGCGATTCCGTGCATGGTGGCGCCGCGTGCAACTTTGAGGCCGATCGCGCAAATCTTTCGATCTCTGCCTTGAGATCCGCGCAGCCAGACTCCGGCTCTTCCTTCGATTCGTTCGACGGGAAGTCCCCACTCTTTTCGTAGGGTTTGAAGAACACCATTTTCTACGCTTCGGATCCAAGCGTAGAGGTCCACTGGTTCTCGCAAGCGAACAATCGGGTAGATAACAACTTGTCCGGGGCCATGCCAGGTTGCGGATCCTGCCCTGTCGACGTGGATGATGGGCACAGTCGAGTCCGGGATATCTTCGGGCTTCGTATGGCGTCCCGCAGTCCACGCGGGTGCGAACTCCGCGACGATCAGAGTGTCTTCGGCCTGCCCTGAGGCCACTTGGTCGTGAAGAGTATGTTGGAAGTCATTCACGGCCGAATAATCGGTGAGTCCGCTGGGGATGAGGTTTAAAATCCGCACCCCTCAATTTTAGTTGTGGGTAATTCGCGTGTCTTGGTTAGCGAGTGGGACATTCGTCCTATCGATGTGACCTGTCAGTCACCCAGCTACACTAAAGCTATGACGAAGTGGAGTGTTGGTGACGTTCGTTCGCTCATGAATCATTGGTATCCGCCCGAAAGTGCCCATGGATGGGACAAGGTCGGATTAATTACCGGAGCGCCACAGGCCGAGGTTGATCGAATTCTTCTCGCACTCGATCCCACGCAGGCAGTGGTCCAGGAAGCTCTGCAGTGGGGTGCAAATATGATCATCACGCACCACCCCTTGCTGCTTAGAGGGGCATCCTTCCTCAATCAAGAGAGCGCGAAGGGACGAATCATCTCCGCGCTCAATCGCCATGAAATTGCGCTTTTTAATGCTCATACCAATGGCGACGTCGCACAAGATGGCGTTGCGCAGGCCTGTGCGCAGGCACTGGAATTGAGCGATATTGAAGTACTTTCACCCGAAGGTGTGAATGCTGATGGCCAAGCGATAGGTTTGGGAAGGATCGGCTCCATCAAGCCAACAACTTTGCGAGAGTTCGCTTATACGGTTGCGCGGGTAATGCCGAAAGGGCCAACGGGCCTCTTGGTCGGAGGAGAACTTGACGCTCTGGTTCGACGTGTGGCGGTCAGTCCAGGTGCTGGAGACTCGATGTTTGATGCCGCACGTGCCAGTGATGCTGACGTTTTTATCACCGCTGATTTACGTCATCATCCCGCCAGTGAATTCCTTGAAGATGGTGGCTGCAGTCTGATTTGTGCCAGCCATTGGGCAACAGAAAGCCTGTGGCTTCCTGTCCTTGCGCAGAAACTGAGGGAAGAAGCACGCCGCTTGGCTATCACCTGCGACGTGAAAGTCTCTACCATTGTCACAGAACCTTGGAGCCTACATCTGGATACGGAGGGAAGTTACCTGTGAAAGCACCTCATCCTCAGCAACTTGTCCTACTTGAGCTACAAAAGCTGGACCAGAAAGAATCTGCCCTGCGCCACCGTCGTCAGGCTCACCCCGCGCATGAGACAGTTCGAGAGCTTGCTGGACGTCTTGCTGACTTGCAACGCGCTGCGGTAACGCAAGGAGCCGTCATTTCAGACTGTGAACGTGAGGTTGCCCGGATCGAGGATGAGATCCAACGTGTCAAGGCTCGTCGGGATCGCCAGAACGAGCGTATCGAAAAGAACCAGGTTCCCCTGCGCGATATTAATTCGATGCAACATGAAATCGCTCAGATGGATTCTCGTATTGCCCGTCTAGAAGAAGAACAGCTCGCTGCTGAAGAGCGCACGGAATCAGCACGTGCCGCCCGTGAGCAGATGAATGCGGAAGCTCAGGCTATTGAGGCGGATATCCAAGCAACTAAGTCCCGCTTCCTTGAAGAGGTTGCTCAGCTTGATAACGAGCTTCGTGGCGTGATTGCCCAGCGTCGTGAACGTGCTGGTCAGATTGATCCCGAGCTTCTTGACGAATATGAGAGCGCACGTTCAAAGAATGGGGCGCTCGCGGTGATCGAAGTTCGCGATGGGAACCCAATGGGTTTCGCAGAGCTATCTCCTATGGAGCTTGAGCGTATTCGCCTCACTCCCGCCGATGAACTCTACTTTGCCGAGGAAACCGGTCAGATTGTCGTGAGGACCCGAGCCTAGATCTTTCAGTCCTCGACTGTCACCAGTGTGAGGGTGCGCGTACTGCCTCCTTGGGAGGTAGTTTTTGCGGGCGAGACTTCGATTTCTTTCACATGGCTTATGGCACCGCGTGCATCGCTAGATTGTAGCGTTGGTGTTACTTCGGCTAAAGCATCTTCCAAATCGCTAGTGTTCTCAATCCCACTGCATCGCGAAGCTAGTGCTCCGCTGAGCATTCCGCGCCATTTTTTTGCGTTGTGAGAGACAACGGATCGTTTACCGTTTCGCAGGCGCTCGACACGAACTTCCCACAGGTGTGCCCATGGGGCGAGGCAAGCCTGTTTGTAGTCACTGGAGCGGCAATCAAGAATGAGCTTTTCAGAATGATCTTCCGCAAGTGCCCTCCCCAGGACTGGTTTCCACAAGGTGGTGACATTTCCAAGCGTGGGGAGCTTTGTTCCCATTGCAAGGCGGTGCAAAGGAATGAGGTCTGTTGGCTTGAGAGCACCAAATAGTCCTGAGAAGATCGTGATGTGTTGGCTTCCTTTCCCTGTCCATGCGTCGGGTTCCTGGGCGGAAAGGGCATCGAATAGCACGCCGTTAAAGACTTCCGAGGCAGGTGCGCAGGCTTGGGACATCAGCGTTTGGTTGGCCTCAATTTCTGCTGAGTGACGAAAACTCGCATGGAAAATCTGCTGTGCTTGTTCTTCATCGGTGATCTGTGCACAGGCCTCGATGATCTCTTTGCGCGTATCAGTTAGAGAGGGGAAAGAGAGTGCTGAGAGGTTAAGAGATGGACCTTCTCCAGGCGCGTTCTTTCCTTCGGATGGGGGTAGCCAAATTTCCACGCCTCCACACTAGTGGGAAACGCGCTAAAATTCCCTGTGCATGTCAGTCGGCTGGGCGGCCGCGCGACTTTTGTCTCGAGGAACGTCCGGGCTCCACAGGGCAGGATGGTGGCTAACAGCCACCCGAGGTGACTCGCGGGCTAGTGCCACAGAAAACAAACCGCTGCGTAGAGCAGTAAGGGTGAAACGGTGAGGTAAGAGCTCACCAGCGATACGGGTGACCGCATCGGCTAGGTAAACCCCATCCGGAGCAAGACCGAGCAGCAGACGTTAAGAGGTGCCCCTTCGTTGTCTGCGGGTAGGTTGCTTGAGACCATCGGCAACGGTGGTCCTAGATAGATGGTCGCCACTACGAATATGTAGAACAGAACCCGGCGTACAGGTCGGCTGTGATGTAGGTGTGGCCGCTCGCTAATCCGAGCGGCCACACCTTTTAGTTTATTTGCCAGTCGATGAGTGCCCGTCTACTTATGAGCCTCACGTGCGGCCTCGTAAGCCGCACCGACAATACCGGCGGTATTACGTAGCTTTGCGGGGACAGTGGGGGTGCGGAGGTTCAGCAAGGGGAGGAACTTCTCGTGATTAGCGCTCACTCCGCCTCCGATAACGAAAAGGTCGGGGGAGAAGAGCATCTCAACGTGCGAGTAGTAGCGCTGGAGGCGCCCCGCCCATGTGACCCAATCCAGTTTCTGAGCGGTCTTCTGGCCTGCAGAAGCCTGGGTCTCAGCATCGTGACCGTCAATCTCAAGGTGACCGAGTTCCGAATTCGGAAGTAAGACACCATCATTGATAATTGCCGATCCGATTCCTGTTCCAAGGGTCGTAACAATGACAACTCCAGGAACATCTTTAGCGGCACCGTAGATCGCTTCACCCAGTCCGGCGGCATCAGCATCGTTCAGAGCAAAAATGGTGCGTCCCAAGTGGCGATCCATGAGTTCGACAACATCGATTCCTGCCCATGTTGGATCAAGGTTCGCCATAAAAGGAACTCGTCCATGAATAATTGGCGCAGGGAAGGTGATTCCGACGGGGATATCATCGGTGACGCCAAGCTGGTGTAGAAGTTCACCGCAGACCTGTGCGACTGAATCGGGAGTCGCTGGGCTCGGGGTTTCGATCACTACGCTTTCACAGGAGTAGGTGCCTGTTTCAAGATCGACAAGGGCACCCTTGACACCTGAACCGCCAATATCAATTCCACATGCAAGTGTCATGTCGTTCTCCTTCGAAAGCTGTTTCTCTAAGGATAACCGTCTTTATCGGATCGTTAAAATTCACCAGAGAATTATGGAAGCGTCAGGATTTCAGCGCCGTTTTCTGTGACAACGATTGTGTGTTCGAACTGTGCAGAGCGACCACGATCTTTTGTCACGACTGTCCACTGATCATCCCATTGTTCCCATTCAACTCCACCCAGATTCAGCATGGGCTCAATGGTGAAAACCATGCCTTCTTCCATGATCTCGCTGTGTGCGGGAGCAGTGTCGTAGTGGGGGACAATCAAACCTGAGTGAAAGGCCTCGCCGACACCGTGTCCGGTGTAGTCACGAACAACACCGTAGTTAAAACGATGTGCGTAGGATTCAATGACCCTGCCAATGACATTGATCTCTCGACCAGGGCGAACAGCCTTGATGCCGCGCATCATTGCTTCACGTGTACGTTCGATCAATAGATGGGACTCTTCATCAACGGTCCCAACTTCGAACATCGCGCATGTATCTCCATGCACGCCGTCGTAATAAGCGGTGATGTCGACATTGATAATGTCGCCATCTTCAAGGGGACGATCATCGGGGATGCCGTGGCAGATTACTTCGTTGATTGAGGTGCACAGGGACTTCGGAAATCCCATGTACCCCAAGCAAGAAGGGTAGGCATCGCGCGAGATAATGAAGTCGTGGCCAATACGATCCAACTCGTCAGTGGTGACCCCAGGACGAATTGCTTCTCCCACTGCTTGGAGTGCCTGTGCTGCGATTTGGCCGGCTTTACGAATTTTCTCAATGGTTTCAGGCGTCTTGATATCAGAGGCAGTAATTACTTCTGGACCCGAGTGGTACATGTATTCCGGACGATCAATGTGTGCCGGGACAGGGCGACGCGGAGAAATTTTCCCAGGTTTGAGATTGCCAAGCGGGGCTCGCTCGGCACCACTTGAGTGCGGCATTGCGGTGTAGTCCTTAGTTTGTTCGGTAGTTCTCGGAGGAGGGAAATGAGCCGTCGCGGACACAGGAGATATAGCTTTGTGTTGCGGAGTGAAGCTCTTGACCGATCTGCGCGAAACGGCGTGCGAAGGAAGGTGACCACGAGGTCATTCCGGCCATATCCGACCAGACCAAAACCTGTCCGTCGGTGTGAGGACCCGCGCCGATTCCAATCGTAATGATCGAAAGCTCTTGACTCAGTTGAGTGGCGATCGGTTCAGGGACCATTTCAAAGACCACTGCGAAAGCGCCTGCGTTAGCTAATGCATGGGCATCGCGTGCAAGTTTCTGTGCGCCTTCACCGCGTCCTTGAACGCGAGGCCCACCCAAAGCGTTTTCAGATTGAGGGGTGTAGCCCAGGTGCGCCACGACCGGAATACCTGCTTCGGTTAAGAGCTTGACGGTGTCGGCGCGCTGTGCACCGCCCTCGAGCTTGACAGCGTGTGCACCTGCCTTCATCAGGCGGACCGCGTTTGTTAGGGCGTGGGCGGGGGAGGCCTCGTAACTGCCAAAGGGGAGGTCCGCAACGATAAAAGCGCGTTTACTTGCCCGGGCAACGGACGAAGTGGCGCGTTCCATGTCCTCGATAGTGACCGGAAGGGTCGAGGAGTAGCCCAGAACAACATTGCCCAGCGAATCTCCGACCAAGATCATATCGATCCCGGCCTGATCAAAAATCGAGGCAGTGAGTGCGTCATAGGCCGTTAACATCGAAATCTTGACGCCCTGCTCTTTTGCTGCCTGAAGGTGCTGGATGCGAATCCGCTTCTTATCCAGAGGTCCTTGGGAAGTGGGAGAAGGGGAGTGCGAAGCATCTATGCGAGGCACTGAATCGTCAGCGAGGTAACCCGTCATTCTTTTCCTTTCGTCGCCCTATGAGCCTAGTCCGCACTACGGCTTCGTTCCAGCCAGAAGAAGCTGTTGACCTACAATGAAGGAAACCCTCGTATTTTCACGAGGAAAAATGCTGACACCAATCATAGGAGAGTAGGACATGACCGGCACCGCTGGTGGCCTCAATCCCTTGGATGAGCAGGCAATTGAAGAGCTCGTTACTCAAGCGACTTCAGCTATTGCTCATACCGAAACCCTCGATGAATTGAAGGCAGTTCGCCTGGAATTTATGGGAGACTCAGCTGCTCTCGTCCAGGCAAACCGCGGAATCGGGCAATTGGAGCCGAAAGATCGAGGCGTTGCTGGTCGTCTTCTAGGAGGTGCCCGCTCGCGCATTACCCAGGCATTGGATGAGCGTCAGGAGCTTTTGCAGGAACGCCATGACGCGCAGGTTTTGGTGAGCGAAGCTGTCGACGTTACCATTCCCACCGCGCGCGAGCGTCAAGGTGCACGTCATCCCCTGGAAACGATCATGGAAGAGATTTCGGATTTCTTCGTCGGAATGGGATGGCAGATTGCAGAGGGACCGGAAATTGAACACGAGTGGTTCAACTTCGACTCTTTGAATTTCGATATCGATCACCCCGCGCGTCAGATGCAGGACACGCTCTACATTGATGGACGCAGCGTCGGTGGTGAAAATGAAGAAGATGGCCACTTGGTGATGCGAACCCACACATCGCCCGTGCAATCGCGTTCGATTCTTTCTCGAGGCGTCCCTCTGTACATGGCATGCCCCGGTAAGGTTTTCCGTTCCGACGCGCTGGATGCGACGCATACCCCCGTCTTCCACCAAGTTGAAGGACTGGCGATTGATCGCGGTCTGACGATGGCGCATCTTAAGGGCGTTCTTGACCACTTTGCACGCCATATGTTCGGCCCTGATGCGAAGACGCGTTTGCGTCCGTCGTTCTTCCCCTTCACCGAACCCAGTGCGGAGATGGATTTGTGGTTCCCGCAAAAGAAGGGCGGAGCCGGCTGGATCGAATGGGGTGGTTGTGGAATGGTCAACCCCAATGTTCTACGCGCGACCGGGATCGATCCCGAAATCTATACGGGTATTGCCTTCGGTGTTGGTGTTGAACGAACCCTGATGCTGCGAGACGGTATTGCAGACATGCATGACATTGTCGAGGGCGATGTGCGTTTCTCCGAGCAATTCGGTGTTAACGGAATGGGAAGGGGTAACTGACATGCCAATGGTTCCAATGAGCTGGCTGCGTGACTATGTCGATGCAGATCCGGCGATGACCACCGAGGAGCTCGCAGCCGCCCTGGTTCGTGTCGGGCTTGAGGAAGAGACTATTCACCCGGCTCGTGTCAGCGGTCCCCTTGTCGTCGGTCGTGTTCTGACGCGCGATGAGTTCGAAGCCTCGAATGGCAAGCTCGTGAATTACTGCCGTGTCGATGTTGGGGAGCACAATGACGCTCCCGGCACGGGTAAAGAACCTAGTGATCTCCCATCACGTGGCATTATTTGTGGTGCGCACAATTTCGAGGTCGGCGACTATGTGGTTGTCTCACTTCCGGGTGCGGTTCTTCCCGGACCTTTTGAGATTGCTGCACGAAAGACCTATGGCCATGTTTCTGATGGCATGATGTGCTCGGCGCGCGAACTTGGCTTGGGCGAAGACCATAACGGCATCATCATCTTGCAGAAGGATTTCCCCGACGCAGAGCTGCCCGCTGTTGGCCACAGCGTCATTTCCTTCCTCGGCTTGGGCGAAGAGGTTTTGGAAATTAACGTTACTCCGGACCGTGGGTACTGCTTCTCTATGCGAGGCGTCGCTCGTGAGTTCTCACATTCGACGGGTTCGCTTTTCCGTGACCCGGGTCTTGTCGGCACTCTTGTTGAGTCCGTTCCCGAGGCGAACGAGGCCGGGTTCCCCGTTGTTGTTGCTGACGATGCTCCCATCCACGGGCGCGTGGGTGCGGACCGCTTTGTGACTCGGATCGTGCGCGGGGTCAACCCTGCAGCTCCCACGCCTCGTTGGATGGTTGAACGCCTTGAAATGGCGGGAATGCGTTCGCTTTCCTTGGCAGTGGATATCACCAATTACGTGATGCTTGACCTTGGGCAGCCAATGCACGCCTACGATCTTGCCGCTCTTGAAGCTCCGATTGTTGTCCGTCGCGCACGTTCGGGTGAAGAACTGACGACTCTGGATGAAGTTACACGTTCCTTGGATCCCGAAGATTTGGTGATTTCTGATTCGCCTAGTGGTGAGGAAGGTTCACGCCTTCTGGGGATCGCCGGTGTGATGGGCGGTGCCTATTCTGAGGTCGAGGAGTCGACGACTGACATCCTTCTCGAGGCCGCGCATTTTGATGCGGTTTCGGTTGCTCGTTCTTCGCGCCGTCACAAGCTGCACTCTGAGGCAGCGAAGCGTTTTGAGCGTGGAACTGACCCGCTCCTTCCTGCGATTGCTGCGCAGCGCGCTGTTGACCTGCTTGTTCAATACGGTGGCGGAGAAGCTGATCCTGCAGTTTTTGATCTCAACACCTTGCCAGCGCCGACGAGCTATGAGTTTGCATTGAGCGATGCTGAGCGTCTGACTGGTGTTTCCTACGCTCCCGAGCGTGTGTGTGAGTTGCTTGAGCAGGTCGGATGTGTCCTTGAGGATGTTGATGGGCAGCGCGTTCGCGTGACTCCTCCTTCATGGCGGCCTGATCTCACGGGTTCTGCACACTTCGTGGAAGAGATTGCGCGTTTGGATGGCTACGACCGTATTCCCTCGGTTTTGCCGACGGCCCCTGCAGGTACTGGTTTGACTACTGCCCAGCGCGCACGTCGTTTGGTGGCCCAGGGGCTGGCTCACGCTGGTCTTACCGAGGTGGAAAGTTATCCCTTCGTTTCAGACTCTTTCGATAAGCAGGGCCTGAATGCGGGTGACCCTCGACGTCGTGCTGTGAAGCTGCGTAATCCACTTGCCGATGATGCGCCCCTGCTCCGCACTTCGGTTCTGGATACCTTGCTGGATACCGCAGCACGCAACTGGGCTCGCGGTATCCCTTCGGTTGCGATTTTCGAGATCGCGAAGGTTGTTCGCCCCGAGGGTGTTGTTCCCACCGGTTTGATTTCTGCTGAGCAGCGTCCCAGTGACGAGCAACTTGCCGCACTTGAAGCGGGGACTCCTTCCCAGCCGTGGCACGTTGGTGCAGTACTCGCTGGTAATGCCCATCCCGCGGGAATTCTTGATTCTCAACGTAATTTCGATTGGGCAGACGCGGTCGAGGTTGCACGCTCAATCTGCGATCAGTTGGGAGTGCGCGTCGAGGTGACGCGTGCTTGGCTTGCCGAACCGTCAACGCTTAAGGGGCCTCGACTTCCCGAGGCTGCAACGGATCCCGCTGAGGTCGCTCCTTGGCACCCGGGGCGGGTTGCTCGTATTTTCGCCCGTGAGGGTAAAGATTGTGTCGAACTTGCCCTCGCTGGTGAGCTCTCACCGAAGGCGTGTAAGGCTTTTGGACTTCCTACACGAGCCTGCGCCCTTGAGCTTGACGTCGATGCATTGATCTCTGTGATGAGCGATGAACCCATGCAGGTAAAGCCTGTCTCAACATATCCCGCTGCGAAGGAAGACCTTGCACTGGTTGTTCCGACGAGCGTCCCTGTATCACGTGTTGAGCAGGTCATTCGCCAGGCTGCGGGTGCGTTGATCGAAGATCTGGTCCTCTTTGATATTTACGAGGGTGACCAGGTTCCTGAAGGTTTCCGTTCTCTTGCCTTCTCTGTGCGCCTCCGCGCTGGCGATCACACCTTGACTCCGGATGAGGTGCAGAAAGTTCGTGCTGACATCGTCAGCAAGACAGGAAAGGTTCTTGGGGCAACGCTGCGCGGATGATCGAGTTTCCACTTGCTAGGATTAATGTGGTTATAGGCGCGAAGGAGTAGTTCATGAAGGTTTTAGTAACAGCAGCTTCACATCACGGTGCAACCATCGAAGTTGCGGATGCGATTGCACGCCATCTAACCAGCGATGGCTTTGAAGTTGTCTGCAAGTCCCCCGAAGAGGTTGACTCACTTGATGGCTTTGATGCAGTGATCTGCGGATCTGCTGTGTACATGACTCAGTGGCTGCCTGAAGCTCACGACTTTATGGAACGTTTTGCTCAGCAGCTTCACAAGCTACCCGTGTGGGCCTTCTCCGTTGGTATGAATGGCGTTCCCAAGCATGTCCCGCAAGATCCCAGCAGGATCGGTCCTGTGCTGACCCGTGTCGACGCAAAGGAACTGCGTTCCTTTGCTGGACGATATGATCCTTCAATCTTGTCGCTGCGTGAGCGCGCTATTGTTCGGCTTGCAGGTGCTGTTGAAGGCGATTTCCGCGATTGGAGTGCGATTGATCAGTGGGCAGAATCGATTGCACAGCAGCTAAAGCAGGACTGAGGTATCGCTGACTCCTGCATCGCTGAGGAAACGGGCCGTGTGCGCGAAGATTTTCGCACACGGCCCGTTTCTCGCTTACACTGGTGCAACGGGAGTGGAGTCAATGTCGATTCACGGACGTAGTTAAGGGGTTTTGATGTCATCTGAAGCGACACCTCAGACGAAGGCTGGCCGCCACGCGGCGATTCGAAATCTTTTGGTCTCCCAAACCATTAGTTCGCAAGAACAGCTTCGCAGTGCATTGGGCAGTCAGGGAA
The DNA here is from genome assembly GCF_963542285.1 of uncultured Actinomyces sp. Taxonomy (GTDB): domain Bacteria; phylum Actinomycetota; class Actinomycetes; order Actinomycetales; family Actinomycetaceae; genus Pauljensenia. The sequence goes on along the minus strand of NZ_CAUTWQ010000022.1, from coordinate 3,424 downwards.
TTGAAGTCACTCAGGCCACCCTTTCGCGCGATCTCATGGAAATGCGAGCAACGAAGATGCGCGATCGTAGTGGGACGCTGATTTACTCGGTTCCCAATGCTGATGGTTCACAATCCCATGAGGCTGAAGCCAGTGTTGAACGCCTTCAACGGTGGCTTCAAACTCTTCTGGTCACGTCAACGTGCGTGGGAAATCAATTAGTTTTGCGCACTCTTGTTGGAGCAGCGAACCTTCTAGGTTCTGCTCTTGATGTTGCACGCATTGACGATGTTGTTGGAACGATTGCGGGTGACGACACCGTCTTGATTATCTGCACCAGTGCTCAAGGTGCCCTTAATGCTCAGGACTACCTGACATCCTTGGCTGGGGGAGGAACTCACACGAGTACACTCTAAGAACGATCGATTCTTAAGTTTTTATCAAACACAGCCGTGCCCGCTAGCCTGTCGCTAGCGGGCACGGCTTCTTGCCGCTATTCTCCCTACTAGAATTTCTTTCTGTCTTTGAGGACATGCGTGAATACAACAGTTAGCTCTCGAGCCGAGTCGCTGCTGCCCATTGCGGGGGTCGCGATTTTCTTCTTGGCCTTTGCTGGTCAAGGGGTTCGTAACATATTCGGTTGGCTCGGTTTTGGCATCATCACCGCTTTGGTGTTGCTCGCATGCTGGGTCGTGTTTTTTCTTGCCGGACGACGCGTGACCTTGCGAAGGATTTCGCTGTCTGTTTCATCCTTCATCGTGCTCTGCTGTCTGTCGGTGATTTGGAGCCAGTACCGTCTTGAAACTTTCGCCTCAGCTCTGATCACTCTTGCAACAAGCTCGGCGGGGATACTTGTAGCAATTGCTTTCCCGCTTCGACAGATGCTGAAAGTATTCATGGATGCGATGAAGATCGTCGTTGTTCTGTCGTATGTTCTAGAGCTATGGGTCTCGCTCTTCGTTGGTCATCGAATTCCTCCCATGTATATGCGCCATTGGAAAGAAGTTCCAGAGCTCTATTACTGGATCAATGACTCCCTGTTCAGGGGAGGGCCGATTCAAGGTTTCGTGGGAAACCGCAATCCTTTAGCGTTTATTGCGCTCTTGCTACTTCTCTGCGTGCTTGTCTTTTGGATTCAGGATCGGAATCAGCACATTCGCAATTTACTGTGGGTGTGTGCCTGCGTTGGCATTCTTATTCTCACTGGTTCAGCAACGGTGTTCGTTGCCATGCTGGTTTCCCTCAGTGCGCTCGTCTTCCTTTTGATCATCCGTCATCTCGGATACTATGAACGGCGTTTCGCTGTTCGTGTGGCTTTGACCGCTGCGGCCAGTTTCCTGTTGGTCGCTGTTGTGATGAAGGATCAAGTAACCGAGATATTGGGACGCAGTTCTGATATGACCGGGCGCGGTGTTATTTGGGCGAAGCTTTTGGAATTGTGGGCCGAGCACCCCCTTCTTGGCTGGGGATGGGTTGTGATGTGGCCTCCGTGGTTGCCTCTGTTCAAGAACCTTGTTGTTCGTCCAGACGGTACGCCTACGATGCAGGCGCATAACTCTTACATCGAGGCGCTATTCCAGACTGGCATTGTTGGGCTTATGCTCTTGGCCTTTGCGGTGTTGTGGGTCATGATTCGTATCTTCCGTGTTGCCCTCCGCGATCTTGAGAGCGATTTGATCCCAGTCCTCGCCGCTGTTCTTATGCTCGCGATGTTCGTCCAGTCATTCACCGAGTCTCGTTTGCTCACCGAGGGTAACTGGGTTCTTTTCGTTGCTTTTGCTACCTGGCTGAAGGTCCGCGCAGAATCAATTGACTTTCACCCGCCTCGACGTGGGGACGAGGCCTCCCGTCAGCTAGGTGCTGCCGGCTACGCAGATCGATCTGCGGCCTCGTGAGACACAATTAAGACGCGTCTTTTAAGGCGAGTCTTTTCCCGTACACTGTATTGCGCACGTATTCCAACAAGAAGAAGGTATTTCCGTGACCGATATTATTGACGACCTCCAATGGCGTGGTCTGATTGCTCAGCACACTGATCTTGATGCACTTCGTGCTCACTTTGCGCAGGGCCCGGTCACTTTCTATTGCGGTTATGATCCGACAGCTCCTTCACTTCACCATGGTCACCTTGTTCAGCTGATTGTTATGCGTCACCTGCAACTCGCGGGACACCGTCCGCTTGCACTCGTGGGTGGCGCAACGGGCCAGATTGGCGATCCGCGTCAAAGTGGTGAGCGCCAACTCCAGCCCACCGAAGTTGTTCAAGGCTGGGCAGATCGCTTGCGTGCGCAGATTTCTCGTTTTCTTGACTTCGAGGGCCCCGCAGCAGCGCGAATGGTGAACAACCTCGATTGGACGCAAGAGATGAGCGCTATTGATCTTTTGCGCGGAATCGGTAAGTACTTCCGTGTTGGCACCATGCTTAACAAGGATATTGTTGCGCGCCGTATTGCCTCCGACGAGGGGATCTCCTACACGGAATTCTCGTACCAGATCCTTCAGGCAAATGACTACCTTGAACTTTTCCGTCGCTATGGTTGCACCCTTGAGACCGGCGGAAATGATCAGTGGGGCAATATGGTTGGTGGCGTCGATCTTATTCATAAGATCGAAGGTGCCGATACCCATGTGATGACGACGCCCATTATTACTAAGGCCGACGGAACCAAGTTTGGCAAGTCCGAGGGTGGTGCGATCTGGCTCGATCCTGAGATGATGAGCCCCTACGCCTTCTACCAGTTCTGGTTGCAGGTTGCCGACGACGATGTGGTTCGTTTTCTGAAGATCTTCACTTTCCTCTCACGCGAAGAGATTGAGGCCCTTGAGGTTGAGGTCGCTGAGCGCCCGCATCAGCGTGCCGCACAGAAAGCATTGGCCGCTAGCGTCACTGCGTTGGTCCACGGTCAAGACGAACTTGAGCGTGTGCAGGCTGCGACCGAGGCGCTGTGGGGAACTGGTGATCTTTCGTCGATTGACGAGGCCACTCTGGCTGCGGCAACCAGTGACCTTCCGCGTGCGGAACTTCAGTTGGGGGCGACTCTTGTTGACGCTCTTGTAGAGACCGGCCTTGAGAAGGGACGCAGTGCTGCGCGTCGCACCCTCGCGGGTGGCGGAGCCTACGTCAATAAGGTCAAGGTAGAAGACGAAGAGGCAGTTTTGAGTGCTGATGATCTGCTTGCTGGCGGGTTGGTTTTGATCCGTAAAGGCCGCAGGAATCTGGCTGTAGTTGCTGTCCGATGAGTCGTTTTAAAGGTGTGCTCGTCGTCATAGTGTTTTGATTTGACGACGAGCCTCTAAACGGCCTAATCTATAACTCGTTGCGCTGAGGGCGACGGAAACGTTGCAAAGCGCGAAAGCCCCTTTGAGATTCATCCTCGGGTGAATTGCAAATGTGGGGGTGTTGTTTGTGAACTCGATAGTGTGTTTGTTTTTGTTTTTATGCCTG
>NZ_CAUTWQ010000021.1:0-26199 GCF_963542285.1 uncultured Actinomyces sp. | reverse complement strand
GGCAGGAACGAGGCGCTACAAAGCGCCACCTCGGCTATTCGCCAGCCCCGCCAGCTACGAGGCCCTAAGCGCCAGCCCCGCCAGCCACAAGGTCCTGTGCACCGCCAAAACGCCTCTCACGTCCAGCGTATTCAAGAAGGCAGTCCCACAGAGCTTCGCGGTCAAACGTCGGCCACGGCCTCGGGCTAAACATGAACTCCGCATAGGCCATTTGCCAGAGCATATAGTTCGAAAGCCTTTGCTCCCCCGAGGTCCGGATCATCAAATCAACATCGGGAACATCGGACAGATACAGGTGACGAGCGAAAGTTCGTTCATTTACCCCGCGCGGCGACAAACGCCCTGCGGCGACATCTTGGGCAATTGAGCGGGCTGCATCGGCGATTTCCGCACGGCCCCCGTAATTCACGCACATCACCAAATCCAAAGTGGTGTTGTCATGCGTCTTTTCTTCTGCGCGCTCCAAAGCGTGAATGACCGATTTCCACAGTTTCGGCTCGCGACCGCTCCAGCGCACGTGCACTCCCCACTCATTCAGCAGGTCCGTTCGCCGAGCCAAAACATCACTGGCGTAGTTCATGATGAAGCGGACCTCTGCGGGCGAACGTTTCCAGTTTTCCGTCGAGAAAGTGTAGACGGATAGATAGCGCACACCGACATCGATAGCCCCGGCGATTGTATCGAGAAGCGCATACTCACCAGCCCGGTGGCCTTCTGTGCGCGCGAGTCCCCGTTCATTGGCCCAGCGTCCATTACCGTCCATGATGATGGCGACGTGGCGCGGCACTTCCCCGGCTGCAAATTCGGGTGCTTGCCGAGGCCACTGCCCCGGTCCCGCGACCGGCTGACGTGGGTCTTTGGGAGCGCGTTCCATGGGCGTCAGTGACGCGATTTCCGGGCTCATGCGTGCGGGCTCCTTTCCAGGAGTTGCAGGGATTTCAGTCGTCGTTCGATATGCCATTGAGTGTAACTAGAGACCAAGCCCATCATCTCGCTGCGCGCCCACGTTGGGGCGCTATCCGCACTTTCCCAATCGCCACTGAGAAGAGCGCCCATCAATTCCATCGAATCGGGAGCGGGAAGCGAGGCGCCGGGCGGACGGCAGCTATCGCACACGGCTCCACCCTCGGTAATGGAAAAACCGAGGTGCGGTCCTTCACTGCCACACACTGCGCAGTCATAACACGATGGCGCCCACCCTGCGATGGCCAAGGCGCGAAGCATGTACGAGGCCAAGATTAGAGCCGGGTCGTGTCGGCGATGAGACAGCGCGTGGAGAGCTCCGACCAGCAGAAGATACTGCTGATGGGTTCCATCATCTCCATCGCTGGAAAGTTTATCTGCGGTTTCGACGATCACCGAGGCCCGTGAGTAGAGTTCGTAGTCAGAGGCGAGCATTTCCCCGTGCGAGGCAATTGTTTCTACCTGAATGATCGTGTCAAGGCTCCGCCCACGGTGAAGCTGAATATCGACGACAGAGAAGGGTTCAAGTCGCGCTCCGAACTTCGAGGTTATTCGTCGAACGCCTTTTGCGACTGCTCGAATCTGGCCGTGTTCAGAGGTCAGGAGCCAGATGATTCGGTCGGCCTCGCCCAGTTTTTGCGTACGCAAAACCACGGCCTCATCCCGGTAACTCCTGATCACCTTCCTATTTTCACATTCACTGCCAGAGCAGGCCCGCCGCGACACAAAATTGCGCTTGGGGCCGAAGCGACCCCAAGCGCAATATGCCTGCGAGATTTCAGATCCCGCATCGTCCAAATAGTTGTGGACTATGTGAAGGATCTAGATCACGAACGCTCAGAAATTGGCCTCGCGAACGGCCTTGTATGACGCGAGATCGGTGTAGAGCTCATCGCACAGCGGGTTCTTACGCCCACGGACAATGACGTAGATCTGGTAGACCGCAACAGCCACATTCGACGCGAGCGCCAGCGCAGAAACAGTCATGAGGGCCGCGTCGTTATGCGATGCGTTGACCGCAAACTTAGACGAAGTCACGAAGGAAGGAACTGCCATGGTGAACATCATCCACAATGCAAGGGTGTGAGCGCGGTGTTGGAGCCAGGCGCCTCGTTTGATGAAGAAAGCGGGGATAGTGCAGGAAATCAGCAAGGCCGCGCCGGCGTAGAAGGAGTGGTCTCCCACGCAGTTGTAGACGTAGGCAAAGTTCCACAGATCGTAGGCGATGATCCAGAACCACATCATGTCGGGCCAGATCATGTCCTGAGATTTATCGCGAGAGATGAAGATTCCAAACCAGCCGCAAATCGTCAGGAGGTTAAGCAGACCGGCGATACCGTTCATGTAGTTCCAGGGACCGGAAACCATGAAAACTCCGTCGACCATCTCACGCACACCCATGGCACCGACTTGGAAGTCGCGGATGCAGGCCTCGGTGATGTTAATGGCCAAGATCGCCGGCGGGAAGGCCAGGGCCCATCGGTTCGTCTGCAACTTAGGAATGTAGCGGATTGCCATGAAGCCCAGACATCCGGCAAGGGCAGAGTAGACCTTGACCCAGTGGAACCAGGTTCCCGTTGAGGAATCAGGACCAGCGGTTGTCGGCCAGACGAAGATTGTCAGAACAATAGGAAGAACGATAAATACCGCAATTCCTGCCCATTTCCAGCGGCGGGTGATCTCATTGCCGATGATGAGAGCAGCAAGGACTCCGAACCAGGCAAGCCAGGAATACCAGGGGATCGATTCAAAGAGGAACAACTCTCCAACTCCTTCGGTGAAATAAGCTGATGAGGAAACATTAAGGTTGTATTCAGCAGAAGTCATTGGACACCATTTCAAAAGTGTCTAATACTCAAAGGAGTGAGATTCTCTCGCATTCCTCAACGCAATCGCTCTCATCAAGGAAGTCATGTCTACCAGTGCAGAAAACACCCGCGAGAAGCTCGGTGCTGCCCTCAAAGACGAATTGCGTTCAACACCGATTACAAAGGTTACGGTCCGTCGTCTAACCGAACGAGCCGGTGTCACCAGGCAGGCTTTTTACTACCACTTCCCCGATGTCATGTCCTTGGGAACCTGGGTTTTCGAACGAGAGATCGTCGCACACATCATGGCTCATGCAACCTACCAAGAATGGTCGGACGGTTTGTGCGATCTCTTGGTTTACATGCGCCAGCATCATGAACAGACCTACGCGGTCGTCTCCTCGCTCAGCCGTAAAGAGGTGGAGGAATTTTTTTACCAGGCGTTCCGCGAAATGATGACCGCGATTATCACTGAGCTCGAGGGGCAAACACATCAGCAGGACACCGATAGCGGCACCGTGGCTCCAGTTTTTTCGCCTCTTTCCGCTCAATATCGTGATTTCATCATCGACCACTTCACATTGAGTGTGGTCGCGCATGTCTTGCATTGGCTGAACCAGGATATGCGCGCTGATCCATACATCCTGGTGGAGAACATCGAAGTCATCATGCGCGGAAGCGTTCTTGCCGCCTTGAAACGTTATTCCACTACTCCTCCCCCTCCACTGCGCTGACTTCCCCCCCTGCATTGGCGAGAGGAAAAATAGGTGAGGGGCATCTTAGCGATGCCCCTCACCTAGCACTGGGCGGTTACTCACTCACCGCCGCGTGCGCGTTGGTTGTGAAACCTACTTACTGATCTCGAAGTGCACGATTCACTGCTGAGATCACAGCTTTGTACGACGCGCGGGTAATCGAAGAGTCGATTCCAACACCCCACACGATCTGTCCGTCGACAGCGGCTTCCACGTACGAAGCTGCCTTTGCGTCGCGGCCTTGGCTCATTGCGTGCTCGGAGTAGTCCAAGACGCGCACGTCCAAATCAAATTGATGCAGTGCCGAGACAAAAGCGTCAATCGGACCGGTTCCGCTTGCGTCGATTGCAGTGAGCACACCGTTATCCGTGAGCTCTGCGTGCAATTCAACATGCTCATCGTCGACCGTTCCCACCTGGGACTTACGCAATTCGAAGCGCCCCCACGGCTGAAGGCCAGGAGCCGCGCTTGTCGGCAAATATTCGTCTGCAAAAATCTTCCACAATGTTTCGGCGTTGATCTCTCCGCCGTAAGTGTCGGTGTGGCGCTGGACAATTCGCGAAAACTCCACCTGCAGACGACGAGGCAGCTCCAGGTTGTGTGCCCGCGACATGAGGTAGGCAACCCCACCCTTGCCGGACTGGGAATTCACGCGCACAACGGCCTCGTAGGAGCGACCGACATCGTGAGGATCGATAGGCAGGTAGGGAAGCTCCCAGACCACTGCGTTCTCGTCGCCCCCTGCGGCATCCACCTTCGCCTTACGAGCAGCAAAACCCTTCTTGATGGCGTCTTGGTGAGAGCCCGAGAAGCTGGTGTACACCAAATCTCCGACGTAGGGAGAGCGCGGCGAAGCCTCCATCTGGGTGCAGTGCTCCACCGTGCGGCGGATCTCGTCAATGTCCGAGAAGTCGATGCCCGGATCAATTCCCTGGCTGAAAAGATTCAGGCCCAAGGTCAGCAGGTCAACGTTACCGGTGCGCTCGCCTTGTCCCAAGAGGCAGCCTTCAATGCGGTCAGCGCCGGCGAGGAGTGCAAGTTCAGCACTGGCCACACCAGTTCCACGGTCATTGTGCGGGTGAACAGACAGCGCAATGTGCTCGCGTCGGGAAAGGTTGCGAGACATGTACTCGATCTGGTCGGCGAAGACATTGGGGGTCGCGCGCTCAACGGTCGAGGGCAGGTTGAGGATGATCTCGCGGCCATCTTGGGGCTGCCAGATATCCATAACGGCTTCGCACACTTCCAGTGCGAAATCGCGCTCGGTGTCGATGAAGATCTCAGGAGAGTACTCAAAACCGAAGATCGTCTCATCGCCCAGTTGACGTTCTGCCTGTGCAATGACTTCACGCGTACCGGAGCGGGCTAGTTCAACGGTTTGCTCGCGGTCCGCGTGGAAGACAACTTCACGAAAAACCGGAGCGGTTGCGTTGTACAAGTGCACGGTCGCGCGAGGGAAGCCAACAATTGATTCAACAGTGCGCTCAATGAGCTCGGGGCGCGACTGCGTCAGCACCGAAATGGTGACATCCTCGGGAAGGGCGTCATCTTCCAACAGAGAACGAACAAAATCGAAATCGGTCTGCGAAGCCGAGGGGAATCCGATTTCGATTTCCTTGTATCCCAGGCGAACAAGAAGATCAAACATCTTGCGCTTACGCGCCGGATCCATAGGCTCGATCAGTGCTTGGTTTCCATCGCGTAGATCCGTTGACAGCCACCGAGGCGCGTGGGTAATGCGCTTCGAAGGCCACTGTCGGTCAGGAAGGTCAACAGGGTTCGTGTCGAGGAATGCTCGGTACTTGACCGTGGGCATTCCAGAACCTGCAGGACGAGGAACATTCGATGTAGTCTTCACACCTTCAGTCTATGAAGACCCGCTGATACTGGCACTTCGAGTGCACATGGTGGACAGTGTTTACTTGGCCTACCAGCTCTTACTCGACGTCGTATTCCTCGAGCTTGGGGACACTCACCGGTTTCTCCATGAGCCACGCGCGGTCGGTCAGCATTCGCGAAATCGCCAGGCCAATACCAATCGCAACAATCGTGAAGAGAACCGTAAAGAGCTGTGCCAATGCGTCCACGGTCTGCCCATTGTTCAAGTAGGTGAGCGAACGATACAGGGGCACACCCGGGATCATAATGACCACCGCGGGAACGGAAAGTGTCACACGCGAGAAGCGTGTGCGGTTTGCAACTGCTGCCGCAAGAAGACCCGCTGCTAGCGCTGCAATCCCAACCGCCGCGGGGACCGGAACCCCCACGACAACCGCAAGGAAGATACGACCGGTATTAATAGCCGCACCGATAAGAGCCGCAGCCGTGCATACCTTAGGCGGAGAATTAAAGAGCATCGCGAAGCCATACGCCGCAACGAAGCTGGTGAAGAAACGCAACGCGAAGTGAATGATTGGCGGAAGCTCAACGATGTATTGCGGAGTGACCGACCAATTGAAGATCTCCGAGATGGTCCATACCGCAACGCCCGCAGAGACTACGAGCATTGCGACATACACGATTCGTTGAATACCACCCGCAAAGTCGTGACGGACCAGGTCAATAATTCCTGTCACCAATGGGAAGCCAGGAACCAAGAAGAGCAACGCAGAGATGAAGCCTGCTTGGTGTGTGGGTTCAACACCCAGATATTTCTGAGCCAGATAGACGCACAGAATGTAGATAGCAGAAGCAACTGCGCCACAGAGCATCCACACACCAAAGTGGTTCATGTGTCGCTTGAGCATCTGGCGACGGAGGAACTGTCCGAAGAAGGCGGCAATTGCCACGACAGTGCACTCAACCCATCCCCCAGCGTTGAGGAAGGAGAAGGCCGCACAGGCTAAACCAGAAGCAAGCGCATTCGCTAGCCAGCCATACAGCGGCTTCACACGTTCGATCCGGTCAAGAGCCTTATCGACATCCTCAACAAGCACCTGCTTGCCTTCAATGGATGCCAAGTAGTTGGTAATGCGGTCAATCTTGTCCGCATTCACTCCCAGAAGACGCTGCTCAGCAAGCTCGGTACGGAAAGTACCATTCGCATAAGCAGTCGCAACGATCTCGGTAAAGGTCACCTGAGCATGGTGCTTCTCAATGCCAACGGCCTCGGCACAGGTCCGCATCGAGGCCTTCACGCGGTACGAGCCCGCGCCGGCGGAAAGAAGCATCTGGCCAAGGCGCAAGACGACTCGGGATTGATGGGACAGACGATCATGTGCAGCCATGCGGTGCACAGTCAGTGATGCGTCGTCCTGGTCAAACGGTAAAGGCGCTGAGGCGTTAGGGTTCTGGGGATTCTCGCTCACGGGATAAGCATGCCACGAAGAAGACGCTAAAGCCCGGGACCCTGGTCAGGATCCTTTTGTTGTATCCCCCACGTTCAGGTATCAGAAGCCCAAACGCTGAAGCATCTTCGGGTCTGACTGCCAATCCTTAGCGGTACGCACATGCAGATCGAGGTACACACGACGTCCCAAATATTCTTCAATATGTGCTCGGGCCCGAGTGCCGATCTCCTTCAAACGCGAACCTTTCTTGCCAATAATGATGGCCTTTTGGGAATCGCGTTCGACATAGACATTGACGTGGATATCCAGCAGAGGCGGACGATCATCACCCTCGCGCTTGGGGCGTTCAATGATCTCTTCAACCTTCACGGCAAGCGAGTGCGGAAGCTCATCGCGAACTCCCTCCAGCGCAGCCTCGCGAATGAATTCTGCAATCATCGTTTCGCGTGATTCATCCGAGACATCATCCTGCGGGTACAGGGGCGGGGAAAGGGGAACCTTTTCCGCTAAAACTTCACGCAGGCGATCAATGCCTTCATGCTTGAAGGAAGAGACGGGAACAATCGCGCTCCACTCCCCCAGCTTTTCAATTGCCAGAAGGTGTTCAAGCACGCGTTCGCGCGACACGCTATCGCACTTCGTCGCAACCGCAATCACGGGACGTCGAACAGAACGCAGCTCCCGAGCAATGAACTGGTCTCCGGGTCCGATGCGCTGGTCCGCAGGCATACAGAAGACCACGCAATCAACTTCGGCCAAGGCCTCGCGAACCATGTCATTGAGGCGCTTACCCAGCAGAGTGCGAGGACGGTGGTATCCGGGCGTATCGACCAATACCAGCTGGTAGTTTTCGCCGTGGACAATCCCTCGGATGTTGTGACGTGTCGTTTCGGGGCGGCCCGAGGTGATGGCAACCTTATGGCCAACAAGAGCGTTGGTCAGCGTCGACTTTCCGACATTGGGGCGGCCAACAATGGAAATAAAGCCGGCACGAAAGTCCTCTGGGAAATCGGGAACGATGATATCTGCACCCGCATTTGTTTCTGCGCGGAGTTGACGCAAGGAATGGACAGAATCCTCAACATCGTGGACGCGCTCATCGTCGGCCTCGTCAAGCTCAGCATCAATGTCTTCATCATCCTGCGAGTCTTCATCAGGAAGTTCAAGAGCATCGAGATCCACGCCTTCGAAGGCATTCGGACCGGCCATCAATTCATCATCGCTGGGAAAATGCATCTTTCTCACTCCTGCTGATCTTCAGAGTTTTCGGTCGAGGTTTCGGGGACATAAGAACAGACAATCGTACCGACTTGGCGACGGCGGCCTCGGGCTTCTTCGGCAACCATGTGCACACCGAGCATATCGCCTGTTGCCCCCGGAAGCGGGACGCGACCAATCGCTTTGGCGAGCAAACCACCAACGGAATCGACGTCTTCGTCTTCGAGCTCCAATCCCCACAGCTCTCCGAGCTCGCTAATGGAGAAACGCGAAGGAACGCGCCACACACCTGGGGAAATTTCTTCGGGCTCAATGGTGTTGCGGTCATGTTCGTCGGTGAGTTCACCGACGACTTCTTCAATGATGTCTTCGAGGGTGACGAGGCCTGAGATCCCGCCGTATTCATCAACGACCATGGCCAGGTGGAAGTGTTCGGATTGCATCTGGCGCAGCAGGTCATCGACCGGCTTCATTTCGATGGTGAACTCGGCGGGACGCATCATCTGATCGGCGCGAAGTTCATGTTCTCCATCATGGTTTTCAAGACGCTGAACGACATCCTTAAAGAATAAAATTCCACGGACATCGTCGGTGTCCTCTCCGATAACAGGTAGCCGTGAGAAACCGGAGCGCACAAAGAGGCGTAATGCCTTACGGGCCGGAACATCGAATGCGATCGTCAGCATTTCGGTACGCGGGACCATCACCTCACGAACCAAGGTATGCCCTAATTCGAAAACCGAGCGCAACATCTCTCGGTCTTCTTCTTCAAGGCCTTCTGTTTCGCCAACACGGTCAACCATTTCACGCAGTTCATCCGCCATGTCCGCACGCATCTCAGCTTCGGTTCGCTCAGACTGTGGAAGATAGGCCTTGACCTTCTGGGCGGCCGGCGAGAAGAAATGTGCAATAGCGACCAGACGGGTCATCAGGGGCGTGAAGAAGAGCGCGATACCGGTGGGATTGCGCTGTGCCCAGCGCGTGGCAATGATGCTGTTGGCAAAGAATTGCACAATCGTCACAACGACGATTGCGACCAGCCCTCCCAACCACCAGTAGTGTGAAAAATGCAGAGCAATGGTCGCCATTGAAACGGCAAAGACAACCTGCAGGAAGGTGCGGACGCCTCGAAGGACAAAAATAACGAGGCGACGCTGATCGACCAGCTTGAACAGGGCTCGTGCGTTCTTCTTTTCGTCCTCGATCAGGTCTTCAACCGCGGCGTGGGTGAGCTTAGCGATCGAAAACTCACTTGCCGCAAGAATCATTGCGCCCAGAAGAGCAATTGCGGCAAGGATACTCATCCCCGCGACGGGGATAGCAGCTTCGATCATCGCTGTGCGAGGAAGCTCAAGAGGAGCTGGCGTTGCAGGGTGAACATTTCTTCTTTTTCAGCGGGTTCTGCATGGTCATAACCCAGAAGGTGAAGCATGCCGTGAGTCGCCAAGAAGAGCATTTCTTCAACCGAGGAATGTCCGGCCTGGCGAGCCTGCTGCTCCGCAACCTGCGGACAGATGCAAATATCGCCCAGCGTTCCCGATTCCGTCGGATGATCCGCAGTGCCTGGACGAAGCTCGTCCATGGGGAAACTCATGACATCGGTCGGACCTTCCAGATCCAGCCAGCGAACATGGAGCTCTTCCATAGGTTCGGGGTCGATGAAAATGATATTGAGCTCGACCTCTGTGGAGACATGCATGGCGCTGAGTACGAAGTCAGCCAAGCGCACGAACTCTTCACAGTCGATCTGGTAGTCGGTTTCGTTAAGAACTTCAGTCATGACTCAGCGTCCATTGTGTCGGGTACGGGTGTACAGGGAACGGTCACGGCGTGCTTTGAGGCTGGCCATGGATTCGTCCCACCGTTCGTATGCGTCAATAATCTGGCCGACAAGGCGATGACGCACAACATCTGCGCTTGTCAGATGACAAAATTCTATGTCATCGATGCCAGTGAGAATGTCTTCAATGACCAAGAGGCCGCTGGAGCGCTCCCCCGCTAGGTCAATCTGGGAGGCGTCACCGGTAACAACGACCTTCGAGTTGAAGCCTAGACGGGTCAGGAACATCTTCATCTGTGCGAGCGTCGTATTCTGAGCTTCATCCAAGATGATGAAGGAATCATTGAGCGTTCGTCCACGCATATATGCCAAGGGGGCAACCTCAACCGCGCCAGAGGCCATGAGTTTTGGTAGCGCATCCGGATCCATCATGTCGCCCAGCGCGTCATAGAGCGGACGCAAATAGGGATCAATCTTGTCCGTGAGCGTGCCCGGGAGGAAACCAAGGTTTTCACCCGCTTCAACCGCCGGGCGAGTTAAGACAATTCGGCGCACCTGTCCGGAAAGCAGGGAGGACACCGCTTGGGCCATCGCAAGGTAGGTTTTTCCGGTGCCGGCAGGGCCCAACCCAAAGACGACAGTCGAACGCTGAATCGCCTCGACATACGCTTTTTGCCCGGCAGATTGCGGTCGAATGGAGCGTCCCCGCGAGCGCAAAATTTCTTGGGGGCGTTCATCCGTGGAGCTCGACGCCATGAGCAGAGCAATTGCCTGTTCAACGCCGTCAGCGTCAAGAGAATGCCCATCTCGAGCAAGTTCAATCAGCTCTTCGACCAGCTGAGCGGCCATATCCACAATTCCTTCGGGCCCAATCATGGACAAGGTGCGGCCAAGTAAGGTGAAGCGAACCTGAGGGAAGCCGTTTTCAAGAGCTCGCAAAACACGGTCTGAAGTTCCAAAAAGTACGACGGGATCCACGCCGCGGGGAATATCGATTCGTTTGGCGTCCATGTCACCACCTCCCAATAGCGTCGCTGATCAGTGAAAGCGCAACGGGTCCGGCGCTTGACGCGCGAAGGACGGTATTTCCCAGCAGACAGATTTTCGCTCCCGCGGCCTCGAAAAGAGAAAGCTCATCGGGGTCAACCCCACCTTCAGGGCCGACGACGACGGCGATCTTGGGAGGGCAAGAAGGCTGGGAGCCGACGGCCGAGGCCGACGAGGCTGCCGAGGCCGACGAGGCTGCCGAGGCCGACGAGGCGTGGGCACTAAGCCCACGCAGCTGAGTAAGGAGCTCACTCAGGCGGTGATCGGCACTCTCGTGACAGACCAGAACCCAAGCGCCATCTTGAGTGGTCTGCGCAATCCACTGCACTAGGGCAGCGGATGAACGAGCTTCTTCAATGCGTGGGACAAATGCGCGTCGCGATTGTTTCGTCGCTGATCGTAAGGTGGATTCCCACTTTCGCATGCCCTTCGCGGCTTTTTCACCCTTCCAGCGAACCTCACTGCGATTTGCCTGCCAGGGCATTACTGCGTCAACGCCAACTTCCGTTGCCATTTCGATGGCCATTTCATCGCGTCCACCTGTTGAGAGAGCTTGGATCAACAGCAGCTCAACCTCGGGCTCATCCTCGCGTTCAAGGTGGTCAATGTGCAGCGTCAGGGACTTTTTTGCGCGGTCAATAACCGTGCAGCGGGCACGAAGGCCCGTCCCGTCTACGACATCAAGCATGGCTCCGACGTCGATCCGTCGAACGGTTGCCGCGTGAAAGCCTTCATCCCCGTCTAAAACGTAGGAATCTCCGCACGCGCAGGCGCGCAATGCGTCCGCGTCGGGAGCGATGAAAACCGGAAGCGTCATACGGGTGATGTCCTTACTAGGCGCCGAAGGTTTCGCGAAGCTTGTCAAAGAAGGAGGATCCGCGCTTTTCAGGGCGGATGCTTTCTTCTCCGCGAACCTGAGAGAGCTCTTCGAGGAGTTCGCGTGAGCGGTCATCAAGTTTGCGCGGGATTTCGACGTTAATTGCGACGTGAAGGTCTCCGCGACCGGACCGTTGGAGATGGCCAACACCCAGTCCATCCAAACGAACTTCATCGCCGGGCTGTGTACCGGGCTGAATGGTCACGGACTGGGCTCCATCCAAGGTCTCCAGCTCGAACGTACTTCCCAAGGCAGCTGCGGTCATGGGAACGGTCACCGACATGTACAGGTCGTCCCCCTGACGCGAGAAAGTAGGATCACGCTTCTCGACAATGTCGACGTAGAGATCGCCATTGGGACCGCCACCGGGACCGGCCTCGCCCTGTCCGGCAAGACGCAGGCGCATTCCGTCGCCCGCGCCGGCGGGAATATCAATGGTCAAGGTGCGATGCGCACGAACGCGTCCCTGACCGGAGCACTCGTGGCAGGGGTGTTCAATGACAGTCCCATAGCCCTGACAGCTAGGGCAGGGAACCTGAGTTTGCATGGTTCCCAGCATGGTGCGCTGCTGCTGAATCGAGTATCCCTGTCCCTTACAGGTCGTGCAGGTCACTGCTTCGGTTCCCGGTTCGCACATGGCTCCATGGCAGACTTCGCAGGTCACATAGGTATTAAGCGAGACCTGCTGGTGAGCGCCAAAAGCCGCGTCCTTCAAAGTGATTGCAACCTGAGTCAGCTGGTCGCGGCCCTGGCGAGTACGCGATGCCGGTCCTTGGTTTCCACCAAAGCCACCGCCAAAGGCGCCGCCGAACATTGTCGTCAGAATGTCACCAAAATCGAAGGACTCGGCACCGAAACCACCGCCACCACGCGCAGCATCGGGACCGCCAATGTCGTACATACGGCGTTTTTCTGGGTCGGAGAGGGTTTCATAGGCAATCGACACGGCCTTGAAAGCTTCCTCATCCCCGCCATAATCGGGGTGAGTTTCGCGGGCCTTCTTGCGATAGGCCTTCTTAATCTCGCTCTGGTCAGCGTCGCGAGAGACTCCAAGGATTGCGTAGTAATCGTCGTTCACGAATGTCCTTTTGTAACCCGTTCAGTGTGTGGAATTCAGGAATTTAGAGAGGTACGAGGCCACGGCGCGGACCGTGGACATTGTCGAGGCGTAGTCCATGCGCGTGGGGCCAAGAACCCCGAGGTGCGCCGAGTTTTCTCCGGAGGCATAGGTTCCAGAGACAAGAGAGGTTTCAACGAACGCATCGTGGCCGTTTTCAGAGCCAATGGAGACATGAACATCGCCGTTGCCTTCATCCATCTCAGCAAAAAGACGAAGAAGGACAACCTGCTCTTCCAAAGCATCCAAGACCGGTGCAATATCGTGGAAATCAACACCGCTGCGCGCAAGATTCGACATTCCTGCCATTGCGATGCGCGAGGAGGGCTCTCCCTGAAGCAAGGTCGCGACGGTGTCACTAATCTCTGTTGCAAATGCAAGCAGCGTCGGGGGAAGTGTCTGAGAGAGCGCCTCGCAATGCGCACGGACCTGAGCAGCACTCATCCCCTGATAGGCAGCATTAAGAACCGCGCGAACAGCCAAAAGATCATCTTGAGTGACGTCCTGAGGCATCTCACGCAGGCGTTCAAAGACCTTGCCCTGCTGGGTAATGACAACAACCAGCAAGCGTTGATCTGACAGGTCAACGCATTCAATTCGGCTAAGCGTCGAGCGCGCATGAACAGGGTATTCAATCAGCGCCACCTGGTGCGTCACTTGAGCAAGCAAACGCACGGTATTCATCACGACATCGTCTAAGTCCTGCGCATGTGCCAAGAATTTTTCGACTGCTTGACGTTCTGCCGGACTCATCGGCTTGAGAGTGGACAGCTGATCAACGAAGGCACGATAGCCCTTATCCGTCGGAACACGTCCCGCACTGGTATGAGGTTGGTAGATCAGACCGGCTTCTTCAAGGACGGCCATATCGTTACGAATAGTGGCCGAAGATACCCCGAGGTCTTGAGATTGCGCGATCGCTTTAGATCCTACGGGTTCGCGTGTGTGGACATACTGGGACACGATGGCACGCAGAACGTCCAGACGACGGTCGTTCATTCATCCTCCCTCATTTGGCACTCACACTATCTGAGTGCCAGTTTAACGCGGGATTACCTTTTTCGTCCCCTCATCAACACTTTCCGCCGAGTTACTCCAAACCCGGCTGCGTCACAAAATCAATGAGTTCTTCCACCCGACCCAAAAGTGCCGGTTCAAGATCCTTGTAGTTACGAACGGTTGATAAGATCCGCTTCCACCCCTGAGCAATATCCGCCTGGTTTGCATGAGGCCAGCCCAAGTATTCCAAGGTTCCGTGCTTAATATCGGTCCCTCTGGGAACATCCGGCCACGCCTGGAGCCCCAGACGCTGCGGCTTCACAGCTTGCCAAATGTCAACGAAGGGGTGTCCAACCACCAACACCGCGTCTTCCCAACGGTGAGATACGGCCTCGGCAATGCGCGATTCCTTGGAGCCCGGAACCAGGTGATCAACCAGGACTCCAGCGCGGACGGTTTTTGTGGGTCCAAAAACCTCAAGGATTTCCTCTAAGTGGTCCACGCCTTCCAAAAGCTGCACGGCGACGCCAACATCGGCTAGGTCCTCACCCCACACGTGCTGGATCAGTTCCGCATCATGACGGCCTTCAACCCAGATGCGCGATTGCCTAGCAACCCGAGCCACTCGTTTCTCGGGTGCGATCGACCCCGAATTCGTCAGCGCACGACCACCCGCAGTGGTGAGCGCAGGAGCTTTTTGAGCGGGAGCAGCCTTCGGAGGAAGCGCAATAATCGGCTTGCCCTCCAGCCAAAACCCGCCTCCTAGGGGGAAAGAACGCTTCCGGCCTCGACGATCTTCAAGCTCAACCAGGTGCACTCCCCCAGATTTTTCGACGCGAGTGACCGCGCCAACCCATCCACTGGAAATATCCTCAAGCACCATCCCGTACTCGATGGGAACCTCCACCGAGCGTGGTCGCCGAGCGCCCGGACCATCGCGGTGCGGGTCGAATTCAAAGATATTTGTCCCGTACATATCTGAAGTCACCGCACAACACTATGAGCGTGAGTGCCGCTGGCACGCTTCAACACTCGGAGGCGGAGAAGATGTGCGGCTCCTAACTGAGTAGCCGAAGAGACTCAGTAACCCAAGAGGCAGCGGGTCACATAATCCGCCAATAGACGTCCCCGAAGGGTCACTATCGCGCGGCCTTGGGCGGCGGGAGCTGCCTCGATAAGCCCTTCCGAGGCCAAAGTCGGGAGGGAGCGGAGGAAAGTGTCGCGCTCGGCTCCAGCGTGAGGCGCCTCCACCCCTTCACTGGTGCGCACTGCGAGCAAAACACGTTCCATTTCTCGCGTTTGCAGATCAAGAATTTCGCCCGCCTGCGCGGGGGAAAGCCCCTGAGTAACGCGCTGCGCATAAGCCGAGGGGTGCTTGACATTCCACCAGCGATAGCGACCGACATGAGAGTGCGCTCCGGGTCCAAACCCCCACCAATCCCAGTCGCGCCAATAGGCAAGGTTGTGTCTCGAGGCATGACGAAGCTGAGTCGATGGAGAGTCTTCTTCTCCCGATTCGCGCCGGGCAAAATTAGAGATTTCATACCAGGCGTAACCGGCTTCTCCCAGCAGGAGATCGGCAATTTCATATTTCGAGGCCTCATCGTCAGGGTCTGGCATGGGCAGCTCTCCGCGAGCTACCTGCATTCCCATCTTGGTTCCCTCTTCAATGACCAGCGCGTACGCACTGATGTGATCCGGTTCCATCGCAATGGCCTCGCGAAGAGAAACCTCCCAATCCTGCAGACTTTCACCCGGAGCACCGTAAATGAGATCAACAGAGACATCTAAACCTAGCTGACGAGCAGCTAAAACAAGTCCCGGAAGTTTTGCTGGGTCATGGCGACGGTCCAGCGTTCGCAAAACCGCGGGGACAGCAGACTGCATACCAAACGACACGCGTGTAAACCCAGCCTCACGCAGACGTTCAAGAACAGCCTCGTCAACGCTTTCGGGATTGGCCTCCACCGTGACTTCTGCACCGGGAGCAATCCCAAAGTTCTGACGAATCCCATCAAGTAGACGGGCCAGCGCGGCGGGGTCAAGAAGGGTGGGTGTTCCACCGCCAAAGAAAATGCTCGAGGCCGGGCGTGCAGGCATTTGAGCATCGCTGAGAATTCGCGCTGCCAGGCTCATTTCCGCGAGCGCACTGGAGTCGTAGCTCACGCGGTCTGCACCGGGACCGAAACCCACCGTGTAGGTGTTGAAGTCGCAATACCCACAGCGCACCTGACAAAAAGGGACATGGACATAGATCGACAATGGGCGATGAGCGCTTGCTTCAGCGAGCTGCGGAAGAAGTACGCCGTGTGGATCCCAGGGCTGACCGTCGGGCTGTGCTGGGCTCATCGCGAGTGCGGCCTGGAGGTCGAGCGGGCAACAACTTGAGAAATCACAACAAGGCTTCCTGTCAGTATTGTCAACACAATGAAGGGCCAAAACCAGCTCGCTGTCAGATCGAACATGCGCCCAATAGCCCACGGTCCCAACGCTCCAAGACCATAACCAAGGCTTTGGACGAGCGCCGAAAGCGTTCGTGTCTGCGCCGTGGTGGCTGTGCGTTCAATAACCAGCGTAAAGGTAATTGAGAAGAATGCACCTTGACCCAGTCCTCCGCACGCGCTCCACACAACCCACAAGGAGGGAAGAAGAAGCATCCCGAGGGGCATGAGAAGCCATGCACAAGAGACGATCCCCAGGATTGTCGACGTTTGGCCACGGATTAGTCGCTGAACGGCCATCATTGTCAGAGGCGCGATAACTCCAATGACGTGGTAGATCGAGGCGGCAAATCCGGCATCGGTACTGTTCATCTGCAGCATTTCTGCCAAGATTCGCGGCAACCACGCGGCAACACCGAAATAGCAGAAAGTATTGATTGCGAAAGCAAGCGCCATGAGCCAAGCGATTGGCCAGCGATAGATTTCCGAGGCCGTGGCCGCTTCACTGGTGACAAGTGCATCGTCTGAGCGGACCTTCCAACCTGCCTTGCGTGCTAGAAACGGCCGGATTCCCGGGTGTTTGAGGGGATAGACGATCAGGCAGGCCACTAGGGCAAGTAGAGCTGGACCAACTCCCCATACGCCAGCAGCACCCTGCCAACCGATATAGGCAACTAGGGGAAAGGTAAAAGCCGTCGAGGCCGCGATCATCACGTCGATCATCGTGGAATAAATAGCAGTCATGATCCCTGCGCGGTGGCGAAAGTCCCTACTGATCAGCATGGTGATCACAAGATTTCCCGCCGTTGTTCCAAGGCCGATCAGGAAAGTCCCCAGAAAAAGGGTTGAGCTAAATCCCGCAGAACGCACGATCGCGCCTACGATGACGATCGCTAATCCAAATGACACAGCTTGGTTAAGCGCAACACGGCGAAGGACAATCGAGGTCAGCGGAGTAAAGAAGCCGAAGCAGAAGACCGGGATAGAAGTGACCAAGCCGGCCTCGGCGGCAGAAAGTCCCAGTTCTTTTTGAATAACGTCAATGATCGGAGGCAGCGCAGTGATGCCTCCTCGTAAAGATCCGGCAAGAAGGACGAAAGCGCTGAGAATAATGAGGATCCACACGAACCTACGCTGGAAAAATCGCGCGTAAGCACCCTGTTTCACGGCAAGCTCTTTCTTCGTTGTGACCGTACACACCCATCAACAATGTTTTCACAGTTCGCGAAGGAAATCACCTAGCGTACAGATCCCCCGGGCAGCGGGCACAACTCGAAAAGAATACGACCGTGCCCGCTTCCTCTTTCAAGGAAGCGGGCACACGTTGCGGACCGAGGCGGGGGATTCTCGGTTCATCGAGGAAGCCCCGCCCCGCGCGTTCTCGAGAGAACGCATCTCCACTCTTCGCAGATCCGCCTATCGCGAAGAGGAAGCCGGCGTTTCACGCAAGGTGAAAGCTCAATGCATCAGACAGCATATAAAACTTTGTCAACCACGTGAAATGTTGACACCCAGAATGTCGCGCGTATCTCTTTGTGACAAGGGAGGATACGATGATGAGCGCGCAACAATTTGGGCTCCGATCGCCATCATTTCCGAGGCACGCGAACTCCGACAATGTCATGAGCCCTGCGCCCCGCGTCAATACCTCGGGTTTCAAAATGGGTGACGACTCTCCCCTCGTAGCGGGGAGCAAACCCACCGCGCTCGGGTTCGGGATCTTCTGGATCAGGCCTTTGCCCCAGGTGGGGATTCACAAAGAGCGGGCAGGCTTCGATGACATCACGCATTTGCCATGCGTAATTATCCCAGTCGGTTGCAAGACGCCACACTCCCCCATCGCGGAGCACTCGGGCAACTTCTCTCGCAAACTCATCACTGACCAGTCGCCGCTTGTGGTGACGCGCCTTTCGCCACGGGTCAGGGAAGAAAGTCCAGACCTCATCAAGGCTTGCATCCGCCAAAAGGAAGGGAAGGGCTTGGGCAGCGTCGGCCTCGAGAACTCGAATATTGTCGACGCCGGCTTCTACAGCCTTTGAAACTAACTTCGCGATCCCGGGAACCCACACTTCAAGCGCAAGATAATCACGATCGGGATGAGCAGCAGCCGCAGCAACGATCTGTTCGCCCGTTCCCGATCCGATCTCCAAAGTCAGCGGAGCGCTACGACCAAATAGTTCAACGGGGTCAAGTCGAAAATCCTCGGCAACGGTCGTGTAGCCAATGCCCCGGCGGGGCTCAATGACGTAGCGTTCGGCGTGAGCCTCCCACGTCCGCGCAAGGTTTGGAGGAAGCTCACGACTGCGCCTAGTGAAGGATTTGGTCCGGCTCATGAAGACGGTACCCTCGGGCGCGTCTCCTGGCCGACGGCCATTGCGCGTCTTGACGCGAGCAGACCGAGCGATATCAGCAGTCTGTGCCGCCGCCCCGCCCGCGGCCTCGTTATCCTCTGCCACGATCATTTCTTTCCGGTGGGCACATCGGAGGTCAGCGCAGCGATGAAGGCCTCTTGGGGCACATCCACGCGCCCGATCGACTTCATACGCTTCTTGCCTTCCTTCTGCTTCTCCAGCAGCTTGCGCTTACGGGTGATATCGCCGCCGTAGCACTTGGCAAGCATGTCCTTGCGAAGAGCCTTGATGTTCTCACGGGCAATAACGCGCGCACCCACCGCGGCTTGGACGGGGATTTCGAACTGTTGACGTGGGATCAGTTCCTTCAAGCGCTTCGTCATCCGCAGACCATAGGCATAGGCCTGATCCTTGTGGACAATGGCACTGAAGGCATCCACGCGGTCACCGTTGAGCAGAATATCGACCTTCACCAGGTCGGCGACCTGCTCGCCGCTCTCGTGGTAGTCCAGCGAGGCATAACCGCGAGTGCGCGATTTGAGGTGATCGAAGAAATCGAAGACGATCTCTGCGAGGGGCAGCTGATAGTGCAGTTCAACACGATCCTCAGAGAGGTAGTCCATTCCTCGCATGGTTCCGCGGCGATCTTGGCACAGTTCCATAATCGTGCCCGTGAATTCAGTCGGAGTCAGGATCGTTGCATTAACAACTGGCTCACGGACTTCGGAGATTTTCCCCTCGGGGAATTCTGAGGGGTTATCGACCTGAATTTCGGTCCCATCTTCAGCAACGACCTTGTAGACAACGTTTGGAGCTGTGGCGATCAGGTCCAGCTTGAATTCACGCTCTAAGCGTTCGCGGACAATTTCGAGGTGGAGAAGCCCCAGGAAGCCGCATCGGAAACCAAAGCCCAGTGCCGCACTGGATTCAGGTTCGAAGGTCAGTGCCGCATCATTGAGCTGAAGGCGCTCAAGTGCGTCACGCAGGTCCGGGAAATCCGAACCATCGACCGGGTAAATGCCCGAGAAAACCATGGGTCGCGGATCGCGGTAACCGGCCAGCGGTTCCTCAGCGCCGCGAACTGCGGAAGTCATGGTGTCACCAACACGGGACTGACGAACGTCTTTCACGCCGGTGATGAGGTAGCCGACTTCACCCGCACCAATTCCTTGCGAGGGGGTTGGTTCTGGTGAAATAACACCAATCTCAAGAAGCTCATGGGTAGCCCCCGTCGACATCATTCGGACGCGCTCGCGGGTGGAGAGCATGCCATCGACGACTCGGACATAGGTAACAACGCCTCGATAGGTGTCGTACACAGAGTCGAAAATCATCGCTCGGGTCGGGGCGTCGGGGTTACCTGAAGGCGAGGGAATCTGACGGACGATCTCATCAAGAAGGGCGGGGACGCCTTCGCCCGTTTTGCCTGAAACTCGCAGAACTTCGTCGGGCTCGACGCCAATGAGCTGACCAATTTCCTGGGCGTACTTTTCAGGCTGAGCTCCGGGAAGGTCGATCTTGTTCAGCACGGGGATGATCGTGAGGTCATTTTCCATGGCCAGGTAGAGATTTGCCAGAGTCTGGGCCTCAATCCCCTGTGCGGCGTCAACAAGGAGGACCGCTCCTTCACATGCGGCCAAGGACCGCGAAACCTCGTAGGTGAAGTCGACGTGTCCGGGGGTATCGATCATATTCAGGGCAAAAGGCTCGCCTTCGAAGGCCCAGGGCATACGCACTGCCTGGCTTTTAATAGTGATGCCGCGTTCGCGCTCAATATCCATACGATCCAAGTACTGATCGCGCATATCTCGACTGGCTACCACACCGGTGAGTTGGAGCATACGGTCAGCCAGAGTGGACTTGCCATGATCAATGTGAGCGATAATGCAGAAATTACGGATACGTTCCTGCGACGTGGTCGCAGGTTGAATCTGCGCGAGCTGCTCAGGAGTAGGAATCGGGGACAAGCAAGACCTCCGGAAGGGTTGTGACGTCTGGTCTATCGTCCCATTAGTAAGCACCGGGGTGCCAATTCCACGCCGATAGGGTGTGCGTTCTCACCATTTATCGGGCTTTTATGGGGATATCGGAGGTCGTTCTGCGCTTCGATTTCTGCTAGAGTTGTCCTTCGGACTCCCAGCCTGGTCGGGCAGGGGGTCTGGTTAGAGTCGTTTGCGGGTGTCCCCATGCCCCAGTCCCGACACTGACACAGCCCTCACCGACCTGTACGAACGAAAGACCAAGGAGTAATCCGACTGTGGCGAACATTAAGTCTCAGATCAAGCGGATCCGCACCAACGAGAAGCGCCGTCAGCGCAACCTGGCAGTCAAGTCTGAACTGAAGACCCTGGTGCGCAAGACTCGCGAAGCCGTCGAGGCTGGCGACAAGGAAGCAGCTATCGAAGCTCTGCGCGTCGCATCGCGTAAGCTCGACAAGGCCGTCTCGAAGGGCGTTATTCACCGCAACCAGGCCGCGAACCGCAAGTCCAAGCTTGCCCGTCGCGTCCAGTCGCTCGGCTGATTAAATCGCTTGATGTGGCCCTTGCAGGAAACTGCAGGGGCCACATTTTTATGTACCAAGGGTAAGTATCTTTATCTGCCAAAGCTTGGGGATCGCCATAGAATACGGGGCAGAAGACACGATCCCCCCCCCCCGCGGCAGTTTGCACCTCGCCCACCACACAAAACTGAAGGAGCCAAAGATGACTACTAATCCTTCACCCACTACTCAGCGCTACGCTGCAGGCCCAGACCAAGACTGGCCTCGTCTACCTGAGGACGCCGAGCGCTACCTCGACTCCCCTACTGCGGGCACCCTTCCCGCAGATATTCCGGGAGGCAGGCACCCAATTGTGGACGCGCTCGAACTTCATCCGGTAAACGGAACGCGCGCGACTGATCCGGTCCCCAACGGCTTCGAGGTTCTCTACCTTGCCGCAGGTTGCTTCTGGGGTGTTGAACGTATCTTCTGGCGCCAAAAAGGCGTGTGGGCAACGGCTGTGGGCTACATGGGTGGCGGAAATGCAAACCCCACCTACCGAGAGGTCTGTACAGGACGCACGGGCCACGCTGAGACCGTTGCTGTTGTCTACGATCCTTCCGTAACCGGCGAAGGCGGAGCAAGCCTGATCAAAACCTTCTTCGAGAACCACGATTCCACTCGCCCCAACCGTCATGGGAACGACGTAGGCACTCAGTACCGCAGTGCGATTTGGGTGACGACGCCGAGGCAGGCTGAGGTGGCATCGCTTCTGCGCGGTGCGTGGGTGGCTGAGTTGGAACGCGCGGTGCCGGGGGCCCGCTGCTATACAACGATTGGCGAGGCCGGATCCTGCTTTGCCCAGTCAGGTGGCCCTTTCTACCTGGCCGAGGACTACCACCAGGCCTACTTAGAAAAGAATCCCGATGGATACTGCAATCACGGGCCAAATGGCGTGAGCTGCCCGGTGGGAATCCTCAATATGCCCGCGCAAGTAGACATCGAAGCACCGAGGTAGTCATTCATAACCTGCAGTGCGCTGCGGACATTTTGGGCATGAGAGAAGCGCGATGTCCGATGCCACATTCCTCAGTCTCTACTGAGAGCAGCCCCAATGCTGGAACAAATAATTCGGGGGAGACAGTTTCTGCCTCCCCCGAATTGCGTTGAACAGCTAGCGGCTCATGCCTCTTCAGGCGTGATGGTCACGCCCTCAACGTCCATTTCGTCCAAGCTGACGGTACGGTCCTTCTTCACCAGGTGGTAGCCCAACCAGATGAGCAAGAAGATCGGAAGGCCGATGTACGAGGAGGCAACCTGCAGGAGCTGACCACGGAAAATGGCCTCGTAATTCTGGCCCAGCAGAACGATCAAGCACATGATGAAGGCCAAGATCGGACCGAAGGGGAAGAAGGGTGCCTTGTAGGGAAGCTCGTCAAGGGAGTGCCCCTGCTTGACGTATGCCCGGCGGAAACGCCAGTGGCATGCCGCAATACCCAGCCAGACGATGAATCCGGAGAGGCCTGAAACATTGAGCAACCACGTGTAGGCGGTATCTTCACTCACCAGTGCGGCAACGAATCCCAGTGCGCCAACAGCTGAGGTCGCCAGCATTGCGTAGACCGGTACGCCGTGACGCGTGACCTTTCCAAAGAAGCGGGGAGCCTGGCCGCTCAGCGCCATGGAGTGAAGCATACGAGTGGATGCGTAGAGTCCGGAGTTTCCTGCGGAAAGGATTGCAGTCAGAATGACGGCGTTCATGACGGCTGCCGCGGCGGCGACACCCATACGCTCAAAGACCAAGGTGAAGGGCGAGTATGCAATATCCGAGGCAGAATCGCGCAGCAGGTTCGGATCGGTGTAAGGAATCAGAGTGCCAATGATGGCGATTGCGCCAACGTAGAACAACATGATGCGCCAGAACACGGACTTGATTGCTCGGGGCACGTCGCGGCGAGGATTCGATGATTCACCTGCGGCGACACCCACAAGCTCGGTTCCTTGGAAGGAGAAGCCTGCGATCATGAAGACCGAAATGATGGCCAAGAATCCGCCGTGGAAGGGAGCGTCACCGGTCGTCCAGTTCTGAAATCCCGGGGAGTCGTTGAAGATTCCGAAGATCATCAGAGTGCCTGAAATCATGAAGACGACGACCGTGATGACCTTGATCAGGGCGAACCAGAATTCTGCCTCGCCATAGACACGGGCGCTCAAGGCATTAAGAACAGTCAGTAAGACAAGGAAGGAAATTGCCCAAACCCACGAGGGAACATCTGGCAACCAGTAAGACATCACCAATCCCGATGCTACAAGTTCAGCTGCGACGGTAATCGCCCAGTTGAACCAATAGTTCCAGCCCATCGCAAAACCGAATGAAGGGCTGACGAAACGCGTGGCGTAGGTCTGGAAAGATCCCGCGACGGGCATGTGTGCGCTCATCTCGCCAAGAGATTGCATGAGCAGAAGGACCATGAGGCCAATAACGGTGTAGGCAGCCAAAGCGCCGCCGGGGCCAGCCGTTGAGATTGTTGCGCCCGAAGCGACGAAGAGACCGGTACCGATCGCGCCACCGATCGCGATCATCTGCATGTGGCGTGCCGATAAACCACGCTTGAGTTCAGTGCGCTGGGGCTTGTCCTTGGACTGGACCTGCTGGTCAGTCTCAAGGTTCACTTCCATTGCACTGAGGTTCGGCGTTTCCATGCCGCACTCTCCTTTGGTTTATCGGTCCGCGGCCGGGCGCCGCCGACTCTGGTTCGATTAGTGTGCCATCTAATGACCTGCATTTTCCAATTTGTTTACCTTTTGGACACAATTGTGAGGGAATTTATATCCGTGTTACTTCGCCAACATATTCAACCAGCAATCCCAAGGGAGACAGTATCCTTGAGAAAAATAGACCGATCCCCCAACTGCATGATTGGAATAATTATGAGGCGAAATCTTCCGAAGATGTTATGGGTATGCAGTCTGTCTCTTTCGGCGCTCTGCATTGGCAGTGCAACTTATGCAACCCCTACCCTCAGCATCGACGAAAGCTACGACTTCACCACGCCTTCGCACATGAGCTACACAGCATCTATCACTGACACCTCAGGAACGACGCTCACGGAAGACATGTGCAGCAAGCTCCAGCTCGGTGGAGAGACCCCCATTTTTGAGTCCAATGGATCAGCTCATACATGCAGGATTTCAGCAGATTATGAGGGATCATCGCTCTCACAATTCCTGACCGTCACCGATACAGGTTTTTCTTTCACATCCCAAACGTCAATAATCTTGGCGGGCATCACCGACGGGGCTAATACAAGCCAAGACAGCCCAGCAGTCACCATCAACGCCCAATTCCCAGAAGGATACGTACCAGTTTCTGCTGATAGTTCAGGAGAAGTTGACCCAGCCAAGCGAACAGTGCATTGGAACAATGCACCTTCCATAGTCAGCGCCACCGGAGAGGTCGACACTGCACAACAAGCGGCTCCTTCGGCATCGACCAACGGAGATGAGCCTTCTTCCCAGAACGAAAGCCGAGGAGTACCGGCGAAGTACATTGCTATTGGATGCGCCTTCATTGCGCCGCTCATCGCTTGGACCAGATGGCTACGCAGGAGAAAGGATTGTCGACCCGCCCAGCACCAACAGCGCTAGCTAGCGGCTTTTACCACTTCAAGAAACTCTCACTTCCCTACAAAACTGGATCACCTGACGCCGTTTCTGTATTCTGTCTTCGCTTTAAACATCACACACACAGAGGGGGCGATTCATGAAGCGCCGCATTTTTGGATCTCTTGGAGCTATCGCAATCACCGGGGCATTGGCCTTGTCTGCTGGTACTGCCAGCGCTGATTCCACCATCACTCTTGAAGAGGAGTACAACTTCTCTTCTGCGACAAAGATGACCTACACCTTAAGGTTGAGCGATTCTTCGGGCACCGTGGTCACTAAGGAAGCGTGTGAGAAGGCACAATCCGCGGGCGCAAACACAGTCTTTAAGCAGGTAAATTCCAGCACTACCTGCGCAATTTTCCAAGACGCTCCTTCTGACGAAGTCGCAAAAATCCTGAAGGTCAGCGGCGATACTTTCACTTTCGAATCACAGAGTCGCTCTGTTTTAACCGGTCTCGGTTCCCGCATGGGCATTGAAAACATGAAGGTGATCGCGACGTTCCCCAAGGGATACAGGATCGAGTCTGCAGTTGTTCCAGACGGTGGTGACACACAGATTGCCCAAACCGGTGATTCGGTTACCTGGATCAATGCGTCAACGGATGTACATGCCGAAGGCAAGATCAATTCATCTTCGTCATCCTCGACAAAGTGGATCCTCCTGCTGATCCTTGGAGTAGTTGTTATTGGCGGTATTGGTGCGTTCGTTGTCATGAGCAACCGCAAAAAGAAAGCCCAGCCGCAAACCGACCAATTCCCTCTCTCGCCTCTCGGAGGCCAGTACCCGCAACAGGGCCAGCCCCCTGTACCCGGGCAATACCCCGAGCAGTACCCCGCACCGAGCGGACAGCCCCAGCCGGGTGAATCCTCCGCGCAGGATCAATATCCTCAGGCTCCGCAACAGCATGAGAACGGCCAAGTTCCTGAACAAGGCCAGCAGCCAGGTCAGTACCCCCAAGCCTGAGCAAAACTCGTGATACATGTGGTGGGTGGCACGCTCTATACGCGCCGCCCACCACACTTTTGCATTCAATTCAGCTTCTTTAAAGACTTTCGTTATTCAAACGATACTCAATTCGTCACAGCCCTTAATTACCGCTTATTCTGTGAGCAAGCTTCCCTCTAAACAAAGGAACTTTCATGAAGCGACGCACGATCGGCGCAGCAGGCGCCCTGGCACTCACGGCCAGCCTCGTTTTGGCAACAGGACCAGCTTTCGCTGACGAACCGCGTCTCGGCTTGGACGAGACCTACGATTTCACCTCTGCAACTCAGTTGAGCTACATCCAGCATTATAGGGACAGCTCAAAAACTTTGATTACAGAGCAAACATGCAACTTAATTTCAACCAATAACCCAGAGCTCAGCACCAAGTTCCATACAGAAGGCTCAGTTAACGTCTGTGACG
>NZ_CAUTWQ010000020.1:0-26269 GCF_963542285.1 uncultured Actinomyces sp. | reverse complement strand
AGATAAAACAAACCACGACACGCCCATCCCATACACACATTTCGGGCATTAACCCGAACACCCGGCATTTTCTATTCGAGTTCGATCGGCTCAAATACCGTACCGTTGTCGGCCATAACCCAGAGCTGTCTAATACGTGCGGCCGGTCTACGGGTTCATCCCCGCGCGTGCGGGGAAAACCGGGTAAAGCTAAAGGCGAGAGACCCGAGGCCTGCCCGGGGTAACTGGTGGGCTGGCTGGCTTCCCTCGCCTTTACAAATGTCGGGCCTTCGGCCCCCGCGTTAAACCGAGCTGTTATTTCAAGCCTGGCGGAGGGTACCAACCCGACAGGTCGAGCTTAACAGGGATTTATCAGGAAAGCTAGCTGTGGATTGCGATCAAAATGCCACAGATGATCTGCTCAATAAAAAAACTTGTGGCCCCAACATCAGTTGGGGCCACAAGCCTAAACGCGGTAGCGCAGGGATTTGAACCCTGGGTGGCTGTTACACCACACAGCATTTCGAGTGCTGCACCTTCGGCCGCTCGGACACGCTACCTCGGCACTCCACAATAGCGGATCTGGCAGGATGGGGCAATTCCACGCCAAGATAGACGAAGCGACCTAGACTGACGACATGGCAAAACGGCGTATTGATCCAGCAGAAGGCCACACCGCACTCCTCACGTGGTACCGCGCCCCCGAAAGCGCCTCGCGCGCAACTCTCTTCACCGCCGTACGCTACACACTCGAAGAAATCGCAGCCCTACACCCCGGCCGCTCCGTCGAACTTCGAGTTCCCCCGGCCGGCGCCACGCAAATTCTTCCGGGTACAACTCACCGCCGAGGGACTCCCCCGGCGGTGATCGAAATGTCGCCAGAAACCTGGCTCAAACTCGCATGCGGAATGCTGGACTGGAATGACGCACTCTCCCACGGGGACCTTCAGGCCTCGGGACAGCGCACCGATCTGTCCACGTATCTTCCGATATTTTCTAATTTGCGATAGCCGGCTGATCAAGATCCGACAGGATCTGCGACGCAGCTTCAACCGGCGCAAACCACTTATTCGTCTTGTTCACGACGCCACGCTGAGCAACCGCCGCAATAGCTGCAGAAACCGCAGCAAAAGCGACCACAGAAACCAAAGATGCCGTGCCATCATCATCTTGAGGAGCGGCCTGGCCCGTCACAGCCTTCCACCCCAGCTCCGCGACCTTTCCGGCCACGAAACCAGCGGCCAGCGACAGCCCTGCGGTAATAAGTTTCTGACTGAGACTGCTTCCCATGATGACTCCTTGCATCAGATCGCATCGAACACTCGATACCAACATTTTGCCCTATCACCGCGGGAATATCTCACCTTCTATGCACTATTGCTTAGACTGGTACGGTGCGAAAGACCAAGACCGCCTCCCCGACCGCCCAACGCTCAGCGCATCTGCGCCGCCTCAGCATCACGCTCCTGGGCGCGTTAGCCCTCAGTGCATGCTCTCCCTCCATCCCACAGGGAGCACAGTGGACGGATGACCCCTTCCGCACAGACTCAAGCTCTTCCACCCAAGCAGGCTCGGCCTCGGCAATGAAGAACCGCGCAACCACAGGCAATACTGACGGAATTCCACGCGGAAGTGGAACCCTGCGCATCGCTTACGCGCCCGGCTGGCACCTCCCCACTGATTACGTCTCTGCTTTCGAGGCCGCCAGCGGCTACACCGTTGAGCAGAGTGAGTATGCTCCGAATTCTTCACAAAATGCCGACGTCATCTTTGGCATCGATTCAAAACAAGCTGCAGCTTTGGGGACAGCAATCCCCATCGGCAATAACCCAGTCTGCGCGTGGGCAGACCGCTCGTGGTTCTCCGCAAATAGCAAGGCACTCCCCTCTTCACTCAAGGACCTTTCTTCGGCAAACTTCGCGCCTCTGACCGCGATTCCTTCCCAAGATTCCGAGGCCGGCGCCGCCTTCGCTGCGAAAGCCAACTCAGTCCTCGGCGAGGACTACGAGGACTGGAAAGAAAACCTGAACGAGGCACATGCGTTCGCTCCCTCCGCAGCCGAGGCCCTGGGACAGTGGACTGTTACCCTTGCGGATGATCGCCTCTCGCTCATTTCGGGTGCGACGAGTGCTCAGGGCTCCCATCAACGCCCGATCCTCATCTGGGATGCGCGCCTAGCGGTTGCCGCAGCCTCCAATACTGGCACTGAAAGCCGCGCTCAGGCCATCCCCGGAACATGCGTGGATTTAACCGTTTCAGCCGCAGTCCCACAGTCCTCTGCCGATTCCGAGGCCGCTCGCGCCTTCCAAGCATTTCTAGAATCCGAGCTGGGGAAGAATGCTGCCGCCTACGCGGGACTTGCCTATAACGATGGGGTGTCCGAGGACTCGCAAGCCGCGTGGTTTATGAAGCCGGTGAAGTAGGCAGGACACCTGCAACCTTTGCTTTCGCCTGAAGCCGTTCCTTCTTACGCTCTCTGGCCCATTGGTGACAGGCGCGTGCTGAAAGGGCCAATAGGGCTAGCACTCCCAAAGACGAACGGATCAGCGTCATCAAGACAATGTGAGTCGCGCCTGAACCGGCAATATCTGCAGCGCCGAAAATAATGTCGGCGCTCAGGGCCGTCAGAAGAATAATTCGGGCACGAGGGTGCCCATTCCATGTCATGACAGCAGTAATGATTTCCATGACAAGTAGTATGAAAGTCACAAGAGCGACAATCAGCCTCATCGTCAAAATGTAGATTTGCGCATCGGCGACATCATTAATGCCAATGACATCGAGCGCGATATATTTCCACGGATTTTGAAGGACTAAGTAAGTCTGGAACAGCTCGGTTGCGAACATGAGCGCAACTAGGACCATCCCGACAACCAGTTGGACCGGACGTTGGCGATCTGCTTGGGAATCGACATCATGGGCGTCTGCCATTTCATGAGCATCATCATCGTTGGGTTCAACGTCTTGAACATCCAATAGGTACAGGTCACCATCGGTGATAACGCGGTCCCCACCACCATTTTTATCGTGATAGGAACTGAAGAAATCGGGAAGAATCTCAAGCTCTGCCGCAGGGTTAGCGAAGAGGACATCATCAACAATAAAGTTGCGCTCGATATCGATATCGGCATCGATCTTATGGGTGATTTGGAAGGTCAAAAGACTCAGTCCGACAGCGCGATCAAAGGTCCCTGCTGCAAGCCATTCGACGCGACGACCTCCCGGAAGAGCCCATCCATCGGGCGTACGCCAAAAACGCACGTGATGACGTTCTGAAGAACGACCGGGAACACCTTTTTGGTAGGCGAAGTCCTGCTTACGCCCAAAGAGCACAAGGTTCGAAACCGGCGCAGCATCGTAGCTTTTGCGACTGACGAAGGCGCGTATCACTTGAAAAACTGTGCGGGGAGTGATCGGGTCAGCGCGCACCCATCCGGCCGCAGTCATGGCAGCATGAATATCGATCTCGCTACCAACAAGAGCAAGGTTCACTGGGTCACCGAGGAGACCATCTGCAGTCCTGGTTCGACCAATGAAATAGTCGGGAACATACAGCCACGTGAGCAACTGGTGGATTCTGGGAAGTGCGAGGTAAGCGGTAACCGCCCAACAGATGAGGAACCACGCGATAGCAGTAGGTTTGAGTTTGATTGAACCGGCCAAAAAAACGTAGGCAAGCCACAGTGTTGCCACACCCGAGAAGATAAAGAACAAGGAATCGACAACGTCATCGAAACCCCAGTCGCGATCCTGCGCAAACGAGAGTTTGTCAGATGCGCGCTGGTAAACAGGGGGTTTCTGAGGACGCGGGCGCGAATGAGCGGAGGCGTTTTCACCTTCATCGCTCGACTCAGTAGCCGGTACGCGGTTCTCGCTCATGTCCCTTCCTCACGCGTCTAGGTGTAGCCATAAGCCTAGTCTCAGAAGGCCGATCCTTCCGCTTTTCTGAAAGTCTCTATTCTCATCGCGCACACCTCGGCAGCACGAGTTTTCCGCACTGACGACATCGCTATGAGACCTCAAGAGAAGAAATTGAGGGCGCCCGGAAAGAGACTCAACAGGCGCCCTCGTGGAGACGCAGAATGTCAGGGGGTGTTTCACGTCTCCGTTCTTCACGTTAGCGCCGACGAGAAACCATTCGAAGGTTTTTACTTCTGTGTTTTTCCGGAAATTTTCCCTTGAATAAGAAGGCTTTGAACAGAAGTGACAACCTTGTCTACCACAATAAAACAGGGTGGCGCGTTTTATGTAAAGCTCAAGCGCCAGCACGGGAAGCGAGGAAATTAAACACCCTCCAGCCTTGAAAAGGACTTTGGTCCCACTCGTAGCTGGAGGGTTATTTAACTCAGCAAACTCTGCGCTCAGGCGTGCGAGCGAATGTAGTCCGCAAATGCCTCAATAGCTGACTTCACAAATCCCTGTGTTGCCGCATCAATGAAGCGGCCATCCTCACCGATATCCTCATGCGAAATCTTCACGAAGACCTCGGGCTGCGTCATCAACAAGGGATTGAAGAACCCAAGCGTCTGACGGGTTGCGATCTGCCCAATAGCAGCACCGACCGCTCCCATAGATGCACCCACGACATAAACCGGCTTACCACCGATAGGGTTGGATCCCCACGGACGACCAAACCAGTCGATAGCATTCTTCAGACCACCAGGAATCGAGCGGTCGTACTCAGGGGTTGCAATCAGAACCGCGTCGGCATCTTCAAGAATCTTCTTGAAGTCTGTGGCGATTTGCGGGTAATCCGCATCGTAATCAGGGCTGTACAGTGGCAGCTTCGAGAAGTTAGCCTCAACAAATTCCAGATCAGCCGGAGCATCGGCAATCATCGCACCAACCAACTTGCGGTTAATGGAGGTCGAGGACAGCGAACCAACAATGTAAGCGACCTTATAAGTCATGGGATAAGCCTTTCTTTCTGGAGCCGCTTCTTCGAGCAGCGCTACTAGTGAAACGCACCAAGATTCCGGTTTATTCCAGCCTGAGACCTAGATCACGCACGATTTACCAAGCTCCGGTTCCACCGGTTCCGCGTTTGCGATCTTTGTTCTGACGTTCCTCGCGATCGGTTTGTTCCTGACGCTTTTGCATCTCTTCACGCTTCGCGCGTTGTTCTTTGGTCTCTCCCTGATAAGGATCCTTGGACTTGTCTTGGTCCTGCTTGTCCTTATCCTGGTTCTGCTGATCCTGGTTTTGTTTGTCTTTATCCTGATTGTCTTGGTTCTGCTTGTCCTTGTCCTGATTCTGTTTGTCTTTATCTTTGTCTTTGTCCTGATTTTCCTGATTCTGAGCCTGCTGCTGCTTTTGCTGAGCACGATCATGAGCCTTGTCAGCATCGGCGCCGCCACCGCCGCCCTGCTGATTCTGGTTCTGCTGATTCTGTGTGGAGGCAGCAGATTGACAGGGGGCCACAACCTCGCCCATTTCTTTATAAATTTCAGCAGCACGCGCACGATCCGTACTCATCGCCGCATCGCCCTGCTTTTCCAAAGCAAGCGCCAAATTCATTCTGACAGTGCACTCATAGGAATAGGTCTCAATTCGACCGTCCTCGATCTGCTTCGCCTTCGGAACTCGGTCCCAAGCAATGCGCAACTCAGCGACGGCCTCGTCAGGATGATCAAGCTTCACATGCTGCGTCCCCGCGTTGTAATGCGCAACCCAGCTGGCAGGGCCAAGGTCTCCCCAATAAATCTGCTTTGAATAGGAGTTCAGGGCGCCCTCATTATTCCCCGCGCGCGCGCTGCGACCCGTATTCCATGCCCACAGCGGCAGTGCGGTCATATAAATTCCGACGGCAAGGGCAACCACAACAATGGGAAGCGACCACCACAGAGGGCGCAATAGCTTCCCATTGCGTCGCGGTTTCTCCGCCTCGTTCCTCTTTGCCGAGGCTGGGGTTGCGCTGGGGACACCATCTCCCGTTTGGGTATCAGCTGCAGCCTCGCCATCTGCTGGAGGTTGATAGAAAGCAGTAGAACGCTGTTCCTTATCGCTGCGGCGCTTAAATCGCACGGGTCCTCCTCAGCGCGTGGATACGACCCGCCAAAATAGCGGCCTCCCAAGCTAATAGCACGGTTAAAACAAGGGCCGATGGCCACAAAACATAGCGTGAAGTTTGGATCGTATCGTTTGCATCCGCAATATTTCGAGCATTCTGAACCGAGGATGAAGCTGCGGAGCTAATTGCGGAATCATTGGGGGAGCGAACCATATCGATACCAAGTTTTTGAGCGATTTCATTCAGCTTCTTGACATCAATCTTCGAAATTGCATCAGGGTTCCCAGGCTGGGAAAAATCTTTGATGTATTCAGGATTCGAACCATCATTTTGCTTCCCCAGAGCGGCAACCTTCATCTTCCCGCCCTCTTCAGTTCCATAGCCGATGACCAAGCCTCCCGTCAGGAGTGGCTTGATCTTGTCCCATTGCTGGGAGTCGCCTCCGCCGGCACTTCTCCACGCAGAATTGTTCGAGGTCTCACCATCGGTGAATACGAAAAGCACGCGGGTATTTTCAGGATGCTTGTTTGCGGCCTCCTGCATTTCTTCCGCAATATATTGTGCGGGGCGATCCGGGGAAGAACCTCGCGAAGAGGAACTCACTTCCTGGGTCAGTGTCGAGACAAAGGAGCGAACCGCACCAAGGTCAGAGGTCAGGGGAAGCTCAGTATCGGCCTCGGAATCCCAGGTGATAATGCGATAACGGGCACCAGGAGCAGCTTGAAGGATCTGCTCAACATCGTGGCTTACGCCTTGAAGACGAGTCTTTCCGCCTTCCCAATCCTCGGCGGCCATCGAACCGGTCCGGTCAATCGCAAGCCAGACCTCGACATTGGTCGTCACTTTTTGCGCTTCACCGGGAACTGAAGGACCGATCAAGATGGAGAGCAGTGCGCAGGCGATAGCACCTCTGCGCACCAGATCTGATGTTCTAAAGGGGCGATGACGCCGAGCACTCCACCAGGAAAAGAAAGCGCACGCTGCAATGATCACAATGATGATTGCAACCGACATAAGGGGTCGGAAGGAGAGCGACAATATTCCTCCTGCGGATCGGGTCAAACACTGGCAAGTATAGTGCCCATCTCAAATTCATCCTCTTAGGGAAGCTATTTGACATCTGAAGCGACTCATCGCAAAATTCATTTGTGTATCATGGTGTCCTGATACACACCACAAAGAACAATCGAGGCGAGATGAAAACCCTCCGAAACATTGCCGCCGGTTCACTCGGACTGGCGCTCATTTTTTCCTCTTTTACCGCTATTGATGCTCAGGCCGTTGAACGCGTTCCCGGGCAAATCAATGGCGATCGCAGCGACGGTTGCGTCGTTGACTGGACCGCACGCGCCATGCTCGATCAGAACATGGACAATATTCCGGTCGGACTCCGAAAGGGCCCTTACTCAACTTCTGGCTTCATGGAGACCGTCCACCCCGACTACGGCAGCAAGGCCGTGCTTGAGAACCACCACTGGTTTAACCCCGTGAGCGATATCCAGTACTGGCGCATCCCGATCGGTGCCGAATTTGGCATCCTTCCCGGCGCAACCCTGACTGTCGATCTTCCCGACGACATGACCGACGTCCGCCTGATTAGCGACCTGAGCACCGAGGTCAAGAACGCCACAGTTGATGAGTTCATGGAGCGTCAGACCTTCGGCGCACTGGCACGCAAGCTCGATTGGGATATTATCCCCAATGCAAGCCAAACCGATGCAGCGCGTAATATCTGGACTCTGACGTTCCCGAATGGTCTGCCGGAAGGTCACGCTGCGGTCGTTCAATTCGTCGGAACCGGTGACCGCACGAAGCACTACGAGACAACCTCTCACTTCCGCGGCCTGCGCGAAACAGATGAGAATGGCAAAGCATGCCTGACGACTCCCGAGCCTGAACTCACTGTCGGACAGTGCCAAGCCGGAGTCGTTGGACGCACCATTTTCTCGCCCTACTCGAAGGATATTGACCTTCGCGAAAAGTACTCCGATCGCTGGCTGGGAACCGGCGCCCTCTGGGGCGAGGCCGGAGCCGACGGCTGGGATCCTTCGCGCCAGTACTCTGATGCCGCCGGCGCAACGCGTCGTATGCGCTTCTACGCTGCAACCAAGCGCGAGCTGAACAATGCAACGATGACCGTAAGCGCTCCCCAGGGTGCAACCTTCGATGAGGCCTCGATCGCCTCTGCACTGACCCCCGGTGGTGGCGCTCTTGTCAGCAATGGCTACTCACAGTCGGTGACAGGAATTTCCAACCCGACCGTGAGCGCGGATAAGAAGACTCTGACCTTTACGATTGCACACATGCCGGAAAACTCCTCCTTCAGCGTTGAGGTTACCGCAGTGCTGACCGGCGAAAAGGCATTCGATACCCCGACTTCGAAGCCCATGGTCTTCTTCCACACTCTGGTTGGTTCTATCCCCGGATGCGAAGTCTCACCTTCGCCTTCGCCTTCAACTCCGGCGACCGAGCCCACTCCCAACAAGCCTCAGGAGCCCAGTAAGCCAGTAAATCCCAAGGCTGAAAACCCGAAGAAGGCAGGCCCTCTGGCGCACACCGGTGCCACGAGCGGAATGGTTCTGGGCGCAGCAGGAATAACCCTGATTGCTGGTCTTCTTGCAGCTAAGCGTCGCAAGGCCTAAGCGCTTCAGGCAATAAATCATTGTGGGGCCGCAGCATCAGCTGCGGCCCCACAAATGTATTCACGAGCAATCGAGTGTATTCACGAGCAATCAAGGCGGGCGCTTACTGAATCCTGCCGACGTCCCTACGCCCCTCCCCTACTAAAAGATCTCTCTCCTGCTCTTTCCTAGGCATCAGAGCTTGGCAAAACCAACAAGCCCAAGGAAGGCCACGACGGCAACCGCCAGCCAGGCCACGGGCGTATTGACGCGGTCAGTAACCGTGACGCGAGCGTCGCCCTCAACCTCGCGCTTCTGCTGGGCCTCGATATTTTGAATAATCGAATCCACTGTGCCGGAGTTAGACATCGTATAGAACTCGCCACCGGTGGACTCAACCTGGTTCTTCATATCTTCGCCCTCAGTGGTCAGCGTCGAACCCGGGTAGAGGCCGATGACCTCAACGTTCTGACGCTTCGCGAAGTCAATTGCTTCCTTGAGGGAATACAAGCCTTCACCGTTGACTTCATTATCCGAGGCCAAAATAATCGTCCGCGAACGCTCTTGATCCGTGTGATCAAAACCAAGCACGCAGGATGCTAAACCGTCACCGATGAGGGATGCTGCTTGCTCATCGGGATCGTCAGTTCCCTCAAGATAACGAGCAAGATCATTGGTGATGCGATATCCGTTCGAGGTCTTCGAAATAACGCCATTCCTCAGTAGCGAACTCAAGGTCTCGAGGTTCTCGTTCACCATCGTGTAATCATCAGT
Source organism: uncultured Actinomyces sp. (assembly GCF_963542285.1). Lineage (GTDB taxonomy): Bacteria > Actinomycetota > Actinomycetes > Actinomycetales > Actinomycetaceae > Pauljensenia. The sequence goes on along the minus strand of NZ_CAUTWQ010000020.1, from coordinate 16,885 downwards.
CAGCGGGAACTTACGAACCGAACGAGCATTCCACAGGTACAAAGACACACGCTCGCCGTTGAAGTGCTCAACAAGACTCTTGAAGGCATCACCGATTTCGCTGTCATATTCCAGCATCGAACCTGATGCATCTAGGCAGAGAACGATATCTCGCGAGGCCAGGCGACGGTCATCAACTCGTCGGTCAACGGGGTTTGCAGCGACGACAGAAAGCGATACGGCAGCAGCACAAAAAACAGCAAGCAAACCAGCAACCGCCATACGCGTGCGGCGCATCAGTGCACGGTAACGCGGTAAGTCACGTACGTAACCGGTATTGGCAACCCAGCCTCGACGTTCCCTCGCATGAAGTCGCAGACCGACACGCCACCAACCAAAAGCTGCGGCGACGGCAATAACACCCAGGACAACGGCGATGAGGTACCCATACCTCATTTCTTCACCACCTCCCGCGCGTAATCCATGACGAATGTGGGATCGAACTGAGTTTCTTTGCCATTGGCCTCGGAATCTGCTTTAAAGCTGTCCTCGCAGGCAGAAAGAGCATCCGCAAGATCAGGCCATGCGGGAATGAGCTTTCGAATCTCAGATACGGTTGCAGTCTCAAGATCGCGACCGGTACGTTCAGTGCCCAGCGCACGCAAGATACCCGCGACTGCCAAGTGCACCCCGCGGTCATCCAAGTCACCCGTGTTCAAGCGACCCTCGACCTCGTCAATGAAGCCCAGGTAGCGCTGACGACGCTTCTCATCCAGGGGAATAAGTGCGATCTGATTCTGCTCCTGCAAACGGTTCGAGCGCAGCCAGCGGATCAGCCATACTCCCACCCACACGAGGACAAGAGCCAGAAGCAAGACTCCAATAATCCACATCCAGTTCGGGTAGTTGAGAACCTCGCGCAATTCACCGGACACGACTTTCCCTTTCCAAGGCGGAGAGAAGAGTGCGAACAACCTGATCACTGGAGGAAACACTCACGCGGGTAATCCCCGGGATCTCAAGGAATTGACGCACCGCAGTTCGGCTTTGGTCGGCTCGCGCGGCGGCCTCGGCAGCAATCTGACTATCTCCCAAAAGGAAATCGGGAAGCGGGCCGGCGTCGACATCCACGATCCTAGTGCCCGCGGGGAGCTGCGTCGGATCCGCATCTGCAACCTGCATGATGAGCAAGCGGTGGTGGACGCTCAGGCGCTTGAGCAATTCCCGTGCACGAGGCGTGGGCTGGGGATGCGTTTCATCCGTGACCAAAACGATAAGGGAGCGACGGTAGGTTGCCGCCTGCACGCGAGCAAGAAGGGTTTCAAGATCCGAAGAGGGCGAACGCAGGTCAATATCTTCCTCGAGGCGTCGCAAAATCAGTTCGATATGCGCATTTCCCGACCGCGCGGGCATGTGTCGCATACGTCCTTGGCAGCCCGACACCAAACCAACCTGGTCACCGCGGCTAGAGGCAAGCCATGCGACGACCTGACAAATCGTCAATGCAACCGCTTCTTTACTTTCACCCGAAGGGGCAAGTGCACTCATCGAGCGACCTGTATCAACAACCAGCATGACCTGAACATTCGCGCTGGCTTCAAATCGCTTAACGATGGGCTTCCCAGCACGAGCGGTTGCTGCCCAGTCGATATCTTTAACATCATCGCCGGGCTTATATTCGGCCATGTCCATAAATTCCCAGCCCTGCCCCGCACGCGCAGAATAGTGCTGGCCCTCCATCAAGGAGAGCAGCTTACGCAAGATCGGAAGCTGAGTTCGACCGCCCAGAGCACGCAGCTGTGCGTTATTCGCGTGCGCTTTTTGATGCTGGTCGACGTCACCGAGAGTCTGAGACGAGCCCTCAACGACCCCCTTCTTCAGGATTGGGCTCACGGTACTGCTACCGCGTTGAAGACGGCATCGATCAAGCCATCAACTGAAATCTCATCGGCCATCGCATCGAAGGTGCGAATGATGCGGTGGCGAAGAATCGCGTGACGAAGCTTCTTAATATCATCAGGCATCACGTAGTTGCGGCCGGCCATCAGCGCCACAGCTTGGCTCACGCGCATGAGAGCAATACCGCCACGAGGCGATGCGCCCACTCGCACATGCTGCGAGAAACCGGGAAGCGGGTTGGGGCCCATACCACGAGTGGTGTTGATGATGTCGACGATGTATGCCTTCAACGTATCGTGCAGGAAGACGCGTCTGGTCATCTGCTGGAGGAAAGTCAGATCTTCCAGGGAGATGGGCTCCGCATCGATGGGCTTGTCCATAGTCCCCGCTTCGATGCGGTTCAGAACCTCAAGCTCCTCCAAGGGCTTCGGGTAGGTGATGATTTCTTTCATCAAGAAGCGGTCCATCTGTGCTTCGGGAAGCACGTAGGTTCCTTCTTCTTCAATGGGGTTCTGAGTGGCCATCACCATGAAGGGCTTGGGCAGCGGATAGACAATTCCACCGATAGTGGTCTGTCCTTCCTGCATCGCCTCAAGCATGGCAGATTGGGTCTTTGCCGATGAACGGTTGATTTCATCGAGAAGCACGATATTGGCGTGGACAGGCCCCAGTTCCGTTGTCATTTCATTTTCGGCCTGGTTCCAGATACGCGTACCAACAATGTCGTTCGGCATCAGGTCTGGGGTGCATTGAATGCGGTGGAATGAACCCGAAATTGCCTGGGCAATCGTTTGAGCAGCCGTAGTCTTTGCCAAACCGGGGACAGATTCCATCAGGATGTGTCCCTGAGCCAACAGGCCAACAATCAGGGTTTCACGAAGGTTTTCTTGGCCGACAACGCGCTCTGAGAAGATCTTCTGGATACGGTCCAGGAGCTCTTTGCTGCGTTTGAGCTCATCATCGGTGAGATAAGTGGACATTCAGGAAACTCCTGGCTCATTGAATAATTACGAATATCTTACTGTTTTTTAGAAACGCATTCAGGTCCGTGAGTCACCGGTCTTTCCCAATCACTGCGTGCTACTGGGAGTGGGCAGGGTGATTGGAGGTACAGAAAAACTGGGTATGGTGACTGAAATGGTCGGAATATGCGTCACCGTTGGGGTATGAGAACTCTTGATCGTCGTATGTGCGCAGGCGCGAATAATCCCAAAAACCAGCATGAATATGACCGCAAGAATCCATCCCGTACGCTTCTTTTTTCGCGCGGCAGCCTGCGATTCATACCCGTAGGACTCCGTGGAAAGACTATTGTCTGCGGGAGTTCCACCGGGATTACGCCAGGCCTCCTCCATTTCCGGAGCATTTTGCCGCCACAGACGAACAGTGTCCAAGTGCGTGATGTAGTCGGGCAACGGCTTCACACTGCCCTGTTCAACTCCCCGGGGCCCGTATTGGTTAAAGCTATCAACCAGCTCGATTTCCTGATCGAACAGCGAATCAATAGTCAGAGTGGGAACGTTTTCTTGAAGATACCCAAGCAATGAGTCAAAGATGACTAATGACTCTGGGCTGATGAAAGCTTTGGGATAGAGCGGCAAGAAGGTCCCATCGCGATCAATGAGGATATAGGCCTTCCCCGTACGAAGAAGTACCGCAATGTTTGCAATGGTAATTTCAACACGACGGGTAACTAGGTTCGGATTACCAGCCTTCAATGGATCAAACCACTGCGCGACGAGCCTGTCACTTGAGACCATGAGGTGATGAGGAAGAATCATCGAGTATCCACTGAGGTTTTCAGGAACGCTCGATAGAAGGTCTGTCCCCTCTGTCGAGGGATATGGAATCGAAGGGGCCGGCTCGGGATATCCCTTATAGAGTGGGAAGTGGTCGTAAGTAGACTTCGGTGCGGTCAGAAGCGGATAACGCCGCAGCAGCTGGGGCGATGCCACGTCGTACGCGATGTGGGCGCACGCAATTGCTCGGTCGATGATATCGCGGACCTCTGCTGGGGTAGGCACACTGGTGTCATTGATCCGGTGCAAGTGCTGCGAAACATCGAGATTCTCATCATCTGCAACGCGCTCGATGATTTTGGAAAGATCGACCGTTAGTTTGCGCTCCGGTTTAAAGAATTCATCAAGGAAACGACGTGCATCCCAGTACATGTCCATTTCTTTGAAGCGGATCATTCCAATGAGTTCTGGAGCGACAGAGTAAGCAGCGCTTGACACTTTGATATCCGAGTAACGCGAATTCATCGCTCGTAGAACATTTGTCGCGTCAATGGCTATTGCCCAACGTGCCGCAAGGCCTGCGCGCGTCATTGGGACAGCAAAAGAGAAGAGATAATTTGTTCCACCCTGCCACTGACTACCCGGCTGATACTGGTCACGCGGTGTTTCGGTATTGACTGCTAGAAGGTCATCCAAGTCCAAAGAGTCTGGCGCACGATCAAAGCCCAGCCCCAAGAAGTCAGGCTCTGTCGTCACAAAAACACAGGGGTAGCGTGCTTCAAAAGGCGAGATCCGGCGCGCAAGTTCGCAGGCCGCGGGAAAGTATTTTTCGGCCTCGAAAGTCACGGTATCAGGACGGAAAATAGCGAGCAAAGCTTCGGAAATACCCGCTCGATTGGCCACCTCGGATGCCCACATATCAGAGGCATCTGCATGTCCGGCAGATGGAAGCATCCCTTCGGGGTTTTCAAAGCAAGCCGGCAAACGCAACCACGCTTGGCGGACGATTTCACGCGGCCCATGTACGCGGATATCGATTTCAGAAAGGTAGCTTGCTAATTCAACCTGAGCGGACGCGAACTGACCGGGCGCATATTCGACTGGACGTTTGAGCTCGGTGCCAATGGACTCCATGAGCACGTGAAGGGCACCGATTTCTTCCGGAGCGACATTGAATGTTCCGTAGGCCAGTGTCAAACACATCCACAGATCATCCGGATTTCCCGATGATGGCTCGAGTACGGCCCACTCGTATCCGTTAACCGTCGTCCAACGTTTAACAGCCAATTCGCCTCCCCACATGGGTACCCAAAATGTGTACGTATCTTCTACTCTAAAACATCACAGAAAGACAAACATAGGCGGGCAGTTCCCACTGTGGGAACTGCCCGCCTACTGAGTGTGCTAGCTAGAAGCTATCAGGCCTGCTTTGCAGCAGCGATGCGTGCACGGAACTTCGCGAGCTGCTCGGTGATAGCTGCGGGGAGCTTGTCGCCGAACTGCGAGAAGTATTCTTCGGTGTCGTCCATCTCTGCCGACCAAGCATCGGGGTCAATCTCGAAGAGCTTTGCCCACTTTGCTTCGTCGATGTCCAGACCTTCAAGGTTGAAGTCCTCGAAGTGCGGGTAGCGGCCGGTGACGCCATCGATTGCCTCGACCTCGCCAGCTGCACGGCGAACGATCCAGTCCAGAACACGAGAGTTGTCGCCGTAACCGGGCCACATGAAGTTGCCGTCTTCGTCCTTGCGGAACCAGTTGACCTGGTAGACCTTCGGGAAGTTCTCGCCCAGCTTGTCCTGCATCTCCAGCCAGTGGCCCCAGTAGTCGGCCATGTTGTAGCCACAGAAGGGCAGCATGGCGAAGGGATCGTGGCGCAGCGAACCGGCCTTAACGTCGGTTGCAGCAGCGGTGACCTCAGAGGCAACGGAAGCGCCAATGAACACGCCGTGTGCGGGCTCGTACTGCTCAGCAACCAGCGGGACGTTGGTTGCACGGCGGCCACCGAAGAGGACCGCGTCAACCGGAACACCCTCGGGTGCTTCCCAGTCGGGGCAGATGATCGGGCACTGCGAGGCGGGAACGGTGAAGCGGCTGTTCGGGTGAGCAGCCTTCTCGCCGGACTCGGGGGTCCAGTCGTTACCGTGCCAGTCGATCAGGTGGGCCGGAACCTCACCGTCGATGCCTTCCCACCACACGTCACCATCGTCGGTCAGTGCAACGTTGGTGAAGATGGAGTTCGCCTTTGCGGTCTCCATTGCCATGGGGTTGGTCTTGTAGGAGGTTCCCGGTGCAACACCAAAGAAGCCTGCCTCGGGGTTGATGGCGCGCAGGCGGCCATCGGGGCCCGGACGCATCCATGCAATGTCGTCACCCACGGTCTCGACCTTGTAGCCGGGGATGGTGGGCTGGAGCATGGCCAGGTTGGTCTTGCCACATGCGCTGGGGAATGCTGCGGTCACGTGGTACTGCTTACCGGTGGACTCGCGGGTCAGGCGCAGGACGAGCATGTGCTCTGCCATCCAGCCATCGCGCTTTGCCATGGTCGAAGCGATACGGAGCGCGAAGCACTTCTTGCCCAGCAGTGCGTTGCCGCCGTAACCGGAACCGAAGGACCAGATTTCATTGGTCTCGGGGAAGTGGGTGATGTACTTCTCGTCGTTGCAGGGCCAGGTGGAATCTTCCTGACCGGGCTCCAGAGGAGCACCGACGGAGTGAACGGCGGGAACCCACACGCGGCCCTCATTGATGAGGTCCATTGCCTTTGCACCCATGCGGGTCATGATGCGCATGGAGACAACAACGTAGGGAGAGTCGGTGATCTCAACACCGAGCTGGGAGATGGGGCCACCCAGAGGACCCATGGAGAAGGGAACCACGTACATGGTGCGGCCCTTCATGGCACCCGTGAACTTCTCGTGCAGGGTTGCCTTCATTTCCTTGGGGTCTGCCCAGTGGTTGGTCGGGCCTGCGTCTTCTTCCTTCTCACAGCAAATGAAGGTACGAGACTCAACACGCGCAACGTCAGAGGGCTTAGAACGGGCGAGGAAGCAGTTGGGGCGCTTCTCTTCGTTCAGCTTGGTGAACATACCGCTCTCAACCATCTGAGAAGTGAGGCGATCCCACTCTTCCTGGGAGCCGTCAGCGAACTCCACACGATCAGGGGTGGTCAGCGCTGCAATTTCAGCAACCCACTTGATGACATCTTCGGGAGCGTTTGCCGGAGCGGCTGCACGCACATCCTGTTCGGTCACGGACATTTTGCCTCCTGAGGCACTCGGTGATTCTGGGACGTGGTCACGCCCCGATCTACGTTCTTAATCATGCTCTACCCCACCGGTATTTGCGCGGGCGCAAAGTCCCTCTTTCCATTTAAATCTGACAATTCCGACAACTGTGGCCACGTTTCCTTGTAGTTTCCCGCAATATCTCGGCCATTCATGCAGATGTGGCAATAGACACATTCTTCAACAGGAGATTCACCCTAAAGTGAACTTGAATATCCAGTGTGTAATGGATGACGATTGCCTTGAGGCAGTCTCAACACAATCGGAGGGACATTATGGGGATCCGAAATAGAACGCAGGGCCCAAACTTCTTCGAATTCTTCACCCAGCAAGCAAATAAGCTTGTCGAGGGAGTTGAAATTCTTTCGCATATCTACGCTGCTTCCCCCGAAGAGCGAATCGCACTTCGCGACCAGCTTCATGGCGTCGAACACCAGGGCGACGAGCTCAACCACGAAATCCTCCAACGGATTAACTCATCCTTCATCACGCCTTTCGACCGCGAAGACCTTCAGTCTCTTGCATCCCACTTGGATGACTGCATGGACTTCATTGACGAAGCCGGCGACATGCTGGTCGTCTACGGCATTGCAGGCATCCCCGAGCAGATTGCACACCTGCTTGATGAACAGATCGCAGTCATCGTTCATTGTGCAGAGCTAACGGCTAAGAACATTCCGGCGCTCAAGTCCCCCGTGGACCTGCGCGATTACTGGATTGAGATCAACCGCCTCGAAAATGAGGGCGACTTGGCGTACCGCCGCACTCTCACGGCACTTTTCGACTCCGGTCTTGATCCCATCACGGTCATCAAGCTCAAGGATGTCATTCAGAGCCTTGAGTCATGCGCAGATGCCTTCGAAGATCTAGCCAATGTCATCGAAGCCCTTGCACTGAAGGAATCCTGAGCCGTGGATCCTAACCTGATCCTAGTGTGCATCGTCATTGCCGTTGCGCTGTTCTTCAGCTACACCAACGGCTTCCATGACGCTGCGAACGCGATTGCAACCTCTGTTTCCACCAAGGCATGGACTCCCCGCACGGCTCTCTTGATGGCCGCAGGCATGAATGTTCTCGGTGCCATGATGGGAACTGCGGTTGCAAAGACCATTGGCGAGGGAATTATTTCGATCTCGCCATACGCTGAATCTACCCAGGTAGAAATGCAGCAAAAGGGCCTGGTCATCATTCTTGCTGCGCTTCTCGGTGCCTGTATCTGGAACCTGATCACATGGTGGTTTGGGCTTCCTTCTTCTTCTTCGCACGCGTTGATTGGCGGTATGGTCGGCGCCGGCTTGATGAGCGGCACCGCCGTCTATTGGTGGGGAATCGTCAAGTCGGTCATCATCCCGATGTTCGCTTCCCCCATCGTCGGCTTCGTCCTCGGCTACATCGTCATGCGCATCGTGCTTTTCCTGCTTCGTCACGCGCAATACCACCACACGATGCGTCGCTTCCGTGCCGCGCAGCGCTTTTCTTCGGCCGCTATGGCTCTTGGCCACGGTATCCAAGATGCGCAGAAGACCATGGGCATCATTGTCATGGCTCTTCTAGCCGGTGGCTACGGCGAGACTCACCAGATCTACGACCCCGTCACTGGAGATATGACCGTCCCAATGTGGGTAAAGCTCTCAGGAGCTCTTGCAATCTCCTTGGGGACTATGGCCGGCGGTGGCCGAATTATGCGAACCATCGGTCGTAAGATCATCGACCTCGATCCCGCTCGCGGTTTCGTTTCCGAGGCCGTGTCATCCTCGGTCCTCTACCTGTGCTCCTACGTCGTCCACGCTCCGATCTCGACAACTCAGGTTGTTTCGACCTCGATCATGGGCGTTGGGTGCACAAAACGTTTCTCAGCAGTGCGTTGGGGTGTCGCGGGATCGATCGTGACCGCCTGGTTCCTGACCCTACCCGCAGCTGCCGCAGTTGCTGCGGTTGTCTATTGGATCTGCGCACTGATCGTTGGAGTCTGAGGCCCGAATTCAGTGACAGCATCATTCATTCGCACCTGTTGCGGTGTGCTTGTCCTTCTCTTTGGGGCAAGCACACTCAGCGGGTGCGGTTTTTCTTCTGTCATGCGACTTTCCGTCGGGACCTGCGTTCAAATTCCAACCTCAACCAGCGCGTATTCTTTAGAAACTGTTCCCTGCTCGCGCCCTCACCAGGCTGAGGTTTTCGCCCTCCCCACTGTTGGGGGATCAGAATTCCCCGAGGCCGCGCAACTTGAGTCAGAAGCACGACGCGAGTGCGAAAAAGAGTTCACGTCCTACGTTGGAAGCGGTGTCGAAGACTCAGCCCTTGACCTCATTTGGATGACACCTAGCCGAGAGTCATGGAAGCGGGGCGACCGACAGATTGTGTGTCTTGCCGCTGCGAACGGCGACCAAACCCTTCGCGGTTCCGTTCGAGACTCGGCGTACTAGCACTAGCTAGCAGCTACTCTGCGACTCTAGGTGCGTGACGTTCAACGTCCACCACACGCACCCGGTTCCCCTCCGGAAGAGTGTGCAAAATAACCATCTCCGATGCTGAAAGCTCCCTGGCGTCAAGCGGAAAATTCATCCGCACGCCAGAGGGCGTAAATTGACGGAAGACATCAAAAAGTCCCGGAAGCATCGTACGTGGAGTACACAGCACTCGCGGCTCACCATCCGCCAAAAACGCACGCACAAAAGCCTCATCAGAGGCGGAATCTGCACCCTCACGCGAGGGAAGAGTATCGATCGAAACTCCCGCGAGTGCAGCCCAGGGTCCCAGCGTCTGTCGCGTCCGCGCAGAAGAGGTCGCCATCGCGCGACGAATCCCATACGCAGATAGTAGATCTACCAGTTCAAGTGCCTCGCGAACCCCAGTACGCGACAGAGGACGCGCGTCGTCATCACCCTCCCAATGTTGGGCTGGAAGCGCACGCGCATGGGGCAACATAGCCAAAGGAGTAGTCACAAGCTCACCACTTCGGCCTCGCATGAGAAGTTCATTGAGCAGACGACGATCTCCGCGACGAGTAAGAAGATCCTGAGCACGCGAAGGAGACATCCATCGCGTCTGGTCAATTTCCCGCGTAGGGGCGCGGTGGACCGGCTTGCGCAGGTGGACGAGGCCATGATCGGAATGAGGATTGTTGTCCATGAGGGTTCCCACCCAGTAGCGGACCTCCTTGGTCTGCCCTGAGCCGAGGCGGTAGCGCTGAGTCGTCAGTGGAGCACCGAGGCTGATGACGTGACCGGTTTCTTCTTCGACCTCACGCACAGCCGCAACGGGAATGGTCTCTCGTCCTTCAATCTTGCCTTTCGGCCACGACCAATCGTGATACTGGGGGCGATGGACTAGCAGAACTTCGATCTCAGCCTCGTCAAGTACATCTCCTGGGAGGACCTCACGACCCGGGTGGCGCAATCGCCACACAAGGGCGCCGCCTGCGCGAATAAGGCGCATCGGGGGCATGGGCTGAGGGCTGGGTGTCACGTTATTAACCCTAACCTAGAGTGAGCGTGGGTGCGGGCTTAAAACCCGCACCCACGCTGTTCTCAGATTGCTGATTTAGTAGGCGACAGTGAAACGCTGTCCCGTATGAGTGGGCGTTTCGATCTCGTCGACAAAGGCTTGGGCAAAGTCCGCTCCAGAGATATCGGAAACCCCATTCTCGTCAGTGAGCAGAACGTCACCACCGAGGCGGAAGTGCCCGGTATGAGTTCCGGGATTGTAGGAACCGAAATTACCCGCGGGAGAAACAAAGAACCACTGAAGATCATCGCTGCGCGAGCGCAAATCTTCAAGGACTGCGGCCAGTTGGCCGGCCTCGGAACGAAATTCCTCAGGGAAGTCCGGAAGCGAAGCAAGGGTACGTCCACCCTCTTCAACACGCAACGATCCGGCGCCACCGACAATCCCCAAGCGCACTCCAGCCTTTTGAGCGAGGTCCGCGACTTGCGAATAGAGGAAGCGAAGAGAGCCATCCAAAGCACCTCGAGGTGAAAGCGCACCAACGACGACATCCGCACCATCGACAACGCTGCGGAGGACCTCCTCATTGAGAAGGTCACCGTGGTTGTAGGTCACGCCTTCGATTGGCTCTGATGGCCGCGAACGCGACCAAGAAACGACGTGGAAGCCACGAGAAAGTGCTTCAGCTGCAATATGCGAACCCGCATAACCTGTTCCGCCAAGAATTGCAATGGTCGTCATGAGAACTCCTCTAAGACAAATACCCCCACTGGGCTAACAGTGTTCTCAACAAGGAATTCTTGGTTTCTATTCCTGCGTTCTCACAATATAAAACTCAGTCCAGCTCCCCGATGCGCGCTCGGGAGGCAGCGCGTTCGAGTTCTTGAGCGGTCATAACCAGCGCCCGCGCACGCATCGTCACACCATAAGCCAAGGCATCGTGCGGATCATCGATCCACTGTCTTCCCACTCTGGGATCGCCCGCAGCAATAATGCGCATCGCATGTGCAAGCTCAATAAAGATGCCTTCCAGATCATCATCACATTTTTCTCCGGACAGAAGCGCGTCCGCGTCATGGACAACATCTTCCAAAGGACGCGCATGAATGGGCTCTTCGAGTCCGGGGACCTGCTCCGCATGCAATCCCAAGATGTACAGATCAGCAACCGTGAGCGGGTCACGGTGGAACCACTCTCTAAACAAGTACACGCGCCACAGCGCGCCTGGAAGAGTGAAATCAGGGCTCTGCGACCACAGCTCGGCAACTAGAGGAACTCCACCCGTGGAAAGCAGCTCGCGAAGGCGACGCAAGGCCTCGGCATCAAAATCTTCATCTCCAACACCCAGCAGCGCCCAAGCAGTTGAGTGAGCAAGAACAGAAGAATCCGCGACATCTGGCGCACCAACAATTGCCTCTGTTTGCGCGTAGTCCAAAATCGCCGGACGCCTTGGGATGCGTTGCGGTTCGCCCATTTGCTCTCCTACAAGTAAGATGGTGGGGTTGGTCCACCCGATGGGCCACACAGCGGGATTACCCGCGGGCCTATAGCTCAATGGTAGAGCAGCGGACTTTTAATCCGCGGGTTGGGGGTTCGAGTCCCCCTGGGCCTACTTCTTTTGCGCTTTTCTAGTTTTCTGTTTCTTGTGAGCCCTGAACGCCGGAAGATTCCACGACTGCTTCTTTCCCATTAATATCGGGATGCGCGCGCCCAGCCATCGAGGCAATCCCCACGGCAATCGAAATGCACACCAGACCAACCAATTGCCACGGGCTAGGAATCTGACGCAAAAGTACCGCACCGACCAGAGCCGAGGTCGCGGGAAGAAGCGCTGTGAACAAGGCAAAAGTCGCTGCAGAAACCCGCTTCATTGCCATGGCTTCAAGGGTGTATGGGAAAACCGTTGACAAGAATGCCAAGGCAATGACCGCGACTAAAACCTTTCGATCACTGAATGCAACCATTGCCCCTGGGGCCAGGATTGGTGCAGAGATCAAGGCGCTGAACGCACAACCCAGCGAAAGGTTAGTCATCGCGGAGCTTGAAGACGCGGCCTTTTGTCCGAGAACGATATATCCTGCCCACGAAGCCGCAGCCCCCATAATCCATGCGACCCCAGTCAAAGTTCCAGGCGCGCTCAAATCCAAGCCCAAGCCACCGATTGCGCACACTCCGGCCAAGGCAAAGAAGGCGGCAACACGCGGCGCCCACCCGCGGCCCCGAACAACGGCAACACTCACAGGTCCAAGGAACTCCAAGGAAACTGCAGCCCCCAAGGGAATCCGCGAAATCGCCTCGTAGAAACATGCATTCATACAGACCAGAGCGATACCGAAATAAAAGGCTCCCTTGAGGGTTGCGCGGTCGAGGCCTCGCCACGGACGTACCCACGCGCACAGGACCAAACCGCCAACGAAACCGCGCCACCATGCGACCGAGGCCGGTTCAACGACAGAGAAGGCGAAAACTGCGACCGCAGCACCGCTGTATTGAATGAGAGCCGAGGTGACAATGAGAAGTTGAGCGGGTATTCGATTGATGACAGACACGGAGTTTCTAGGCGTCACAAGGTAACTTGAACAAGTTCTTGCACTTCGTCAGCGAGGACCGTGTGGTCTTTAGTTCCTTGCCTCGAAGCGATTGCGACCGCGAAAGAGATGAGGAGCAAACCAACGAGCTGCCACATCGTCGGAAGCTGCCCAAGAATGATAATTCCAACGACCAAAGATGATGCAGGCGACAGCGAGGCGATGAGCGAGAAGTCCGCGGCCGAGACGCGATGCATTGCAAGAGCTTCGAAGGAACAGGGAACAACCGTCGACAAGACCGCGATGATCACAATGATTCCAAAAATTCGAGGCTGCGCAAAAGCGGGAAGAGCCTGCGGAAGAACAAAGGGAGACGTGATCAGCCCGCTCAGCGCGCACCCCACGGCAAGATTGGTGAGTCCCGAACGCTTAGAGGCAACTCTCTGACCCAAAAGGATGTAAATTGCCCAGGCCGCGGCCGTCAACGCAGCCCACCTAATTCCCGCCGCAGTTCGAGGATCAGAGAGATCTAGTCCCAAACCGCCAACAGCGACCACACCAGCCATCGCTAACACCGCGGCCACCCTGGGCGCAAGGCCCCGGCCTCGGACAACGGCGACGAAAACAGGGCCGATAAATCCCATCGATACCGCTGCCCCCATCGGCAAGTAGTCGATCGATTCATAGAAGGCAACATTCATTGCCAGCAGGGACAGGCCGAAGAGGGCCGATTCAAGAAGGTCCCTCCATTGAAGCCCCGCTCTCCAAGGGCGCCTCCACATGCACAGAATAATCCCGGCAATAAAGATGCGAAACCATGCAATAACTCCCGGTTCAACAACCGAAAAAATCATGACCGCAAAAGCAGCACCACTATACGCACTTAATGCTGCGCCGACTATCAAAACCGGAGCAGGAACACGAGTTAAAAGTGCACGAAGATGGGAGACCACATCCCGCATTATGCCATAGGATCAGGCACAAAACGAAGACTGATTGAATTCATGCAAAAACGATTTCCCGTTGGCTGATTCGGTGCGTCATCAAAAATGTGCCCTAAGTGAGAATCACAGCTTGCACAGCGCACCTCGATGCGGCGCATTCCGTGGGAAATATCCTCGAAATAGTTAACTGCACCGGGCAGTGCTTCATAGAAACTCGGCCACCCGCAATGCGATTCAAACTTCGTTGACGAGGGGAAAAGCTGAGCGCCACATGCCGCACACAGATAGGTACCCGAGCGGTGTTCATCCAACAGCTCACCTGTCCATGGCGCCTCAGTCCCGGCTTGGCGAAGAACCAAGTACTGCTGAGGAGTAAGCCGCTCACGCCATTCCTCGTCACTGTAATTCACGCTGGGTGCCGACTGCTGAGCCTGCGCAAGGTGTTCGAGCTGCGTTGCACGATCACGGGTTCGAATGATCTTCATGTTGCTTCCTCACTTCAGTCTTGTTGAACATCGCTGCGCTGCGGACGCACTGCATCCTCGGGCACTCGAGGTCCGCTCTTCAAACGAGTCGTTTCTTCTTCGTGGCGTTTCGCCGTGGCTTCACGTTCTGCCAGGACTTCCTCACCGGGACCGGCGTAAATCTGATTGCGTTCATCGGCATCGGGAGACCCTGAGAAGAGGCGCTCCCCGCGAACGACAGTCGCATCCATATGAGCTTGACCGGACTGTACCTGCGGAGCTGAGGCCTGCGCCTTGTCACCCTCCGCCTGGACCTGAGGCAAGAGCGCGGTCGATCCCCCACCAAGGTGGTTCTTACCTAGACGCGCATTGGCCTGGGCAACCTTTTCGGCGAGTTGTTCGGCAACCAAAGAATGCAGCATCGTCTGCGAAAAAACCTGGGTCTGCGCGTCATTGGGCGAGGCCACCGCTGTGACCTTCCCCGTATCAGCGAGTTCACGCTGACGCTGGGCCATTGCCCTCCTGCGTGCGCGCTTTGCTTTCTGCCGGGCTGCTAGGAGCCGCGCGGAATGCACTGCATCGTCGAGGGGGTCCGCATCAGCCTTTTCTTCTGTCTTGTCCTGAGAAGAAACCGGCGATGCCTGAGCGGGCTTTCCTGCCACCGACACCGGGTGCGAGTTGGGCTCACCCGTCGTATCGGCGGCAATACCCGACAGTTCCTTTGCGAGGCGAGCGATGGTCTCGCGAGAAGTATCCTGCTGGATGCTTTGAACATCGAGGGGCTGGATCCGTGTCAGGGGACGTACTGCAGGTTCTTGCTCTACAATCCAGCGGATCATGTTTTCGCGCAGGTAACAGCGCAGGTCCCACAGCGTTCCAGAATCCTTTGCGGAAACGGCGATACGAACCGTGACAGTCGTTGCATCGGAGTCCGCGACTTGGACGGCCCACGAGCGCCCGTCCCACAAGTCCGTTGCCAAGAGAAGTTTTTGCACCTGGTTTCGGATCAGGGTCATGGGAGCGGCCCAATCCAGCTTGAGCTCAACCGTGCCCAGCTGTTTGGCGGCTCGACGCGTCCAATTTTCGAAAGCGTTTGAGGTGAAATAGGTAGAGGGGACAATCAGTCGACGTTCATCAACAAGACGAATGACGATGTATGAGAGAGTAATTTCTTCGACTTTTCCGGAGGGAGCATTTGGTTCCCCAGCAACCACGACGTCACCCACACGGATCGCATCAGTGAATGCGAGCTGCATTCCTGCAAAGACATTACTCAGGGTTTGTTGCGCTGCAAGACCGGCGATGACGGAGATAAGACCGGCAGAGGCCAGAAGGGTCGCCATCGCTTGGCGGGCGGCATCGAAAGTGAAGAGAGCGAAGCAGACTCCAACGATGACGATGAGGACTTGGAGTAAGCGGCGAATGATTTGCGCTTGCGTTTCGAATTTACGGGAGATACCACCGTCACGTGCCTGACGGATCTGCGCGGCATCTTCGAAGATCCACGCGCAGTTATAGATCATCCAGGTCGTCGTGAGGATGGAAACGATGAGCAGGGCATGCGAGGCGAAACCAACTAATCCGCCGTTCGACCAATCGGAGAGAGTCGTATTAACGAGCATGACCTGCAATCCGGTCCACGCTCCCCATGGCAGAGCTGTCAGGTAGAAGGAGGTGCGAACGCGTTTAACAATGGCGGCAAAGTAGCGTGAGCGGCGGGCGATTGGTCGCACAATGATGGCAATTGCGAGAGCCACAAAAAAACCGATGGCAGCACCAACAACAGCAGCAACAACAAGCGATGCGACGTTAAGCGCGTTGTCGACTGCTGCCTCAGTAATCCCAGAGGGGGAAGGGGAAGGTGAAGGAGAGGAATCTTCTAGAGGAAAAATCATCAAACCATCCTTATCTCGCTCATCATCATCTCAATCAAGCCTATGCGTGATCAATGAAAAGCGCCTGATGCTTGTATGAGAGGCGGTGGCGAAAAGGTGCGATATTCCAACGAAAAGTCCGCGTGTGACGGTCATCACTGCCATTCTTTTTGCTTTAATGGCGCGCTTCTGCCTAATATTCTCTTCGTCCTCGGACGCCAGACCGGTGGCCGACAGTGGCCCCCATCGTCTAGAGGCCTAGGACACCGCCCTTTCACGGCGGCGACACGGGTTCGAATCCCGTTGGGGGTACCACCGGTCGCACTCGTGATTGGAACAATTCAATAGGTCTTACCTGTTGTAAGGCCCCGTAGCGCAGTTGGTTAGCGCGCCGCCCTGTCACGGCGGAGGTCGCGGGTTCAAGTCCCGTCGGGGTCGCAAGACCAGGCCAGCAGGTTTCGGTCCTGGCTCTGTAGCTCAGTTGGTAGAGCGTTCGACTGAAAATCGAAAGGTCACCGGATCGACGCCGGTCGGAGCCACCAGATAAAACCCTCGCATCGCGGGGGTTTTGTTGTATCTACTGCGATCAGAATCACACCGCCTCCCCCAAAGGTCGAAACTCACAACACAAACACCTAGCGACCTGCAACAATGCTCGCCAGATGACCCTTTTTGGGGTTAATGCCCGAAATGTGTGTATGGGATGGGCGTGTCGTGGTTTGTTTTATCT
>NZ_CAUTWQ010000019.1:0-38201 GCF_963542285.1 uncultured Actinomyces sp. | reverse complement strand
TTTTCCGCTTCGAAGTCAATGATGTCAGCGTTGATCGTTTCGATCTTCTTTGCCGAATCCAGGTATTCCACGTAGTCACGCAGGCCGTGCTCATACATGTAGGAAACCTGGCGGAATCCCTTGTGCTTTTCTTCTGAGGCCTGCTCGTCTCCGGCGATTTCGTCGCCTTCATCCGTGGCAGTTTCGCGCTCATCGGTCAAGGTAATACGCAGTCCCTTGTTGAGGAATGCCATCTGCTGGAAGCGCTGACGCAAGGTTTCGAAATCGAAGACGGTGGTCTCAAAGATTTCGGGATCCGGGTAGAAGGTTTGCGTCGTTCCGGTTTCAGTGGTTTCTTCACCACGAACCAATTCGGTAATGGGGTGACCACCGTTAGCGAAGGACATCCGCCATACGTATCCCTGCCTGCGAATCTCCGTATCGACACGCGTAGACAAGGCATTCACAACCGAAATACCCACACCGTGAAGACCGCCGGAAACCGCGTAACCGCCACCGCCGAACTTACCGCCCGCGTGCAGGATGGTCATGACGACCTCGACCGTTGGCTTGTGTTCGGTCGGGTGCTCGTCAACGGGAATACCGCGTCCGTTATCGACGACGCGAACGCCACCATCGGCCAGGATCGTGACCTCAATGTGGTCCGCGTAACCAGCCAAGGCCTCGTCAACGGAGTTATCTACAACCTCATACACCAGGTGATGTAAGCCGCGCTCACCGGTTGACCCGATGTACATACCGGGGCGCTTACGCACCGCCTCCAAACCTTCGAGGACGGTGATATCTGACGCGCCGTAGCCGTCGGATCCGTCATCGACTGTTGGTTCTTGCGTTTCAGCCACCTAATGGCTCCCCTCATTCTTCACCCGCATGGGTGTGCACTGCCCGAAAATGGCGCAGTAGCAATAAAACAACCGCTACCATTCTACCGAAAAGGCAGGGGGAAAGCCCTGATTGACACCGCTATGAGGAAGAATCACTCACAGGAATTATCCGCGAAATATAGCCGTTTTTGAGGCTGTGATCAGTCACACGTTCAGAAACTAGGCATAGGTATCCCGAGGACCCCTCCCGGGCACCGATAAACGGCCCTTTTTCCACGAAGGAGAGGCAGGTGGACGCAAGATCACCTGCTGCACGACACCCTCACCCACGGCCTCGGCAATCGTACGTTCTAGGCGCGGCAGCAGTAGCTGAAGTTGCTTAAACCACGCGGTGGAATCACATTGAACAATCAGGCGGTGATCATCAATTGTTTCAATGGAGCAGTGCTCAGCGATTTCATCGCCGACAATATCGCTCCAACGCGCCATCAGATCTCCCGCCCGAGTGTGTTCCTGCCACCCGCGCGAGGCGATTAAAGAATCAATCGTCAGGCCCAGCTTTTTCGGCTCACGGTATTTTCGCCGCATCGGAGCCATTCCAGGCATTTTGATCCAACGACTTCCAGCCCGAGAAACGACCGTTGACAGCGCGCTAAATTCACCATCCGGATCAGCTTGAGGATCAAGGTTGACCTCCGTAGCTTCTTGCTCATCATCGAGCAAAATTTCCTCGGCAAATTCTTCACTTTGTCCGCTCACACTTCTGCGTCGTGACCGCAGAGGAATGCGGTAGTGGCCCTGGGCCTGCGCTCTGGCTTGTACACGTCGTAGTGCAGCAGAGGCGTATTCAAAATCGGAAAATTTACTCATCACCGACCACCGTTCCAAGCTCAGGATCCCAATGGACTGCATGAACCTGAGCATGTAATTCTTGCGGAACGTCATCGGCGACCGCTGCCGTGATTAATACTTGTTCCGCTCCGGTAATCATACGGGTTAATCCCGCTCTGCGCGACGAATCAAGCTCTGCGAATACATCATCGAGAATAAGAATCGGGGTATCTCCATCTTGAGAAAGAAGCTCGAAAGCGCCCAAACGTAGTGAAAGAGCAACCGACCATGTCTCGCCGTGGCTTGCATAACCTTTCACGGGCATCCCACCGAGGGTGAGCTTTAAATCGTCGCGGTGTGCGCCGAATAAATTCACTCCCCTCTCGGCTTCCTTCATGCGTGCCGAGGCCAAAATTTCCTTGAGTTCACCCGCAATCGTGGCCAAATCCCCACCCACCGGGCAATTCCCCTGGGAAGCAAGGAATTCGATATCCAATTTCCGAGGCGATCCACCGATTTCCTCATAGGCGTGGGCCGCAGGACCACGAAGTTCGTCGACTAGTCCCACGCGCGCAAGACTGAGCTGAGCGGAGAGCTGAGCAAAGGTGTCGTCCCAAACTTCTACTGTTGAAAAGTCGGGAGTAAAACCTCGGCGCAACTGCGATTGAGCACTCTTCATCAAGGCTGCACGCTGACGTGCAACCTTGTCAAAATCGTTTTTTACCTGTGCAATCAGCGGGTGCTGCTGAATGAGGAGATCATCCAAGAACTGGCGACGAACCTGTGGGTCACCACGAACAATTTGAAGATCTTCCGGCGAAAACACCACGCTTTTGAGCAGGCCAAGAACTTCGCGCGGTCGAACTTGGGTGCGATTGACCTTCGCCCTATTCGCTTTTCCACGAACAATCTCAAGTTCAATAACTGTTTCGCGTTCACCTGCTGTCACCAGCCTGACCCGAACAACTGCCCCACCGGGGAGGGGTTCGTCAGGGGAAAGGGGTAAACGCACCAGGGCTTGTTCTGCACTCACGCGGTGGGAAGAGAATGCGGAAAGGTAGGAAACAGCCTCGACAAGATTGGTCTTCCCCTGGCCATTTGAGCCCAAAAGGACCGTGGTTCCCGGCGCAAACTCCACTACCGCATGACGGTATGAACGAAAGTCATCCAGCGCAACGTGCGAAACTCGCACACAAACTCCAGATCAGATTCCGTAGCGGATCGGCATCAGCAGGTAGCGGAAGTCGGTCGACTCTCCACCATCAGCCTTTTCTTGGCCGGTGATCACAGCGGGCTTCGTTGGGTGGGTGAAACCGAAGCGAACATACTCGGTATCCATGACCGACAAACCTTCGCTGAGGTACTGCGGGTTAAACGCGGTCGCGATGTCATCGCCCATGAGCTGTGCCTGAACAACTTCAGAAGCCTGAGCGTTATCACCTTGGCCGGCTTCAAGAACAAGCTGGCCATCGGAGAAGGACAGGCGAACACTGGTCTTGCGCTCGGCAACCAAGGAGACACGCTTCACTGCCTCGAGCAAAGTGTGACGCTCGACGATTGCTTGGATGGTGGTCGTTTCCGGGAACAAACGGCGAACCGGCGGGTAGTCACCATCCATCAGGGTAGATGTCGTGCGGCGTCCACCGGCCTGGAAGCCAATGAGCGAAGAAGCGCCCGGCTGAGATTCTTGCGACAAACCGATCTCAACCTTTGCACCCGACGTCATGGACTTTGCGACGTCCTGAAGAATGCGTGCCTTGACCAGTGCGGCTTCGGACATATCGGAAACCGAATCCCACTTGAGCTCGCGCATTGCCAGACGGTAACGGTCAGTTGCCAAAAGCGTGATGTTATTGCCGTCGATTTCAACGCGGACAGCGGTAAGAAGCGGAAGAGTTTCATCGCGAGAAGCTGCGATTGATACTTGGGCAACGGCCTGCTGGAAAACCTGCGAATCTACAGAGCCTGCAACCTGAGGCTGTGCGGGAAGAAGCGGGTATTCGTCGATAGGCATGACTGCCAAGGTGAAGTGTGAGGAACCGCAGGAAAGAGAAACTTTTTGTCCATCAACTTCGATGGTGACCGGCTTGTTGGGCAGGGACTTTGAAATATCTGCAAGAAGTCGACCGGAAACCAGAACTTCGCCTTCTTCATCAACCGAGGCGGGAATACGCGAGTTTCCAGAAACCTCGTAGTCGAAGGAGGACAGAGTCAGTTCCTGACCCTGAGCCGAGATTCGCATACCAGCAAGGATGGGGCTTGCGGGACGGGTGGGAAGTACACGCGCTGTCCATGAAACAGCTTCTGCAAGCACGTCGCGGGCGACGGTGAACTTCATGGATTCTCCTTGGAACTGAATGTAGATATACCGTGGTCAGTTTACCTGGCTGTAGGCGTCAAGGAAACTGAGAATTACACCTTAACGAGTCTGAGCTCGAGGCCTCACTGATGTTGGCGATTTTTTGTTATTTGTCTTGAACTAAAGTTCGTCATCATCATCGGCTATGTGGATTGTGTGGAAAACCCATTTTTACCGTGAAATGACAGCACTTCTGTCGTGGATGAATATGTGAATCTGTGTGTGAACGAACTACATGTTTTTGTGGACGAAGATTGTTCTCTTGTTTTTCTCCACAAATTGCTCTGCCTCGTACACAAG
Source organism: uncultured Actinomyces sp. (assembly GCF_963542285.1). Classification (GTDB taxonomy): domain Bacteria; phylum Actinomycetota; class Actinomycetes; order Actinomycetales; family Actinomycetaceae; genus Pauljensenia. The sequence goes on along the minus strand of NZ_CAUTWQ010000019.1, from coordinate 33,887 downwards.
CGATCGGTGATGTTTCACCACAGTTTCCACAGCTTCTGTGGAAAGGAAGTTCGCACCCTCAAACGCCCAGTTTTTAGCTGAGAGTTGCCGACTGACGTGCGGCCTGCTTAATGCGGTTGGTCAATTCGGTGACGTAGTTGAAGGTCTCCCTCTTTTCCGCCATCAACCCCACGATCTTCTTATTCGCGTGCATCACGGTTGTGTGGTCGCGTCCGCCAAATGCAGCGCCAATCTTCGGAAGCGAAAGATCAGTGAGTTCGCGACACAGGTACATCGCGATCTGACGGGCCTCAACGACGACATGCGAACGGTCCGAAGACGACAATTGGTCAATCGTTACGCCGAAATATGTCGCGGTCTGACTCATAATCAGCGTTGGTGTTACTTCGGTGTCCTGCGAGTCAGAAGCAAAGTCCTTCAAGAGCATCTCTGCCATCGAAACGGTGACCGGTTCTTTTGACAGGGATTCGAAGGCAGCAACTCGCACTAGGGCGCCTTCAAGTTCGCGGATATTCGAGGAAATTCGTTGGGCAATGTATTCCAGAACCCGAGGATCAACTTCGATATTTTCCGCACTGGCCTTCTTTTGCAAGATTGCGATACGGGTTTCCAGGTCGGGAGGAAGGACATCGACCAAAAGGCCCGCCGCGAAGCGCGAACGGATTCGATCTTCCAGATCGAGCTCACGAGGCGGTACGTCTGAGGTCAGAACGATCTGCTTCCCCGCGTTGTACAGAGAGTTAAAGGTGTGGAAGAACTCTTCGACCGTACGCTCTTTGCCCTGAATGAATTGGATATCGTCAATGAGCAGAACGTCGACCTCGCGGTAACGCCTCTGGAACTCTTCAATGCTTTCTTCACGCACTGAGTTAATGAAGTCGTTGGTAAATTCCTCTGAGTTCACGTAGCGCACGCGCAACTGCGGGAAAAGTGACAGCGTGTAGTGGCCGATTGCGTGGATTAAGTGGGTCTTTCCCAGCCCGGAACCACCGTGAATGAACAGAGGGTTGTAGGCACGTCCCGGGCTTTCTGATACCGCAAAAGCTGCGGCGTGAGCGAAGCGGTTGGAAGGACCAATGACAAAGGTGTCAAAGGTGTGCTTGGGATTGAGATGCGTGCTAGCGGTATCGATTGCCAGTTGTGGGCTTCCCGTGCTGGCGGCGGGTTGGCTGAGCTGTGCGGAAGCCTGAGAAGAAGAGGATGAATGGGCGGGCTCGCCCTGTGGGGTAGACGCTGCGTTATCCGAAATTTCCGAGGCCGCAGCGGAGGTTTCCTCTACCGCTTCTTCTTGTGCATCCAAAGTGGGGTCGATGGTCACTGCCAGTCGAACACTTCGACCAAGAATTGCAGCAAGTGCCTGCGTGAGGTCATTTGCACCGTTGTTTTCAATCCACTTTTTTGCGAAGTCATTGGGAACTGCGATGAGGATCGTGCCGTCGATATCGCCCAGCGGCTTTGCTGAACGCAGGAAAGACATGGCTGCGGGTCCCAACAGATCTGAGTTTTGCGACAGTGCCTCAGACCAAGCCTGAGTAAGGGCATCGATCGACACAGGAACCTCCGAAAGATGACGTGAGATAGGACACGAGAAATGATATCGGTTGCGAATCATTATCCACCGATAACTTTACAAGCATGTCATGTTTTCCACAGCTGGGGATAGACCTGTGGATATTTAATCCCCAAATGACATTTGTGTAGTTACAACACCTCACCCTTGCGGCAAAAAGAAAAAACCCCTGTCCACAGCTCTGTGGATAACTTTGCATGTGGATAACTAACCCCCAATTTATCCACACCTGCTTCCACAGGTGTGGATTGAGTGTGGTACGGCGCTCTTTCGTTGACGGAACGGCCAAAAACCCGTAGGCTGTCAGTTCGTATGTGTGCCTAATTGCGGCGCACACTGTCCATGACCAATTCGAGGAGATATCAGTGACCACCAAGCGGACTTATCAGCCGAACAACCGTCGTCGTTCGAAGACGCACGGCTTCCGCCTGCGTATGAGCACCCGCGCTGGCCGCGCAATCCTGGCTGCACGCCGTCGCAAGGGCCGCGCCCGCCTCTCCGCCTGAGCTTTCGCGAGGTGTTGCCCCGCTCGAACCGCATGGTGAATCCAGCGGACTTCCGCCTCGCAATCCGAAGCGGATCGCGCGCGGGTCAGCAAAGGCTCATTGTGCATTGTCGAACCGACGAGGAAAGTGATTCACGCCTCGTCGGTTTCGTCGTACCTAAAAGCCAAATTAAACGAGCGGTTGGACGTAACCGAGTTAAGCGGCAATTGCGTCACCTCATGAGAGAACGTTTGGGCGCACTTCCTCAGGGAGCACGTGTCGTTGTTCGTATAAAGCATGACGCCCTGGGTGCAAGTTCGTGCGAACTTGGGGAAGAATTAGACCAAGTTCTTCGCCGTGCATGGAAGAAATGGGATCATCGGGAGGGAGGTCGCCTATGAGCTCTCCTTTTGCTTATATTGCCATTCTTCCCGTGCGCTTCTACCAGCGTTTCATTTCCCCACTTTTCGCGCCACGTTGCCGCTACTACCCCACCTGCTCAAGCTACGCCCTCGGTGCGCTGCGCACCCACGGCCTCGTCAAGGGGACACTATTAGCAAGTTGGCGAATCCTCCGCTGTAACCCCTGGAGCCTCGGCGGGGTCGATGAAGTTCCCGCTCGCGGCAAGTGGACCAGCGAAGCCTGGACGCCACCCCAAGACTGGGCCGGCTACGACGATCCGTGGGCACAAACCCCCATGGGCATGGATCGCACCGATGACGAAACATCGGTCGACACTCTTGAAGACTTCTCGGCGAAGGCCGAGCATCACACGGACGCAGTGAGCGTCCCCCGCGCATCATAAGGAGATCTCCTGTGGATTCGATTCTCTATCCCTTTGCAATAGCGGTTGCCTGGCTCTGGGTCAGGATTCACGACCTGCTGTTGCTCGTTGGAATGAACAGCGGTGCAGGATTCACGTGGGTCCTGTCCATCGTTCTGCTGACCATTTTGGTGCGCGTACTGATCATCCCGCTGTACCTCAAGCAGCTTAAGAGCATGCGAGGCACATCGATTGTTCAGCCTCAGATGCAGAAGATTCAGGCCAAATACAAGGGCAAGACGGATGTGGCCTCCCGTCAACGCATGCAGCAGGAGATCTCCGAGCTCAACAAGAAGTACGGTGTGAATCCCTTCGCTTCGTGCTTGCCGATGCTCGTTCAGCTGCCGGTTCTCTTCGCGATGTACCGCGCGATTTACGCCATCCACGCGCTGGCAGAAAGCAGCTACCAGGTCGGTGCGCGTCACGTGGACTCCCTGGGTCCGATCACTCAGGCGGTCGCCTCGGAAATCGACTCCTCGCAGGTTTTCGGTGTCCCGCTGTCCCACACGATCCGTGATTCGTCCTTTGCCTCGCTCCCGACACTGATCTTCGGTGTGTTCATCGTCATCATGGTTGCGACGCAGTTCTTGACCATTCGCCTGACGATGACGAAGAACATGCCGCAGAACCAGGATCCAAACAACCCCATGGTTCGTTCGCAGCGCATGATGATGTACGTCATGCCCTTCATGTTCATTTTCTCGGGTCTGTTCTTCCAGATGGGTGTCGTGATCTATACGACGACCGCGGGCATTTGGGGTTACCTGCAGATGCTGTGGGTGATTAAGAATATGCCGAACCCGAACTCCGCTGCCTACAAGGAACTCTTGGCCAAGCGTCAGGATGCCTACCAGTCGTGGGCACGTCCCTTCTTCGCGGACTACGACGAGAAGCGTCGCGAACTGGCTGATGGATCCGATGAACTCAAGGCTCTTAACGAGGCCACGCTGACCGAGGTTCGCAGCCGTGCCAAGCGTCAGAAGATCGCCTCTAATTTCCCCCAGGCCATGAGCACTGGAGAGATCGTTTCTGTTTACCGCAACCTGTCCATGCAAGAATGGACGACCCTTCCTGATGAGGTTTGGATGAAGGGTGTGAAGGTCGCGACTGAGCGCGCAGCAGAACGTCGTGAGGCTGCTGCTAAGCGTGAAGAGGCACAGCGTCAGGTTCGCGCTCGGGGCGGACAGGCCGCTTCTTCCGAGGCCTCGTCAGATGCTGAAGCTGCAGAGCTCGAACGCAAGCGTCAAGAACGCCGTAAGGCTCGCCGCGCCGCCGCAAAGAAGAAGAAGCGCTGAGGCGCCCACAGACCATTCGATGCCTGAGGCATCAAACCCCTACGGAGGATAATCATGAGCGAAGATACGACAAACGAGCTCTCGCGCCTTGAGGAAGAAGGCGAGCTCGCTGCCGATTACTTGGAAGAACTGTTGGATATTGCCGACCTTGACGGTGACATCGAAATTGATGTCGAAAATGGTCGTGCATCAGTAGAAATTATTTCGGAAGATCCATCTGCCTTGGATCATCTGGTTGGCGAAGACGGTGAAGTTGTCGATGCCCTTCAGGAACTGACGCGCCTTGCTGTTCAGACCGAAACTGGCGAGCGCTCGCGACTCATGCTGGATATTGCGGGCTTCCGTGCCGATCGTAAGGCGGATCTTCAGGACCTCACTCACGAGGCAATTGCACGCCTTCGTGCGACAGGTGAGCCCCAGAAGCTTGAGCCCATGAACCCCTTCGAGCGCAAGGTGTGCCACGACGTTGTTGCCTCCGAGGGTCTTCGCAGCGAATCTGAAGGCGTTGAGCCCCGTCGCCGCGTCGTCATTCTTCCTGCGGAGGATGTTGACGCTGATACTGACTCTGCCGACGAGGCCGAGGAGGCCTGAGTGGACGCGCTCGGTAATTCTCCTCGCGAGGCCGAAATTGACCTTGAACTTGAGGTTCCCGGACCTGAGGTTCGAGAGCTTTTCGGTTTGGCCTACCCCGACATTGCCGAGTTTGCGAACATGCTTGTTGAGGAAGGTGAGCTCCGCGGGCTGATCGGTCCGCGTGAGCTCCCCCGACTCTGGTCGAGGCACTTGGTGAACTCTGCCGCCGTCTTGGATTTTCTTCCCAAGAAGGGACAGATTTTGGATGTCGGTTCCGGGGCAGGTTTCCCCGGGATCGTTATCGCGATTTGTCGCCCAGATCTTGATGTCCATCTTGCTGAACCCATGGCGCGACGTTGCGAATGGCTCGCAGATGTTGTGGACACTCTTGGCTTGGACAATGTGAGCATTCATCAGGCTCGTGCCGAGGAACTGCGCGGTAAGGGTAAGGCCGATGTGGTGACTTCACGTGCACTGGCGAATATGACGAAGCTTGTGCGTATGACTTCAAAGCTCATTGCTCCCGGTGGGTCTCTTGTCGCTCTTAAAGGGCGCCGTGCGGGTGAAGAAGTCGAGGCTGCTGCTGCTGAGCTGAAGCGTCATCACCTGAGTGCTCAGATCCATGAGGTCCCCTCGGTAATGGAAGACGATTCGACTTACGTCGTTGTTGCGAAAAGACTCCGTTCTTAATACCTCATTTCTTTTCTACGGGTGTGTCCTCGGTTTTCTCCCGCGGGCATGACTGCCTACACTTGTGTCATTGACGTGTGAGAAAGGCTTGTGTTTTATGGCCGGCGATACCCCACTTTCGGACCAAATTACGCGGAATTTTCAGGATCGAGAGTTTCTTGAGACGGCTGAGTTTGGCGTACCCGCGTCGACGCGAATCATTGCGGTAGCTAATCAAAAGGGTGGCGTTGGTAAGACGACTTCGGTTGTCAATCTTGCCGCCTCTTTTGCACTGGCAGGTCTGAAGGTTGTTGTTATCGATGCAGACGCTCAAGGCAACGCTTCGAGTGCTCTCGGCGTTCCTCATGGTCCTGGCACGCCTTCGACGTACGAGGTCATTACCGGTCAATTGACGATCGGTGAAGTTCTACAAGCCTGCCCTGAGATGGATAACCTGTGGGTGTGCCCGGCTACCATCGATCTTTCAGGCGCGGAAATTGAGCTTGTCGATCTCGAACGGCGAGAGTTTCGTCTTGCGGACGCCGTTGAGTACTTCGTTCAGGCATATCAGCAAATTGATCTGATCCTTATTGATTGTCCGCCCTCGCTTGGACTGGTGACCTTGAACGTGATGGTTGCAGCTGACGAGGTTTTGATTCCTATTCAGACCGAGTACTACGCGCTTGAAGGTTTGAGTCAGTTGTGGTCGACCATTGATCGCATCAGCGCTGATCTTAATCCAAAACTACATGTTTCAACTATGCTCCTCACGATGGCCGACAAGCGTACGCGCTTATCGGATGAAGTCGAGAATGAGGTGCGGTCACACTTCCCTGAGCAGACGCTGCAGACTGTCATCCCTCGCTCGGTTCGAGTCTCTGAAGCGCCAAGCTATGGGCAGAGCGTCATCACTTATGATCCGAATGGTGCCGGCGCACTTGCTTATCGAAAGGCAGCGTATGAGCTGAGTCATCGCTTGGCGATGTGATAGCTCGTTTTGTTCTCCTCAATCACTTTTTCGGGGTTTTGATCGTCTTGATAGGCGATTGAACCCTGATTCTTTTTCTCAGGAGAATGCGTCTGTGAAAACGTATTTTTGCTTGCTCGATACACATTTTCCTGTTTCACGTGAAACAATGGAGTCAATATTCAGTATTCGTGAGATTGGTAAGTGTGCATGGCTGAGCAATCAGAATCATCTCATAGGTCCCAACGACGTACAGGTTTAGGGCGTGGTTTGGGTGCACTCATCCCCCCTGCCCAAACTGAGAAGCCCGAAGATGTGGCTAGGCGACCACTTGATGTTCTTTTCCCAGGTGAGCGTAAATCGTCGGCCACGGTGCGTGGTGGTTCCGCTCGGGAGTTGCTCGAGCCGCGATCTCGCACGACTAAGTCAGCGTCGGTTAAGACCACAACAGCTCAGAGTAAGGCGCGTGTAGAGGCTGCAGGTAGTAGTACTGCGAATGATGAGAAGGTTGCGCCCACTTCTGGTGCCGCATCCGCTACTGGCTCTTCTCGATCTTTCCGATCCTCACGTCCCGCGCAAATGGAAGCGCATGAGTCTCATGCGGGTACTTCGCCGCATGTGAGTGATGATGTTTCACGTGAAACATCGGATTTGATGCAGGTGCCCGGTGCGACATTTGCAGAAATTCCGCTTGAGCAGATCGTTCCGAATACACGTCAACCGCGCCAGGTATTCGATGAAGACGACCTCAATGAACTGGCTGCTTCGATTCGAGAAGTCGGTGTCTTACAACCGATTGTTGTTCGACGCATACCCCTTAATGAAGAACCTTCTGAGACACTCAAAGGTTTCCTCGAGGAAAAGCCTGAGGCTCGTTATGAGCTGATTATGGGCGAACGACGTTTGCGCGCAAGTGAACTTGCTGGTCTGGATACGATCCCCGCCATCGTTCGACACACAGAAGATGAAGATCTACTCCGTGATGCATTGCTGGAGAATCTCCATCGAGCACAGCTGAATCCATTGGAAGAGGCATTTGCGTATCAGCAGCTCATGGCAGATTTCGGGGCTACGCAGGAGGAGCTGTCTAAGAAGATTGCACGCTCTCGTCCGCAAATTGCAAATACCCTTCGCCTGCTTAAGCTACCGGCATCGGTACAAAAGAAGGTTTCTGCACAGGTTTTATCCGCAGGCCACGCACGTGCATTACTTGGCCTACCAACTCCGGAAGATATGGAGATCCTTGCCAATAGGATCATTGCTGAGGGTTTGTCAGTTCGCACCACTGAAGAACTAGTTCGTCTTGGATCAGTACAGCGTCCTTCAAAGCCTTCGTTGAGACGGGCTAAGGTTACGTCGCCGCTTGGTGAGCACATGAGCCAGGTGCTCGCAGATGCCTGGGATACGCGCGTAACAGTTTCTGAAGGAAAAAGGAAGGGAAAGATCATCATCGAGTTCGCAGGCTCCGATGATCTGCAACGTCTCGCTGATCTTCTCCTCCCGCATGCGAACAGGTAACAAAACAGCGAAGAAATCTCAGTTGTCCGGGTGGTTATCGATTTTAGATAGCTGGCCAGCAAGATGACGAGCTAGTGGGCGATGTTTCACGTGAAACATCGCCCACAGTGATTGATATCAGGATGAGCAATAGCTCCAAAATCATGGTGTATATGCACGTGAAAATAAGCATAAGTAGGCGTTGCTACACGTTGTTGATAACAGTCCGGTTGAAATTATCGAGATGCGCGTTGAAATGATCAAAGAACACGATACTTGGGCGGTCACGGGGCGCTCTGTAATCCAAATGAATGCAGAGATAATGCAGCAGTTGTGAACGTGAGAATGACACTGGTTAATTTTGTTGAATCGACAGTCATGCGAGACAATAGAGGTGGAGGTTGACATACATGGCTGACGAGCTCAATACTGAACTAATTTTCTTCGATGTTGGAGGAGTATTAGTTAGCCAACGACCCGACCCGCGAGAATTTGCGTCAATTATTGGCCTTGGTGATTCTGCTGAATGCGTGTCCCTCGTCGATAAAGCAGTATGGGCACATCGCGACTCATATGACGAAGGAATGTCGGATCTAGACTTCTGGGACTCGGTTTCAGGAGATTGTGGCCTACCCCGACCATCAGAGGACCAAGTCCGCAAGCTGGTAATCGCGGACGCTTCGCGTATGCACGCTATTGACGAAGCTGCAGCACATCTTCTCAGCGACCTGAGAACCGCGGGATATAACATCGGGTTGCTCACGAACATGCCAGTGACGCACGCATCAGTAGTGATGGAAAGCGTCTGGGCTCAACGGTATATCAATGGACCGATGATCTTTTCATCGCATGTCGGTATTAGAAAACCGAATAGAGGAATCTATCGAGAGGCACTTGCTTCGGCCCAACAAGAGCCGCAGCATCTTCTCTATATTGATGATCGTTCCGAGTATGTTAAGGCTGCGGAGTATCTTGGTATACCCGCGCTGACCTGGGAAAACATCGATGCTGTCAGGGAGGACTTAAAGAAGCTGGGTATTCTTTAAGAGCTAGAGCATAAAGTTTTGGGCCACACAGTAAAGGTGTAGCCCAAAACTTTGAAGCAAGAAGATTCTAGCGGAGACAGCTATGCGCGCTGCGCGACGTAATGGACGATCGATGCACAGATCTCGTCAAAAGAGCCTGTCGCCTCGGCAGCTTGAGGGAATAGCGACGTATCCGTCATACCGGGCGAAACATTGGCATCGATAAACCAGAAGTTTCCGTCTTCATCAGCAATGAAGTCAACACGTGAAAGATCACGCAGGCCCAATAGCTCGTGAATCTGAATGGCTGCAGACTGTACATCCGTCATCTCGTCATCACTCAGACGTGCGGGAACAAAGTACTCGCTCTCATCAGTTGTGTAACGAGCTTCGTAGTCGTAGTGCCCATCGTCGGTAGCTACCTCGACGGGAGGTAGAGCAAGGGGACCATCTTCTAAATCGATGACCGAAACTGCGATGTCGCGTCCGGCAACGTAGCGCTCAAGCATTACATGCTCCTCATAAGAGAAGGCGTCAACCATAGCTGAGCGGAGATCGCCGGAGTTATAGGCCTTCGACATGCCCAGGGCTGATCCCCCCGAGGAAGGCTTAACGACCAAGGGGAAGGTGAGTCCGGCCTCGATCATCTTCAAGACATTCTGTGCGCCAAGCTGGCGGAACAGAAGCTGGGGAAGAGCAATCCACCCAGGGGTATCAAGTCCAGCGGAACCTACTAAAGCCTTTGCAGTGGGCTTATTTGAGGCGAGCATTGCCTGGGCTGGGGTTGAACCCACGTAAGGAATTCCTGATCCTTCAAGAAGGGTTTGCAAAGATCCATCTTCACCGATGGACCCATGTACAAGAGGCCAAATAACATCGGGTTGGAAATCCGAAATTGCAGAGGGAAGGTTTTGATCAAAATCGACAACCTTGGCTGCAAAACCCTGATTGACCAGCGAATTTGCAACACGTCGCCCAGAACGTACGGAAACATCGCGTTCGTGGGTCAGACCTCCGGCGACAATAAGTACCTTCAAAGATTGAGCGGACATGAGGGTTTCTCCTTGTCAGTCTTCGGTGTGAACGGAACCGTCATGACGGTTAGTTAAAAATTCAGCATCTTCTTCTGGGGCGACACCGAACATGTCGACCAATTGCTTTTCGGCATTAACGACCCCAGCAAGGCGGCGGACACCCTCACGAATACGATCCGGTTCGGGATAGCAGAAGGACAAGCGCATGTGATCGGTACCCCGGCCGTCGTAGTAGAAAGCCGTACCGGAAACATAGGCTACCTGCGCCTTCACGGCGCGAGGAAGCATGCTGCGCGCATTCAAACCCTCGGGCAGGGTCACCCATGTGTAGAAACCGCCATTCGGAGTTGTCCACGAGCACTCATCAGGCATGTACTCCGCCAATGAGTCCAGCATTGCCTGGCAACGCTCGGCGTACATCGCACGATAAACCTTAACCTGGCTGTACCAGTCATAACCGGCCAGGTAGCTCGAGAGGAACATCTGGCCGAACATGCCCGGGGACAAAATAGCGGCCTCAGAAGCCAATATCAGCTTCGCACGAATGGCGTGGGGAGCAAGCGCCCATCCAATACGCATACCGGGGGCAAACATCTTCGAAACCGAACCCAAGTAGACAACACCCTCAGGCGACCATGAATGAAGCGCGGGAAGTGGATCGGAATCAAAACCGAGCAGGCCATACGGGTTATCTTCCAAAATCAACACGTGCTCACGCATGCAGATCTCGGCGATCAAAGGTCGACGCTCCAAGGAGAGCGTGACGCCTGCGGGATTCTGGAAGTTCGGGATCGTGTAGAGGAACTTAATGGCGCGACCAGCGGACTTCAGGCGGCGGATTGTCTCTTCTAAGGCCTCGGGAATGATGCCGTTGTCATCCATATCAACGTGAATGACATCGGCCTGGCGGGCACGGAAACATCCAAGGGCGCCAACGTAGGAAGGAGACTCGGCCAAAACAACGTCACCGGAGTCGATAAAGAGCTCGGCCATCAGGTCGAGTGCCTGTTGTGAACCCGTGGTAATAACGACATCGTCAGGGTCAGCACCAATGATGCCGTCATAGGTCATGACATTGACGAGCTGCTCACGCAAGGGTTCCCAGCCCTGGCCGGAACCGTATTGCAGTGCCTGGGCACCGGAAGAAAGAATAAGCTCCTTCGCGGTCTCGGCGAGGCTCTCCAGAGGAAGATCCTTCAAATTCGGCATACCGCCAGCAAGGGAGACGACCTCGGGGCGAGAGACAACCGAAAACAGTGCGCGAATCTCAGAAGCTCGCAGGTTATGAGCTCGATCTGCGTAGGCATCAAACCACGGGTCGAGTCGATTTCCCTGCGACTGAGGATCCTGAGACATTGGCGAACCTTTCTATATAAGTATGTCGAAGGACACACGCTTCTAAGTGTGCCACTAAAACGACTGTTGTGACATAAGTGCCGAGGTCGTGGACACTTAGTCTGCGCCGTGTGGGTCCGCTTCTTCAACGGAATAGATGCCGGGAAGATCAGAGATTGTGGCGATCAGTGCGGGAAGCGCAACACGGTCGGCGGTCGTCGTCTCAATGAATGCATGTCCGCGTTTACCCTCAGTGTCAGATCGGACCTCGGAAACGCGCCACTTTGAATCTGTCATCACGCTCAATACGCGACGCATGACCCCTTGACCGGGATCGAAGACCAACTCCAGAACAATCGTGTTGGGACGGCGGGGGGCATGAGGACCGATGTGGCGTGAAAGGGGTGTCAGCGCGAAAACAACAATGAAGTGCATGAATGTGACAGCGATTGCTGCGACCCACAAACCTGCGCCACATGCCATACCAATCCCGGCTGTCTCCCATACGGTGGCGGCAGTGGTCAGGCCTCGGACTGCTCCCGAGCGGGTCAGAATGATACCAGCGCCAAGGAAGCCAATTCCAGAAACAATCTGCGCGGCGACGCGAGAAGGATCAACGCGCACAAGATCAGCCGCAAGCACGTCATTAAAACCGTACTTTGACACGACCATAAGAAGAGCTGAGGTCATCCCGACAATCGCATCAGTACGAAGACCAGCGCTCTTTCCGCGGGCCTGACGCTCCAAACCGATCAGAGAGGAAAGGAATAAAGCAAGCAAGATCCCGAGGATCTGGTCGATATGTTGGCTCAGAGTGAGCACTGGCCCTCCTTGGCAGCGGTGTGGTGACGGTGGTGTCATTGATTGTTTACAAGGGTACATCCCCATCATTACAACCAGGGGCAAATCAGGGTAATACCCAATAGTGAACACGGGTAGTACACGAGCACACTAAAACCATGACTTCACCACTGCAGCAGGGCGCAGGCGCGCCACAAGCTCCTTATGCATCCACGGCCTCGGGAATGGTTGTCAACGGGCTCACGAAACTCTATCAACGCGGCGGAAATACCGTTCAGGCGCTCGCGGGAGTCAGCCTATCAATCCCCCAGGGCAGCCAACTGGCAATTATGGGACCCTCGGGGTGCGGGAAGACGACGCTTCTGCACTGCTTGGCGGGAGTGCTGCGACCGACGACGGGAAGCATCACCCTGGATGGTACTGAAATGACAACACTGAGTGAGGGCGCGATTTCAGAACTGCGCCTCAAGCACTTTGGTTTCGTCTTCCAAGATGGGCAGCTGCTTCCAGAACTTCCCTGCCAGGAAAATATTGCAATGCCCCTGATGCTGGCAGGAGTTGCGCGTAAAGAGGCCATTGCCCGCGCACAGCAGATCCTGGCGAATCTGGGGCTAGAGGGTGCAGGTCCGTACCGCCCTGGTCAACTTTCCGGTGGTCAGGCGCAGCGCGTTGCGATTGGGCGTGCGCTCATCACCAATCCCAAAGTCGTCTTTGCCGATGAACCGACGGGCGCTTTGGATCAAAGCACCGGTGCGGAGGTCATGGGTGTACTGACCTATGCCTGCCAAAGCACCGGGGCGAGCTTGATTCTGGTGACGCATGATCCTTCGGTGGCCGCGCGGCTTCCGCATGAAATCCACATGCGAGACGGCCTGATCGATCAGCAGGTGTCTCGATGAGCGCAACACTTACTGCGGCACGCGCAGTCCTGGGTTCTCGTGATCGCGCGACCTCGATCCTGACAGTTCTGGCTTTCGCCCTTCCCCACGCAATTCTTCTTTCCGTCACGGGTGGGGTTCTGATGTTCTTCTCGCGTACCTACGACGTGCCAAACGGTTTCGAGGATATGGCTGGCTTCTATGTCATCCTGGCGTGCTTTGCGGGTCTTTTAATGATTGTTCCGACTCTGAGCATGGGCGCGGCCGCTGCGCGTCTGGGAATGAGTCGACGTGCACGGGATCTAGCGGTTCTCCGCCTCATGGGATTAGGGCCTGTAAAAACACGTTGTGCGTGTCTGATCGAAACCGCGGTCTATGCAGCAATTGGTGTTGTCTGTGGTACCGCCCTGTATGGTGCACTTTTGCCGGTTTGGCAGCTGATTTCATTCCAGGGTGAGCGCATAGGGGTACATGAAATGTGGGTCGGTCCGCTTGTCCTCCTTGCCGAGGCCGTACTGATGATTGTGCTGGCCGCCGTTTCGTCGATGCTTGCGATGCGCAAAGTGCTCATTACACCTTTAGGTGTGACGCGTCGTACTGAGGGGGCGAAGGTTTCACCACTGTGGCTGATCTTGATGCTTGTTCTGATCATGGTCTGGGTGGTTGTTGCTCAGATGATGATGCAGCTGGGGATGGCAATTGCCATGGGGATATTCTTCGGATTCCTCGGTGTCATTTTTGCGCTGGTCAATGTCGTGGGAGCTTTTTCGGTATCCCTTTTGGGCAATGCCATGGCAAGCTTTGCGCGTACTCCACAGATGCTTCTTGCGGGTCGGCGGATTGCTGATGATCCTAAGAGCGTCTGGAGGTCTTTTGGTGCGGTTGCCCTGGTCGCCTTCATTGTCGGTGTGCTCATGCCGATCTTCAGCTCGATGACGATGGGTAATACGGGGGACATGGAGGAAGTCGCAAGGATCCTCATGTCGGATATTCGCACGGGAATGCTTTTGACCTTCGGTATCACTATGGCTTTGGGTGCAATCTCTACTGCAATCAATCAAGCCATTCGCGTGATTGATTCCATTGACCAGATGAAAGCCTTGGAATTCATGGGGTCGCCCCGAAACTTCATGGATCGTGCGCGCAGGATTGAAATTCTGCTTCCAGCACTGCTCATGATCGGTGGAGCAATGAGCTTGGGCAGTCTGTTTATGTCTCCGGTTATGGCCCTGAGCGCTGGGCTTGCCCCAATGCTGATTTTGGTGGGCATGACTGTGTTGGGCATTGGGCTGATTATGTTGGCTTCCGAGGCCACAGGACCCTTGCGTCGTAAACTATTGAGCGATCTTCACGAGGGGAATAACTAAATAAATACGGTGCGAAAAAGGCGTTTTAAGGTTGCACCTTAATCAGCTTTAAACAGCCTCTGACCTGGGAAAATGTGCATCAACCAATGCACATTTTCCCAGGTTTTATCGTTTAGTCGGGATTAAAATAAAGGCACTGGTTGGGAGGTCAGGGTTTCGACCGGGCTGAGCTTCCACTTGCAATGGCGCTGGTGGAATGACGTGCCGGTGCTTTTGCCCCTACAAAAGCACCGGCAGGTCAGCCGTCCAGATACTGCAGCTTTCGCAGGTAGATGTACTGTCTGAAACCCCGCGATAGCTAAGTGCTACGGACTTAATCAATCGGGTAGCCCGTTGGGAGACCCTGGTCAGCAGGAACCCAACCGAGCTCTGGTGCCACATATTTGGCGAAGTTGCTGATGATCGACAGATTTTCCTTGAACCCCAGCTGGTTGGGAATTGTCAGCAGCAGAGTATCGGCCGCGGCAATAGCCGGGTCTGCCTTCAACTGCTCAATCAATTCATCGGGAGAGGCGGCATAGGAACGACCGAAAGTCGCAATTCCGGAATCCAAGCGTCCAACCTGGTCGGTTGAATAGGCCTCAAGACCGTACATTCCTCGGTCCTTTGCGCTCAGCAGCGGAAAGATCGAACGCGAGACAGATACGCGAGGAGTCCACGAATGCCCCGCTTCCTTCCATGCTGCGCGATAGCGCGCAATCTGCTCAGCTTGGATCTCACCGAAGCTGCGATCACCGCTTTCAAAGACCAGAGTCGAACTCATCATATTGACGCCGTCACGAGCGGTTTGCTCGGCGGAATAATTCGAACCCGCACCCCACCAGATGCGCTGACGGAGGCCTTCAGAGTGAGGGAAAATTGGCAGAGGTGAACCGGGTTGGACCATCAGTGGGTACTGCTCGCCCTCAGGAGCGGCAGTTGCCATCGCCTTCCCATCGATGGCGTCAAGGAAGCGGTAGAACTTCTCGCGAGCCATATCACCACCGCGGCCATCACTCTCATCGCGATAACCGAAACTTTCCCAGCCTCGCTGAGCGATCTCAGGTGAGCCACGAGAGACACCAAGTGCGACGCGGCCATCGGCAATCTGGTCCAGTGCAGCAGCTTCCTCAGCCAAGTACAGCGGGTTTTCGTAGCGCATATCGATAACGCCGGTACCCACTTCAATATGTGTTGTCCGTGCTGCAACCGCAGAAAGAAGCGGCATAGGGGAAGCACCTTGAGGCGCGAAGTGATGAACCCTGAAGTAGGCCCCATTCACTCCCAGATCATCAGCAGCAACAGATAATTCGATTGCCTGATGAAGGGCATCGCGGCCGCTCAGGCCTCGACGACCATCGCGGGCATAGTGCCCAAAACTTAAAAACCCAAAATATTTCATAAAACTACTCCTGTGATTCAAGCCAATGCTGCGCATCCAAGGCGGCACGGCATCCGGAGCCTGCAGCAGTAATTGCCTGACGGTAGGTGTGATCAACAGCGTCGCCACAGGCGAAGACACCCGGAAGGTTTGTTGCGGTACCCGGGTCATCGACAAGGATGTAACCGGCCTCGTCCAATGCAACCTGGCCGGAAACTATGGCGGTGCGGGGAAGGTGACCGATGGCAACGAAAACACCATCGGCATCAAGAACGCGAGTCGAGTCATCGACGGTGGAGCGCAAACGGACACCGGTCACGGCCGAATCGCCCAGAACCTCTTCGACAACGGAGTTCCACGCGAATTCGATCTTCTCATTGGCCAGCGCGCGATCGGCCATCGCCTTAGACGCACGCAGCTGATCACGGCGGTGAACGACAGTGACCTTTGAAGCGAACTTCGTCAAGAAGGTTGCCTCTTCCATTGCGGAGTCACCACCACCGACGACGATCACGTGCTTATCGCGGAAGAAGAAACCGTCGCAAGTCGCACAGAAAGAAACACCTCGACCAGAGAACTCTTCTTCGCCGGGAACGTTCATATGACGGTATTCGGAACCGGCTGCCAAGATGACGCTGCGAGCCAAGAGGGTTTCATCCTCAAGGGTGATCTTCTTGATATCACCTTCGAGCTCCAGCGCGTAGGCATCCTCGTAGCGAACATCAGCACCAAACTTTTCGGCCTGTTGACGCATGTTGTCCATCAGCTCCGGGCCAAGGACACCCTCGGGGAAACCGGGGAAGTTCTCAACTTCAGTTGTGTTCATCAGGGCGCCACCGGCAGCCAAGGCACCGGCAACGACAACAGGCTTGAATCCAGCGCGCGCAGTGTAAATAGCCGCTGTGTATCCCGCAGGACCGGAGCCGACGATGACGACGTCGTGGATAGTTTCAGACATGATGTCTCCTTTTGAGCAGGTAACGGTTACTTCACTGACAATTCGCTGACCCACGCCCAGGCGCGGCCATCTTGCGATGTTGGCATCTTGCGGAAGGTGATGCTGATCGCTTCAGTTTCCACGGGATGTGCCAGTTTGATGTCCGTCGTGGGAGAGAACGTCGTGGTTGCGATTTCTGTTCCCTCTCGAGGCGTATTGGGATTTACAGCACGTACCACGCCTTCACCACCGGTGGTCGACGGATCCATATCCAAGGTGATCTCAGAGACCGTTGCCTTCTTCTCGAGCTTCACCAAGATGGTGACCGCGGTCTGGTCTAGGAACTGGTTGTAATCGAAGTAGCGCGAGTGCCAATTCGTATTTGCGTCGCCGTCAATCATATTGACAGCCATTTCCTCGTGGTCACCCTTATCGTTTTGCCATGACAACACGGAAACACTGGAAATTACGGGTTTCTCCGTTGCTGCCTGTGTAGCTTCTTGGGTGGGCTGCTCCGATGCTGAGGCAGATGCCGATGCCGAAGAGCTTGCTGTGCTGGATGAGCTGCTGATATCGCTGTGCTTGACTGGGCTGAGGGCGGTTGCACCCGCCCAAATCGTGGCGATGACGGTCAGAACTGCAGCAAAGATAATCGTGGGTCGCGTGGGGTCAATTCCCTTTTCGCCCCCATTTCCCGAGGCCGAAGCGCGTGAGTGCTCATCGTGGCCGTGAGCGTCGCCGGAGTTACCACGGCCACCGCCAGAGCCTCCTTGAGCGCCACCGCCGGCCTCGGAATGACCGTGACCGGAAGAGCGAGTCGGGGTGGCAGCCGCGCCGGAACCCGCAACGGATGCTGCAGCGCCTCCGACAATCGCGCCCTCGGCGAAACCGTGGGGAAGCGGAGCGGGGATACGAGAAGATGATTCCTGATGCTGAGCCTTAGCGGCGGCCATCTCAGCCGAGGCCTCGGCAGCTGCAGCGCCCAAGGGAATACCAGCGGGTGCAGTTGCGTCGACGTCGTACATGCGCGCGGTTGCGGGCAAGGTCGGGACGATGGGGTGTTCGGGCTTTGCTTGGCTCATCTGGACGCTCCCTTGGGAACCGCGATTGCTGTGAGGAAGGGTTGGGACATTCGCAGGTGTGTCCTGCTGGGGTGAATGAGACGATGCCGCAGGGTGGCGCTCGCCGTCGGGATGAACAACATCATCGAAGGTTGGCACCGAAAGGTCAACAGAAAGGGGAACCCAATGTGGCGTTCCTTCACGGGGAATGTGCTGATCCTCGGTAGCCATGGTTTCCTCCTGAGGGGACGGTGCCACACCATTATGAACGCTTTGTTCTTCACGTGTAGGCTGCGCGGCCGAAAGCAGGTCACATACCGCGATCGGAAGGCGTAGACGCTTGAGCAGGGGACGAATACTGGTTGAAGATTCTTGGGGATTGATCACACGCATTGCGATCATGTACACGACGGTGACGATGATGGCCACCACGCCAAACTTCACGCCCGAAAGCAGCCAGCGCAGGATCTTTGAAGACAGGGTCGTGTAGATTCCCATGAGCCAAAGAACGCCAAAACCGATACCGCCGGCGATGATCGCACACCCGACGTAGGTGAGGTAAGAACGCGTGATTTCCGAGGAATTCACGTAGCTGTTGCGCTGTCCGACCCAGCGCATCGCAATGAAACCCTGAACGATTCGGCAGACGGTTTCGCCAAGAGCCGCACCGATGACCCACCAGCGCACGCCGGTTGCGAAGTAGATCGACCAACCGACAATGATCTGCAAGATCGTCGGAACAATGCCCATCAGGAAGACAGGCTTGGCGTCCTCGTAGGCAAAGAAGACGCGCTGGCTCATCAGAACAATGCCCGTGGAAGCCACACCGGGCATGAGGGAGACCAGGATCAGCGCGTAGGAAGAAATGAGTTCGGGGCGGGCGGTGTTGGTGACAACCAGCTGCATCATGGGAGCCGCGCCCGCCATGAAAATTGCAGCCGCAAGAATCGTCAGTGAGGTAATGAGGCGAATACCTGTGTGGTAGTGCTCGGCGACTTCCTGGTCATTGTCGTCGGCAACCGCGTAGTTCAATCGCGTAAAGATCGCGGTTGCAAGAGAGACAGTGATAACCGACTGCGGCAGCATGAAAATCAAGAAGGCTGCCGAATACCCCGCTAGGCCCGCGATGGGCATAGGGTTCTGGTTCAGGTAGTTATCCGCAATTGAAGCGATCGCGTTGGTCGAAAGAACCCCAACCTGAGACACACCCAAGGTTGCAAAGGTCCAACCCGCAACCTTTGAGGCGGAACCAAAAGATGTTCCACGGAAGTGGAAATCAGGCTTGAAGGAGACTCCCGCGCGCCGCATGGGAATGAAGAGCACCAGAGCCTGGCAGACCACGCCCAAAGTGGTTGTGATCGACAGCAGCCAGAACTGAGAAGACGTAAAGTCAGAAATTGCGAAATTTTCGCGGGCACCCCACAGAATGAGGAAAGCCACCAGACCCGCGATTGCAATGATGTTGTTGAGCACCGGCGCCCACATGTAGGGACCGAAGACACCGCGGGCATTGAGCAGCTCACCCAAGAGGTTGTACAGGCCGTAGAAGAAAATCTGCGGGAGACACAAGTATGCGAAAGCAACGGCAAGTGAGCGAATGTCTTGGCTGTATCCCGGTGCCATGATGACGATGAGTACCGGTGCCAAGAGAGTTGAAACGAAGGCGACCAGGAACAGAATTGTTCCGGCCAGAGTAATCAGTCGGTTGATGTAGACCTGCCCCTCGTCGCGTTTGAGTGCGCGCACGATCTGGGGAACCAGGACTGCGTCGAAAACGCCTGATGCCAGCAGGTTGAAGATTGTGTTGGGAAGAGTATTTGCCGTTTGGAAAGCCGCGGAGACCGCGCCACCGGCAGAACCCAGGGCCGCCAAGAGCAAGGCGGCTTTAATGAAGCCAAGGACTCGGGAAACCATTGTTCCCGAGGCCATCAGTACGCTGGCTCGAAGAAGTGAGCCGTTGCGGGCCTGGCTTTCACTCATTCTGATCCTCTACATCTGGTTTGGGTGAATCCGAGCTTTCCGGATGATCTGGGTGACGCGGGGGACGTCCTGCTTGAACAAAACCGCCGCTGGAAAGTGGAACGTTCACTGTGCCCTTTTCGACGCCGCCCATACCGGGAAGATGCGAAGACTCCTCGGTTTGCGAGGACTTCAAACGACGTCGAATGGTCCGAATGATGCCGCCAAGGAAGGCAATTCCGACAATGACGGTCATGACCGCGGTGGCTGCGTCTTCCCATCCCGCGCGCATTCGCACTAGGACTTTATGGGAATCATCAAGAACAGCTCCGCTGGGCGTTGACACCTTATAGGTCACGCGAATATCACCCGAACCAATTGCCGTGACTGGCACATCCACATTCGAAGAGGAATTCGCGGGGATCGTTGCCGTTCCCGTGCTGGTCACGCGCAGGCGGGGGTCGCTGGGAAGCAAAGTCACTTCGACATTAACTGGCCAGGGAAGTGAGTTACGCACGCGTACGGGGAAATTCGCGCTCTTGTTAATCAGATTGACAGCATTCGAGGATTCAACCGAGACGGAGGACCTAAATGCATCAAGTGCCTGCGTATTCGCAGTGATCGTTTGGCTTTGCTGGTCACCCGCATCCGCTTGGAGTGCACTGGCCACGGTCGAATTCAATTGAAGACGCGCGACATCAACATTCTCTGTGGCATCGGCCAAAGGAAGAGCATTCGAGTACGCTTCGCTCAGTCCTGCCGTTTGTGAGCGCAGTGAGTCAGAAAAATGAGCATCCTCGACGGGGTTACGTTCAATATCGGTGGCCTCGGAATCCACGAGTTCACTGAAACTGGTCCCCTTGACCCAGCGGTTATTAAGGATCGCACGAACACGTTCAACACGATTCTCATCCAGCGAGGATCCGCGCTGAAGCGGAACAAATAAGGTACGCGAGGAGTTTGGGCGCTCGCGGGTGATCATCGCAGTTAAAGCTGTCAGGAATTGCTGAGTATCCAGCTCATCATCAACGCTTTGCGCATCCCACGACAAAAGCTCACTCAGGTTGTCAATTGAGGCAAGAGCAGTGACCGTGTCCCCAGACTGAGCAGAGTCATCCGTGTGGGTCTGGCCGTCGGATGAGAGCTCGACCTTGGCCATCGAGGTGAAGTTCTGCTCTGAGCTTGGCGCTAGTTGCCCGGGAGGGGCAATCACGGTCGAGGCGTATTTGCTGTTCAGCGCTTGAGTACCCCAGCTTTGTGAGGCAGGCCAGGAAACATTTGAGATCAGTGTTGGCCCGGAGTTGTCGTTATCTGCCGAGGCCGAGCTTGAGTCCGGCGAGGCAGTGGCGCTAGGCGATTGCGAACTTTCGCTTGAGGGACTTGCGTTTGGGGAAGAAGAAGCAGAGCTCGAGGGAGAAGTAGAGGCATTTGAACGCGAGGAAGGTAGGAGAGCCTTGACCTTGCTGACGGAAGTTGGAACCGAGGCGCGCGATGAGGTCAGGTAGTCCATCACTGCGTCATTGTTGAGCGTGGTTGCCAAGGAAAGGTCAGCGTCGTGGCTGGGCAAAGCAACCAATTCTTTCGTGCGCTCGAAGAAGGTCTGGATAAAGGCCGCGCGAGTATTGCGATCTGCCGTGATCTCGGCCTCGGAACGCGCAGTCGGCGAGGCGGAGGCACTGGGTGAGGAAGAGGCACTGGGCGAGGCGGAGGCGGAGGCCTCGGAAGAAGAGGAAGCCGAAGGAGAAGCGGCTGAGGAGGATACGGAAGGAAAGGCGCGAGATGAACTTTGGTCCTCGGGGACCGTGAGTTCGCGGACCAAAGTATCTGAATCGGTCGCAAAAGTGACACCGGTCATCGATGCCGCGGACAGGATCGAATAGGAGTCGGTGGGGGTTCGCGGCGTTGATTCGGTCCATGGGAGCAGGACATTTGCTCGAGTGGGTTCAAGGGAATAACCCGAATCCCACACGAGGATTGAACGATCAGACCCGCGAGTTTCATCGCCTTCAACAACGATGGTGATTCCGCGCGGTCCCCACTCAAAATCTGATCCGAAGGGAAGGGATTCAAATGGGATTGTGATGTGGAAGGTCTGCTCGGTGTGAGGGGCAATTGTTGCCTCGAGGGTCCCCGCGTGGACACGCCGCCCCTGCCAGCTCTGACCAGAAAGGTATGAGGAAAGCTCCGGTGCGGTCACGGGTGAATAGGTCTGGACGTAGGCATCCAGCGATGGGTTCGTGACGGGCTTATCTGACAGGTTTCGAACGACGCCCGATACCTGCAGGTTGTGCTGCGAGGTAATGACCCGTGGTTCCAGCCTGTTGATTCGTACGTCAATTCCCGAGGCCTGACCCGCATCTCCCAATACCTGCGGACGCGTTGTTGATTGGGGCGCGAGCGCAGAGAGCGACGCGGAGTGCGCAGAATCTGAGGCCTGCGCTCTTTGGGTTCCCTGAACGTGCGTGGGCAGCGCTTGAGCGCTCGCGGGGGTGACCCCCAGGAGTAGTGCGCTCAGAGGCAGAAGAGTCAGTGCGTATCGAGCTGCTGGCGGCTTGATCATGATGCATCCCGGTAGAGCAAATCCAAAGCGATACCGACAATGCGCCTTTCATTGGGATAGGCCAGCTCCTGGGTGAGGTCGCGCAGGGGAACCCATGCGGCGTCTTCGGCCTCGTGATCGGGGTCGCCCTCGACGGTGATGGAGCCTGAGATATAGCCCATTAAGTAGTGGTGAACGACCTTGTGAATCCGTCGATCTACACCTGAGAACCAGTAGTCGATCGACGCCAGGTGACGAATAATTCGCCCGTGGATTCCGGTCTCTTCGGCGACTTCGCGCAGAGCCGCTTCCTCGGGAGACTCACGGCCTTCAAGATGTCCCTTTGGGAGGCACCATTCGATCTTCCCTGACCGATTACGGCGAGCAATGATTGCCGCATAGGGCTGACCATCGCGAACATCGACAACGATGCCGCCCGCGGAGGTTTCGGAAGAAACGGGAAGGAAATGGGGTGTCGGCTGGACCGCACGCAAAGAAGGATTGCGACGCGGAGGCCGGGGCACTCCGGGTCGTAAAGCTTCAGAAGGCACAGTCATACCTCCACTTTAGGCGGGATTGGGGCTCTTGGTCAGGTCGCACCATCGGTCAAGTGGG
Organism: uncultured Actinomyces sp.; assembly: GCF_963542285.1. GTDB lineage: Bacteria > Actinomycetota > Actinomycetes > Actinomycetales > Actinomycetaceae > Pauljensenia. The sequence continues at coordinate 11,097 of NZ_CAUTWQ010000019.1, read as the reverse complement.
AATTACCGCAATTTTCGTGTGTCAGAAGGTCAATTGGTGCGACCTTCGGCGCATGTCAACCGAGGACGAGGCCGTGGTGCGGATGCATCAAAGATGCGGAAATCATGGCATGCTGGAGGGGATGAGTACACAACTTTCGCGAACGATGGGTCAATCCCGCTCACACGCCCCCCTTCCCAGCGGTCTAGGCGAGGGCGATCTGGGTCTATTAATGGCTCAGGCGCAGCAGGCTTTTTCCCACCTTCCCAAGGAAATCCTTGAGCTCGGTGAAATTTTCACCGAAGCTGGAGAGGAAATCAGCCTGGTTGGTGGACCGGTTCGCGATGCCTTCTTGGGACTCACTCCCCACGATTTTGATTGCACGACTTCTGCCCGTCCGGAGAAAACTGAGAAACTGCTGGCGCAGTGGGGGAATTCAACCTGGGATATTGGCCGCGAGTTCGGGACCATTGGTGGTCGCCGCGGAAAGCTGGTCGTTGAAATCACGACCTACCGCACGGATTCGTATGAGGTTGGTTCGCGCAAGCCCGAGGTCGAGTATGGCGACACCTTGGAAGGCGATCTGACGCGGCGTGATTTCACCGTCAATGCGATGGCCATGCGATTGCCTCAGATGGCTCTGGTTGATCCCCACGATGGCCTTGGTGATTTGGCTTCGGGACGCCTGCGTACCCCCGTCAGTGCTTTGCAGTCCTTTGATGACGATCCGTTGCGGATCATGCGTGCTGCGCGCTTCAGCGCCCAGCTGGGTATTGATGTTGATGAAGACGTCATGGATGCCATGGAGTCAATGGCCGGTCGCCTTGAGATCGTCTCAGCTGAACGTATCCGCGCTGAACTTGAACGACTCGTCGTTTCGCCGTGGCCCAGGCGGGGTTTGGAATTGATGGTCCACACCGGGGTTGCAGATATCGTTTTGCCGGAGCTGTCTGCTCTGGTGTCGACAGTTGATGAGCATCATCGCCACAAGGATGTTTACCAACATACGCTGACCGTTTTGGATCAAGCGATCGATTTGGAAACGGATGCTGACGGTCCTGTTCCCGGTCCGGATTTCATTTTACGTTTCGCGGCACTCATGCACGACGTGGGCAAGCCGGCTACGCGTCGCTTCGAATCCAATGGCACGGTGTCATTCCATCACCATGAGTTAGTGGGAGCGAAGCTCACGCGTAAGCGGATGAAAGCCCTGCGGTTTGACAAGGCAACGATTGATGCCGTTTCAAAACTGGTCGCCCTGCACCTGCGTTTCCACGGCTACGGGGAAGCGAAATGGACGGATTCGGCAGTTCGCCGCTACGTTGCCGATGCGGGAGACCTTCTTGAGCGCCTGCATCGCCTGACGCGCGCTGATTGCACAACGCGTAACAAGCGTAAGGCCGCCTACTTGTCCGCTGCATATGACGACCTGGAAGAGCGTATTGCTGCTCTTCGAGCCCAAGAAGAACTCGACGCTATTCGCCCCGATCTCGATGGTGATCAGATCATGGAAATCCTTGGTCTGCGTCCTTCGAAGGCCGTGAAAATGGCCCGCGATTATCTTCTGGATCTTCGAATGGAACAGGGTCCTTTGGGAGAAGAAGCGGCGCGCGAGGCGCTCCTTGCCTGGTGGGCATCGGATGAAGTTCGAGAGATCGCCGCGGAGTATCAAGCACAGCAGGAACGCTGGGAAGCAAAGGCGTCCGAAAAGAAGGCGCGCAAGCGTCGTGCTGCCAGCGAAAACTAAGCCGATCCGGAGCTTGCTTTAGGCAATACGCCCGCTTTCTGCGTAGGCTAGACACGATCACCTATGCTGAAAGGCTGGTTTTTCGTGGCACCTTCTAATGCAAATGACGACCGCGGACGTCGACCTCTTCCCTCGCGGGCCGAGGCTACTCGACGTCGGCTCGCAGAGCAGGCCCGTCGCGATGGAGAGGGAACGATTCCCAAGACTTCCGCATCCTCGGCGCCCTCTGCACCCAAGCGGACTTCCACAGCTGCACGGGTCTCAGGCGGGGCCTCGGCGCGCACAGGAAGCAGCAGCGAGGGTCGACGCGCAGGCACCCAAGGCGCTAGCTCCTCGTCGGCAAGTAGTGCGCGTAGGCGTCCAACCCGCCCGCAGAGCGATCGCGAGGCCTCGGCAGCAGCACGCCGAGCGCGCGCAAAGAAGGGCCCTGCAAAGGGCGGTACGGCAAATAAGGGGAAGAAGAAGCGGAGCCTGGGTGCTCGTATCGGCCGCGGAATCCTCTTTACTTTCCTCGGGCTGATCATCGCGGGGCTGGGAACCTTCCTGGTTGCCTATGCCGCGTTGACGGTTCCCCAGGCTGATCAGGTTGCGCTCGCGCAGACCACAACTGTCTACTACGCCGATGGCACCACCGAAATGGGCCGGATGTCGCAGGTCAATAGGAAGATCATCGATTCGTCGACCCTTCCGGACTATGTTGCGCATGCTGTTGTTGCCTCGGAAGACCGGACTTTCTATACGAATTCTGGTGTTGATCTTAAAGGTATTGGACGCGCGCTGCTCAACAATATTAGGGGTGGGGCACGCCAGGGTGCATCGACCCTGACCCAGCAATATGTTGAGCGCTACTACGTAGGGGAAACAACCGGTTACGTGGGTAAGGCCAAAGAAGCAATTCTTGCCCTCAAGATCAACCGCGAACAGTCCAAAGACCAGATCATCGGCAACTACCTCAACACCATTTACTTTGGGCGCGGAGCCTACGGAATTGAGGCTGCAGCCCAGGCTTACTTCGGGCATGAAGCAAAGGACCTGACCCTTTCCGAGGCCGCGATGCTTGCCGGAATCATTCCCGCTCCTTCTGCGTGGGACCCCGCAGTTGATGAAGAGAAAGCGCGCTCGCGGTGGACTCGTGTCATCAATCTGATGGTCGAAGATGGGTGGATTTCCCAGGCCGATGCGGACGCGGCTGAATTCCCCAAGACCATTGACCCCGATACTTTGGGCGGGCCGACAATGGAAGGGCCGACCGGTTATCTCATGGAGCAGATCCGTACGGAACTTGCCCAAGAGGGTGGTTTCACTGCCGATCAGCTGGCAACCGGTGGATACCGAATCATTTCTACAATTGATAAAGAGAAGCAGGATCAGGCGGTTGAGGCTGCCGAGTACATGTACACGGTGAGTGGGTGGAATGAAGACTCCATGCACGTTGCTTTGACGTCATTGGATCCCGCTACCGGTGAAATCGTTGCCGAATACGGCGGCAAGGACTACCTCACGCGCCAGCAAAATGCTGCGACGCAGGATATTATGGCTGCCGGTTCGACCTTTAAGCCCTTCGCCTTGATTGCTCACGCTGAACAGGGCGGGTCGATGTACGACACCTTCGACGGTTCCTCGCCGAAGACCTTCAGTGGATTGGCAAGCCCGGTGACTAATGATTCGGGTGTGTCCTGGGGTCGACAGAACCTGGTGAATGCAACGAAGAATTCGATTAACACGGTTTTCGTTGGGCTCAATCAGGAAGTTGGACCCGCAACGACCAAACAGGTTGCGCTTGAGCTGGGTATCCCCGAAGACACCAATGGCTTGGATGACTCCTTGCTGAATGTTCTAGGCTTCGCGGCGCCTCACAATATTGATCTGGCTCACGCTTATTCGACCATCGCTTCTGGCGGTCAGCGGACCACCCCGCACATCGTCCGCGAGGTTCAAAACTCTGATGGTTCGAAGGTTTTCCAGACCACCGTGAATCCCAAGCAGGTTTTCGATACGAAGACCATGTCGACGGTCCTTCCGGCGCTGCAGTCCGTAACCGCTTCGGGTGGTACAGCCGAGGCTGCAGCAGTTCTCAAGCAGGACACCGGCGGTAAGACCGGTACCTCCGAAGACCAAAAGACCGCGCAGTTCGTTGGTTTTACTCCGAGCTTGGCCACTGCCGTTAGCATGTACCAGCTCGATGAGAATGGTAACCCGGTGTCGCTGACAAATATTGGCGGTTTGAGCCAATTCCACGGTGGTGACTGGCCGGTAACCGTGTGGGTGCGCTATATGAAGGCAGTGAGCGCAAACGATACGAAACTTCACTTCGACTGGTATAAGCAGCAAACCGCGACTCCGGTGAATCCTGCACCGGTTGCGACGACCACTCCCACTCCGACTGAGGAAACACCAACGCCTACTCCCGAGGCGACCCAAGAAACCCCCGGTGCTGAGGTTCAGCCAACCGTTACTCCTTCCGCCCAAAACAATGGCGGTAATGGTGGAAACGGCGGCGGTTCTAACGGCGGAGGCTCATCGAATGGTGGTGGCGGACGCCCCGGTGGTGGTGGTCCGGAGTAGAGCCTCTTCGGCTTATACAAAAGCCGGGGCAATCCCTTTCGGGATGCCCCGGCTTTTGTATAAGCCTTGTCAGACTGTCACTTCACAGCCAGAACGCGAACCTTGAGGTTTGCGCGAACATCGGTGTGGAGGTTAACCGTCACGGTGTGGTCACCGGTGGTCTTGATCGGGTCGGTGATGATCACGCGACGACGATCGATGGTCTGGTTCAGCTGTTCCTTCACTGCGTCAGCGATCTGAGCGGCAGAGACGGAACCGAAGAGGCGTCCGTGTGCGCCAACCTTGCTGTTCACGGTAACAACCGCGGCCTGCAGGGCATCGCGCACGAGGCGTGCATCGTCGACGGAAGCGATCTCACGACGGCGGCGAGCTGCTGCCATCTGATCGATCTGTGCCTGTGCACCCTTGGTCCACTTGGTGGCGAAGCCACGGGGAACCAGGTAGTTACGGGCGTATCCAGACTTGACCTCGACGACATCGCCTGCGGAACCGAGACGTTCCACATCGTGGGTGAGGATGAGCTTGGTAGTTGCCATTTTTCAGTCCTTCCCTTCGAATCAGCGGCCGGTAGAGGTGTAGGGCAGCAGAGCCATCTCACGCGCATTCTTGATGGCGCGAGCAATGCGACGCTGCTCCTGGACGGAGACACCGGTGACGCGGCGAGCGCGGATCTTGCCACGGTCCGAGATGAACTTACGCAGCAGAGCGGTGTCCTTGTAGTCGATCGATTCGATCTTGGCCGACTTCAGCGGGTTGGCCTTCTTCTTAATGGGCTTATTGCGAAGTTGAGGCTTCGCCATGATGTTCTCCTTGATGATCTGAGCGAGTGAACGCTCCCAAGCATGTGTTCAGCGTGTGTCAGCGTGCTGCTGACGAAGCGCTATTTAGAAGGGCGGATCTTCGGCGAAAGAGGTCGCAGCACCGGAATCGGATGTGCGCCACGGATCGTCTTGAGAGCCGCCGGCGGGGGCGCCATAGCTGGCCTGGCCCTGTGAGTAACCACCTTGGTTTCCGTAGCCCTGCTGCTGTCCGTAGCCGCCACCCTGGGAGTAGCCTCCCTGGGGTGCTCCGCCTTGCGAGGCCGGGCCGCCCGTGCGGGTGACCTGTGCCTTTGCGCGGCGCAGTGAGGGGCCGACCTCGTCGACTTGAAGTTCGACGACGGTACGACGCTCGCCCTCGCGGGTTTCGAAAGAACGCTGCACGAGGCGACCGGTGACAATGACGCGCATTCCCTTACGCAGGGATTCGCCGACATTTTCAGCCATTTCGCGCCAAACGGAGCAGCGCATGAACAGGGTTTCCCCGTCCTTCCATTCGCCGCTTTGACGGTCGAAGGAACGCGGGGTAGACGCCACCGTGAAGTCGGCGACGGGTGCTCCGCTCTGCGTCCAACGCAGTTCCGGATCATTGGTCAAATTGCCAATGATCGTAATGACGGTTTCTCCAGCCATTGGATCTCCTTGGTGGGCTGTGTGAGGTGATTGCTCAGGTGAGCAAAGGTCAGTGGGCGTCCGGACGCAGGAGCTTCGTGCGCAGGATGGACTCGTTCAGAGTCATCAAGCGGTTGATTTCCAGCGCAATTTCGGGGGTGGTCGTCATGTTGATGACGACGTAGATGCCCTCGGAACGCTTGAGAATGTCGTAGGCAAGACGACGCTTGCCCCAGATGTCGACCTTTTCGACGGAGCCGCCGTTAGCGGTGACCTGCTCGAGGTACTTCTCCATCTGCGGGGCGACGGTGCGCTCGTCAATCGAAGGATCGAGGATCACCATCAGTTCGTATTCACGCACGTTGATACCCACCTCCTGTGGTCTTCGCGGTCACGGTATTTCCGTGACAGGAGGGTCATGCGTTGCAATTACCGGAGTTTCACCGGCTTTTGCACACGGACACATGGGTGTCCGTGGGACTTATTTCTCACCCGGGTGGGTAGAAACAGTCCAGCGTCAAAGTCTAGCGTTTTTTCAGTTTTCTGTCACTACCTGTCACCCAGTTCAGAGCGTGATTTATTCGGCGCTTTGGGCACCGGCCTCGTGGCGAGGAATCAGCGCATGTTTGGGCGAGAACCAAGTGATCCACGAATTGGTAAGCGCGCGCGTGAGCATGTACAAACCGGTGACCAAACCGATGAGGACAGCAACTGCCTGAGTTTCTGTAAGAGCGGGGCGCGCAACTGAGAAAAGCCACAGTGCGGGAAGCAGGATCGCCAAGTTGAGGAATGCAGCTTTTGCCAGGGATGCCCCGCGTCCGGCCCCGATTAGGACGCCATCGAGCAGGAAGGCGTGAGATTGAGCGGGGAAGAAGACTGCGTTGACGATCACCGCGGGGATTGCCATGTTTCGCACCACGGCCTCGGAAACGAAGAAGGAAGGGATCCAGGGGGAGAGGGCCGCGGTCAGGGCACCGATGATGATCCCCGCAAAAATTCCCCACCACGAGAGGGTGCGAAGAAGTGTGCGCAGCTGAGAGCGATCGCCCGAACCGATTGCGAAGCCGACCAGGGTTTGCGAGGCGATCGCAAGGGAATCGAGAAGGAAAAGGGGGATTTGCCAGGCGGACATGACAACTTGGTAGGCAGCCAGGCCATTGACGCTAATTGCCGTCGCGCTCCAGATTGAGGTGAGGAAGGCCAGACGAATTGCGACCGAACGAGCCAAGAGGGGGCCTCCGACACGCGCGGATTGGCGGATTCCCGTGAGTGAGGGTCGCAAGGAGACTCCCAAGGTGCGCGCCGGTCGGGCAAGGATGATGACCAAGCTGATCGCCATGATTGTTGAGACGATCGAGGTTCCAATACCGCTACCGACAATCCCCAGGTTGATCCCGTAGATGAGGAAGGCATTGAGGCCGATGTTCAGTGCCGCGCCCGCTCCAGCCGCGATGAGAGGAGTAGTCGTGTCCTTCATTCCGCGCAGGACACCCGTGGCCGCCATGGTGATGAGCGAGGCCGCAAGTCCGGGTAGGGATGCGTAGAGGAAGGATTGGGCGTAGGGCATGATTTCGGGTGCTGCGCCCAGTGCGTGAAGCAGTGGAATTCCGCAGATTGCCAAGAGGAGAGCTAAGGAAATGCCGATGATGGCTGCGAGCCACATGGCGTGTACTCCCAGTTCGCGTGCCCTGCGTTCGTTTCCGGCTCCCATTGCTTGGGCAGTTTCGGCAGTGGTTGAGTAGGCCAGGAAGATCGACATTCCGTAGACGGTGTTGATGATGATCATGGCCAGGGACATGCCGGCGATTTTCTCTGCACCCAAGTGTCCGACCATCGCGGAGTCAATGGTGAGGAAGAGCGGTTGGGCGATTGTTGCGCCCAGGGTTGGGATGGCGAGCGCCAGGATTTGTCTGGTGAGGCTTGGTTTTTTCATCACCACGGGGGTGCTGTCACCTGTCTTTTCTGAAGGAGGGCTGGGAATGGGATCGGATGCTTCAGTAAGTGTGTGTCTATCCACTGACGTGGATTCATCTGTGGATAGCACCTGTTCAGAGTGCTCATTTGCAGTTGATGTTGATTCATTGTGGATAGAAATATGTGACGTGCGTAAACCTTCAATCTCCGCTTGAGGCTTATGTTTGCGCTGGTCATCGTTATCCACTGATTCTCGCTCCACTTTTTATCCACAGTCTGTGTACACATCTGTGGAAAGATCTTACTCGGAAAATGGCGTGATTCTAGGGAAACTCAAAACTGGGGATAGCCTGAGAGAGGGCTTGGGAAATACCTGTTATCCACACCTTTCCACAGGACATGTGGATGACACGCGGCCAAATCCACAAGATATCCACACGTCATCCACATTCGTGTTGAACTTGAAGGTGGCACGCTTCCTCACTTGGCAGTACTCTCGCGTGTACGCGCTTTGCGTCGCTAGCTCGAATCGACGCGGCAGGCCAATCCCGTCCACATGCACACATTCGCCTAGGAGAGCCCTTCATGGCATCGGAAGATTTTGATCGCACCCCACCTCAGGACATCGACGCTGAGATGTCCGTTTTGGGGTCCATGATGCTCTCCAAGGAAGCTATCGCCGATGTCACCGAAGAAATTCGAGGGACGGATTACTACAAGCCCGCTCACGAAATCATCCACAACACGATCATTGATCTGATGGGGCGCGGAGAACCCGCAGATGCCGTGACGGTGGTAGGCGAACTCCAAAGGCAGGGCGACCTGTCTAGGGTAGGCGGGGCCTCGTATATCCATTCGATTATTGCTGCAGTTCCTACCGCGGCAAACGCCGGCTACTACGCGCGAATTGTTAAGGAGCGCGCGATCTTGCGTCGACTGGTGACTGCGGGAACGCGAGTTGTTCAGCTGGGTTACGCAGATGCCGGTGGTGACGTCGATGAGATCGTTGACCAGGCGCAGGCTGAGATCTTCGCAGTCGCCGAACGTCAGTCGCAAACTGACTATGTGTCGATGGCAGAGATGTCAGAGAACATTCTGGGCGAACTGGAGCAGATTGAACTCAATCAGGGCAAGCTCGCTGGTGTTCCCACGGGATTCGTTGACCTTGATCGAATGACCGGTGGCCTGCGAGGTGGGCAGATGATCATTGTCGCGGCCCGTCCCGCAATGGGTAAGTCGACTTTGGCTCTGGACTTTTGCCGTTCGGCCTCGATCAAACACGGAATTACCTCGGTCATCTTCTCGCTGGAAATGTCGCAAAACGATATTGCGATGCGCATGCTTTCCGCTGAGTCTTCAGTGTTTATGAGCAAGATGATGAAGGGCGAAATGACCGAGCGCGACTGGCGAAAGGTCTCTGAAACAACCGGCAAGATTTCCGAGGCTCCGATTTTTGTTGATGACTCGGCGAACGTCACCATGACGGAAATTCGTTCAAAGTGTCACCGCCTCAAGCAACAGCACAATCTGGGCCTCGTTGTTGTCGACTACCTGCAGCTGATGACAACGGGTAAGCAGGTTGAATCTCGACAGCAGGAAGTTTCAGTTTTGTCGCGAAACCTCAAGCTTCTTGCGAAGGACCTCGATATTCCAGTCGTTGCTGTCGCTCAGCTAAACCGTGGTCCTGAAGCGCGAACCGACAAGAAACCGATGATGAGTGACCTGCGTGAATCCGGTTCGCTGGAGCAGGACGCGGATATCATCATGCTCTTGCATCGTCCCGAATACTACAATTCTGAAGATCGTCCGGGTGAAGCCGATATTATTTTGGCCAAGCATCGTAATGGCGAAACGGGAACTATTCGTGTGCTTTTCCAGGGGCACATGGCACGCTTTGCAAACTTTACTTCGCGCGAAGAACCTGTGTAGTTTGAAGAGTCAGGAGGGATATGTACGACTTAAACGCTTTCACGCCTGCACAAGCGGCTGATCCCTCTTTACCTGCCGAACTGATCGCCCAACTTGCCGCCGCACGCCCTGACCTGCATGCCGCGCTCTTGGAAAACCCCAGTATGTACCCGCAGCTGCGCCAGTGGATTATTGATACGAATGCCCAGCGCGAACCCCAGTTCGTCTACGGCTCGGGAGTTGTCGCGGCAGATGGAGCATTTCCCTCTCAGCCTCAAGCTGACTACTTCCCAATCCCCGGAACTGACCGTGCACCGCAGGCTCAGTTCTCGCAGCAGAGTGAGGCACCGGTCCCAGGACAGTACGCCTCGGCGCAGGTTCAGGCGCCGGCCTCGGCAGTGGGGGAAGCGGTGGACTGGAGCTGGGCACAACCGCGCCAAAGCGGGCCACTTCAAGACCTCGAGGCCTTTGCGAATGGAAAGCGCGTGCGCGAACCCGGACAGGGAAGGGGCGGGTCCGCTCTTGTGTGGGGAATTGGGGCTTTTATAGCGCTCTGCGCGGGTGTGATCGCTATTGTTTGGAGCGGCGTACTTTAAGCAGACCATCCACGCTGAGCAAAGCCAGTGCAACCCAGACGATGCCAGTTGCAATCCAGCGCGTGGGCTCCATGTGCTCGTGGAAAATGCAGACGCCGATGATCAGCTGAATGCTGGGGGAAATGTACTGAAGGAAACCCAGAAGTCCAAGAGGTAGGCCCTGCGAAGCTTTGGCGAAAGTGAGCAGCGGGATGACGGTGAGGATTCCAGAACCAATCAGAAGAGCCAGGTGAAGCTGCCACGACATCGCTCCGTCTCCCAAGCGAGCAAGCGCATGGAAAGAAGTCGCTTGGTGTGCAGCAAGGTAGATGTAGTAACCCAGAAGAATTGGGATGACCACGCCAGTTTCGATCGTCATTCCATCAAGGGGGCGGACCTTGAGTGCGACCTGTTTCTTGACAAGGGAATACAGGCCAAATGATGCGGGTAGGGCCAGCGAGATCCACGGCAAGCGCCCGAGGCCAACAATAATGACCGCGACAGCGATCACCCCCAAAACTAATGCGACTCCCTGAAGGCGCGAGATCTTCTCGTGCAGGACGATCATGCCCAGGGCGACTGTGAAGAGGGGATTGATGTAATAGCCAAGTGCGGCATCGGTCGTGTGGCCAATGAGCACCGCGTATATATAGGTCGTCCAGTTGATAACGACAAGGAATCCCGCTGCGACTAGAGGCCATGCGATCGAGGGGTCGTGGACAATGCGCCACACTCGCGGCAATGAGCGGGTCAAAGCCAAGGTGAGGAAGCACGCAAGGAAAGCCCACAGTGCGCGGTGGACGATGATCTCTAGGGAACCTGCGGGATCAAGCAGGTGGAAATAGAGCGGGAAGAAACCCCATAAGACATGGGTACCAATACCTAGCGCAAGGTACTTACCGAAGTGCTCGTGTCGTGTGGGATGTTCGCTGGCCATAAATGCAGGGTATCGGTTTGGGGGTAGTGGTGCCCGGTGGCG
>NZ_CAUTWQ010000018.1:0-38438 GCF_963542285.1 uncultured Actinomyces sp. | reverse complement strand
ATACGGAGTTTAGTTATGAGAGTGGGGCTCGTCCTTCTGATGGTTCTGTTCCTGATCCGACGGTGTTGATTCCCAACGACCACCGCGACCTACCAGACCCCTTGGATAAGACGGGCCACTGAGATGACTGATATTTCTTTTCGTGAGGGGGCTTATGAAGCCCTTGCTCGTAGTTTGGGTGATTTGCGTGAGGGAGTGGGGAAAACCGAAGTGTTTTTCTCATCGTTAATTGAACAGAACCTACCGGGGATTGCTCATCTTTCCTGTGCGCGTTCAGTTGAGGAACGAGTCAACCTGCGCAGGCGCCGCTCGATTAGTGCAATGGAAGAATTGGGTGATTTGTACAGGAAGACGGGGAAGGACTTACTTGACCTTGAAGAGGAGCAGCAGCGGACAATTCGCCGTCTAAGCTCAGCCGCCTTTGGAGGAGTGGGGATGCCTGAGGACACGCAACGAGCGTATACGGCGGCAATCAATGCGCGTCCAGATCTGGTCCACCGCGCGGAACAGCTCAATCAGTAGTGCGTCATGATGATTGAGTGGCAAGGCGGTGCCTGTTTGATTATGACGAGGAGGTGTGGCGGTGTCTGATTCGCAGTCCACGCGTGGAATGCAGCGAGGGCGCGTAAAGCGCTATTTGCGGTACGTGCTGCGTTTTATAGGCGCAGTGGTGGGATTCCTATTCGCGATATGGGTGTTTATTGGAATTATCTCGTTCCCTTACATCGATGATCCCCCGCGTGAGGGTGGGGATCTTCCTTTTGAGAAGCGTGTGTCGATTGAGGCGTTTCAGCGTGATGTGGAGCCGCGCATTCTTTCCGCACGAAATGAAATTTTTAGTGGTTCTCAGTCTCTTCGTCCTGAGACTGAGAAGAGCAAAATTAGTCGTCTCTACGATGGATGGGAGCTGTCCAGTCAGAGAGTACGTGGGGGTACCCAATCCCCAGACCGCGTTGAAGAAATTCTCGGCCGGTATCTCGAACCCCTTGGGTATGTATCGGTTGTGCATGATCAGGATTGGCTGGTTTGGCGTGACGAAAAGAATGGAGGGCATGTTGAAATCTTAATTTGGGATCAGTCATTGGCTTTTCAATATGACACCCAAGATCGTCCTTCTGATGGTTCTGTGTCTGATCCGCGGGTGTTGATTCCTAATGATTCTCGGGATATTGCTGGATATGTGAGTGATAGTCTCCCCAGCGTTCGGTATTTGGATGGGGATGCGCCTGAATTTCCAGAGACTGATGGTAGTGAGTGGGCGGAGAAGCGTCAGTCGATTGAGGTATTTCAGCGTGATGTTGAGCCGGGGATTTTGAGTTTCAGAGACGAAATTGTTGGTGATTCGCCGTATTACGTGGCTCCCAGCCCCAGCGAGATGGAAACGAGGAAGAGCTATCCCCCTCCAGAGTATTGGCTTGAAAGCCAGCGTGTTCAGTGTGGTCCGCGTGATGTGGGGCGGGTTATTGAGTGGGGGAATGCTCATTTGAATCCGCTGGGCTATGAGTTGGTGTATGACTATGCCAGTCCGGTACCTGGGGTTGGCCACTACCTGGCGTGGAAGGATGAGAAGAATGGTGGGATTGTGACGGTTATTCTGCGCGAAAAGAACACGGAATTTAGTTATGAGAGTGGGGCTCGTCCTTCTGATGGTTCTGTTCCTGACCCAACGGTGTTGATTCCCAACGACCACCGCGACCTACCAGACCCCCTCGCGTAGCCGCGGCTGCAGCCTCGGCTATTCCCTAATACCGACGTGAATGGTGGGAATGTAGACCGGTATGGCCAGTGACGCAAGAAGCTCCTCAAGGCTACTGCGTAAAACCCCTAGATCTGCATACTGCATACCCTGATGCGCCTCACCCGGAAGACGAGAGGGAAGATAGCGCAAAACCTCGTACTGATCGCCTTCATAGTCCGTATACAATCCGGTTTCGACGAAGCCGTTGCGCTGATAGAAGGCCAGTCGCCTTTCGCGCTGATGGAAGTTAGAAGCATCGGTAGTCATTGGCTCGATTTCCAAAGCAATGGCAAAACCGGGGAAACGCTCCTTCAGTTGGTCAAGAATTCGCGTCCCGTATCCCCGCGAGCGAACCGCGGGATTCGTCGCTAAGAACACGACAAAAAGCAAATCATCTGAGTGAATAGTGAAAGTCACTCCGCAAAAGCCCGAGGGTTCTTCAGGATCAAAATACGCCGTGAAATCAATAGAACGGCGTAGTGCAAGCGCATTCATCACCCATTCAGGAATGAGTTCGGCGGCTGGAAAGGCCTCGGCAAGGAGGCTACGGACCTGCGGGTAGAAGTGGGAATGGCGACGGACGGGCAAAGTGATAAGAGATGACTCGCTTGAACTCACCCTTCCATACTAAATTTCACCCACATTGGCTGCCTCATGACAATTGTCATGTGAAACTTCGTAAAAACGACACTGTTGTCGATGTCCCTCACAGGCTTGACTTAAAGCATGAACACGGATACTCAAACCACGACCCCAGTGATCCTTGCGAAAGACCTGGTGAAGACCTACGGGAATGTGCACGCGCTCAAGGGCATGAACCTGCGCGTTGATTCCGGTGAAATCGTTGCTTTCCTTGGTCGAAATGGCGCCGGAAAAAGCACAACAATTGACATCATTCTTGGCCTTCAACAGGCAGATAGCGGAAGCGTTGAAGTTTTTGGCATGAGCGCCAAAGAAGCAATCCGCCGCGGCCTGATCGGTGTCGTTCTTCAATCGGGTTCGCTTCCTGGGGACTATAGCGTCGCAGAAATCCTCAAACTCTTCTCGCGCGTCTACAAGCGCACCCAGTCCATTGACCCCCTTGTCGAGGAAACCCATCTTCGCCACCTTCTTGGCCGCAAAATCCGCAAGCTCTCCGGTGGTGAGCAGCAACGCGTTCGCCTAGCAATGGCACTAATTCCTGACCCGGAACTCATCATTCTCGACGAACCGACCGCCGGAATGGACGTCACCATGCGCAAGGAGTTCTGGGATCTCATGAGCACGCAGGCCTCGAAAGGTAAGACGATCCTTTTCGCCACTCACTACCTGGCCGAGGCGCAGGACTACGCTCAGCGTACGGTCATCGTCAATGCGGGCCGCGTGAGCGCCGACGCCCCCACCGAAGAAATCCGCCGAGCGCACTCGTCGACGCGCCTGGCCTTCTCGATCCCCGCTTCCTCTCTTGAGGGAGTGCGTGCAGGACTGGCCGAGCGCGCGGCTGAGCTTGGGACAGTGTGGGAGCTTTCCGATATTGCCGAGGTCGATTCCCCCGATTCCGCCCCCGCTTCCTTAGGCGAAGAGGGCTTGGCTGCCGATCACTGGCTACGCGTGGAGTTCCACACGACCTTCTCTGACGAAGCCGCTCGGCACATCGTCGCCATTCCCCAGGCATGCGAATTCGAGGTTGTTTTCTCAAGCCTCGAGGATGTTTTCGCTGAGCTCACGCAGTAGACCGAGCTCACGCAGTAGAACGCGGGACATGAAGTCCTGACTTTCGCTTTGGCCACCTCGCACCTCTTCTCTAAGGATTTACAATGACGACTCACACTCACTCAGCAACAAACCCCTGGATCAGCCGCCAGGCACTGAGCTCCTGGCAGGGGGTTGGGCTTCTCACCTGGAAGTCATTCCTGAAGCTGGTTCTCAATCCCGCAATGTTTGCCTTTGCGCTGATCCTTCCGATCTTCATGTACATGATGTTTGGAGCCGGACAGGAGTACTCGAAAGAGTGGGCGATCAATGCGAATATCGGCGCAACGGTCTTGGTGTCAATGACCCTGTACGGTGTGATGATCGCTGCCGCATCGGCTGCAACCGTTGTTGCCCTTGAGCGGACCTCTGGAATCTCCAGGCTCTTTGCACTGTCCCCCGTGGGTTCGGGTGCCTTCATCTTTTCCCGTTTGATCGCGGCAATCTCCATGAGTGCCCTGGTTATTGTCATTACCTATACCTTCGGATACGCGACCGGAGCACGAATGACCCCCGAGGCCTGGGTTGAAAGTGGGCTCATCACCTTGGCTGCATCGGTGATTTCCGCGGCCCTTGGCCTAGCCCTTGCCTTCCTCATGCGCTCAGATACCGCCTTCGCGGTCATTAATGGTGTCGTTGTCTTGGGTGCTTTCCTTGCGGGAATGTTCATTCCGATCAGCTCCATGGGGTCGATCTTTAAGGCGCTCGCGCCCTATAGCCCCTTCTACGGACTCTTCAACCTTTCTCAGCTGCCCCTCTACGGTTTCGATAATTTCGAATGGAAGTGGGTGATTTCCACGGTCGCGTGGTTTATTCCCATGGCACTGCTTGCGATCTGGGCACAGCGCAGGGACACTGATCGCTAAGAAGCCCGGTGCAGCCGGGCGCACACATCCAGCACTTTCAACGCAATTACTGGGGAAGGACAGGAATGAGCACCAAAACTCAGGGGACAGATGCCTCGTGGTCACAGCGTCACCCGCGTTTGTCCGCGGTGTTGTGGGCGCTGCCCTACCTGGCTTTCTTGGCCTTTCCCTTGGGGATGATTCCTACCGTTGAATCCCCCGGGATGATCGCGCTGATCCTCACTCTGACCTTTGGCGTTGCTGCTGCTGATATTGCAATTTACATTGTCAATCCGACCCCTGAATGGGGAGCGCGCATCACCAAGAAAATGTGGATCTCGCACGGGATCCTGCTGGCTCTGGTGGTTGCACTGGGACTCGTCCTGGTTGTCGCCGGCGCATCGCGAGTAACCTCGGCCCTTTTCATCACCTACTCGATCGCAGGCTGGAACCTTCAAGCCCCCAAGAGATATGTGGTTCCCGGCCTAGTGGCACTTGTCGGCTGGGAAGTCATTGCCATCTTGTTGCCTATTGGCAGTATCGACGCGGTGGCCTTGAGCTACGCGATCATCGCGCTGCTGATGGTTTTGGGCTTAACCCTGGCCGTGCGCCGCAGTTTCGATAATCGCCACTCAGAGCAACAACGTCAACGCCAAGCAATTAGCCTGGTTCGCGAGCGCGAACGCCTGCGTTTTGCCGGGGATCTTCACGATATTCTTGGGCACTCGCTGACGGTCATCACCATGAAGAATGAGCTCGCCCAGCGCTTGCTCTCCGTGGGAAAGATTGCCGAGGCCAGTGAGCAAATTGCGCAGACCCTGGAGTTATCCCGCCAGGCAAAAGAAGATTTGCGCGGGATTATCGCCGCTTCACGAAGCTTATCCGCCGAGGAAGAGGTCGAGTCGGCCCGTGAACTCTGCGAGCAAGCGGGGATCGAATTTATCGCCGATATTCAAGGAGAAATCGCGCCCGGTCCCAGGGCAACTTTGGCCGCACATGTCATCCGAGAGGGGACTGCCAACGCGATTACCCACGCTCATCCCTCCACAATCAGTGTCCGCCTGACCCCTGATGAGGTCCTGGTGGAAAACGACGGGTATTCACGCAGCTATTCGGAGGCCTCGGCAGGGGGAGGGGCCGGGTTGGAAGGACTGCGTCAGCGGGCGGCCTCGGAAGGGGAGATGACGTGGGGGAGCCAGGGGAATACGTGGGCACTGCGCCTGACTTTCCGCGGAGAATCCGCCTAATCGGAAGGTAGAATTGGCGAGTCAACTACTGGCGCGCAAAAGGACTGCCAATGATTCACGTGATTGTGGCCGATGATCAGGCCTTGATTCGTGGTGCCTTGAGCGCGCTCATTGACTTGGAAGACGATATGCACGTCGTCGCACAGGCCGCTCATGGTCGCGAGGTCATCGCCGCAGTCGAGGCCTATAACGCTGAGAATTCCCGTGGTGAAGAGGCCGTGAAAGCTGCGTCGACACTGGTCGTCATCATGGATGTCGAAATGCCCGTTATGGATGGAATCAGTGCAGCCGCAGCGTTGAAAGACCGCGGGGCGAATGCGCGGGTCCTCATGGTGACGACCTTCGGGCGTCCCGGGTATGTCCAGCGAGCATTGGACGCTGGAGCCGTTGGATTTGTTGTCAAAGACGCGCCAGCCGAGCAGCTCCTGGAAGCAATCCGACGAACTTCCCAAGGACTGCGCACGGTCGATCCCGCGCTCGCGGTCGATGCGCTGACGAAAGGTCAAAGCCCGCTCAGTGCGCGCGAAGTTGAAGTTCTGCGCGCTTTCGAAAGTGGGGGGACCGTGGAGGATGTGGCCTCGGAGCTCATGCTGTCGGCCGGGACGGTGCGCAACTACGTGAGCTCGGCGATGGATAAGACCCACGCGCGAACGAGAGCTGAAGCACTCAAGGTAGCAACAGAAAACGGGTGGTTGTAAACTGAGATTCCATGGTAAACAGCTATGGACGTCGTCAAGAGACGCAGGAAAACGTTACTCGCCACATCTTCGTCACCGGAGGTGTGGTTTCTTCATTAGGTAAGGGTTTGACCGCTTCCTCGCTGGGGCGTCTGCTGCGTTCGCGCGGTTTGAGCGTTGCCATGCAAAAGCTTGACCCCTACATCAACGTCGATCCCGGGACGATGAACCCCTTCCAACACGGTGAGGTTTTCGTCACTGAAGATGGCGCGGAAACCGACCTCGATATCGGCCACTACGAGCGCTTCTTGGACGTGAATCTGTCCGGCGCTGCGAACGCCACCACCGGTCAGGTGTACTCCACCGTTATTGCGAAGGAACGCCGCGGCGAGTACCTGGGCGATACCGTCCAGGTCATCCCTCACATCACCGACGAAATCAAGCGCGTCATGCGTGCTCAGGCTGTGCCCGATGCTGAGGGCAATGCCCCCGATGTCATCATCACCGAAATCGGTGGCACGGTTGGCGATATCGAATCTCAGCCCTTCTTGGAGGCCGCTCGTCAGGTGCGCGCCGACCTGGGCCGAGACAATGTCGCCTTCGTGCACGTCGCACTGATCCCCTTCCTTCCCGCTGCCGGTGAACTCAAGACCAAGCCGACTCAGCACTCTGTGGCCGCGCTGCGCTCTATCGGTATTCAGCCCGATGCGCTGGTACTGCGTACGGATCGGCCGCTGCCCGAGGGAATCAAGGGCAAGGTTGCACTGATGTGCGACGTTGACCGAGATGCTGTCATCGAATGCAAGGACGCGGCCTCGATCTATGAGGTTCCCCCGACACTGCATCGCGAGGGTTTGGATGCCTTCCTTGTTCAGCGTCTGGGCCTGACTTTCCGCGACGTGGACTGGAGCGAGTGGAACGAGCTGCTTGAGCGCGTTGAATCGCCGAAGTACCGCGTTGAGGTTGCGCTGGTCGGTAAGTACATTGACCTGCACGACGCCTACCTCTCTGTTTCCGAGGCCGTAAAGCACGGTGGTTTTGCGAATAACGCTCGCGTTGACCTGCGTTGGGTTGCCTCCGATACCTGTGAAACCCCAGAGGGTGCTCAAAAGGCTCTGGGTGGCGTTGATGCGATCATCGTCCCCGGTGGTTTTGGTATCCGAGGCATTGAAGGCAAGTTGGGTGCCCTGCGTTGGGCACGCGAGCACAAGATCCCGACCTTGGGATTGTGCTTGGGCCTGCAGTGCATGGTGATCGAGGCCGCGCGTGACCTGCTGGGCTTGGCTGGAGCTTCGTCGACGGAAATGGACCCCGAGACGCCGGATCCAGTCGTTCACACCATGGACTCCCAAGTCGACATTGTTGAGGGCGATGGTGATCTGGGCGGAACCATGCGACTTGGCGCATACCCCGCGGTCCTTCAGGAAGGTTCTATCGTTGCCGAGGCCTATGGGAAGACCCAGGTTTCGGAGCGTCACCGTCACCGCTTTGAAGTGAACAACGACTACCGCGATCAGCTGGAATCGGTTGGCCTGCACATCTCGGGTACTTCACCCGATGGGAACCTGGTCGAATTTGTCGAGCTGGATCGCTCCATGCACCCCTACTACGTGGCAACTCAGGCTCACCCCGAGTTCAAGTCCCGTCCGACGAAGGCTCACCCGCTATTCGCGGGCCTGGTTCGCGCCGCACTTGCGCGTCACGCAGAAAACTACGCTGCACGCGGTGGGCGCAAGTAGGGGCTGTAGGGTCTTAGGGCTTTAGCTCCGTCTTTGGCTCCCTCATCCCTGCACTATCTCCGTCTTTAGCTCCTTCATTCCTGGTTTAGCTCACAGATTCCTGGCCTATGAACGCTCATATGTTAGGAGTCGACGAGCTAAACCAGGAGATGTGCGGGACGGGGAGCTAAACCAGGAGGTGGGCGGGACGGGGCAAGGAGGAAGTCAGCTTTCCCTTCCCGCCCCAACAACCGTATTTCCGGGTACGAAGATTGGGTCAAGCAGGGTCAATCCGTGCACGGGACGACGGATTGTGGCCTCGGACTGTTCCAACGGGACAGCCTCATGTCCCTCAGCATCGGTATCTGCGTCCGCTTCCTTTCGGGGTTCCCCATCGATTTGGGCAACCAGCATCTCAACCGCTCGCCTCAAAAGTTCGTCCGGCCGGGTATCAAAATGATCGACATCGAAAAGGCAGTGAGCTCGTTCCGCATGCCATCCGCTGGCAACCAGCGAGACATCGCGTCCTGGTCTAATCCCCAGATCCATCAGCGCATTGCACCAGTCATCAGCGGAAATTGTCGGCCCCAGAATGTAGGAATCAACCCGCCCCTCGCCGGCAATTTGGCCGACCAAGTGGCGAATTGCCTGAATTCCAGTTCCGCAGGTGCGTGAGAGCAAGGGAATCCCAAGCTCACCTGCAGTATCCACAACCGCTTGCTTAAACTGCGCGACGAAGTTCAAGGACTGCACATCTGTGCTGGCCGAGTGCACGAAAGCAACATTCCGCGCCCCCGCATCGCGAATGCGGTGCACAGCCTGAGTGCCGGCCTCGTAATAGTCCACGTCAATGGACTGGATCGGCGACCTAAAGGGACCGGGCCCGGGAGTGCCAATGAAAACCGTGGGAATCTTGCTCTCAGCCACGACCTCCAGGCGGGGATCATTGAAGCGAACTTCCATGATGAACAGACCATCACACAGTGCGGTCGTCATGACGCGGCGCAGCCCAGCCGCCCCCTCGTTCGCGGTAATCAAAAGCAGATCAAAATCATGTTCGCGCAGGAGCTGTGCCAGTGAGATCAGCATGTAGTGCTGGTCCGCCCCATCCGCACCCTCGTGGTAGGGGATGACAACTCCCAGTACTCGCGACTTGCGTGAGCGCAGTGAACGAGCACCCGCATGCGGCTGGTAACCCAGTTCCTTCATTGCAGTTTGGACACGTTTTTCCGTCTCCGGAGACACTGTCCGTCTGCCGCTCATGACGTAGGAGACCGTAGTTTGTGAGACTCCCGCTAGTTTTGCGACGTCTCTACTGGTTGGCTGGCGTGCCATCAGTTCCTCCTGCTCTCTTGACAGGAACGCTTTCACAAATTATCTTGAGTTTCACATCACACGCGAGCAGCGATGCTCGCAAAAAATTTTTACATGACGAATACGTATGCGTAATGAATATTACCAGAAAATCTCCTGCATAGAGGCATGGAGTGAATACGTATTCGTACCCTTCGCTAAGGAGTCATAGGTGTACACGAAAAAGGAGTACCCGGGCGCAGTCGAACTCTCCTATGCGCACGAGTTCATCCGCATTGAGGCCTGGGGTCGCAATGCACTTCGTGTGCGCATAGGCCCCAACGCGAACTTCCCCCAGGGACTGGGCGCGCTCGAGGCCGCACCCCTTAGTGGCCTCGGCGCGGCCTCTGGAGCATCCACGGACCCGCTTGCCGACACCCCGGCTCCGACAGAGACTACCGGGAATAGCGAACCCATCTCTGTCACCGAGATCCCCGGCTACGACCGCCCCGAAGAAGTGTTTTCCAACGGGCGCATCAGTGTGGTTGCAAACCTTGATGGTGGAACCGGAATCGCTCGCTTCCTTCTGGACTTCCATAAGGACGGCGAATCTATCCTGCGCGAAGCCCCCGAGCACTTCTGGTGGCCAGGCGCCCACGGAATCTACCCCGGTTTCGGCGGACACGAAGTCCACCAATGCTTTGCCTCGGATCCCGCCGAGCGCTTCTACGGAATGGGCCAGCACTCCTACGATTTCCTCGACCACAAGGGAGTTGTCTCTGATCTGATTCAGCGAAACGGCGAAGTCTCCATCCCCTTCGTCCTCTCCGACAAGGGTTACGGATTCCTGTGGAATAACCCCAGTGTTGGCCGCGTCGAATTCGCCAAAGAAGCTACTCGCTGGGTCGCACAAGGCAGCCAGTGGATCGACTACTGGGTGTGCGTGGGCGATACCCCCAAAGAAATCCTTGAGGCTTACGCCGACGCCGTTGGCCACGCGCCCCGCATCCCTGAGTGGGCACTGGGCCTGTGGCAATCCAAACTGCGCTACACCAGCCAAGAAGAACTCATGGAAGTCGCGCGCGAATACAAGCGCCGCGGCCTGCCCCTGTCTGTGATCGTTACCGACTTCATCCACTGGCCCGCTATGGGGGAGTGGCGCTTTGACCCAAGCGAATACCCCGACCCCGAAGCGATGATGGCCGAACTGGAAGAGATGGGCACCAAGCTCATGGTTTCCGTGTGGCCCACGGTCTCACCCCTTGCAGAAACCGACGCGGAAATTCGCGCAAAAGGCCTCTTGGTCGGCACCGAAGCCGGAATCGAATACCACCAAACCTTCCGCGATAAGGGAATGGATCGCCCGCTTCCCGTCGCCTTCTACGACCCGACGAATCCCTCCGCACGCGAATACGTGTGGAACAAGCTGAAGAACAACTACTTCGATCTGGGCGTGCGCGTGTTCTGGCTGGATGCCTGCGAGCCCGAACTCAACCCCGGTCACCCCTCCAACCTGCGCTTTTACGCCGGAAGTGGCCTGAACGTCTCGAACCTCTACCCGCGCGAGAATGCCCGCATGATCTGGGAAGGCATGCGCGAACAGGGTGAAGATCAGTTCCTGACCCTGTGCCGCAGTGCCTGGGCAGGGCAGGCAAAATACGGATCTGCAGTGTGGAGCGGAGATATCGGCCCCACCTGGGAGGCCCTCTACACGCAGGTCCGAGCCGGACAGTCTATTGGAATCGCAGGAATCCCCTGGTGGACCAGTGACATCGGAGGCTTCCACGGAGGCGACGCCAGTGACCCCGCATACCAGGAACTCTTCGCTCGCTGGTTTGAGTTTGGAACCTTCTGCCCGCTCATGCGCGTTCACGGTCACCGCGAACCCCGCGAAGATGTGGCCTCGGAAAACCCCGGCGGCCCCAACGAAATCTGGTCCTACGGCGAGGAAGTTGCGGATATCTGCTCGCGCTACATCCTCCTGCGCGAAACCCTGCGCCCTTACCTCACTCGCGTGATGGACGAGGCCAGCGAGCGCGGAATCCCCGCCATGCGCGCCCTCTTCCTCGAATTCCCCGAGGACGAGCGCTGTTGGAGTTGGGACGGGGAGTTCTTCTTGGGTCCCGACCTCCTGGTTTCCCCGATTACCGAGGCCGGCTCCCGCACCGCCCGCGTCTACCTTCCCCGAGGTGCGCGGTGGCGCCAACTTCTCATCGCCCCCAGCTGCGGGGATGAGGATCAAGAGGCCTCGGCCTCGTACATGCTTGGTGAGACTTTCGAAGGCGGAAGTGAACTCACCATCGATGCACCACTGGAGTGCATCCCATTATTCATCCGTGAAAACACGGATCTAGATAGTTGGTTGACGGACAACTATCGACACTCAAAGGAGAGAAAGAATGGCATACGCATCTAAGCGCGCAATGCGCGGGATTGCCTTCTTCGGTGCCGGAGTTATGGCACTGGGACTGGCAGCATGCTCCGGGACAAAGACGTATTCGGCCGACTCCGGCAGTGCATCCGGCGGTCAAGTAACCGTTGAGATGTGGGACTACCTGAGCGGTGAAACCGCCAATGACTCGATCAACGCATCGATCGCTGAGTTTGAGAAGGCCAACCCCGACATCAAGGTCAAGCGCACCACCTTTGCGTTTGCAGACCTGTCCAAGTCCATCCTTCAGGGCTCGGTCGGCGGCGAGGTTCCCGATGTTGCAGTCGTCGACGTTGTCGATAACCAGAACTTCGCATCCCTGGGAATGCTCAAGGATCTGAGCAACGATGGAATCAACAAGTCTGACTTCTTCGATGGCCCCTGGTCCTCGGTTGAATTCGATGGAAAGACCTACGGTATTCCGCTGAACTCCAACAACCTGGCTCTGTACTACAACAAGCAGATGCTCCAGGACGCAGGCGTCGAGGTTCCGACCGACTGGGCATCCCTCAAGGAGGTCGCAAAGAAGACCACCAAGGGCGACGTGAAGGGCCTCGCGATCTCGGCCGTGAAGTCCGAATCCGCAACCTTCCAGATCCTGCCTTTCGTGTGGCAGACCGGCGGTGACCTGAACGACTACGCCACCTCCGGCGCAACCGCTCTGGCATACCTGCGTGGCCTGATCGACGACGGCTCCATGTCCGAGGCCGTCTCCAACTACACCCAGGAAGATGCACGTACCCAGTTCATTACCGGTAAGTCCGCAATGATGATCAATGGCCCCTGGGAGCTGGCAACCCTGACTAAGGACGCCCAGTTTGACTGGGATGTAGCGCCTCTGCCCAAGGACAAGCGCGCAGCGACCTCAATGGGTGGCGAAAACGTTGTCGTCATGAATGGTGCCAAGCAGTCTGACGCAGCAGTCAAGCTCGCTAAGTACCTGACCAGCGCAGAAGGCGCCAAGATCTACTGCGACGGCTCCGGCCAGCTCTCCTCTCGCCCCGACCTGCAGGGCAAGCTCAAGCTCTCGAACGATCCCAAGCTCAAGGTCTTCGAAGATCAGCTCCCGTATGCACACGCACGCGCATACGGCAAGGATTACCCGAAGATCTCCGAGGCCATCCAGCTGTCCATGCAGGAAGCTCTGACGGGCGCATCGACCCCCGAGGCCGCAGCAAAGAAGGCCGCGGACTCAATCAATCCGTTGCTGCCCAAGAACTGAGTAGCGCAAGAAACCGGTTTGCTTGGGGCGATGGCTCCTAGGCAACCAACACACACATAAAGTTCCCCCGCGAGTGGGAACGCAACGATGAGCAACGGCTTGAAGCCGCAGCGAATATCCCACTCGCGGGGGAAACACCCCTGTTCGGGTGCTGACAGGCCACTGAGCCCGCCAGGCCACAACAGTATTCCCACACAAACCTCGGATCTGTGAGTGAATTTCGATGGCGCGAACGAAAACAGCGGGTCACGACGACGGATCACGTTCTTTGGCGCGAACACGACGCCTAGGACTGCTTCTGGCCTTACCCGCACTGATTTACATAACGATTTTTCTTGTTGTCCCCCTGATCTATAACATCTGGCTGTCCATCTCTAACGCGAACGGCGCAAACCTCATTTCGGGTGACTATCACCCCACGGGCCTTGCGAACTATGAAGCGATGCTGAAGAGCCCCGGATTCTGGAACGGCGTGAAGCTCTCCATCATCTGGACAGTTGCCTCGCTTGCCTTGCAATTCCTTGTTGGTTACGCGCTGGCCTTGTTCTTCCGTAAACCCTTCCCGGGTAACGGCATTATTCGCGCGCTCCTATTGGTCGCATGGATCCTTCCCGCTGTTGTCACGGGAACGATCTTCCGCTGGATGTTCGACTCTGACTTCGGCGTGATCAACTACTTCTTGACGACCCTGCACATTGTTGATCACCCGGTGATGTGGCTGACCGGCCCAACAACCGCAATGATTGCAATCGTCGTTGCAAACCTATGGGTTGGTATGCCCTTCAATATGCTGCTGATCCTTTCAGGTCTTCACACCATCGATGACGGCCTGTACGAGGCCGCAGAGGTCGACGGCGCTGGCCCAATTCGTACCTTCTTCTCCATCACTGAACCTCTCATGCGCCCCGTGGTGATTTCGCTGCTCTTGCTTGGCGTCATCAATACCTACAAGGTTTTCGACCTGATCTACACCATGACCAAGGGCGGTCCTGTCGAGGCGACCACAACCCTGCCGATCTTCACCTACCTGCAAACCTTCAAGGTTTTCGACTTTGGTAACGGTGCGGCAGCTTCAATGCTGACCATGGTTTTGCCGCTGGCTCTGTCGTGGTTCTACGTTCGTTCGCTGGATAAGGAGGACCAGTGATGTCTGAGAAGACCGCTGAAGTTCAAGAAAAAGTCCAGTCAGTGACGGGCGAAAGTACACCCAAGGCCTCGGGCACAACAAACTTAGCGAGGACAAAGCGCGAAAAGCGCGAGGGGCGCATCCGGATTGGGAAATCCGCATTCGCGTGGGTCATGGCAATTTTCTACCTGTTCCCCGTCTACTGGATGGTCTGTACTGCCTTCAAGACGCAGATGGAAACTTTTGCGCAGCCCCCGCACCTGATTCCGCAAAACCCAACCTTGGCCTCGTTCAAGGTCGCTTTCAGTGACAACTTCGGAATTTGGAAGGCGCTGGGAAATTCGGCAATCATCTCAGCCGGCTGTTTGGTGCTGACGCTGCTCTTTGCGATTCCCGCGGCCTACGCAATCGCACGAATGAGAAGCACAATCACAACGGGCATGCTGATCTTGCTCAGTGTCGTCCAGCTGCTTCCCGCGATCGCAATCTCGATTCCGATGTTCGTGCTTTTCCGTCACGCTGGAATGGTCAACACCCTTCCCTCGATCATCTTGGCGGATGTGACGGGAACACTACCATTTGCGATCATCATGCTGCGCCCCTTCTTCAAGCAGTTCCCCAAGGAAGTTGAAGAGGCCGCGCGACTTGATGGACTTGGCATCATTGGAACCATTGTCCGAGTCGTCATCCCGACGATTCGTCCCGGTGTCATCATGATCGGTTCCTTCTCCTTCTTGATGACATGGGGTGAATTTACCTTCGCCTTGACCTTGCTCACGAAGGCGGATCTGCAGCCTTTGACGGTTGCCCTGAACCGACTCATTGGCCAGTACGCAACGAACTGGAATGACCTGATGGCGGTAGCAACGGTTATTGCGATCCCCGTCTTGATCCTGTTCGTCGCCCTTCAGAAGTACATCGTTGCCGGCCTTGCCGGTGGCGCGACGAAGGGGTGAAATCCTGACCCAAAAAGTTGGGTGGTGAGTTGCTTGGGGGCGTCGGTGTGTGGGCCGGTGCCCCCAAGTTTGTGCCTGTGAGGCAGGAAGAGGGAGTTGTGCGGTCTGTACCGAGTCGTGCTGTTAGTACCGAGTCGCTCTTAGGAGCGACGTTTGGACACGTAGCCCTGGAGCCCGATAACTGCAGCGCCGCGGCACCAGGTCTCATTTGCTGGCGAGGCCAACTCGATCTTGACCAGCGAGGCTCGTGGGTCGCGGGTTTCCGCCAAGCCCTGGCGCATCCATCGATTGCTCAGCGAGGCCAAAGCAACGCCTTCGCCGCCGATGATGACGACTTCTGGAGCCGTCAGATTAGCGATCGCGCCGATCAAACGTCCGAGCGCTAATCCGGATGCGCGCAAGACGGCGGAAACAGCAGGGTCTTCGGACTCCGCCAAAGAAATAACTTCATCCCAGGTGACTTCCCGTCCAAGTGCTTCAGAAATGGAGCGGGTGATCGCGGGGGTTGTCAGCATGGATTCTGCGCAGCCTCGATGCCCTTGCGAGCACAGCGGGCCCAGCGGATCTAGGGGCCAGTGCCCGACCAAACCAATGCCGGAATCCTGGTTTTCTAGCGGCCGCCCGTTTGCAACGCAGCCATAACCAGTGCCGACGCCTAAGGTCAGGACCGCGAAATTCCGGTGCTGTGCACCCAGATCAAACCAGTGCTGCGCCTGTGTATAGGCCGTCAGGTCATTTGCGACGAAAACAGGGATTGTGATGTGTTCGCGCACAAGGCCGACAAGATCGACATCTTCCCATTTCAAGAAGGGCGCGGATCGGATGATGCCCTGATCTGTGACAACGCCGCCGATACCCACGCCAATCGCGTCGATGCGGAAACTCTTTTCGGCCTGGCTTGCCAAGGAGGCAATGCCCTCAGCAACGTCCTTGGGGGAGTGTGTGGGGAGAGGAAGCTGATCGTAGCTTAAGACCTGTGCCTTCAGGTTAATAACCGCAGCAGTAAGGCAGTCGTCGGCAACTTTGATTCCCAGGAAATGGTGGCTGTCTGGAACAACGGCTAGGGGGATCGAAGGGCGGCCGGATGTTCCCGTGCGGGTGGTCCGTACTTCGGTGAGGAGTCCCGAGGCAATGAGGTCGGCGCTAATTCGCGTGAGAGTCGCGGGTGCGAGTGACAGTCGGCGAGCCAACTCGGAGCGGCCGACTGGCCCGTGAAGAAGGACCTCGAGCGCGACGCTCTGTGCGAGTTCATCTTGAGGCTGCCACCCCATCATGACCGCCTTTCTTTATTAAACATAGTAAATAACGGAATTATTACACTATAGATCACATATTTGACGCAAATATTTTTATCTGATGAAATAAGTTCCAGTGGCCAATGAGGACCGCCTCACGAGGAGACGCACTGCGATGAAGCAGGGAAGTCTAAGGAAGGTGAGGGCTGGTCCAGTGAAAGGATTAAATCCCATGTTCGAACTTCTTCCCGTGTCCGCGGCCTTTGAGGTCGAAGACGAGGTACGCATCGACATTGTTGCCGATTCGCCCCTTCCTCCCGCCGCCACCTTGCGCCTGACCCACCTGGGAGTCGTTATTGCCGAGGCCGAACCTCCGCTGGGTGAATCGGTGGCCTTCGGCACTTTGGAAGAGGGCGGATACGGTGTTCTGCTGTGTGATGGGGACGAGGTCCTTGCCACCACCGCTCTTCAGGTTCTTGGTGATACTCGTCAGCGACTTCGCTACGGTTTCGTTGCAAGCTATGCCCCCGATAAGGATGTCGAGGCCGTAGCTCGCTTGGCGCGCAAGCTGCACCTCAACGGCATTCAGTTCTACGACTGGGCCTACCGCCACGCGGATCTTGTAGGTGGAGGAGAGACCTATCTCGATCCTCTTGACCAACCGATTTCACTGGAAACAGTTCGTCGCCTGATCCGTAGGCTGGCGCAGGCTGGATCTCGCTCATTCGGATACGCCGCTGTCTATGGCGTCGGAAATGAAGACTGGGATCAGTGGAAGGATGCTGCACTGATGCAATGTGATGGGACCCCCTATGAGCTGGGTGGTTTCCTTCAGATTGTCGACCCGGCCGCCCGGGGATGGCTTGCACACTTCATCAGTGACCTTCAAAAGTGCGTTGAGCAGGTGGGGTTCCAGGGATTCCACCTCGATCAATACGGATACCCAAAGTATGCAACTCGTGCCGACGGAGAACTTATCGACTTGTCGCAGAGCTTCACGCGCATGATCGGCGCTGCGCGCGATGGGCTTCCAAACACTGTCCTTGTTTTCAACAACGTCAATGACTTCCCAACCTGGGCCACTGCTGGTACTTCCCAAGATGCTGTGTACATCGAACCTTGGGTTCCCATCACAACGCTGGGTGCGCTCGCGGGTGTTGCGTCTCGGGCCAGAAGCGTTGCGCAAGGTAAGCCCGTGGTTCTTGCGGCGTATCAAAGCGTCTACTCCAAGGCCTCGGCAGAAGAATCAGAGCAGGCGAATAAGCTCACCATGGCAACGCTCTTCTCTCACGGAGCAACCCAGCTTCTGGCGGGAGAAGGCGGGAAGGTCCTCGTCGACCCCTACTACGTCAATAACCACGAGGCCGCTGACAGTACCGTGGAGATGCTCAAACGCTGGTATGACTTCCTTGTTGAACACGATGAGATCCTGATGGATCCGTACATTGCGGAAGTAACTGATTCATTCGCTGGCCCATTGAATGAGGATGTCGAGGTCGCCTACGACAAGCTGTGCGTGACGGAAGATCCTACGGAAGGGGCAGTGTGGAGGCGAGTAACGACGACCCGTCACGGATTGGTTGTTCACCTCATCAATCTAGTGGGGCAAAAGGACACCCTGTGGGACGGGCCGAAGCGTTCAGGGATTCTTGTTGAGGGTGGACGCCTGACATTGCGCTGCTGTGCCGGGCGCACTCCCCGCGTATTTGTGGCGGACCCCGATGGGGCTGGACGACTAGAAGAACTTCGTGTTCACTGTGAGGGAGCGCAGGCAAAGGTGGATCTTCCGCCCTTACAAGTTTGGCAGGTTCTTCGTGTTATTCTCTGAGGCTTCACTTCCCACAACCAATGCCCTCAGCGAGCTTTCAAGTGATGAATGGTGGAAGAGCGCGGTTGTCTATCAGATCTATCCGCGCTCATTCCAAGACTCCAATGGTGATGGTTTTGGGGACCTTCAGGGAATCCGCTCCCGATTGGGATATCTGAAAGAGCTGGGTGTTGATGTCCTGTGGCTTTCGCCGATCTATCGATCACCACAGGCCGATAACGGTTACGACATCAGTGACTACCAGGATATTGATCCGGTTTTCGGAACCATGAAGGATTTCGACCAGCTCATTGCCGATGTTCACACGCTGGGTATGAAGCTGGTTATGGACCTGGTTGTTAACCACACCTCGGATGAGCACCCGTGGTTCGTTGAATCGCGTTCATCACTGGATAATCCCAAGCGCGATTGGTACTACTGGCGTGACCCGCGTCCGGGTTTTGAAGGAGGAACCCCCGGAGCGGAACCAACGAATTGGGAATCTTTCTTTTCTGGTCCGGCCTGGAAGTATGACCCGACAACTGGGCAGTACTACCTGCATCTATTTGCGGAGCAGCAACCTGACCTGAACTGGGAGAATCCCGAAGTTCGCCAGGCCGTCTACGAAATGATGCGCTGGTGGCTTGACCGCGGTGTCGATGGCTTCCGTATGGATGTTATTAACCTGATCTCGAAGGTCCCGGGACTGCCAGATGGAACTCCTGCACCAGGTCGAGCTCTGGCCGACGGAAGCCCCTTCTATATGGAAGGCCCGCGCCTGCATGAATTCCTTCAAGAAATGCATCGCGAGGTGTTCGATGGTCGCGGTGCTCTTTTCACCGTTGGAGAGACTCCCGGCGTCCTTCTAGAAAACGCGCATCTGTATTCTGATCCCGCACGGCGTGAAGTCAATATGATCTTCCAATTTGAGCACGTGATTCTGGGGCTTCCCGAGGGGAAGTTTGGCCGCCGCACCTTGAAAGAGGGAGATCTTGCTGATTGCCTGACGCGTTGGCAAGAAGGCCTTGCTGAGAGGGGTTGGAACAGTCTGTACCTGTGCAACCATGACCAGCCCAGGACTGTGAGCCGTTTCGGAGATGAAAAGTACTGGTATGACAGTGCAACCGCACTGGCAACCGCGCTTCACCTGCTTCGCGGGACCCCCTATGTGTATCAGGGTGAAGAACTTGGCATGTCGAATACAGTTTTCGAAGGAATTGAGGACTTCGAAGACATTGAATCAACGAATTACTATCGCTTGGCTGTGGAACGTGGAGAAGATCCTCAGACGGTTCTTTCCGGTTTGCGTGCCATGGGTCGCGACAATGCGCGAACTCCCGTCCAGTGGGATGGTTCTGCGCACGCTGGTTTCACAGCGGGCACGCCGTGGATTGCGGTAAATCCGAATTACCCGGTGATTAATGCCTCCGAGCAGGTGGGTGATCCGACTTCGGTCTTTGCCTACTTCAAGGCTCTGATCGAATTGCGTCACCGCTTGGCAGTAGTTGCCAACGGAAGTTTTGAGCGTATCGATGCAGGTAGCCGTGAAATTTTCGCATATCGCCGAGTTCTAGGTGAACGCGAGCTGATAGTTATTTCAAATCTTTCCTCGCGTGATGCCCAGCCGTCGCTGCCTTCCTTCATTGCCGAGGCCGCGCGCGAGTGTGTCCCGATTCTGACCAACGGGCAGATCTGGGAAGAGATGGGCGCTCCGCTTTCTCCGTGGAGGGCACGGGTTTTCCTTGCCTGAGTTCTCGCCGCCTTTTGGAGCTTGGTCCTGGTTGGAGTCAACGCAAAGTACAAAATGCGAGGACTGAAAAAACTCTGGCAGTTCGCGAGGACTCTTCAGAGAATGGGACTGTCCTTCATATCTGGGATTGCCACCCAGGGCAGACTGAAAAATGGAGCTTTGGGCACTAGTTGCTCATAGTTTCACGATCAGGCTGTGGCCCCATCTTCTAGGAGGGAGAGATGGGGCCACAGCCCTATTATCAGGTATTTTTTAGATTAACCGAAGGTTATCTTAGGGTTTGGAATCGATGCGTGCAGAGTCACATTGCTGAACTTTGCGCTGGATGCGTTCTGCGCGGTAACCTATTGACAATTTGGCCTAGATCGAATCTTGTTCATCACGCCATTACCCAGTCTGCAAATGCAGGAAAACCGGGTGCGCCTAGATGACAGAGATGACGGACTAAATAAGACAGATAACGAACGATGCGCTACGAAACCTCAGAACCTGGAAGGATAACCGATGAGCACAATCGCACCTGAACGACACAAAGAGGACGTCATCCGACACGATGATGATTTCTCTTTTGAAGCAGTTCCTTCAAAGAACCGACGGTCATTCTGGGCCGTCGGTTTTGTTATGCTCGGCTTCACCTTCTTCTCGGCTTCGATGAGCGTGGGCGCCAAGCTTGGAAACGGCCTGAACTTCAGCCAATATGTGTGGGCAGTCATCATCGGTGGCGCAATCCTTGCGGTCTACACGGGTGCGCTGGGCTACATCGGCGCAAAGACCGGTCTGAGCTTCGACCTCATGTCCCGTCGCACCTTCGGCCGCATCGGTTCCTTCCTGCCCTCAGCGCTGATCTCCTTCACTCAGATGGGGTGGTTTGGTGTGGGCGTCGCGATGTTCGCAATCCCCACCGCTGAAACCCTGCACATCAACGCGTGGCCCGTCGTCATCATTGCGGGCGGCCTGATGACCGCCTCGGCTTACTTCGGAATCAAGGCCATTGAGATCGTCTCCTTCGTTTCAGTACCTCTGATCGCAATCCTCGGAAGCTACTCCATGATCAGTGCGGTCAACGCAGGCGGCGGTATTGCCGCAGTCTTCGGTCAAAACCAAGGCATGACCACCGTTGCGGCCATCGGCCTCGTGATCGGAAGCTTCGTCTCTGGCGGTAGCGCAACCCCCAACTTCACTCGCTTCGCAAAGTCCGCAACCTCGGCAGTCATCACCACTGTGATCGCCTTCTTCATCGGTAACACCCTGATGTTCTCCTTCGGAGCGGTTGGTGGAGCCTTCACCGGTAAGGACGACATCTTCTACGTAATGATCGCTCAGGGCCTGCTGATTCCTGCGCTGATCGTCTTGGGTGCAAACATCTGGACGACAAACAACAACGCCCTGTACACCACCGGCCTGGGCTACGCGAACATCACCGGAATTAATAAGAAGCCGCTGGTTTTGATCGCAGGCATCATCGGAACCCTTGGAGCCCTGTGGCTCTACGACAACTTTGTCGGCTGGCTCAGCTTGCTCAATGCCACCCTGCCCCCCATCGGTGCAGTTCTGGTG
The DNA here is from genome assembly GCF_963542285.1 of uncultured Actinomyces sp. GTDB lineage: Bacteria > Actinomycetota > Actinomycetes > Actinomycetales > Actinomycetaceae > Pauljensenia. The sequence continues at coordinate 17,105 of NZ_CAUTWQ010000018.1, read as the reverse complement.
GCCGATTACTTCGCACGCCGCCGCAGCTACATGGATCTGGGAACAGATGAACCCGAGGTCAAATGGGCACCGATCGTCGCCCTGATCGCGGGTGCACTCACCGGCTGGCTGACCCCCGGCTTTGGCATCGTCTCGATCAACGCCATGGTCGTCGCCATCGTGGTCTACTTCGTCGGAAGCGCAATCGAGAAGGGAATCCGTCGATGACCACCCCCGCAAGCGCTGGAGCGAATCTTCTCATCAAGGGCGTCCGTATTGAAGATGGCCCTGCTGGAGTCGACATCCGTATTACGGACGGAAAGTTCGCGGAAATCGGTGCTGGATTGGCGCCTCGTGAAGGCGAAGCGGTCCGCGACTACACGGGCAAGCTGGTTCTGCCTCCCTATATCGAGTCGCACGTGCACCTGGACACTGCGCTCACCTCGGGACAGCCGCGCTACAACGAAAGCGGAACCCTCTTCGAGGGCATCGAGGTGTGGAGTGAGCGCAAGCAGACCCTGACCTACGAGGACGTCAAGGACCGTGCGGGCCGAGCGCTTCGTCAGCAGGCACAGTTCGGGATTCAGTATGTGCGCTCGCACGTCGACGTTACTGACCCGGACCTGACAGCTCTTCGCGCGCTCATTGACCTGCGTGAGGAACTCAAGGACTCCATGACCCTGCAGTTGGTCGCCTTCCCGCAGGAAGGCATCGAGTCCTTCCCGAACGGACGTGACCTCATGCGTCGTGCGGCCGAAATGGGTGTCGATGCTATCGGTGCAATCCCGCACTTTGAGTTCACCCGCGAGTACTCCGTGTCCTCGCTGAACTTCGCAGTCGAACTTGCCCAGGAATACGGACTGCTCATGGACGTGCACTGCGACGAAATTGACGACGAGGCCTCGCGTGGGCTGGAAACCCTGGCTACGCGCGCGCTCGAGGCCGGGATTGGTCCGCGAGTCACTGCCTCGCACACGACCGCGATGCACTCGTATAACAACGCCTACTTCCTGCGCCTGGTGCGCCTGCTCAAGATGAGCGGCATCAACTTCGTGTCGAATCCGCTGGTCAATACGCACCTGCAGGGGCGCGTCGATACCTACCCGAAGCGCCGAGGTGTCACCCGCGTGAAGGAACTGACCGAGGCGGGAATCAACGTCTCATTTGGGCAGGACGACATTGAGGACCCGTGGAACCCCATGGGGACTGGAAACTTGCGAGATGTCGTGCTCAACGGCCTGTACGTCACCCAGATGATGGCGCGCAATGAGATCACGGGCTCGTACAACTTCATCACTCACAATGCAGCGCGCACACTCAACCTCTCCGATTACGGCATTGAGGTTGGCAACACCGCGAACTTCATTGTGTTGGATGCCGAGGACTGGTTCCACGCGCTGAGCTTTGGTTCTCCTGTTCTGGCAAACTTCCGCGCCGGTCGCATGTTGGCAGAGTGCGAGCCTCTTGCTCGCAGCGTGCACTTCTAAGGATTGCCGAGGCCGTGGTGCGTCAGGTGAATTTCTGAGGCCTGCATAAAAGTCCCGGGGTCAGGTGTGAACTGCGCCCCGAAACTTGGACGCGTTTAATGGTAGCCGTTATGCGGCTTCCCGTAGGGCCTGATCCCGGTATTCTGCCGGGGTCAGGCCCTTGAGCTTTACTTGGCGTCGTGTTGTGTTCCAGTGTGTGATGTAGGTGGCGAGGTCGGCCTTACCGAAGGAGAGCTTGAACTCGGTGACGTCGGTACCCATTTTCTGCCAGGGACCGGTCGCCGTGAAGTCGCGGCCAATGATGTTCTTGAAGCTTTGCCCCACGTCCCCCTTGTAGGAGTTGTACCTGTGGTAGTTCGTCTCGCGGCGTATGCCGCAGCGCAGCCCCATCTGACGCATCATCTTCAAGACCGTCTTGTCGGCAATGCGTTCTCCTTCCTCAGCGCGCAGGCACATCGCTATCTGCCTGTGACCGCACCCGTTGGGGGTTCGTGAAAAGATTTGGGCGACCTTGGGACGTAGCTGTACTCTGGTTGGCTGCTGGGGGTGAGCCAGCGCGTAGTAGTAGCTCGATTTGGCAAGGCCGGCAGCTTCGAGCAGATCACGCACCGCGTGTCCGTGCCCTGAAAGCTCGGCGACCGCTAGGGCTTTGTCCCGGTTTGGGAGCGCCTCTGCGCCTTCAGGGCAATCGATTTTTTTAGGTACGCCACCTGCGCCTCAAGCTTGCGCACACGCTTCTCGAGTTCCTCCTCACGCGTTGGTGGCACCGCCCGCACCGACCCTTTCGGCCTGCCCTTAGGCTTAGGCTTAAGCGCCTGCGCGCCACCCTCACGGTACAGCCTGCACCATTGCTTCAACGGTGTCGCGCTCGCAATACCGAAATGCACCATCGCCTCAGGTTTACTCATCCCACCGTCAACTACGGCCGCCGCTGCGGCGACCTTGGTCTCATAGTCGTATCTGGCTCGCTATACTTGCCCATGGCAAGAAGCCCGCCCCTCCCGATCACGCGGTACATCTTCTGCCAGTGTCGCACGGCCTCAGCAGGCACACCCAGCCTCTTGGCAGTCAAGCCATAGCCAATCCCCCTCTCAAACATCTCCACCGCCTGCTCCCGAAGCAAACGATCATGCCTCAACCCCAGATCCACAGACATGAAAAGCCTCCCATTCCCTAGACTTCAATTTCGATGTCCAAGAAACGGGAGGCAGTTCATAAATCTCTCAGCCCAGGGGCTTTCTTTATTGGGTTACTTTTGACTCAGCAAAAGGTATATAGTCACAAAATAATAAATACCCCATGAAGTCGATCCAAGCCACACCCATCAAAATAATAACATCCATGAAATATACATCTATAAAATTTCAGGAGCAGTCATTTATCAATCTCCTCTAAGTGAAGAACATTGAAATCTGTATTCTTATCCGATGTACTAGATGATTTATACGCTTTATATTTTATTCCTACTTTAATTGTTTCCAGATAACTAGGAACCGTATACCCTTGAGGTGCGACTACCATCTGAAGTGTTCCACACTCTTTCGTTTCCAAAACACCAACAGGCGCAACATCGTTATATCCCGCGACTGTCCCGCCCCGGTCAACTGTCTTTATCGATTGAATAGTGCATGTCTCGTAAGTATTTTTTATATTTACCCTATTAGATACATACAAGAAAATCATGAGCATAGCTAAGCAAATTATAAAAATAATCGGAAAACGATCCTCCCACACCTTTTGCATAAAACTATGTATTAATTTTTTAATATTGCCTATAAACATCATTGTCACTTAACCCTTGCCATCAACTCAACCGGAAAGAGTCGTTCAACTGTTCGATCCAGAAATCCTGCAGGATTATTAAATGCATCAGCAGTTTGGAATGCATACCATTGGCCCCTGTCCCGATACGTCTTCGCAGTCTCCGGACTTATCTTTACGGAAGACTTAATATATGACTTTGAAAAATCTTTAATCGCACCCTCTCTGACCTTTTCAAAGAACTTATCCTTTTCCCAGGGCTGTCCCTTAATCATTTGTTCAGGACCATACTGCAACGTTGTTTTCATAGCCCCCGTACCTGCATCAAAGCCAGCACTATAAGCAGCATCAACAAAACGATTCCTTGTGAGCTCCTCAAATGGTGCATACCCCTTGATATTAGCTCGTGGAGTTTGCCCAGGGGGTTATTGTGAACTGCGCCCCGGGATTTTTGTATGAGTGGGAAGGCTAGAACCTGCCTCTGGTGGATGCTGATTCATTGAGAGTGACCGGTTCTGCGTGGCCCCTGACCTGGTCGATGGTCAAGGTTGCTTGCACCCGAGTTGAGTAGGTGACTTCGCTTTCCTCGATGCATGCCCCGTTGTGGTCGTAGGTAGAGCCCGTGAGGTGGAGAAGGCAGCGGGTTCCCGCCGGTTCGCCAAGGATCGTGCGGGTTTCTTGGTCGATGCTTTGGGCACGCAGTGAGACAACGGAGAACTTTGGAGAGCTTTTATAGATGTCACGCAGAACGTGATAAATGGACAGATCTGTGAAGTCGATATCTTGGATACCGGGCAGTAGGTCGATCGGAATGAACGACAGATCAAGGCTAACGGGGAATGTGCCAGTGTTGCTTTCGATCAAGCGAAGTCGCTTGAGCCGTAGGAATGGGCGATTTTGCCGGGTGACTACTCCGTGCTCAATAACACGAGCACGTGCCTGGTCGCTGCTTCCCTGAAGGCGGTCTGTCAGTGAACCGAAACCCCACAGAATTCTCTTGTCATCCTGTGCAGTAACATAAGTCCCCTTGCCTTGGTATGAGCGTAAGTGTCCTTCATGGGTCAGAACCTGTAGAGCGCGGCGTACAGTGCCGCGCGTGACGGAGAAGCGCTCGCAGAGAATACTTTCGGACGGAAGTCTGGAACCGGGTGGAAGATCGCCATCCAGAATCTGACGTCGGAGTGCCTGGGCGATCTGCTCATATACCGGAGGAGAAATGCTGGTCACCTGTTGCTCCTTTGCGCATTGCTGACAGGCGCCCATGTTAGGTGACTCACACTCTAAAGGTCAATAGATGTTCTCCGCATCTTCGTACAGATTGTTGCGAAATCTATGGAAATGGCAAAAATCCCGGGGAACAGGTATGCCCTATTCCCCGGGAGAAAGTGTGAATCGACTTGAGACTCAGTTGTCACCTTCAACGACCTCAAGCGGGATTGTGTATTCGGTGCCGCTGGCATCGGTGACCTTCAGAGTGGTTTCACCGACCTTCTTGGGGTGGACGCGGAGGTTCTTAGAGCCCTTGACCTGCTCGGCGACCTCGGTGTCAGCGACCTCAACCTTGGCCTTAGATGCATCACCGTTGAGCTTGAACTCAAGGTCGCGCTTCTCGGGAAGAGTGACGCCCGTCTGAGTCACCGTTGCGGGATCCTTAGTGATGACCTTTTCGTTGGTTGCTGACTGAGGGCCGCTGGAGCAAGCAGCGAGGCCGTTTGCTGCCATGACGGCAATGCATACTGTTGCAATGAGAGATTTACGCATGATCCTCAGTCTAGCCATCCTCGGAAAAGCGTCCATCTCAGACTCCACATTTCGGAAGTTTGCACCGAAACTGCGACCAAATTGTGATCAAGCAACGCTGCCAAAGTCTCGGGGCGAAGACGATCTGTGGTTGATGCAAAAGTGGGATGCACTGGCGAAAAATAGCCGAAAAACGGACAATAAGAGCAAGCGTCGCCACCAAAGGAGCAAAAATGCAGGCCGATGACTACCGCAAGGTCCCCGAAGTTGGAGTGACCAATCCAACGATTGATGTGCTGCGTGCGCACCGCACAATCCGAAAGTTTGAGGACTCTCCGCTGAGCGTACAGGACCGCGATGCACTGATTGATGTTGCGCGTCGCGCCCCCACCTCGTCATTCCGTCAGCAGTTCTCGATCATTCACGTGACCGATGTAGCCTTGCGCGATCAGCTTGCCGAGGTTGCGCAGCAGCCCTATGTGGGCACTTCCAAGGGCGACCTTTTCATGTTCGTCGTTGACCTGTACCGCAATGCGCGCATCCGTGAAGAAGCTGGCTTGGATATCGCTCCCTTGCAGCGGACCAACCTCTTCCTTGCTGCAATGGAAGACGCGGTCCTTGCCGCACACAATATGGAAGTTGCCGCCGAATCAATGGGCTTGGGCACGGTCTACCTCGGTTCTCTTCTGAGAGGACCCCAGCGCACAATTGAACTCTTGAAGCTTCCGCGCATGACCTTCCCGATTCTGGGCCTCTTGGTTGGCCGCCCGCTTCAAGATCCCCCGTACCGGCCTCGTCTGCCCAAGCACCTTGCTGTTTCCGAGAACGCCTACCCGGTGGTCGAGGGTTCGTATCTCGAGGAGCTTGCCGAGTACGACGAAGACGTGCGCGCATACTACGAACTGCGTAAGGCTGGCCTGGGCGCGACCAATGCCTTCACTCAGCAGATTAGCGAGCAGATGGGCCTGCCAGATACCTTTGATACCGCGCCCGTCCTTGAGGTTTTGCACTCTCAGGGGCTGTGCTTGAACTGATTGAGAATTGCCGAGGTCGGGCGTGCCCTTGGGTCTTTCCCGGCCTCGGTAATTTTTTGCTTGTATGTCTGAGCGGATATGACTTTTGAAGGGGAGTTAGAGGAGGAAGAATGAGCACGCAGATTACAAAAGAGTTGGGATTCTCGACCTATGTTTTCGTCGAAAGACTGGGAAAAAATGCCGCAATTCTTCATCCCTTCCCCGAATACAACATTTCTTTAGTCGCGCAGGCTCTTGAAGAGGCGGGACTACCCATCAAAATCATGGGCGAGCATGCCCCCGAACGCGGTGAAGGAATCTACTTCCAAGAAGATGCTTTCCCGGATAAATTCTTGGGAATTCTTGCTGATGCCTTGAGCGTCCGGGGCATTGGTGCTTATGCATATTGCCTCGTCGATGGCTCAATGGGGGACTTGGACCTTCATCTTTTCACGCGTGTCGGTGAGAGTTTCCCGCGTGCTGGCAAGAAGGTTGTGCTGATGCGCCTCTACCTTGGGCGTTCAAGCGAAGGACCTGCCGCAACGACCTGGATTTTCGGTTCCCCATCCGATCTGGAAGAAGTCAACCGTCTTCTGGGAGAAAAGTACGATACTCAGCCAGTTTCCGACCCTGCCGGATTTGCGGCAATCGAAATTAAGCACCCTGAGTTTTCCGCGGGATTGCTGGAACCGTCGCAGATTATGGACGATATTTTCCAAACTCTTGGTCGGCATGGTTATGAAGGCCCAGCATTTGTAGAAGATCATTTTTCTCAGCAAAATGACGCGAATTTATAAGTGGCTGTAGATGCTCTGGTAGCGAAGTTGACACTTCGTAAAATTCGTTCAGAAAAGTCCCAGTAAACGCGCGTTTTTCTTGCAGTAAGACTTCATAAACTATCTGCATCAGACAACGAGCGATGGAAGTTGCTCGTATCTCTCCGGAAGACTTTCTGGGAAGACTGCTCTGTGTTGATGGGATAACGAAGAAGGGCTGACCACGGCGGTCAGTCCTTTTTCGTTTGTTATGTAGGGCTATGACTTTCGACCCATCGCCGGTTATGCTGAAGCATCCTCACTCAAGCAAAGGAGATTTTGTGAGCGCCGATTCCGCTCTGATTACACGTCAGCACCTGTTGGATCCCTCTTTGGAGCACACCCTCATCCTCGTTAAGCCAGACGGTTACGCCCGCGGTTTGACCGGTGAGATCCTGCGCCGCATTGAAGCGAAGGGCTACATTATCAAGGGTCTGAAGATCATGGTTGCCTCGCGCGAACTCCTCGCAGAGCACTACCGTGACCACGCGGGTAAGCCATTCTTTGAAGGGCTTCTTGATTTCATGAGTGCGGGTCCGCTGGTTGCCATCATTGTTGAAGGCCAGCGCGTCATTGAAGGCATGCGCACCATGATGGGATCAACGGATCCGACAACTGCGCCTGCCGGTACGATTCGCGGTGACTTGGGTCGCGCGTGGGATACCCCGAACATGGAGAACATCATCCACGGTTCAGATTGCGCAGAATCTGCCCTTCGTGAGATTCAGATTTGGTTCCCTGAAATCGACTAAAACCCAAGGCCCTCCACGATTTCGACGCCGGGAAGCGCAGCAAGGAGCTCTCCGGGAACAAAGAGCTTTGAGCGGCGCAGTCCCGAGCCGATGCAGGACCATCCCTGCACGCAACGCGAATCGATCAACAGTCGCCAGGCCTCGGGGATGCCAAGCGGAGTGATCCCTCCGTATTCCATCCCCGAGGCCTCGACTGCGCGTTCTTGCGGCCAAAACGAAGCTTTTCGTACGTCGAGAAGCTTCTTCACCACGTGATTCACATCAGCGTTGGTCGTTGCGCGCACAACACACGCTGCGATTCTTTCTTCACCCGCGCGCTTGCCCGCAACCAAAATACAATTCGAAGACAGTGCAAGATCCATCCCGAAAGCCTGGGTGAGAACTTCCGTATCAGCCAGTTCCGGGTCAACTTCACTTACTCGCGCTAACGAGGCCACCGCGGGGTTGGCCGCTTCGAGCGCCGTGAGCGCACGCGCGACTGGCTCAGCCACAAGGTTGAGGTGCTCCAGAGCTGGAAGCGTCTCTAAACTCCCCGAACCGGGAATTTCAATCGATTCACTCACGTGAGCTTTCTCCTTCTATGCAAAGCTCCCCGTCCATTGCGTATGTCTGCGCGCGCTGCAAATCAACGGGAGTATCGATATCAGCAACCCACGATGCCGGGACCTCGACATCAACGGTATTGAGCTGGGCAAGAAGGGAACGCATCGAACGATTCACCCACTCACTTGCGGGGAAGCGACTCACTGCCTCGAGCGAAAAAACTCCGATGAGATTTTGACGGTAACCATCGGCGCATGCACTGACGCCATCCACCTGCTTTCCCTGCGCCGCCAAATGAGCCACGGCCTCGAGAAGGCGAGGAAAGCACAGCGATGCAAGGGGAGCGTCCACGGGAAGCAGACCAATCCAGCGCGGCATCGCGCAAGCATCCCCAAGGATCCGCCTCACTGCATCGACACCGGTCAAGAACCCGGCCGCAGGTCCGGATTTCGGCGGATCTTCCATCACCCGAATAACATCGCTGGGAACAGTGACCGTTTCAGGAACAACGCACACATGCGGAATATTCGGCTGAGAAATCAGCGCCCACTCCAGTGCTCGCCGACCTTGAATGACCAAGTCCGGTTTTGACGCTCCGCCCAGGCGCTTTCCGTCGCCTCCGCCCAGGACAATTAACGCGCTGAGCGAGTCCATGTTCCGCTCCGACCACCGCTTTTCTCTTCGACATAGCACTCGCGAATCGCAACTAACTTATCGATGCCCTTCACCATGTCGATGATGGTCAGTGCAGCGACGGTTACGGCGGTCAGAGCTTCCATCTCGATGCCCGTTCGATCTGCGGTTCGAACGGTCGAACGGATCTCCACCCCATCTTCGGCCAGTGACAGATCGACCGCGCAGTAGTGAACGGCGATCGGGTGAGCCAGGGGGAGTAGCTCGGGAGTGCGCTTCGAGGCCTGAATTCCCGCGATTCGTGCGACTGCAAGAGCGTCGCCCTTGGGGACCGAATCATCACGGAGAGCCGCCATGATTTTTGGTGAGCACTCGACAAAACCACGTGCTCGCGCCTGACGCACGGTCGGTGTTTTCGCCGTGATATCAACCATGTGTGCCTCACCGTGCTCGGTGAGGTGAGTGAATGGACTGGATTCGCTCATGTCAGCCTTTCGGCGCTCGTTTGACGGGAAGAGAATGGAAAAGTGATCAGACTCGAACCGCAGTCAGGATCGACCAGGGTTCAACCGAAGTGACATCTTCGGGGACGATCGCCAGCGCGTTCACCGAATGCAAAGAGGCAACAAGGTGAGAACGCGAACCCAACCTGTGTGTCGGAACCACAATCGGAGTCTGTTCTGGGCCATCGGGTTCAGAAAGAATGACCGGTACAAACTGACGCTTACCTTCGGGGGAAATCCAGCCGTTTGGTGTGGTGACAACAATGGGACGCAGTAGTTCGCGCCCGTTGAGACCGGTGAATTCGGCCAGAATTGGGCGAACAAACATATGGAAGGAGACGAAGACCGATACCGGGTTTCCGGGTAGAGTCGCCAAGTAGACATCGCGTCCGTCACTTGCCTGAAGGACGCCGAAGCCCTGCGGCTTCCCGGGCTGCATGGCGACGCGCACGAAGTCAACTCCCTTACCCAAGCCAACTTCCTTGACAACGTCGTAGGCTCCAGCACTGACGCCTCCCGAGGTGATGATGAGGTCGGCGACATCACCTGCCTGACGCAAAACTTCAGCAAAGTGAGCGGGGTCGTCGTTGGAGTGGAAAATTCCCGTCACTTGGGCACCCGCGCGGCGAGCCAGCGCAGCGATCATCACTGAGTTTGAATCAGGGATCTGAGCGCCCTTGAGCTCTTCGCCTGGGGCGCGTAGTTCGTCACCCGTTGAGACGATGGCGATGCGGGGGCTGGGGTAGACCTTTACGCTTGCGTAACCAACCGATACTGCCGAGGCGATAGCTGCGGGTGTGAGAACGTCACCGGCATGCAAAATGACGTCTCCGGGCGAGCAGTCCTCGCCCTGATGGCGCACGTGAGCTCCCACCTTTGCGGGGGCGTAGATGCTGATGCTTTCGGGGAGGGGATGGGGACCGGGTTCCTCGGAGGTATGCTCCACGGGAACGATGGTGTTTGCACCCTCGGGAATGCGAGCGCCCGTCATGATGCGCCATGCGGTACCGGGTTCAAGAACGTGGGTCCCGTTATCTCCTGCCGCGATGTCGCCAGCGACCGCGATGGTGAAGGGGTTCTCAGGGGAAGCCTCGAGATCGTGATCGAGGTGAAGTGCATAGCCATCCATTCCCGAATTTGAGAAAGGCGGGACTGCAAAGCGCGCGACAAGATCATCGACGAGGACATGATCAAGTGCCTGATCGATGGGCAGCTCGGTCGGGGAGAGGGGGTGCACACGCCCCAAGATGGAGTTCAAATAGTCTTCAAGAAGTTGCATCGTAGTCTCCTTCGCGCGGTCCGCATGGGGCCATGGCTCAGTTTATGGCTTATTCGATAGGTTCGGGGGTGGCTTCGGCGGGAGTTACCGAGGGAAGTTTTGCAGGGGTGGTTCGAGGCCTGAATGGGACGACGTTCCAGCGACCTGCAGCCGTATCAACAATGAGCAGACGCCCGATTAAGGGCTCACCAACTCCGGTGACCCACTTCAGACATTCTGTGGCGAGGACCGATCCGCCTTGCCCGCAGACGGCACCCAGAACGCCGACGGTTTTGGAACTCATCGTTTCGACGGTGGGGGGTTCGGGATAGACATCGCGAAGAGTCAGGCCATCGGTGAAAAGCGAAGCCTGGAAGGACATTGATACCAAAGTGCCCCACATGTGCGGGCGCCCAACGCGTGCACAGGTATCTGAAATTGCGTACTTTGCGGTGAAATTGTCGGTCGCATCGACAACGAAGTCGTAGGCCGCAACGGTCTCATCACTCTGGCCATCAATAATCTTCGGTTCGATGTTGACCTGGATATCGGGGTTGAGTGCAAGGACAGTCATCTTGGCGGATTCGGCCTTATTCATTCCCAAGCGTGCGACGCCGTGAATGACTTGTCGCTGGAGGTTAGACTCCTCCAGATTGTCCGGGTCGGAGATGCCGATCGTTCCAATCCCCGCTGCCGCCAAATAGGCCAAGACGGGCGATCCCAAGCCGCCGGCACCGACAACAAGGACCTTCGCAGCGCGGATCTTTTCGATGCCGCTCTCACCGATTCCGGGGATACGAGCGGTCATAATGTCTCGCTGCGCTACCATGTCTATGTCCCTTCACGACCATTTAAATAAGGGGAGTCCCGTGATTATTGATACCGATATTGTCTCTGTTCCAACGGAGATGTGCTCGGGGGAAGTACCCCTTATTCCAGCTCATTCGGGTGCGCGCGTCGTTTTTGAGGGTGTTGTTCGCGATCACGATGGTGGTGAAGGAGTCCACTACTTGGAGTACTCCGCTCACCCCGCGGCCGCCAAGTTCCTTCGTGCAAGTGTCGAAAAATCACTGGAAACACTGGGAAATCCCGAGGTTGATGGCATCTACGTCCGTCATCGCGTGGGACACCTAGAAATTGGGGACGTCGCGCTGCTTGTTGTCGTCGACAGTGCCCACCGCAAGGAAGCCTTCGCGCTGTGCGGTCAAATTGTCGACGACATTAAAGTCAGCGTGCCGATCTGGAAAGATCAGTATTTCAGCGATGGTCACAATGAGTGGAGCAATACTCCGTAATTCGGATATACCGTGTCACTGTCAGTGTCAGAGGCGCTAGGTAAAGCGCCGCGCGTTAAATAACAAATCGGGCCGAGCAGTGTGCTCAGCCCGATTCTGCATCTCAGCCACCCGCAAAAGGCGGAAGGACGTCAAGACGAATCCCGCTGCGGTCGGCGACGGAGACCACGGCCTCGTCGCTCAGGGATGAAGCTCCCAAGGCTTGGGCAAGAGTTGCCTGAGCGTCAACAAGTTCTTCGTTCACCAGGAAGGACGAGGCCGCCAGAAGATCGTCGATATCGCGATCAGTTGAGCGACGAACAAGGTCGACGACTGTTTCGTTTGAGTCGTCCGCAACCTCGATCACTGCGCTTTCTGTGCCAACTGCAGCGCTCGCGGCGGCGAAATAACGGATCGTGATCCTCATGGGGACTTTCAACCTCCAATTTTCGACATGGAATAGGACTGGGGGACCGGAGCGAGAAGCTGGTGACCAGCGGGTTTAGCCCACATGGCATCCTTCCATAGCTCGGCTAATTCTTCATCGCTTGCACCCGCACGCATGGGAGCGTGCAAGTCAACACTGTCCACACTGAATAGACAGGAATAGATCTTTCCATCTGCACTCAGGCGAGTTCGGGTGCATGAGGCGCAGAAGGGGGACGTCATCGAGGCGATCACGCCGATGATGCCTCCCGGATGGGTGTCGCTGGGGGCGACCGACCATCGGCGCGCAGGTTCCGAGGCTGCGGTAATGACATCGGTCAGCTCGAAGGACTCGCGAAGAACACGCTGGATATCGTGCGCCGTTGGTCTGGAAGAGAAAGAAGCAGCCAAAGGGCCGATTGGCATGAATTCGATGGCGCGCCACTGATAGCCGCGTTCTAAGGCGAAGGTCACCAAGGCAGGGATTTCCGCCAGGGACTGCTGATCAACGACGACAGTGTTGAGTTTGACGGTTCCGGGAAGTGCGGATGCATCGACCGCATCGAGGGCGCGAAGGACATCGCTTGAGCGGTTGCGACGCGAAAGCTCAGCGAAACGGACCGGATCCAAACTGTCGATGGACACATTGAGACGTTGAAGACCAGCGTCTACCAGGGAATCGATGACGCGATCGAGTCCAATACCGTTCGTCGTCAAGGCCAAGTCCGGCTCAACCCCGGCGTCTTCGAAGCCCTTGCGAACGGCCTCGACAATCTGGGGAAGATCGGGGCGCAAGAGCGGTTCGCCGCCGGTGATGCGCGCCTGGGTGACGCCAAGGGTTGCGGCGATTTTTGCCAAGCGGCGGAATTCTTCTGGACGCAAAAGGTCGCTGCGCTTCAGCCAGTCCGTCACCTTTTCGGGCAGGCAATATACGCAGCGAAGATTGCATCGATCGGTGACCGAGATACGCAGATCTGTGGCCGTTCGACCGAAGGTGTCCAGAAGAAGAGGTTCGTACATCAAATCAGTCAGTAACCAAGTCGAGCTGTTCAAGAACGTGAGGGACCAGCGGACCGATCACGCTAATCGTGTCTTTCACGCCGCCGCGTGACCCCGGTGCGTTCACGATGAAGCACGGAGTTTCGCCCTGCCGACTGACGCCGACAAGGCCACGAGAGAGTGAAGCGAGAGGGGTGTTGACCAAGCCGACCTGCGCAATCTGCATGGCGATCGCGTCCATGCGTGCGTCCAGAAGGGGAGCGGTGGCTTCGGGAGTGAGGTCACGATCCGTAACGCCGGTTCCGCCGGTGGTCACGATGACGCGCGCGCCTTGAGCCATTGCATCGAGGATCGCATTTCGTACAGAAGCAATGCCATCGGGGACAACGCGGACCTGATCGACAATAACGCCCCAATCAGCCAAAAGAGCAGCGGCCAGAGGCCCGGATTTATCTTCAGTTTCTCCGCGGAAGCAACGATCTGAAGCGGTAATCACCGCACCTGCGACAGTTCCCTCCATTTTCTGCAAACCCTTCTGCTGAATCTTTGCATGGGGGTCGGGATGTACCGGCTGAGCGTCAGAACTATTACGCAAAACAAACCTCCCGAAATAGGTCCTTAAATGGGGTTTTTACAGTTGACAGAAATTGACGTTCTTGCAAGCTTTTTCGCGTAATTTCGCGTAATTCTCAATTAGAACGAGTTGTCCCTTATATATTAGCGACAAGTATGCGTTTAGGTAGGAAAGGGAGAGTGTCAATGACTACCTCACATGCTGAATCGTCAGCTGCGCCCGCGGAAAAACGAGCCAGTAAATATGTCCTTCAAGATTGGGACCCGAACAACCCTGAAAAGTGGGATTCGAAGCTTGCGTGGAGGACGCTGATCATCACCACGTACTCGCTCATTCTGGGCTTCTGTGTGTGGTTCCTGCCGAGCGCCATTGCGCCCAAGCTGACGCTTCTTGGATTTAACCTCAGTGCTTCTCAGCTCTACTGGTTGACCGCATTGCCCGGCTTGGCCGCAGGCCTTCTGCGTCTTGTCTACATGTTCCTGCCCCCGGTGATCGGTACACGCAAGATGGTGGGCATCACCTCACTGCTCTTCGTGATCCCCATGCTGGGTTGGTTCTACGTTGTCCAGGACAACACCACCCCCTACTGGGTCCTGCTGACCCTGGCCTTCATGTGTGGAATCGGCGGCGGCGCATTCTCTGGCTACATGGCCTCCACCGGCTACTTCTTCCCCAAGCGTCTGTCCGGCACGGCGCTCGGCCTGCAGGGCGGCATTGGCAACCTCGGCATGTCCGTCATTCAGTTGGTCGGCCCCATCCTCATGGGCTTCAGCCTCTTCGGTATGACCTGGCTGGCCCCGCAGAAGCAGGTGTCCGGCGACCATGTCGGTGAGAACATCTGGGTCTACAACGCCGCGGAATTCTTCATCCCGTGGTGCATCCTCGCGGCGATCTTCGCCTTCATCTGGCTGCGCGACGTTCCCGTCAAGGCCAACATCAAGCAGCAGCTGGACATCTTCTCCAACCCCAACACCTGGTACATGACCATTCTCTACGTGATGACCTTCGGCCTGTTCTCCGGATTTTCCGCAGTCTTCGGCCTGCTCATCAACAACCAGTTCGGCCGCGAGTCCTCCCTCGGCCTGCCGGTCCTGGGCGCGACCTTCGCTTTCCTCGGCCCCCTCATCGGCTCGATCATCCGCATGTCCTGGGGCGTCTTCTGCGACCGCATGGGCGGCGCCATCTGGACCTTCATCTCCGGCGTCGGCATGGCCATCACCCTGGCCGGCATCGCTTGGGTCCTGTACAACCCCACAGGCTGGAACGACTTCTACATCTTCATGGCGCTCATGCTCACCATGTTCCTGTTCTCCGGCTTCGGCAACGCCGGTACCTTCAAGCAGATGCCGATGATCATGCCGGCCCGCCAGGCCGGCGGCGCCATCGGCTTCACCTCCGCCATCGCATCCCTCGGCCCCTTCCTCGTCGGCGTCGCCCTCTCTGCGGTCGGCACCGGCGGCGCCTGGGCCTTCTTCCTCGGATGCGCCATCTTCTGCGCCCTGTGCTCGGTCCTGTGCTGGGTCATGTACGCGCGCAAGAACGCCCCGTTCCCCGGCTGATCCACCCGGCACTGCGTGGTGCCAGCGGACCTGCCACTACCTCGTCAATCGACTCTTAGGAGCAACCCATGACGAATCTCGAATCCGATATGACCTTCCCGACCTACGGCGGCGAGGTCAAGCCCGCGACCGGCGCGACCCTGTTCGCGCTCGGCTCGTGGCTGCGTCGCGGCAAGGCGTCCGCCGACGCGCGCCAGCTCTTCCTCGAGGGCGGCCGCGACGGCGACTCCTTCTACCGCGACCGCTGGAGCTACGACAAGATCGTGCGCTCCACCCATGGCGTGAACTGCACGGGCTCGTGCTCGTGGAAGATCTTCGTCAAGGACGGCGTCATCACCTGGGAAACCCAGCAGACTGACTACCCGTCAACCGGCGCTGACATGCCCGAGTACGAGCCCCGCGGCTGCCCGCGTGGCGCGGCGTTCTCGTGGTACGAGTACTCGCCGACCCGTATCAAGTACCCCTACGTGCGCGGCGTCCTGCTCGACATGTTCCGCGAGGCCAAGAAGCGCCTCGGGGATCCCGTCGACGCGTGGGCCGCGGTCGTTGAGGACCCGGAGAAGGCGCGTGCCTACAAGTCGCAGCGTGGCCGCGGCGGCATGGTCCGCGTGTCGTGGGAAGAGGCGATGGAGATCGTCGCCGCCGCCTACGTGCACACGATCAAGCAGTACGGCCCCGACCGCATCGCCGGCTTCTCGGTCATCCCCGCCATGTCGATGATCTCCTACGGTGCGGGCTCCCGCTTCCACGAGCTCATCGGCGCCACCATGCTGTCCTTCTACGACTGGTACGCGGACCTGCCCCCAGCCTCGCCTCAGGTGTTCGGCGACCAGACCGACGTGCCCGAGGCCGGCGACTGGTTCAACTCGCAGTACCTCATCATGTGGGGCTCGAACCTGCCGCTGACCCGTACCCCCGACGCTCACTTCATGGCCGAGGCCCGCTACCACGGCCAGAAGGTCATCGTCGTGTCCCCGGACTTCGCGGATAACACGAAGTTCGCGGACGACTGGTTGCGCGTCCAGCCCGGCACGGACGGTGCCCTGGCGCAGGCCATGGGTCACGTCATCCTCAAGGAATTCCACGTCGGCAAGCGCGAGCCCATGTTCCTCGATTACATGAAGCGCTACACCGACTCCCCGTTCCTGGTGGAGATTAACGAGGTCGGCGAGGGCGCCCACGAGGGCATCGACCCGACGACCCTGGTCCCCGGCAAGTTCCTGACGGCCGCCAAGATGCCCGCAGGCACGACCGAGCGCACCGAGAACAACGAGTTCCGTCCCCTCGTCATCGAGGCCGACGGCACCGTGAAGGACCCGGGCGGCACGCTCGCCGATCGCTTCGGCGAGGAGGGCGCAGGCCACTGGAACCTCAACCTGGACGGCGTCGAGCCCGTCATGTCCATCATGGACACGGACGAGTGGGAAGCCGCCCTGATCGCACTGCCGCGCTTCGACCTGCCCGCGGCCTCCGGCCAGTCCTCGGTCGGCGGCGGCTACGTGTTGCGTGGCGTGCCCGCGCGCCGCGTCAACGGACGCCTCGTGACGACCGTGTTCGACATCCTGCTCGCCCAGTACGCCGTCGAGCGTGAGGGCCTGCCGGGTGAGTGGCCCACCGACTACATGGACGCCTCCACGCCGGGCACGCCCGCGTGGCAGGAGGAGTTCACCTCGGTTCCCGCCGCCGCAGCCATCAAGATCGGCCGCGAGTTCGCGCAGAACGCGGTTGAGACGCAGGGCCGTTCCATGATCCTCATGGGCGCCGGCACGAACCACTACTACCACTCCGA
>NZ_CAUTWQ010000017.1:0-41498 GCF_963542285.1 uncultured Actinomyces sp. | reverse complement strand
TGGATTTCAACGATTGGAATGAGCTGCGCAGACGAATTAGCTCTGCGATCGGTGTGGCACCTCAGCCTGTTCCTGTTCGTTACGCGCTGTTGTGGGAACCCCCAAGCGAGCGTTGCGATGGTGAAGGGCGACGCTTCCGAGGCTACGACTGGCATGGATCAGGGTCGGATGGAAACTGGATCTAAAATGCACGTTCCGCATGTGTGACAAACAGGCACAAATTGAAGGCGGGGGTGAGTAGCATAACCCCATGTCGACAACCATTCATGTTTATCCGACAGTAGATGCTCTGCCTCTTGTTGAGGAGATTCGTGGGCGCACACAAGAGTTATTTCAAACATTGTTGAACCGTCATGGTATCGGTTCAACAATAGAGGTTAAAGCTCTCTATCCTTCTCGGGCAGATATACCAATTAAGTACGTTGAAAAAGACACGGTGTGGACACCGGATTTGTATCTCACTTTCGATTACTTGATTGACGGGATCTGGGATTCGGCTTCTTGGCCTAGGTGTCCTTTCGTCGAAGATGACGATCGAATTAGGGAAATAGACTTGGTCTATCCATTCGACTCAAAACCGGAACACCTTGGCTTGTGGTACATCGTTGAAGAATTCGAAGACATTGTTCCTCCAACTCGACTGGCAAAAATTCTGGCACAAGACCACTACTGGACCGATGAGCGAAACTTTGGTGGCCCTCCCGTTGCTTCAACAGGTTACGGTTTGGTTTGCGCAGCTCTGGCTGAAGCAACCGAAGGAATCATCGCCTCATTTGACTCCGCATTCGACGACAAGCACAACGGCGAAACCGCCGAGGAGTTTCTTGCCTGGTGGGGTGACAGGCAAATCGATTTTTATGGCGAGGACGCATTCAGAAATCCGCGAAGGAAAAGATACCAACTAGCCATTGGGTAGAAGGCTCATACACGCGCCCCGGATGTGAGTGCTTCGCAGTAAAGTGAAAGCATGCTTAACGATGCGGTTGCACAGAAATTACGCGCATTCTCTGAGGAGCGCGATTGGGACCAGTTCCACACTCCCGAAAACTTGGCGAAATCTATTTCGATCGAGGCCGCGGAACTCTTAGAGTGCTTCCAGTGGTCGCCTAATGGGGATCCCCAAGCGATCAAGGAAGAGCTCGCCGATGTCCTCACCTACTGTTACTTCCTCGCGATGAAGGTCGGACTTGAACCCGACCAGATCGTGTTGGAAAAGCTTGCCGTCACCGCCCAGAAGTATCCAGTTGAAAAGTCTCGCGGGAGCAGCGTGAAGTATGACCAGCTGGATTGAGCCGGCGGACAACAGCGATTGACACCTGTACAAATCCACGCAATACCAACGCCAAATAGACGAAAAACAACACGCAAAAATTACATCTGCGTCATTCAGATGCATTAATCTGGGAATACGCAGCACGCCTTCGGGGAAATCCCCAAGAATGCAGCCAGTGATCAGCGATGTTCACCCGGCACCTATCCGCACACAGAAGGGCATCTCCATGCACAGTGATCCCAATGCAGACCAGCTCGCATTTGACGTTGATGGCGCCCCAACGCCCAACGACAGCTCTACCCCTTCTGCATCGGCGGTCACTGAGCCTTCCACTCCCCCATCTTCTTCAGCCAGCGCACCGGATATGCTCCTGAACGAGTACCGTGCGCGCGCGACAAGCGAGCGAGAGAAGGGCACACTCTTCGAGGCATGGACGTTCCCACTCTGGATGCAGTATTGTTCTTGGCCCCCCGCAAGTCGCAGGTGGACGTCATCCAGGCGGTGGGCCGTGTGATGTGCCGCGCGGAGGGTAAGGACTTTGGCTACATCATTCTTCCTGTAGCCGCACCGGCGGGTATGGCGCCGGAGCGCGCGCTCGACAACAACAAGCGTTTCCAGGTCGTGTGGCAGGTTCTCAAGGCTCTGCGTGCGTACGATGAACCCCTTGACGCAGCGATCAATTCGATGGAGCTCAACGGGCAGGGCCCCGAGAACATCATCGTCGAGCAGGTGTCCCTCGAGAAGGCGAAGAAGCAGGACGATCCGCTCAGCGGCACTGCGTCCGATGGGGACGAGGCCGGGTCTATAGAATCCGGAACGGATCCGCTCACCCAAGAAATCCAAGGACAGCTCACCCTACTGCCCTCAGATTGGAAAGAGTCGGTGTTCGGAAGGATCGTGAAGAAGGTGGGCTCGTCCCTGTATCGGGATGATTGGTCTAAGGACATCGCAACGATCGCTGGACGTTACATCCGCTTAATTGAACAGTTGCTGGAAGACCCCGAGCGCCAGGACGCCTTCCAGGAGTTCGTGGCTGCGCTGCGCCAGACCTTGAATCCGTCGGTGGATAATGTCTCCGCGGTGGAGATACTGGCCCAGCACATCCTGACGGCAAAGCCCTTTACGGTTGGCAATGGAACAGGAAAACAGACGAGCAAGAAGCGGAGGAGCAATGAAAAGAATTAGCTACAACCCGTTGTGGAAGAAGCTCGTCGACAAAGGCTGGCTGAAGCGCGAACTCCAGCAAAAAGCTGGCATCAGCACTGGAACCGTTACCAAGCTCGGACGGAACGAGAACGTCACCACCGCCGTTCTCGTCAAGATCGCCGAAGCACTGGACTACGGACTGACCGACATCGCGGAGATCTTCGAAGTCATCGAATCTGTGAAGGGAGATAACGATGCCAAAGCTCACTGAAGAGGACGTCAAACTCAGGTTCATTACACCTGCGATCACAGAGAGGGCTCGTTGGCCTAAAGAGCAACTTCGTATGGAGCTTGTCATCGCTCCTGGCCAGGTCATCGTTCAAGGTACCAAGACCAAACGGGGCGAGATCAGCAAAGCGGATTACGTGCTGCTTGGTTCGAAGTCGCGTAAGCCGCTTGCGGTTGTTGAAGCCAAGGACATGGAGCACACTGTTCGTGCAGGTCTGCAGCAGGCACTAGGTTATGCCGCGAAGCTTGACGCCCCGTTCGCCTACTCGTCAAACGGCAAGGGCTTCATCGAGCACGACTTCTTCACCGGCGCTGAGCGAGAGATCGGCTTGGATGAGTTCCCTACCGAGGATGAGTTGTGGCAACGCTATCTGGTTGGCAAAGGACTTGACGCTCAGGGTGCGGCACTGATTGCTGAGCCATATCATGTTGACCCGTTCAAACCGCAAGAAGCTCGCTATTACCAGCAGGTAGCGGTAGACCGAACGCTGGAAGCAATCGCACACGGCGACCGCCGTCTACTCCTGGTGATGGCCACCGGCACCGGCAAGACATTCACGGCCTTTCAGATTATTTGGCGGCTCCTCAAAGCTGGAACAGTGAAACGGGTACTGTACCTTGCCGACCGCAACGTGCTGATCGATCAGACCATCACCGGCGACTTCGAGCCGCTCTCTGGCCGCATCACCAAGGTCAAAGGCAAGCACTTGGATTCCTCTTACGAGGTTTACATGAGCCTGTATCAACAGCTCGCTGGTGAGGAGGGTGAAGAACCATTCCGGCAGTTCAAACCAGAGTTCTTTGACCTCGTCATCATTGACGAGTGTCACCGTGGATCAGCACGCGAAGAATCGCTGTGGCGACGTGTCCTCGACTATTTCTCTAGCGCCATCCACATTGGTATGACGGCAACACCGAAAGAAACCAAGGAAGTGTCGAACATCGACTACTTTGGTGAGCCTGTCTACACCTACAGTTTGAAACAGGGAATCGAGGATGGCTTCCTCGCTCCGTATAAGGTGATCCGTGTTGGCTTGGACGTCGACTTGGAGAACTGGCGACCGTTCGAGGGGCAAGTCGACGTTGATGGCAACGAAGTTGAGGATCGCGAGTACAATGTCAAGGATTACGACCGTAACCTCATCATTGATGAGCGCACCCAGATGGTCGCCAAGTACGTGACGTCCTGGCTGGAGAAGTACGGCACTGATTCGAAGACCATCGTCTTCTGCGTCGATATTGAGCATGCTGAACGAATGCGCCAAGCCCTAGCGAACGAGAACCTTGAACGGGTCATCGAGGACTACCGGTACGTCATGAAGATCACCGGAGATGATAAAGAAGGCAAGGGTCAGCTCGATAATTTCGCTGACGTCAACGAGCAGTACCCGACACTGGTGACCACATCGAAACTGCTCACCACAGGCGTCAACGTCAAAACGATCAAGCTCATCGTCTTGGAGTCCAACATTGGGTCGATGACGGAGTTCAAACAGATCGTCGGACGCGGCACCCGGCTCGATCCTGAGCATGGCAAAGAGTTCTTCACGATCATGGACTTCCGTGGATCGACCCGACTCTTCGCCGACCCGGATTTCGACGGTAACCCAGCAGGCAGCATAGACATGCCTTTGCCCGAGCCTGGAGATGACGGCGAGATCCCCGAACCCGAATGGCCAGAAGACGACGAAACCGTGGAAGAACCCGGGTCTGAAGATGACATCGAGGCCTTCGGCCCCGATGATGTGATCATCTGTGATCCGCCTTGGATCGACGACCCAGCCCCTGAAAAGCAAGGCAAGGTGCGAGTTCGCGGTGTCGAAGTCAAACTGCTCAACGAGCGCGTCCAGTACGTCGATCCCGTCACCGGCAAACTCATGACCGAATCGATCCGCGACTTCTCGAAGCGGTCATTGCTGAACACGTACTCCAGCCTCGACTCGTTCCTTACCGCTTGGTCGCAGGCCGAGCGAAAGGACGAACTCATCGGCCAGCTCAGCAGCCGTGGCGTCTTCCTTGAGGCGATACGCGAAGAAGCTGACGGTAGGTTCTTCGACGTTGACGATTTCGACCTGATCCTCCACGTTGCCTTCGACAAGCCTCCACTGACCAAACAAGAGCGTATCGATCACGTCAAGAAGCGCGGTTACCTCCACAAATACTCAGACACGTGCCGCGAAGTGTTGGAAGCACTCTTGGATAAGTACGCAGATATCGGTATATCTGAAATCGAAACAACCAGAATCCTCAGCGTTGACCCATTCACCCAGTACGGGTCACCGCAGAAGATTGCCCGCCTCTTCGGAGGACGCGATGCCTACCTCCAGGCCATTCGTGAACTCGAAGAGGCCCTCTACGAAGCTGCATAAGGAGCACAAGTAGCTAATGAGCCTGAACTCGTTCATCTCAACCTCCCGCAAGATCATGCGCGGAGACGCCGGGGTCGACGGCGACGCCCAACGCATCGCCCAACTCACCTGGCTGTTGTTCCTCAAGGTCTACGACGCGAAAGAAGCCGACTGGGAGTTCCACAACCCCGGCTACCAGTCGATCATCCCCAAACATCTCCGCTGGCGATCTTGGGCACCCGACCGAAAAGACGGACGCTCCAAGACCGGTGAGGAACTGCTGACGTTCCTCAACACTGAACTCTTCCCAGTCCTCAAATCGCTGCCGATCACCGCATCGACGCCGCTCAGTCAATCCGTGGTTCGGGCAGTGTTCGAGGATTCGAACCAGTACATGAAGGACGGCATCCTCATCCGTCAACTCGTTAACCTGATCGACGAGATTGACTTCGAGGACTATACAGACCGGCATGCTTTCGGCGAGATCTACGAGACCTTGCTGAAAGAACTCCAAAGCGCGGGCAGCTCAGGTGAGTACTACACGCCGCGCGCGGTCACCGACTTCATGATCGAAATGATCAACCCCAGGCTCGGAGAGACCGTCGCGGACTTCGCAGCTGGAACAGCCGGGTTCCTCACCTCAACGCTCAAACACCTCGACGAACAGGTCGAAAGCGTCGAAGACCGCGAGGCATATCGCTCCAGCGTTTACGGCATTGAGAAGAAGCCAATGCCGTACCTACTTGGCGTGACCAACCTACTGTTACACGACGTCGACCAGCCCCAGTTCATTCACGGCAACTCACTCGAACGCAACGTGCGCGACTTCAAAGACAGCGAGAAGTTCGACGTCGTCACCATGAACCCGCCCTACGGCGGCACCGAGCAAGAATCGGTCAAAGCGAACTTCCCGCAAGCCTTCCGTTCCTCTGAAACCGCAGACCTCTTCATCGCGCTCATCACCTACCGGCTCAAACGACACGGCAGAGCCGGGGTCGTACTGCCCGACGGGTTCCTCTTCGGCAACGACGGCGCAAAAGTCGCACTGAAGGAACGGCTCCTCAAGGAGTTCAACCTCCACACCATCATCCGCCTGCCGGGCTCTGTGTTCTCGCCCTACACCTCCATTGCTACCAACCTGCTGTTCTTCGATAACACCGGCGCAACCAAAGAAACCTGGTACTACCGAGTAGACCTCCCCGAAGACTACAAAGCGTTCTCCAAGACCAGACCAATGCTGAGGGAACACCTGGCCGACGCCGCTGAGTGGTGGATGGATCGCCGAGAGATCGAAGACGCTGACGGCAACCCCAAAGCCCAGCGGTTCACCGCCGATCAACTTATCGAGGGCGGTTACAACCTTGATCTCTGCGGCTTCCCGCAACAAACAACCGTCGTGCTCAGCCCAGAAGAAACAATCGCTGATTACAAGACCAAACGAGCCGAACTCGACGCGCAAATCGACGCCAAGATCGCCCAAATCGAAGCACTCCTGGCGGTGACCGAATGATCGCCGACCGCCTCCGCGCTGCCATCCTCCACGCAGCCATCAGTGGCAAACTGACTGACCAACGCCCAGAGGATGGCACCGCTAAAGACCTCCTCGAACAAATCGCTGCGGAACGGGCTGTTTTGGCCAAAGCAAAGAAACTTCAGAAGCAGAAGGATCTTCACCCCGTGACGGAGGATACCCAGCCGTTCGTGCTTCCGGCTAGCTGGAAATGGGTGCGCTTTCAGGACGTCAGTCAGTTTCGAATTGGGAAGACCCCTAAAAAGGCGGAACCTAAGTACTGGTCACCCTCAGAAATTCCATGGGTTGCAATTTCAGATATGACGCAGGGTGGATCTATCACGTCAACTAAACAAGGTGTTAGCGCTGTCGCCATTGCCGAGTGTTATGGTGGCCAACTCTCTCCTGCTGGTACTCTTATCATGAGCTTCAAACTTACCATTGGACGCTGTAGTTTCCTTGGGCGAGATGCGGTTCATAATGAAGCGATCGTGTCGATATTTCCCGCCGCGTCAGCAGGAGATTCGTTTAGCAGGTACCTGTCACATGCGCTCCCTCTCCTTTCGCAATTGGGTGATTCCAAGGCTGCCATCAAAGGTAATACGCTCAATTCAGAGAGCATCGCTAACCTTCCGATTCCACTGCCACCACCAATGGAACAAGAGCGGATCGTCGCGAAGCTTGATGAGGTGCTGCCGCTCATTGACCAACTTGCTGAACTTGAGAGAGAGAGAGAGAGTATCTAGACCGCGAGTTCGCCAAAGCAATCGAACGCGCGATCCTCCAAGCCGCCATCAGCGGCAAACTCACCAAGCAACACCCCGAAGACGGCACCGCAGAAGAACTCCTCGAAACCATCAAAACCGAACGCCAGCAACTCGAAAAGGAGGGCAAAATCAAGAAGCAGAAGCCACTGCCTCTGATGAGCGAAGAAGTCGACCTTTTCGACGTTCCGCCTGCTTGGGCTTGGGTTCGACTCGGTCAGTTGGTCAAATACTCGGGTTCCGGTAGTACTCCCAAAGGTGGGAAAGCTGTCTACGTCCACGAGGGCACAATGTTCCTACGTTCGCAGAACATCCACAACGATGGCCTTCGAACCCAGGATGTCGCTTTCGTATCTCAAGCAACGGTGGAGACTCTGGGATCAAACACTGCCTATCCGGGGGATCTGCTTTTGAATATCACGGGGGCTTCGATTGGCAGGGCAGCAGTTGTTCCGAGTGGATTTGCGCCGAGCAAAACCAATCAGCACATCCTCACGATCCGCCTGATAGATCCGCGATTAGCACGATACATTCAAACTGTTATCACCTCAGATTTTGGATTTCGGCAGATTATGCAGCGCCAGAATGGTGGGACAAAAGAGGGGCTCAACTCGACCAGTGCGCTATCGCTGCCAGTTCCAGTTCCGCCTGTGGATGAGCAGGAGCGCATTGCTGCCAAGCTCGACCGAGCGCTACCCCTCGCGCGAGGCCTTGGGGAGCTGGTGTCGTGATCACCAAGGTTCACTTTCGAGGCTTTCGTTGTTTCAAGGAGATTGTCCTCACACCAGCTGAGATGACGCGAAGTTCGGGTTTCGAAGATCAGACTGCACTGCCTGAGGCGGTATGGGTGGGCGTTGCACAGATACTCTGCTCACCAGTGACTACTGGCAGGAGGCGAGAAGGCGATGGGTGACGAAAACCGATTGTTTCGACAATTCGAAGCGAATCTCCGCATGACTCCGGCGACAGTCAGCGCGGTGCGCAATCGATACCATGCCATCACCCGGCGCATCAATGTGGACTTCTGGGGAACGTCCTCAGACACAGATCACTCCTGGTACGCCGGGTCATATGGTCGCGGTACAGCGATCTCGACGAGTGATATCGATATTCTCGTGGAGCTACCGCCCGGTGAATACAACAACGCTTGGATGCGATCCCTGTTTGGTGGGAACGGGCCATCCGAGCTACTCCAAAAGGTGAAACGAAGTCTCAGTGCGACCTATCCCCAAACCAAGCTGCGTGGGGACGGACAAGTCGTCGTCGCCGAGTTCACAGATGGAGTTCGATTCGAGATAGTCCCCGTGTTTCGGGCGGAAACGCCCGGCACGTACCGTTACCCAGACACGCATGACGGCGGCTCTTGGCCAACAATGAACCCGCGCCGTGAGCTGGAAGTGTTCAATGGCTTGAGCAAGGATCACCCAGGTGGCCTGAAGAAGTTCTGCCGGATGCTTAGAGCGTGGAACAAAAAGGGGCAGTACTTCAGCGGGCAGGCACTGGACGCAATGGCGTTCGAATACTGGGAACAGAGCCTGTGGGCTGACAACCTGCCATACCTATATTTCGACTGGCACACCAGAGACTTCTTCGAATACTGGAAGAACGAGTTTTCCCGTGGTGGCGTTGTTGTAGCTCCGGGTACACGTCGACGAATTGACGCATTTGCTCCACCTCCTATGGTGGATCTTCTAGCGCTTTACGCGGACATTGCCAAGACTGCGATTGATGCGACGGACACATGCCAAGCAACAGAGTTTTGGAGGAGGATCTTCGATGACCGATTCCCGAAGTCCTGAACGCAACAGACTGTATTCCCAGCTCGAGAACGAGTATGGGAATGTGGTCTACTCTCACGCCGCGCAGGAAGAACAGCGTACGAGGCTTGCGCGCTCGGAGTGGAGAATCAAGACTTTCCAAATCATTCTTTCTGCGGCTTCAACTGCTGGTATCGTTGGTATCTTTGTGACGCAGCAGCAATGGGCGACGGTAGCTACGGGACTACTCACTTTCACGCTCCTTACGCTTAACTCGTATAGCTTTCGGTTCGAACTGGGAACGCAAATAGCGAACCATCAGAAGGCTGCCGATCAACTTTGGTATCTCCAGCGGCAGTACTTGGCTTGTTTGACTGACTTCAACTCGATGAGTGATGAGGAAGTCCGCAAGGAAAGAGACAGGCTTGTAGAACAAACCAAATCGATCTATACATCCATTCCCAGGACAGATAACAAGAGCTTTAACATTGCGCGTGATCGACTCCAGAAGGAAGGACTGAGAGAGTTCAGTCGAGACGAACTAAACCTGTTACTGCCCGAAGGGCTGAGACAGTGACCTCGCGGAACCATTTGGCGCGACGAACACCCTTTGGCGGAATGCCCGTTGGCACTGGCTTCGTTGGTGCAGGCGATACCTTGGCGACGGACTGCTCAACGCTGAAGCATCGGAGGGACGGCACAGTCTCTTGGCGGTCAACAACTCCCACGAGCGCTTTTGCCCCGAAACCGCGCGGTTCTCGCCGTATCTCCAGGATTCGGCCAACTGCCGTTGATACGCCCCCTTGTATTCAATCCGCTCGCTTGTGCGAGCCCTTCGCAGGGACGGGCACCTTCGTGGCGCGCCTGCTGCAGCTGGGGGTCATCCCGCCCGAGGCCCTGGAGCAAAAATACAAGAACGAGATCTTCGCAAACGAGTTCGTGCTGCTCTCCTACTACATCGCGTCGATCAACATCGAGCAGGTCTACCACCAGGTGCGCGCCGAGCAGGGCGTGGACGAAGGCTACGTCGAGTTCCCGGGCATGACACTTACGGACACCTTCCAGCTGCACGAGGGCGACGGCACGATCACCGAGGACTTCGCGGGCTTGGAGTACAACGACTACGTGACCCTGACGGGCATTCCGGAACAGGCGCAGGGCTATTCAATTTCGGGCCGTAGCCCGCTCGAGTGGATCATCGACCGCTACCACGTGAAGACGGACAAGGCGTCGGGCATCGTGAACAACCCGAACGATTTCCTGCGCGAGCAGGGCCGCCCCGACGCGGTCGTGGACCTGATCAAGCACCTGGTGACGGTCTCGATGCGAACCCAGGAGTTGCTAAAGACCCTGCCGACCCTCGAGATTCCGGAGGACACAGACCGCCAGCAATATCAGCCGACGTGTAGATCTGCGGACTCCTGCACACCGCTATTCAGTCACAAGGCCGTCAAATGTCCGCTCTTCGACGCGGGCACAGTAACCCTGCCCAATTTCGATGAGCGTCTTGATGGTGCGATACACTTTCGGATTCTGCTCCATCGACATGTTCTTTTTGCGTCCAAAATACTCCTCAAGCTTCTTCTCCATGCGTTCATTAAGCTTCTGGACGTCCTCGACGGAGTGTTTGAACATTCCATGACTATTGACCAAGCGAAGATAGGTATAAAGCATCGTCGAGTAATTGTGGACAATTAGTTGTCTGTAGCTCTTTCCCAGCGAACTCTTTCTCACACCTTTCGAGTGAGGATCTCGTCCGCACAGCCACATCCCCTGTCTAAGCACTTGCATATCATATGGTGCGCCGCCTTGCGATCCCATAGATTGCGTCGGAACAACAATAGTCACGTCAGACAAGAGGCAACAACCGTGAGAAACTGCATTTCGTAGCTTTCTAACAATGAATAATAAATGTTCAAGAACAGCGTCTTCACCTTTAATTTTACAATAGGTCTTATAGAGACGAATTTGTGACGCGAATGTTCCTAGCTCCCACCAGTGCCATAGTGAACGGTCTGCTTGACAATGTTCAACGAGGCGTTCAATGTAAGGATTAGAAGATGCAGCAGTTTGGTCTTCCCACTCATTAACACCAGCTTCACGCACGATTCGTTCAGCCATGCCCGGATCCCTTTCGTCCATCAGGCGGGCATTTAACCACACCTTCAGCGCATGCTCGATTGCTAGGCAATGGTCCAGACAGAGGCGACTGAGCGAAATATCAATCCGGGATAGTTCAACGAGATGCGCAAAGTCGCAGGAATACCTGCCGCATTCATCGCGCCGATAATTGTGTCTATAGGCTTTAATTTTAAAGTAGTACGTATTCTCATTCAAGAATCGACGCGCATCAGATTCGGACATAACCTCAAAAGAAATGCCACTACGACGAAGATGATCAATTTGTTCGTCAAGCCCATAATGAGACATGCGCACATCACCTTTGAAGGAAACAGTAATGAAAAGGAGGGGATGAACGACCAGTTCATTCCCCTCCCGATCCCGGCGGGGCGAACCCGACTAGATCTACGTTGTGCATTCATGCTAACAAGCAAGGAAGGAGACTTGTCAAACGCAGATGCGTACTCTTAGTCACATTGCGTGTTTACTCCGCATTATCCGTTCCCAAGTTCGGTATGGAACACCGGGCGACGTTTATGAGTTGCGCGTAGAGACCAGGCCATCTATCACAATTCGGACCACCCGCTCATCGTAGGATATAGACAATCAGAGCCCCTCACAGCACCTGCAGATGCTCCCTGTCCACCGCCCTGCCGCTACACCCACGGTCTACCCTCACGAATTCGGGTCGGCGTCGATCGCTCCTTGAACGTCGTTAAAGAGCAGGTTCGAGATCTCAACCTGCACGATCTCCACATTTGGCACATCGTGTAGCAGGAGCGGGTCATCGGCCGAGGTCTGCAAGGCAAGCGTTCCGCACCCAAACAGGCGGTCATTCAGATCCTTGACCATCTGAATGTCCGAGATACGGCTGAGCGGAAGGTCATGCCCCGTGCGCTGGAAAATACCCGAGCGCGTGATGATCCGCTTCGTTGTCACCGTGTAGGTCGCGGCCATCCACTTGGCCCACGGCACGACAAACAGCGGAATCGCAACGATCACAAAGACGATCCAAATCGCCGGCAGCGCCCACTTTCGCGAGTCCACGGGCACAAACACCGATCCAGCAATCGCGGCAGCAAGCAGCAGTACAACCGCCACAATCCTCCACAGCAGCACCTTGATGTGCGTGTGCATGTGGCGAACAACGACTTCATCTTTGCTCAGGAGCTTTTTTGACAAACCCATGGCCTCATTCTGCCAGACAATGTCCACGTCTTCTGGGAATTTCGACTCCCCTCGAGCCTGCTAGTCTGGAGCAGTCGAGAGGAAACACATGAACACCCTGGTCACTATCCTTCTGGTTTGCGCTGCACTCATCGTTGTCGTTGCCGGCCTCCATCTCTTCGTGACCGGACTTTTGGTCCGCAACCAAGCCGTACGCCCTCCCCTCGGCCTGTATCTGCAAGATATCCCTGTCGGCTCCCACGCGTGGAACGCCGGACATCAAGCCGTCTGGGTCCTCCTCTTTATGGGCGGGGTCCTGGGCACCGCGCAAGGAATCACCGTCATCGCGATGGCCTTCATGCACTCCCCTGGCTCAACCTCAACCAGCCTGATTTTCCTTGTGATGGGCGCGCTCACCGTCGGGGGCCTCGGCTGGAACGCGCGAGCAGGCGCCACCCAGGTTGCGCTGGCGACGATCGAAGAAGATCAGTCCTCCACCGACGAGGCCTAGCCCCCCCTTCCTCCCCCCTCCCCCCGATAACGACTTTCTCTCTCCCCCCCCCCGACTACGACCTCAACAGACACCGGGGCCGGGGAGCATCATCGCACTCCCCGGCCCCGGCCTCGTTAATCAGCAGATGACTCGTTAATCAACGACACATCAGACGATCAGCTCAGATCCACGCTCCCGAACGAGCGAAGTAGTACCAGCGGCCATCGATCTTTTGCCAGCCGGTACGCATCTGACCATCGTCGCCGAAGTAGTACCAGGACAGGCCAATGCGCTGCCAACCCGTTGCCATATGGCCATCCGTTCCAAAGCGGTACCAGTGTCCGTCGAGGTTCTTCCAGCCAGTCACCATGCGGCCGTCAAGTCCGAAGTTGTACCAGTGGCCATCAATCTGTGCCCACCAGATCTTCATGACACCCGTGCTCGGATCGAAGTAGTACGAGTGACCGCCTTCTTCGAACCAACCATTCGTACGCGCACCGTAGGAGGTGTAGTGGCTCCACTTTCCATCCTGCTGGTCCCAACCGGTGACCATGATTCCATCGGCGTTGAAGCGGTAGGTCGCATCACCAATGACAACGCTTTGCGAGGCCGCGAAGCTACCGTCCTCGAGCTGCCATTTCCACCCATCGGCGGTGTTCACCCAGTGTGCGGGGGTTGCAGAAGGCGTGGGATCGGGGGCCGGTGTCGGCTCGGGATCAGGGGTGGGCTGAGGAGCGGGAGTTGGATCGACGGACGGGGAAGGCTCCGGAGTCGGGTCCGCCGAGGCCGTGGGGTCTGGGCTGGGTGCCGGAGTCGGGTCCGCCGTCGGAGCCGGCGTGGGCGTCGGCTGCGGGTCAACCGATGGCGACGGCTGCGGAGTAGGTGCGACGTCCTCGCCCGGGTCCTTCAAACCCAGGTACGCGGCATCAACGCGCATGAAGTCAATGTTCTTGTACCCGCCGGTCTCATACAGCAGACCCCAGGTTCCATCATTCAGGGCATGCAGCGTCGAGTAGGCCATGTCTCCGCTTTCGAAAACCTTGCCCTCGTTCCAAGTGAAGCCATCGTCGTAGGAGACGCGAATCGTTCCATTCGCGCGGGCACTCGACGAATCTGCATTCGAGAAGAGCAGAACGCGCGCACGCGCCGATCCCTGAGGCGCATCCGGGTATGCGCGGATGATCGAGGCATTATTGCGCGGATCGGTCAGGTCCCAGTTGTGGCGGAAAGGACCCCAGGTCTGGCCGCCATCATAGGAAATCGCCTCGAGGCGCTGACCCGCGGTTCCCTGCGTACGAGAGTTGAGCAGCAGGCGCCCGTCGGAGAGCTCGACGACCTTGTTCTCATCCGCGCTACCTTCACTGGGAGCGCCCGGCTTCCACGTTGCGCCGTGGTCATCGGAGTAGACAGAAACAGCCATGAGCGAGGTGCTACCCGAATTTGCGACCGCGTACTGCTGAATCAATCGACCAGCGTGTGCACCGTAACGCAGCTGGATGCCTTCACCTGAAGAGGCAAAGCGCGTGAACCACTGATCTTCATACCCCTGCGTCACCTGATCGGTGATGGTGCGAGGGTTCACCCAGGTCTGTCCGTTGTCGTGCGACTCAACAACATGTGCGTGGAGGATGTTGCGCGCGTTGGGATCAGTTCCCAGCTGCGACTGGAAGAGCCCCGCGTCAAATGACTTTACAGAGAACAGGAAAATCGTCCCGGTGGTTCGATCAACAACGAACGAAGGATCTGAGAAGCCGACCTTATTCGCCCCGGGAGTTCCGGCCAGGGCAGTTTGGATCGGTGTCCACGACTTCCCGCCATCCTTCGAGATGCGGTAGACGATCGAGTTCGCTTGGGGCGCGTCCTGACAGGTCTCGGGGCGTCCATCCCACGCGGCAATGATCCAACCGTTGGTGGCCGTGGTCAGCGCGGGGATGCGGTGGCACTTAAAGCCTGCCAGCCCGGGCGAGGCCAGTCGCGCAACTTCGCCGATCGCGTAGTCCTTGGGAGTTTCCACCGGATCCGGCTCTGCTGCACGCGAGCCCGGAAGAACGGTGATGGCCTCGGCATTGGCGGAAATTCCACCGGCAATCACATCGTTGCCATTGCGGTCACGGGTCGCCGCCCACGTCGAAGTTGGGGTGAAGGAGCCGGCAGCCAGGTCGGCCTCGGTCACGGTGTGCGTCGCACTGGTGCACTGCTTGGTGGTGTGCGCACTGAGGTTGTGCCAGCGACAGTTCGGCGAGCCGGTCGTCAGGACGCCTGCGAGGTTTGATTCCTTCGGGAATACGGTCAGAGCACTGTCAGTCTCATTCGTGTAGGTGAAGGTGAATGTGAGTGTGTCCCCCACATATACCTTGTCTCCGAGGGTGTCTGTACGCGTTGCGGTAACGGCGATCGGCGCTGGGGTTGTTTCGCTTGCCGAGGCCGTGGCAACGTCGCCGGGTTGGGTGTCACTCTCGGGGGTTGCCAGTGCCGGCAGGGAGAACGAGGCGCACATGAGCGCTGCACCTGAGACGGCCGCTAGGGCCCGTCCATATCGACGGAGGGTCATCTTTGGTCCTTCTGGATGAATGATATGAATGTGAGACTGAAAAACGACACCTGAGTCAAGTCTCAGCCATCACGTAAGTCATCTTACAAATTACCAGAATCTCCCAACAATAACATCAGGCTATTTCCCGAGCATTTTCAGGGTATTCACATCACTTTTGTTGACGCGCGTGCGAATAGCGGCGAGGCTGCGCATCTGTAACTGGCTTTGGCACATGAAGTCGAGAAATGACACAGGCTATCCAAGGCCGCTCGCAGGCCCTCCAGGCCTCTCTCCCCGTACTCCACATGAAGTCGACAAAAGACACAGGCTATAAGGCATGGCATTCACCGACTTCCTGTGTCTTTTGCTGGGAGGAGGCCGGGCGGGCAGACCATGCGCACGGACGGAGGCCAAGCCGAGGACGGGCAGAGGCGGGCGGACCGGTCCGCGCGAACAAAAAACGCTGTGGGCCGGTGCATACGCACCGGCCCGTAGCCGTTTGATCAAAACCTCTGTCTTAATCAGTAGTCAGCTCAGCTAAGGAAGCCGGCCGAACCTGAGATCGCATCAGCTCAGCGAGCTGCGCTACCTTCGGTGTAGTCCTCATCGGCCTGGGTCCAGCCGAAAGCCTTACGCAGCTTCTGGCCAGTGGCCTCGATCGGGTGAGACTCTTCCTCAGCACGCAGTGCCTTGAACTCAAGAGCACCATTATCCTGGTCCTCGATGAAGCGGCGTGCGAAGGTACCGTCCTGAATATCGGTGAGGATGTCGCGCATAGCCTGCTTGGAAGACTCGCCAATGACGCGCGGGCCAGAGATGTAATCGCCATACTCAGCGGTGTCAGAGCAGGACCAACGCTGCTTGGTGATGCCACCTTCGTTGATCAGGTCAACGATCTGCTTCATCTCGTGGCAGACCTCGAAGTAGGCGATCTCGGGCTGGTAGCCAGCGTTCACCAGGGTCTCAAAGCCAGCCTGGATCAGGTGAGAAACGCCGCCACACAGAACAGCCTGCTCGCCGAAGAGGTCGGTTTCGGTCTCTTCAGTGAAGGTGGTCTTGATGACGCCTGCACGGGTGCCACCGATTGCCTTTGCGTAGGACAGAACCAGGTCCCAAGCCTGACCGGAAGCGTCAACCTCAACGGCGACGACATCCGGGGTGCCCTTGCCCTGGGTGTAGGTCTCGCGGACCTTGTGGCCGGGGCCCTTGGGGGCAACCATGATGACATCGTGACCGGTGGGGACCTCGATGTAGCCGTAGCGGATATTGAAGCCGTGCGCGAAGAGCAGGGCCGCGCCTTCCTTCAGGTTGGGGGCAATCTGCTCGGCGTAAACGAAGCGCTGCACCTGGTCGGGCAGGAGGATGGAGACGACGTCGCCCTCAGCCACAGCCTCGGGAACATCCTTCACCTCGAGGCCAGCGGCCTCGGCCTTGGCCCACGAAGAGGAACCGGGACGCAGGCCAACGACCACCTCAACGCCGGAATCCTTCAGGTTCAGTGCATGCGCATGCCCCTGCGAGCCGTAACCAATAACGGCCACCTTCTTGGACTGGATCAGCGACAGGTCTGCGCCGTCGTCGTAGATGATCTCTGCCATTGTTAATTCTCCTTTAGTTGATCCGTAATCGAGTGGTCACCGCGACCGATCGCCACGGCGCCCGATTGAACGAGTTCGATGACGCCGTAGGGCTCCATGGCCCGCAGCAGCGCCTCCAGCTTGGGTAGTGAACCGATCGACTCAATGACGACCGACTCAGGTTGAACGTCGACAACATGCGCGCGGAACAAATCCACGACCTGCAAGACGCCCGTGCGACGAGATTCATCAGCGTGAACCTTCATCATGAGCAGACGACGTTCGACGGATTCCTCGGGGTGGAGCTCAACAATCTTGAGCACATTGATGAGCTTATTGAGTTGGCGCTTCACCTGCGCGATGGGAGCAGAATCGGCCTCGACGATGATCGTCATACGTGAGATGCCGGGTTGTTCAGTCTCCCCCACTGCGAGGGACTTAATGTTGAACGAGCGGCGTGCGAACAAGCCGGACACTCGAGTCAAAACACCGGGCTTGTTTTCCACCAGAACAGAAAGCGTATGCCTCATCAGTCTTCCACCTCCCAGTCGGGGGCGATATCTCGCGCGTAGCGGATATCGTCATTGGGGACGCCGGCTGCAACCATCGGCCACACCATAGCATCTTTAGAAACCCTAAAGTCCAACAAAACTGGACGATCGTTAATTGACATGGCCCATTCAATGGCCTCGTCAATTTCCTCTGCATGGCGCACGGTCCGCGCGGCCATTCCATAGGCCTGAGCAAGCATCTCGAAGTTCGGAATCTGCTCACCATCTTGCGGGTTCAGGGTCGTGTTCGAGTAGTGCTCACAATAGAACAGCGTCTGCCACTGACGGACCATTCCCAACACGGAGTTGTTGATCAGCGCGACCTTGATCGGGATGCGGTTGATCGAGCAGGTTGCCAGTTCCTGGTTCGTCATCTGGAAGGAACCATCACCATCGATCGCCCAGACGACCGATTCGGGGGCACCAACCTGAGCGCCCATCGCTGCGGGGATGCAGTATCCCATGGTTCCCAGACCACACGACGAAATGAAGTGGGAAGGCTTTTCCAGCTGAAGGAACTGAGCCGCCCACATCTGGTGCTGGCCCACGCCGGTCACGTAAATCGCATCAGGACCGGCAATCTCAGAAAGCTTCGAGATCACCTCTTGGGGAGCCATGAGACCGTCGGTCGGCTCGCTCCAGCCAAGCGGATATTTCTCACGCAGACGGTTAAGG
The DNA here is from genome assembly GCF_963542285.1 of uncultured Actinomyces sp. Classification (GTDB taxonomy): domain Bacteria; phylum Actinomycetota; class Actinomycetes; order Actinomycetales; family Actinomycetaceae; genus Pauljensenia. The sequence goes on along the minus strand of NZ_CAUTWQ010000017.1, from coordinate 23,295 downwards.
TAACGCCACCATCCCGAAAGGTCCGGGCGCCCCAAGCGTTCGTAGGCCTCGGGAAGAGCAGCATTGAGAGCAGCCAAGGCGGGCTTCAAATCCGCAACCACGGCCACGTCTGCGTAGCGGTTCTTCGACATCTCTGCCAGATCAATATCGACGTGCACAATGCGTGCGCGAGGCGCAAAGGAGTCCAGCTGCCCGGTCACGCGGTCATCAAAGCGCGCCCCCAAAGCCACAATCAAGTCCGCACGCTGCAGCGCGCCAACCGCGGGAACCGTACCGTGCATTCCCGGCATCTTGAGGTTGTGCGGGTCAGAGTCGGGGAAAGCTCCGCGCGCGGGAAGCGTTGTGACGACTGCTGCGTCGGACAATTCCACCAGTGTGCGTAGTTCTTCTTCCGCATGGGCGCGGAGCAGGCCGCCACCGACGTAGAGCACCGGAGCCTGGGCTCGCGCGATTTCCTCTGCTGCGCGCTCGATCTGACGCGGAATGGGCTCGAAAGCGGGCTGATAGCCGGGGAGATCCATGGGCACGGGCCAGATGTATTCGAATTCTTCGACCTGTGCGGATCGGGTGATATCCACGAGGACGGGGCCCGGTCGGCCAGTCTTGGCGATGTGGAAGGCCTCGGTGAGGCGAGCGGGAATGTCACGCGGGTCCGTCACCAAGAACGAGTGCTTGGCCAAGGGCATCGATGCCCCAACAATGTCAGCTTCCTGAAATGCATCAGTTCCGATCAGCGACGCGCCGACCTGGCCGGAGATCACAACGATCGGGACCGAATCGATATTCGCGTCTGCGATTGCGGTCAGGGTATTCGTCGCGCCCGGACCAGAGGTCACGATCGCAACGCCAACCTTACCGCTGGCCAGGGCGTATCCTTGCGCCGCATGGCCTGCACCCTGTTCGTGACGCACGAGGATGTGGCGGAGCGAGGAGCTCATCAAAGGATCGTAGGTGGGCAGGATCGCACCACCGGGCATACCGAAAACGTCGGTAACCCCCAGGGCTTCAAGGGTATTCACAATGGCCTGTGCGCCGGTCATGACCTGGCGTTGTTCTTCAGTCATCATCAGCCTTCCAGTCGGTTCTACGCTTCCGCTTCAAGGAGTGCGGTTCGCGCCGCAATTCCTTGCGCGAATCATGGGGTGTTGGCATGAAAAAATCCCCTTCACAGGTGCGGGCGCGTCCTCCTCTATTCCCGAGGCCGAATAACGCGTAGCGCAAGTGCGCGGGGATTGTGGCGTGCGTTCCATCCGACAATTCACACGGCAGGAATCGCACGCCTGGGTACGATGACCGAGACGAGAATTCCTGAAATGCGAAGCTTCATCACGTCTCTAACCGTACGGGCTTGCGTCGCCGTCGGCCTTTTGATCTCACAGTGCAAGATAAATGGGACCTTGGCCTCAAAATCGAAAATTTGTCAGACGTGAGCTAACAGCAATTAGCACCATTTCCGCAGAATCTCGCGAATCGCCCATTTTGTCCTTTTCCTAAAGAGTCAGATACTGAAAACGGATAGAAAAAATCCTGATCACCAGACAATGGAGCCCTCACAGTGGAGATCTTATTTACCAAGCTTGCTGATCAGCCCGTCCTATTCTTGTTCCTCCTTATTGGCGTGGGAATGGCCTTTGGCCACATCAAGATCAAGGGCATCGGGCTGGGCGCAGCAGCTGTCCTTTTCCTTGCAATCATTATGTCCGCATGGGCTGAAACCTACGGAATTCACCTACGCGTCACCCGAGAGCTGGGCACACTTGGCCTTGCGCTCTTCGCCTTCGCTATCGGCATGAACTCCGGAGCTTCCTTCTTCCACAACATCAAGAGCGCGGTCGGACCGATCTTGGCAATGCTTGCCCTTTATGGAGTGTCCGCGGCCGTCGGAGAAGTTATCGGCCGCATGTGGGGAATGGACCCCGCACTCATCGCAGGGACCTTCGCCGGTTCAGTAACCAACACCCCCGCGCTGGCTGCAGCTGGCGAGGCCTCGGGAAAGCTGGACCTTGCGACGGTCGGTTATTCGATTGCTTATCTCTTCGGCGTCGTCGGAATGCTCATCGCTTCTGCAGCAGCTCTTTCTTACGGCAAGCGCGATAAAGATGCCCCCTCTCCCCTGGCGAACCGTACGATTCGCGTCGAACGCGGTGATCATCCTTGCATCGGCGATATCCACACAATGATGGGTTCAAAGGTGACCTTCTCACGTCTGCGCCGAGGCGAAACCGGCCCTATCATGCGTCCTTCAATGAACGACACCCTTGACCAGGGCGACTTGGTGACCGTCGTTGGCCCGCGTGAGTTGGTTGCCCGAGTTGCAACTGAACTCGGTCACCCCTCGTCGCACTCCTTGATCGAAGACCGTGCATACTTGGACTTCCGTCGCGTGACGATTTCTAACCCGAAGCTCGCCGGTCATACCGTTGAAGAACTGGGCCTGGCGGATAAGTACTCCGCAACAATTTCCCGCGTGCGCCGAGGCGACGTCGATATGATCGCTGAACCCGGACTGATCCTCCAGCAGGGCGACCGCGTTCGTGTCGTGGCCCCCACCTCAAAGATGCGCGAGATTACGAAGTTCTTTGGGGACTCTGCACGAGGCCTCTCCGACCTGAACCCAATCGCCTTGGGCATCGGCATGGCACTGGGCATTCTGATTGGCGAAATCCCGATCTTTACCCCGACCGGCGCTTACTTCTCGATCGGTTCGGCTGCTGGAACGTTGATCGTCGGCCTGATCTTCGGGCGTCTGGGACGTATCGGTCCCTTCGTGACCGCAATGCCGTTCACGGCCAGTCAGGTTCTGGCAGAGTTCGGCCTTCTGGTCTTCCTCGCACAGGCGGGTGCTAACGCAGGTGGACAGATCGAAAAGGCCTTCACCTCTGGCACCTGGCTTCAGATCCTGTTGTTGGGCATCATCATGACCTCGATCATGGCCATTGGCCTGTACGTCGTCATGCGCTGGTTGTTCAAGATGGGTGGAACGAAGCTCTCCGGTCTGCTCGCTGGCGCTCAAACACAACCTGCAGTCCTTGCCTTCGCGAACTCGCGAACGAACATGGATCCACGCGTTTCCTTGGGCTACGCGCTGGTCTATCCCGTTGCCATGATCGGAAAGATCCTCGTCGCACAGATCATAGGCGGCATGTAATCGCTCCCCCACTGTGCTCCCCCGCTGTTTTGAGCGCGCTCAATCAAGCCGCGCTCAAAACAGCCACCGACGAAACTAAAGTTTGGGCCCCGCACCAGCTGGTGCGGGGCCCAAACCCTTGTCTCAGCGAAGACCTCAGTCACGCGGCTTTTCGCGCATTTCCCAGGTCTCGATGATGTCGCCTTCTGCGATGTCCTTGTAACCCAAGGTGATACCACATTCGTAGCCCTCGCGGACCTCGGTGACATCGTCCTTTTCGCGGCGAAGCGATGCAATCTCCAGGTTGTCTGCAACAACCACACCGTCGCGGACCAAGCGAGCCTTGGTTCCACGCTTGATGGTGCCATTGCGAACAATCGAGCCTGCAATGTTGCCGAACTTGCCGGAGCGGAAGACCTGACGGATTTCCGCGCTGCCCAGTGCGACCTCTTCGTAGATCGGCTTGAGCATGCCCTTCATTGCGGCCTCGACATCGTCGATCGCCGAGTAGATGACGTTGTAGTACTTGATCTCGACGCCCTCGGCATCGGCCAGTTCCTGAACTCGTTCAGCCGGGCGGACATTGAAGCCAATGATGACCGCGTTGTCCACGGTTGCCAGGTTGACATCGTTCTGGGTGATTGCACCAACACCGCGGTGGATGATGCGAAGAGCAACCTCTTCACCCACATCGATGCGCAGCAGCGAGTCTTCCAGGGCTTCAACAGCACCGGAGACGTCACCCTTAATGACCAGGTTGAGGGTATCGACCTCGCCTTCCTTAAGGACCTTATCGAAGTCCTCAAGGGAGACACGCTTACGACGCTTTGCAAGAAGTGCTTGACGCTCTGCGGCCTCGCGCTTGTCAGCGATCTGGCGGGCAGTACGGTCATCGGTGGCGACCAAGAAGGAGTCGCCAGCGCGCGGAACCGAGGTCAAGCCCAGCACTGCAACGGGGGTCGAGGGACCGGCCTCGGCGACATCGTTACCAGAGTCGTCGAACATCGCACGAACACGGCCGTGCGAAGAACCGACAACCAGGGAATCACCGACGCGCAGGGTACCGCGCTGAACCAGCATGGTCGCCACTGCACCGCGGCCCTTATCCAGGTTCGCTTCGATGGCAACACCGCGGGCATCGGTATCGGGGTTCGCTTCAAGGGTCAGCGCTGCATCAGCAGTCAGCAGCACGGCCTCGAGAAGTTCACGGATACCCTTGCGTTGCTTGGCCGAGATGTCGACGAACATAACGTCGCCGCCGTACTCTTCGGCAACCAGGCCGTACTCGGTGAGCTGGGCGCGAATCTTATCGGGGTTCGCGCCTTCCTTATCGATCTTGTTGACGGCAACAACGATCGGCACGCCAGCGGCCTGCGCGTGGTTGATTGCTTCAACAGTCTGAGGCATGACACCGTCATCCGCTGCAACCACAAGGATCGCAATATCGGTGACCTGCGCACCACGGGCACGCATAGCGGTGAAGGCCTCGTGACCGGGGGTATCGATGAAGGTAATACGGCGAGGAGTTCCATCCTCGGACTTCACCTTCACTTGGTAGGCACCAATGTGCTGGGTAATGCCACCGTGCTCAGAGTCGACAACATCGGTGTGACGGATCGCGTCCAGCAGCTTGGTCTTACCGTGGTCGACGTGGCCCATGACCGTGACGACCGGGGGACGCGGCTGCATGTTCTCTGCATCGTCCAGTTCTTCAGCTTCGAGGTCGATGTCGAAGGACTCGAGCAGTTCGCGATCCTCATCTTCAGGCGAAACAACCTTGACATCGTAGCCGAGCTCTGCACCCAGCGCTTCGAAGGTGTCCTGATCCAGCGACTGCGTGGCGGTTGCCATCTCTCCCAGGTGGAAGAGAACGGTGACCAGCGCTGCGGGATTGACGTTGATCTTCTCAGCGAAGTCAGCAAGGGAGGCACCCTGACGGATGCGGATCTGCTGTCCATCGCCACGAGGAATCGAAACGCCACCAATGACGGGTGCGTTCTGCTGTTCAAACTCTTGACGCTTTGCACGCTTCGACTTACGCCCGCGCGAGCTCTTGCCGCCACCGCGACCGAATGCGCCCGGCGTTGCACCGCGGCCGCCACCGCGACCACCGCGCGGCGGAGCGAAACCGCCACCGGCATTTGCTCCAGGAGCACCCTGGCCACCACCATTACCGCCACCCGGACGGGTACCGCGGCCTCGGCCACCACGAGGACGTTCAGAAGAAGGTGCCGGACGATCCGAGCGAGCGAAGTTCGCCTGTCCGGGCATCATTCCCGGGTTCGGACGCGGGCCGCCACCCGAAGGTGCGCCACTGCGCTGCGGGCGAGGCCCACCCTGTCGCGCTCCCTGAGCACCACCGGAACGTGCGGGCCGTTCGCCCTGTGCGCCACGTGCGGGGCGGTTTCCACCGCGACCACCCTGGCTGCCGCCGGGACGAGGCATGCCCTGGCTGGATGCGTAGGGGTTGTTTCCGGGACGAGGACCGCCGGGACGGGGTGCTCCGGGACGAGGCGCACCCGGCTTGGCTGCAGAGCCGCCGGGACGCGGGGCGCGAGGAGCTCCGGGCTTCGGAGCAGCAGCTGCAGGCTTGGGGGCTTCCTCATGGCTTCCACGAGCCTGGCGCGGAGCCGGCTTGGGAGCACGGGGTGCAGCTTCGGCCTTTTCGGCTGCTGCTGCCTTGGGCGTTGCTGCCTTGGGCGCGCGAGGCGCCGGCTTATGAGCAGAAGGCTTGGGAGCTTCGGCAGCTGCAGGCACCTCGTCCTGTGCGGGTGCTGCCGGTGCGGTTTCAGCGGCCTTCGCGGAAGCCTTCGCCTTGGGCTTGGAAGCAGCCTTCTTCGGGGCGCTCTTATCGTCGCCCGATGCAGAACCGGAAAGCTTTTCAAAGTGCTCGCGCGCTTCACGCGCTACGGGCGGTTCAAGTGCGGACGAAGAAGCTTTAACGTATTCGCCCTTGTCTCGCAGGTAGGCCAGCAATTCCTTGCTGGGGATTCCGAGCTCTTTGGCGAGCTCGTGGACACGCAGTTTTGCCACTTTTCTCCTTGTTCGGGAACGTCCCCGAACGGAGACGTATCACTGATAATGCAGGCAGCTCATCGCTGGGTACTCATCGGGTGCCCATGGGCTTTCAACCCGCTTTCGCTACTCGTTGTCCGGCGCCCTGTGCGCCGCAGACAGAATTTCCTTCCCAAGTTCAGTCCACTGTTCGTCAGTCATTTCTACTGATCGACGCAGTGAACGTCCGATCGTCCGCTTGCGGCGGGCGAGGTCTAGGCAGCGGGCCTCGGAATGAAACCACGCTCCCCGACCGGGAAGTTGACGACGGTGATCAACATGAAGATCCCCGTCCAAGGTCGCAACAACACGGATGAGTTCCGCACGTTGCGCGCGTAATCCACACCCCACGCAGGTGCGAAGCATCAGAGTGGAGTCAGACACGCCCTTAAGCTTAGCCGAGTCAGTCCTCTTCCAAGCCATCGGATTGTGAGCGACTGATCACGTCATCCGGTGTAGATGAACGCGATGCCAGTCCTTCTTCGCCATTCTCAGTATCGGAATGGATGTCAATGTGGTAGTCGGTCAGGCGTGCCGCAAGTCGAGCGTTTTGCCCTTCCTTACCGATTGCCAGCGAAAGCTGGAAGTCGGGAACGATAGCGGTGGCAGTGCGTTGCTCCACGGAGTGAACAACCACGCGGGACACGCGAGCCGGAGACAGCGAGTTTGCAACGAAACGTGCCGGATCTTCAGACCAGTCCACGATGTCGATCTTCTCGCCGCCAAGCTCTGTCATAACCGCACGCACACGCGAGCCCATCGGGCCAATGCACGCACCCTTGGCATTCACGCCTTCGCGAGTAGCAACCACGGCAATCTTGGAACGGTGACCAGCCTCGCGAGCGATCGCCTTAATGCGGACCAGTCCCTCTTGAATTTCGGGAACCTCACGCTCGAAAAGACCCTTGACGAGGCCGGGGTGAGTGCGCGACAAGGTGATGCGAGCACCGCGATCGGTACGCTCGACCGAAACGATCAGTGCACGCAGGCGGGTACCGTGCGAGTAGTCCTCTCCGGGGACCTTCTCAGAATCGGGAAGAATGGCCTCGAAATCATCAGCGAGCTTCACGGTGGTCAGGCGAGAATCGCGCGACTGCTGCACGACACCGGTCACAATCTGCCCGGTCTTACCGGCAAAGTCACCCAAAACGCGCTGATCGTCGGCGTCACGCAGGCGCTGCATAATGACCGAACGCGCGGTGGATTGTGCAATGCGACCGAAGTTCTTGGGAGTGTCATCGAATTCGCCGATGGGGTTACCCTCTTCGTCTTCTTCGGTGGCCATAACGGTCACGCGACCCGTGCGCTTATCGATCTCAATTCGAGCCTTTGCAATTGCGCCGGGGATGTTGTGGTACGCCTTCAGCAATGCCTCTTCGATGGCATCAACCAGGGTATCGAGCGATACCCCCTTCTCGTGTTCGACCATCCGCAGGGCGGTCATATCGATTTCCATAGCGTCCCTCATTCCCACGAGCCGAAGTCGACGCGCGAACGCGCCTTCTTGATCTCGTCATATGCAATTGTGTGGCTTTCAGCGCCAGTATCTACAGTAGCGCCTTTATCGTCGGCATTGCTGACCCGTCCCACAAATTTGTCACCATTTCGCATCTTCACGCTGACCAATCCGCCAATTTGGCGCTTCCAATGGTCAGGTTTCTTCAAATCGCGTTCCAGCCCGGGGGTGGAGACCTCCAGCATGTATGCGTCAGAAATCGGGTCAGCGGCATCCATAGCTTTGGAGATTGCGCGTGAAATATCCGCGAGCGCATCCGAGGACAGCTTTTCGCTTCCCAGGGGCTCTTCGACGGTGATTCGGCAGACCAGGGTGCCATTCTGCTTAAGAATAGCCACCGCATCAAGTTCGGCTCCGGCCCCGGTGACAATACCTTCAACCAGCGCACGGACTTGTTCTTCAATCTGTGTGGGTGCCACCTTCACTCCTTCACGCGACACGGTATTCTAGGCAATCGTACTCGTCTTTTGACCATGGGATGATGTTGTTGTGAAACACCCGAAACTCTTCACTGCGTTCATTGCTGCCAGTGCTCTTTGCCTCGGAGCATGTGGAATCCACGTGGAATCTCCCAGTAGCCTGCCCGCCTTGACCGGTTTCGCACTCTCCCGTGACACCTCTGCGCGCACCGAGGCCGCGGCCGCCGATCGCGCACATTCCCTTGCGTCCCTTGCCACGCAGTGCGCCTCGTGTTCTTCCGCTCTCGAGGCCGTAGCGACGAGTTCCCGGGAACGTTTGGAATTCCTCGGAGGAGTGTGGGAGCCCTGGAAGGGCCGCGAGGATGCCGCTTCACTCCCCCAACCCGAGGCTATTGCAGAAGCCCCCTACACGGTGAAGGATTTCGTCTCCTGGCTGGTCATCTCAGCTCGTCGAGATCTTCAGACCGCGGCAAACCCGACCATAACCTCGAGCGAGGAAGCACGCCAGCTCAGCGCAGTCGCGCTGGGGCGCTACGCCTCGGCAGTGCAATTGGCCAATGCCTACGCGATTGACGTGGATGAGGGCACACACGATGTTGATGCGCTGGCGCAGCGGCTGATTGACCAAAGCGGAAAGACGCCTTCGTGGATTGTTCGCAGCGGCGCCTCTTCAGATTTAGCCCTCCCCCAGCCTTCACAGACGACTTCTGCTTTTGCGAACTCGGAACAGGCCGCTCAAACAACGGCCAATTGGGATTGCATCGCTCAGACGCTGCCGAAGTCTGCGGTGACAAGCGAGGACTTCGCATCTGCAGAAACCATTCAAAACGCACTTCTAGATCGAGCCTCACGGTCTTTGGAACGCGGGAGTAAAGACACCCGCCAGCTGCGCTGTTCGATGCCTGACCACTCTCCCGCATCTCTTGCTCAAGCATCGATGCGTGCGGATATCAATCTCTTCGCTTCAGACTCCCAGGATGTACGACTTTTTGGTGCTCGCGCCGCACTGGATGATGTTCGCCTATGGAGGCAAGCTCCCGGTGTCTCGACTCCAGCGGTGGTGACACTGCAATGAGCACGGAAAGTGAAAACACCAAACTGAGCTGGCAACGCCTTGTTCCCGCTGGGGATGCCAACTCGCCTCATATTGAGCTTTCCGATTCGCGAGTTCTGGTTTCGGGGCATTTTGCTTTGATCCTGATCGAAGAAGATCGCGTTGTTGATTCGGGAATGTGGTACGAAATTCAAAATGCGCGATGGAACGGTGAAAAACAGGAACTTCGCGTGACCTGGGTTGATCCTTCCCGCGCTCCTTTGATTGTGCAATCCAACGACTCGTCGATACGTCCTTTTATGGAAGACCTTTCCGAAAAGGTGAACCGCACGCAGATCGTTGTCCGAAACATCACGGCTCCTTCGGGAACGGTGATCACCGGCCAGATCCGCAGACGCGAAGACGGTGAGTTATTCTCTGTCCTTGCGGCCAACGGCCCACTGGATGATGAAGGAATCGCACTGGCTCAATCGTTTGAACGCCAGCTGCGAGAAAGCGTTGGACTGGAGTAGTACCTGCCGCGCGGGCTATTGTGCGCGTTCGGTAAAGCGACGACGCACTTCTTCCAGACGCATCAGCTCTCGGAATGCTTGGGTGTACTGCGGGTCATCTTCGCTCAGGCGCTGAAGGTTCGCATTCGCATCGGCAAGCCTGCGCGTCACGTCTAAACGCACCATTGCTCCCATCGCTCCGCGACAGTATGCACGAAGCTGATCTTCGCGATCCTGCGGCAGTGGAGCAACCGCAAGTTCCATCAAAACCGCTGCAACTTCGGGAATCATCAGCTCGCGCACGTCATCAACGAAGGCACGAGTCGCTGCTTGCACGGCTTTCTCCCCTTTACCGAAATGTTCTTCGGCCTGACGGAGAAGTTTGACGAAAGCGTCAAGACCGCCTGCGGCTCGAATCGCGTCGTGAACTGCGCGGTAGGAAGGCACCGAGAATGCTTCTCCCCCAAGTTCCTCAAATCCCGAACCCACCACGTACATGGGGTATTGAACCAACGCTTCCAAGGCCTGGCGTTCAATCTTTGACACGGGGTCTTCCGGACCGCGCCTTGCAGGCATGGGGGTCGAGGCCTCAGGAGTCGCTCCGCGTCCGTTCGAGGCCGGGCGCGAGCTGCCAGAGGAGCGAACCGCGCGCGCTACCTCAGAGATATCCATACCAATCCAGCCGGCGAGCGACCTGGTGTATTCACGTTGAAGAGCGCGGTCACGAATGCGCGCGACCACGGGAGCCGCCGCACGAAGAGCCTTGACGCGGCCCTCCGCAGTCCTGAGATCCAATTGGCGCAGGACGGAGCGAATGACGAACTCGAAAAGTGGAGTCCGAGAGTTCACCAGCTCCACAACCGCACGCTCGCCTTGGGCCATGCGCAGTTCGCAGGGGTCCATGCCATGGGGCTCGACAGCGACAAAGGTCTGCGCCGCAAAGTTTTGATCCATATCAAATGCACGAAGCGCAGCTTTTTGACCGGCAGCATCGCCATCGAAGGTGAAGATCACTTCACCGCCATGGGTCTTCCCATTGCTTAAAACCACTCCCGCTGCACTATCGGCGGTATCTCCCAGCAGTCGGCGAACAATCTTGACGTGTTCTTCACCAAAAGCGGTACCACAGGTTGCAACAGCGCAGCCGACACCCGCAGCGTGGGCAGCCATGACATCGGTGTAGCCCTCAACAATGACAACCCTGCGTCCCTGAGTGATTTCTTTCTTTGCAAGATCCAAACCGTACAGGACTTGGGACTTGTGATAAATCGGCGTTTCAGGGGTGTTGAGGTACTTCGGGGATTCCTTGTCCTCATCATTCAAACGCCGGGCACCAAAACCAACAGTCGCGCCCGTAATATCACGGATTGGCCACATCAGTCTTCCTCGGAAACGGTCATAAAGTCCGCGGTTACCCCGAGTTGCCAGGCCGGCAGTTTCAATCTCTTGATCGGTGAATCCCTTCGAACGAAGGTGACGTGTCAACGCATCCCACGAGGCCGGAGAGTAGCCAATCCCGAAACGGCGGCACATTGCTTCACCAAAGCCCCTTTGGCCCAAAAATTGACGCCCGAGGTGCGCTTCTGCGGACGCGAGCTGTGCCTGATAAAACTCCTCAGCCACGCGGTGTGCATCAAGAAGGCGCTGGCGGCGACCCGGCTCCTCGCGGCGAAGAGTCCCGCTTCCCGCGGCCTCGTAACGCAAAGTAATCCCAGCTTTGAGGGCCAAGGCTTCCACGGCCTCGGTAAAGGAAAGAGAATCAACTTTCTGGACAAAGCTGATGACGTCCCCGCCTTCTCCACAGCCAAAACAGTGCCAAAACCCCTGGGAGGGACGAACATGGAACGAGGGAGTGCGTTCATCATGGAATGGGCACAATCCCTTCAAAGAATCAACACCCGCAGGGCGCAGTGCGACACGCTCGCCGACGATTTCTTCAATGCGCGAGGCATCACGTACGGCGGCGATGTCTTCTTTGAGGATCAGGCCGGCCATGAGTTCAGTTTAGCGAGTGGACACTTCCTTAGCAGGGGCATGTGGATTGACCCGGAGCTCTGTTTAAAGCTGGGAGGAGAGCATCCCACACAGCTTCGCGTGCCAGCGCGAGGCAGAGATATCGGTCAACGAGGCGACTTGGTCGATAACGACTCGCAAACGCTTCCCCTCATCCGTGGTTGCGCGCCATTGAGCGGCAAAAGGAGGTTCAAGATATTCGGGGCCTGCGTTGATAAGGGCATCAACCAAGTCATTGAGCAGCGTGCGCTGCTGATAGTAAACAGGTTCGCTTTCGCGCGGACTCATGACGTAGTGGACAGCCATCCCCTTAAGAACCTGGATTTCCGCCCGGGTTTGCGCCGGAACAACAAGCTCCGCGCGATACCGGCCCAGGGGTTCGTCTCCTGCAATTTCACGGGTGGCCGCAACTGTCGCGTTACAGAATCGCCCGATCAGCTCGCTGGTGAGATCTTTTAAGGCGGCCAAATCCGCATACGAGCCACTGAAAGCACTGAGCCATTCAGGCATGGTCACCAGGCGCTCAAATGCTTGAATCAGATCGTCTTCAGAAACCGAGGTCCCGTACCACTTCATAGTTGAGTCGATAACACCGCGGGTGTGTGCATCGCTGCGCAAGTGCTCAAGATCCATCTTTCCAGTTGCAACCGCGTCTTCGACGTCGTGCACCGAGTACGCAATGTCATCGGAAAGATCCATAATTTGAGCTTCCAAGCAACGCGCCCCGGGAGTTACACCTTCACGCATCCATTCAAAAGTCGGACGATCATCGTCGTAGACCGAATACTTCCGCAGGGATTTTTCCCGGTTCGGACCTTCGCCCTTCGCCCAGGGGTACTTGCAAATCGCATCAAGAGTTGCGCGCGTAAGATTCAGTCCAGCGGGGCCTTCCTCTGCGATGACCTTTGGTTCAAGGCGCGCGACGATTCGTAGTGTCTGGGCATTCCCTTCAAAGCCACCGATTTCAGCCGCAAGTTCGTTAAGCGCGCGTTCACCGTTATGTCCAAATGGCGGATGGCCGAGGTCGTGGGACAGACATGCAGCATCAACAACATCGGGGTTGGCCCCGAGTTCTTTTCCAAGCTCGCGTCCGACCTGCGCAACCTCAAGGGAGTGAGTCAGGCGCGTGCGCACGAAATCATCAGAGGTTGGCCCCAGGACCTGCGTTTTTTCACCCAAACGTCGCAGCGCTGAGGAATGCAACACCCTGGCTCGATCGCGTTCAAAATCTGTACGAACAGAGGACTTCTGAGTCTCTGAAACGAAACGCTCACGGTCTGCGGAGCTATACGGATACTGAGTGTGCACGTGATAAGCCTAACTGCTTCAAGTACCCTTTCGATGCCTAAAACTGCAAGAATAGTTCTGTGAATGCAATGAAGGGGACCCGGGTAGTAACGACGTTGGTTCATCCTGCCCGGAAAGGCACCCATCCTTGGTGGCATTCACCTGCAATTTGCCGTATCCCCCAACGCGTTGACCATGATCTTGCTCAACTGCTGAGCAAGGAAACAATTCAGTTCGCTCGAGCGGGCGTAGATGCTCTCGCGCTTTCCCCGATTCCCCAAATGATCTGGGGCGTTAATCCGGAACTCGCTGCTCTTGTCAAACATTTCCATCGGGTCGGCATCAAGATCATCGTCCATCTTCCTGGTGCAGCTGACTGGGATACACGCGATTTCAACGGTCCATACTCCGCTGACGAAACGGTGACGACTCTGCTTGGCCGCGTACGGGCATGCGTTGATGCGGAAGTCGACGGGATTGATCTTGGAACTTTGCCGCTCACGCACTACGGACCGAATTCATCTGAACGCCAAGAGTTCATGCATCTACTTCGCCTAGTGATGGCCGAGGTTGCTAATACGGATACTCTGCCTATTCTCACCTCCAGCCTGCCGCATATGGATGATGCAGATCTGAAGGAAATTCTTCAAGAATCCTGGTTCCATCACCTGCGCAACGACACTTTGCTCGACATTGAGTGGAAGAACCCGCAGCTGTGCGATGCCATCGTCAACACTTTTGCCAACCGCGACCCTGTGGGGCACGTGGCCGCATGGCCAGCGCTTCCCTACGATGACAGTGAGATTCATCGTGCGCGCACTCTTTTTGCGCTGGCCCTTCCGGGAGCTACCTATTTTAATTCGCCGCCAAAAGACGACATTTCCAGTCCCTTTGTGCTGATGGTCCAGCAAGCTTTGCGAACCCGAGCTGAGCACGGAATGGGAACGGGCTCTCTTGCCCACGTACGAGGCCTCGCTTGGGCTGGTCCGGATTGTCTGGTCCATATGAGCGCTCAAGTTTTAGTTGTTTTCAATACCTCGGACTCCACTGTCGTTGTGCCTTCCGAGCACCGACCGCTTGTCTCAACGGGGGTTTTACCCACTCAGCTCAACAGCGATACCCCACTTGCGCCCGGGGAGTGTGCATGGTTTGAAACCGCGCGCGTTCGACCTCGCGTTTTTGCCACAGAATAAGCGCCTCCGTCCCTTTACACTTAGGGTATTGTTCCATCAAACCTGGAGACCACGTGGACTTCATTAAGCGACTTCTCGCGATCTTTATCCAGGCCGCAGGCCAAAGCATGAAAGAGGAAATGGGTTCCTCGAAGGGACGCAAACGTTCCTCGTCGCGCTCATCCTCACGCTCCTCTTCGTCTTCGCACAGTTCAGACACCGCACGCAATTCTTCTTCCTCCGCCGCCCAGGCCTCGGGAAAGGGAAACAAAGTGTGGGACGTTCGCACACACGGACTCCCTCCTTTCCAATACAGGCCGGATCCCGATGGGGATGCGGATCCCGGCGAGGTCGTGTGGACGTGGGTGTCCTATGAAGAGGACCCAACCCGGGGCAAAGATCGTCCCGTTGTCGTGCTTTCGCGAGTACAGCAGGGGCTTGTTGTTGCCCAGTTGACGTCCAAGGACCACCGCAAGGATGCCGAGCAAGAGGCACATTGGGGACGCTACTGGTTCCCCATCGGAACCGGCGCGTGGGATCCGCAGGGCCGCCCCAGTCAGGTACGCCTGGACCGCCTGCTCATTGTTGCCCCCGGCGATGTTCGCCGTGAAGGAGCGACCGTAGACCACTCAACCTACAATGCCGTGTGCGACGCTCTGCGCCAGCACTGGAATGCCTAACAACCACTTCCACCACAACACTGCGAGGACCCACGATGACCGATTCCGCTGAAATTGCACGTCTGAAGGCCGAGGCCGCGCAGGCCGCCGCCGAAGCCGCTGCCGCAAAGGCTCAGGCCGCGCAGGCTGCCCTCGATGCTGCTCTTGCCGCCCAAGGTGGCCAGGGCGACCAGAACGAGGCCGCATCCCAGGCCGCCGCTGCCGATGCGGCAACCGAAAAGGCCGAGGCCGCACAGGCAGCCCTCGATACCGCTTTGGCTGAGCAGGCAGCACCTTCTGAAGCAGCTCCCGCAGAAACCCCGACAGCTATGCCTGCGGAAAGTGCACCGGCCGCCCCGGCTGCACCTGTACAAGCCGCTCCCGCCACCCCGGCCCAGGCCTCGGCAAGTGAAGGCGAACTGCAGGGTTACGCGGAGCAGGTCCGCGCGGGCTACTCCTTCACCTCGCCCTCAATGCGACTGGGTGCTTTCTTGGATGGTGATACTCCGGTTCCCGGCGCACCTGTCGGAATCCCGCTGGGACTCATGAACCGTCACTGCTTGGTTGCGGGCGCAACCGGTACCGGTAAGACACGAACCCTGCAGCTGATGGCCGAGCGCCTCTCAGAAGCCGGAGTTCCCGTTTTTGTCACCGATATCAAGGGCGACCTCACCGGTCTGGCTCGGGCGGGCACCTCTTCAGAGAAGCTCCTTGCACGTTGCGCAAGCATTGGCCAGAACTGGGAAGGAAAGGCGTTCCCCACGGAACTGCTCACTCTGGGTGGCCGCGGCGAAGGCGTGCCGATCCGTACAACCATCACCGAATTTGGCCCGCTTCTGCTTTCGCGCGTGCTGGGGTTGAACGACACCCAGGCCTCAGCCCTTCAGTTGATCTTCCACTGGGCCGATGGTCAACAGCTCGCGCTGATTGACCTCAAGGACCTGCGTTCAGTCATCGACTACCTGACAAACAATGACGAAGGCAAGGAAGAGCTCAAGGGAATCGGTGGTGTTTCCCCAGCAACTGCAGGCGTAATCCTGCGTGAGCTCGCTGCTTTGGAGGCCTCGGGCGGCGATGTTTTCTTCGGTGAGCCCGCCTTCAATATCGCTGATCTCATGCGCGTATCAATGGATGGTCGCGGCGTCATTTCCTCGCTGGAACTTCCCGACCTGGGCAGCCAGGGCGCTTTGTTCTCGACCTTCCTCATGTGGCTCTTGGCTGAGCTCTTCGAGACTTTGCCGGAAGTGGGCAACCCCGATAAGCCGAAGTTGGTCTTCTTCTTTGACGAGGCCCACCTGCTCTTCACAGATGCCTCGAAGCAGTTCCTCCAGGCGGTCGTGCAGACAGTGCGTTTGATTCGTTCTAAGGGCGTGGGCATTGTCTTTGTTACGCAGTCCCCCACCGATGTTCCCGACGAGGTCTTGGCTCAGCTCGGTTCACGCGTTCAGCACGCACTGCGCGCGCACACTCCAAACGATGCGGCAAACCTCAAGAAGGCAGTTTCGACCTTCCCGACCTCTCCCCTGGATCTGGCTGAGGTGCTGACTTCGCTGGGTACCGGTCAGGCTGTCGTGACGGTTCTGGATGAGAAGGGTCGCCCGACCCCGGTTGCTCCGACCATGTTGGATGCACCCGCCGCTGTCATGGGCCCGGCTGATCCCGGTGTTGTCTCTTCAATCATCAATTCCTCACCGCTCCTGTCGCGTTACCGTGACGCGGTCGATAACGAATCGGCATTCGAATTGATGCAAGCCCGTCTTGCAGATGCCGCTAAAGCCGCGGAAGAGAAGGCCGCTGAGGCACAGCGTCAGCTTGAAGAAGCGAAGGCGCAGAAGGAAGCCGAGAAGCAGGCAGCGAAGGAAGAGGCAGCGCGCCAGAAGGAACTTGAGCGCCTGCAGCGTGAGGTCGAGAAGGCCGAAGAGCGTAAGCGTCGCGAGGCCGAAAAGGCTGAGGAGCGTCGCGCACGCGCCACGCAGCGCGTGATTGAGTCGACAGTCAAGTCCGTTGGAACGACTGCAGCGCGCTCACTGACGCGTTCAATTTTGGGAACACTATTTAAGTAAATTCCACAATTTTTGAGCGCTTCTGACGCTTTATCGACGTCGTGTCACAACCCTTGTCGGATATTTCACCTTATGGTGCGAAAGGGAATGCGATCGCCAAAAATAGAGTTGTCAGAAGTGATAGCAGTGGTGCGGCCCTTGCGGTTCGCACCTGCAGATAGGTTTTAGGAGAACAATATGACTCAAGCACACCCGGTTGTTGCAGCAGCTTTGCAGCAGGCTCTTGTTGATCTGACCGATCTGTCGCTTCAGGGCAAGCAGGCACACTGGAACATCGAAGGCCCCGGCTTCCGTTCGCTCCACCTGCACCTGGATGAAATCATCGACGAGGTTCGCCTTGCCGCTGATGATGTTGCTGAGCGTATGGCAGCCATCGAGGTTGCACCCGATGCGCGTGCGGCGACCGTTGCAGCGACCTCGCTGGTTGATCCGATGGAGCCCGGCTTCCTGCCCACCGATAAGACTGCTCGCCAGTACGAAGAGCGCCTGCTGGCGACCTCCGAGCGCATCAAGGCAACCCTTGATCCCGTTGACGAGCACGATCACCTGTCCAACGACCTGCTGATCGGCATTGCAACCGGCCTGGAGAAGCAGGCCTGGATGCTGCGCGCAGCAACCAAGGATCTCAACTGATTAGTTGAGTCTGGCTTCAACTGGGGCGTCTCTTTCGAGACGCCCCAGTTTTGTTTTTCAGTCTTTTGTCTTTCACTCTCAATAACCCCTCAAGGCGCATTTCACCCCTGAAAAGCACCCCGGGAGGGCCTTTATTCGCGCCCGAGCCTCTCCGTCAATTCCCGAGCACCCCACTGACCGGGCGCGCTCTCACGTCCGCTCACGGCAACGAAAGAGGCAACTCCCCCATCTTCAGGTTGAGTCGCACGCGTCTGGCGTCCAAACTCTCCCATCGCTAAAACGATTGAGGGAACCGGCACGTACTCAGCTGCCCACCTCTGCAGCAATTCAACATTGAGCGCGTCGCGCTCCGAATTGGCCAAAACCGCAAGCTTTGCGACGTCTGCGCCCAATACTGCCATAGTTTCCAGAAGCTCTCGCATGATCTCCGATTCGGGAGTCACCTCGAAGTCATGGAAGGACATGACGACCTTCGCACCCGCAGCGTGCACCTTCTCGGTCAATGCATGCGCAGCCGGAGCCATTTCCACATCTACCGCGTCCATCCCGCACTCAGCCAGCAGCTCAACGATCTGGCCATAAATCGGTGCCGAAACTTCAGCTTTTCCACCCTGAGCAACTGTTCGAATAGTAGCCAAAACGGGCACATCCGAAGCATCCAAGACTTCTCGCGCAGACCTTGAAATTTCTTCGCGGGCCTGGTCACTCAGTTCCTCACCTGAAAGCCCCCTAAGAACATCCAAGTAGTCCACGCGCCACTCGAACATATCGTGCGGCTCAGATGCGGCAGCCTCGATTTGTTCAACGACTCCACTCACGTCCCCCGCCATCAGAGGAACAATAAAAACTACCGGCTGCCCGCCACCCAGAAGCACTCGGCCTCGCGGAGGAATGGCCCCCGCGGGGTCAAGCAATCCCGTGCCCACTCCTGAAGGCGCTGCACCGTAGGCCTCACCCAAATCACTGCGTCCAATAACTACAGGCTCCATGACGTTCCCTTCTACTCAGTAACCTTTTAGTAGCCAACTTCTGCATGATGAATCGACGCCCTCTCGGCGTCGGTCAAGTATCGGTGATCCAGCCACCCGTCGGGCAGGTGCGGGGTCTTCTCTCCCCCAGCGCGCCCGCGAGGCCCACGCGCGGCCTCGGGAAAATCTTGATCAAGGTCCAAGTCCGCTAGGCGAGCGCTGAGCTCATCGAGAGTGGAAACCATACCAAGCGCGTGACGCTGAGGCCCACCCACCTTGAAACCACGCAGGTACCAGCCGATGTGTTTGCGCATTTCACGCATCGCCCGGTCTTCGTTGCCTTCTTCTTCCACGCACCAGTGCGCATGGGTTTCGATGATGGAGGCAACCTCGCGAAGGGACGGCGGCGGGAAAGCCGGCTGCCCGTGGTAGGCGGCGACGATATCGCGGAAAATCCACGGACGCCCCTGGGCGCCTCGGCCAACCGAAATACCGTCGCAGCCGGTCTGGCGTAGCATCTCCATCGCATCCGCGGCCTCGAAAACATCGCCGTTACCAAAGACCGGAATATCCAAGGCTTCTTTGATGCGCGCAATGTAATCCCAATGCGCTTGGCCCGCGTAATGCTGGGTCTGGGTGCGCGCATGGATCGTCACGGCTGCGACGCCAAGTTCTTGAGCGATCTGCGCGGCCTCGAGGCCGGTTTCGTGCTCGCTATCAATTCCCATGCGGATCTTCACCGTCACCGGGATCTCGCGGCCACACGCATCCCCGCTGACCTGCGCCTGGGTAACAACCGCACGCAGCAGGTCGGTGTAGAGGTCCCGTTTCCACGGAAGCGCCGCTCCCCCGCCCTTTCGCGTCACTTTGGGGACGGGACAGCCGAAGTTGAGGTCGATATGGTCGGCGTATTTGCCTTCGATCATGATCTGGGTTGCGCGCGCCATGACCTGGGGGTTCACTCCGTACAGCTGCACGGAGTGCACGCGTTCGGCGGGGTCAGGCCGAATCATTGCCATCGTCCGCGCGTTGCCCTCGACCAGGGCTCGCGAGGTCACCATTTCCATGACGTACAGGCCCGCAGGGGCGTCAACGTGGCGCGTCAGTTCTTCACCCGCGCAACTTTCTTTCCCGTTTTTCGAGGCAGAGGCGGGGCGAGTGCTTTCAGCAACGCCGGGAAGAGCGGCCGGGCTGGGAATCCCGGTCAAGGGTGAAGGCCCGCCCAAGGCCTCTTCACCAAACATGCGACACAATCGGCGGAAAGGTGCATCCGTTACTCCGGCCATTGGAGCCAAGACGACGGGAGTAAACAGCCGCAGTGGCCCAACCTGCAAGCAGGCTGGGCCACTAGCGTGAGACTGCGAGGTCACTCAGCAAACTCCCAAGCGCTCAATCAGGTAGGACTTGACCTGGTCGAGCGGGATACGGACCTGCTCCATCGAGTCACGCTCACGAATGGTGACGGCGTGATCCTCAACGGAATCAAAGTCGTAAGTGATGCAGAAGGGGGTTCCGATTTCGTCCTGGCGACGGTAACGGCGGCCAACGGCACCGGCATCGTCGTACTCGATGTTCCACAGGTCGCGCAGTTCCTGAGCCAGTTCCTGAGCCGGACCAGTCAGTTCATCCTTACGCGACAGCGGCAGGACAGCAACCTTGACGGGAGCCAGACGCGGATCGAGCTTGAGGACAACGCGTTTGTCGACGCCGCCCTTCGCGTTGGGGGCTTCGTCCTCGTGGTAGGCCTCGATGAGGAAGGCCATGAGGGAGCGGGTCAGGCCTGCGGAAGGCTCGATGACGTAGGGGGTCCAGCGCTCGCCGGTCGTCTGGTCGAAGTAGTCGAGCTTGGCGCCACTGGCCTCGGCGTGAACGCCGAGGTCGTAGTCGGTTCGGTTAGCGATACCTTCAAGTTCGCCCCATTCGGAGTTCTGGAAACCGAAGCGGTATTCCAGGTCAACGGTTCGCTTGGAGTAGTGTGAAAGCTTTTCCTTGGGGTGCTCGTATTCACGCAGGTTTTCGGGATCAATACCCAGGCCGACGTACCATGCCTTGCGGTAGTCGATCCAGTACTGGTGCCATTCTTCGTCAGTTCCGGGCTCACAGAAGAACTCAAGTTCCATCTGTTCGAATTCACGGGTACGGAAGATGAAGTTACCGGGAGTAATTTCGTTGCGGAAAGACTTACCAATCTGACCGATGCCAAAAGGCGGCTTCTTACGTGCAGCGGTCATGACATTGGCAAAGTTCACGAAGATGCCTTGCGCGGTTTCGGGGCGCAGGTAGTGCAGGCCGGCCTCGTCATCAACGGGGCCAAGGAAGGTCTTCAGCAGACCCGAGAATGCCTTGGGCTCAGTCCACTGGCCACGAACGCCACAGTTGGGGCAGGCGATGTCTTCCAGGGACAGGGAGGATTCTTCAACGCCCTTCTTATCAGCCAGTTCTTCGATGAGCTGATCTTCGCGAGAGCGCTTGTGGCAGTTCAGGCACTCGATGAGGGGGTCGGTGAAGGCCTTGACGTGCCCGGAAGCAACCCACACCTCGCGCGGCAAAATCACCGAGGAGTCCAGTCCGACAACGTCTGCGCGGCGGCGAACCATGTAGTTCCACCACTGACGTTTGATGTTCTCTTTGAGTTCCACTCCCAGCGGGCCGTAGTCCCAGGCAGAGCGAGTACCGCCATAAATCTCACCGCAGGGGAAAACAAAGCCGCGGCGCTTGGCAAGAGAAATCACGGAATCAAGACGAGAGGTGGATGGCTGTGCCACAAAAACTCCTTTATTAGGGCTCACCGCACCTGGCCGGCGCAGTGGTCTGTGCATATTTTAGCCGGTGAATGCTTGGGGAGCTTGGAGAGTGTCACGCGAGCCAATAATTGCTGAAAAGTCAGCAGATTGCTTTGCAATATTCCCTTGTCATAGCATCAAGGCGTGCGCATGGTGATTTCGACCTTGGCCTACACGATCCCGCGCGAATGGGTCATCGTGTGGGTCCTTGCTTTTGCTCTGCGTCTTCTTTTCATACTTTTTGTCGCATTCAGTAAGTCGCGTTTAGCGCAGCGAGCCTGGCCCTTGACGAACGTCCACACATTAGATCCGGCGAATTTTCTACGCCTTTGCGCGTGGACTTTCTTTGCGTTCCTTGCTGGAATGACGGTTTTTGCTCGGCAGCACGGCTTCTCCATGCACATCGTGCTTTTTCTTGGCTGGAGTACGTTCGCTTCTATTCTTCTAATCCCACTGTGCCGTCTGCCTCTGGACTTTCCGACGTGGCTGGATCCCAGATGGCACGACAGTGTCCGCAAAGGGCTTGTTGACGAATTAGGAAACCTTCTTCCCCGCGGCGGCAGGGTTCGTACCACGACAGAGCTCACGCTGGGCGGTAGCCAGAAAAGAGAGTTCTCAACTCGTATTGACCTTCCTCTAGGCTGGCAGCACGTTGAGGAAATGCCCTCTTATCTCACGCCTGTTCCTTTGGCCCCCGTTGTTCTGGTCGCCCAAGGACCTATGGATTACAAGAATCTGCGTCCATCAACGCTGTCAGTCTGCGCAACTCCGGCAAGCAGCGAGCAACGTCTACCGCTAGGAACTTTGAGCGAGGCAATTTCCAGGCAGATTCCGGGGTGGTTCACGCTCGACGAGATCACGCAGCGCAAGCCTAAAGCCTCCCTCATGTGCACGGGAACATACACTGATGAAGGCGTTTCCTTGACAGCTATTCAATGGTCATGGGTTGAAAAACTCGACTCGTCGACATTTGTCAGGATCACCGCCACAGCAACAACAACGACGCGCATGTTTCCCGAGCATTTCAAGGATATAGGCACGATGGTGACGAAGATGAGCGTGGCACCATGAGCACTTATTTCTCCGCTCCCCTGAGCCTACCGACAGCCTCGGTTCCCGCGTTCATTGCTCTCGCAGGCCCCGAAGAGTCCGCGCGGGAAGGCAATTCGGGGGAAACCCAGATGGGCCTCGACAAGATTTTCGAGGCCGATGGTGCTTTGAACGAGCAAGCGCAGATGCTCCTTGCTCCGATCCGCGAGGACAGTACTCCCCTCACGCAATTTGCGCTGTCACCGCGTTACCCCTCTTCCGGAGTTCGCAGGCAGTGTGCCTTCATTGCTCCGGGACAGTCGACCATTCTCAGTAGTTTAAAAGAACCTGAAACAACCCAGGTTTATCGTGCGGAGACGCACGATGTACCGCAGATCATCGCAGAGTTTTCAACCTTTCCCTCACTCAAGAATCGTTTCGATGGTCCCAAACGCGTGCCCGTCGAGTTCATTGATGCGGCAAATTCCGGCGATGTAGTGACCGCGCATGACATCCTTCTTGAAGAGTTGCAGAAATCGAAGAAGAGGTCATCTTTTACTCGCTTCGTTAGGGAAAAGAACTGGGAATACGCCGTGTGGACAAGCTGGATGCGAACCCACCAGGGCTATCATGTGCACCGCAGTTACACTGTTCTCTCTGTTCCTTGGGCGGCATACGTGGTGAGTGCACGCACGCTTCCCGATAGCTATCTGACACGGCCCTCCAATGCGCACGATCTTGCTCAGCCTTTATGCCCGGTAGGAGACTTGGAGAAGTGCACGCGAACAGAGCTGTGGGCAAAGCTCGCTCGTTTTGTTGTGCCCTAGGCGTTGTATGCCATCGCGTGGACAGCCTCCGCCGTGCTCTTTGCAACTGTCGCGGAAGACATTTCAAAGATGTTCACGAAGCTCAAGGTCGAACTCTAGTTTTGTCTCTCGAGGCCGCGCCCGCGGGCACTGGCACTAAGAGTGTGGGTTAATGCCCGAAATGTGTGTATGGGATGGGCGTGTCGTGGTTTGTTTTATCT
>NZ_CAUTWQ010000016.1:0-43093 GCF_963542285.1 uncultured Actinomyces sp. | reverse complement strand
CCGTGTCGGTCGAGGCGGGGGAGAAGCTCGCTGTGAGCGTCGCCAAGCACTGAGTGCTGTCGCTTAAGCGGGCGGGCGGGTCGGGCGAAAGCCCGGCCCGCCCGCCTTCCGCGAGTGCAGGAGGAAACAACCGTTCTCCGGGATGACGCGGATCAGTGGCGTCAGCTGTCTTCCTTGGGCGGCAGATGCATCATGATCTCGATGGAGTCCATGAACTGGCACATCGACTTGTTGAACTTTTCGTAGTCAGTGTTTTGGTATTCCTCGCCGACGCGGCCCACCGCGACGTTGACGTAGGGCACCTGGTTGTGGAACACCAGCATGGCGGGTGCCTTGATGACGGGCACGAAGCCACGAATGGTGATGGAACCCGCTTCGGGGATGGCGAGGATCTCGTCGGGGGAGGAAATCTGGATGATTGAGTCGTCGACCAGAACCTCGGGATTGCCGTCGTTCGGGGAGACACCGCGCATGTAGGGGAAGACGCCGCGTACGCCCTTGAGCAGGGTCTCCCAAGAGACGCGGTATGTGAGGTTAAAGCTGGATCGGATCCAGCCCGGTTCTTCGGTGAGACCAGCCAGCAGCATGGGAAATCCTTCACGTCATTGAGGGTATCTGTGTGGTCGGTATCCTATCAGAGCGGTTGGCTTACCGAGCATGAGGACAGGCGATGACCGTGGCTCGCTCCGGCCTCGTTGATGAACGCGGTATAGGTGCACAGGAAAACGCGCCGTGACCGGCGGAACAAGCCGCCCGATGAGCCTGGCCCGGTAAAATAGCGAAGACACTGCGAGCAGCGGAGGAGACATGACAGGCGAATCGTTCTTCGGGGAAGACACCACCAATGAGGATCAGCGCGGCGGCATCCCGGCCGACCTGATCCCGTACCTGGAAGCGGCCGACGAGGTCGAGGACACCGAGGCGGTGGAGAAGCTCGCTGTGAGCGTCGCCAAGCACTGAGTCTGAGCGCTTTTACGCAGTGAAGACTGTAGGGGGGCGGGCCACACAGATGTGTGGCCCGCCCCCCTGTGCGCTGTGATCCTGACTGGTGCTCAGCACTAAGCGATAGCGCGTCTCATGACAAGTATGTTATTGAACCGCGTCGATAGCTTCTTTTGCGCTCTTGAGATCGGTTCCGGCGCGGTCTCTGTAGGCCTTGATGGCCTCGAGCTTGCGGGCGTGCCCGACTCTTTGATCGAGGCGGCTCGCGTGGACGGAGCAAATGAGCTGCGGATCTACCGTTCGATTGTTCTCCCACAGTGCAAACCCGCACTGACAGTCCTGGGATTGTTCACCTTCGTTTTCCAGATGAATGAATTCTTGTGGCCTTTGATTGCGACCAGCTCGCTGGAGATGCGAACAATTACTATTGGACTATCAATCTTTAAGAGTGAATCTTTCACCGCTTGGAACCTGACGGCAATGGGATCTCTCATGCTGTTTATCCCTGTGTGCTTGCTCTTCGTCCTCACGCAGAAGCACATCGTTCAGGGCATCGCGATGACGGGTATCAAGTAGGAGTAACCGTGAGTGAGAACCATCCGAATATCGTCCTCATTGCCGTTGATCAATGGAGGGGAGACTGCCTGTCGATTCTGGGACACCCCGACGTGCGCACCCCCTATCTTGATCAGCTAGCTGGGGGAGGAGCGCAGATGACGCAGGCCTACGCGGCTTGCCCCACCTGTGTTCCTTCTCGGATGGGACTCATGACCGGGACCGCCCCAACGACACACCGTCGGATCGGCTATCAGGACGGGATTACTTTCGATATGCCGGTTACGCTCCCCGGAACGCTTCGCGATGCCGGCTACCAGACTCAGGCGATCGGCAAGATGCACTATTGGCCCGAGCGCGGTCGCATCGGCTTTGATGATGTGATCCTGCATGACGGCTATCTTCACTATTCGCGTCACCGTGAGCGCGATTCTCGCATGTACGACGATTACCTGACGTGGTTGCGTGAGCAAGAAGGTGCGGGTGCTGCAGAGGATTACATCGATAATGGCCTCGAATGTAATTCGATGGTCGCGCGTCCCTGGGATAAGGCGGAAAAACTGCACCCCACGAATTGGGTCGTCACCGAGGCAACGCAGTGGCTCTACCGGCGCGACCCCACCTGTCCATTCTTTCTCTACCTGTCCTTCCATCGTCCGCACGCTCCGCTTGACCCGCCGCAGTGGGCTTTCGATAGCTACGACCAGGACGAACTCACTCTTCCGGGCGAGGATAATTGGTCGGATGAATTGATGAGTGAAGAGCGTCGGGATTGGGATCCGACTGCCCTCGCTGCTCACTATCGTGAGCGGGACGTGCGTCTCGCGCGCGCCGGCTACTACGGGCACATGACGCACATCGATTCTCAGATTTCTCGCTTCATCCAGACACTAGGGGAGTTCGGACTGGCTGAAAATACGGCGATCGCTTTTGTCTCCGACCACGGGGATATGATGGGCGATCACGGTTTGTGGCGAAAAGGTTACCCTTATGAGGCCTCCTCGCACGTTCCCTTCATCCTCTACGGCGCTGGGATTACTCCCGGCGCACACGTGGACAGTGTGGTCGAGATTCGTGACGTGATGCCAACCTTGCTGGACGTTGCCGGCGTGGAGATTCCTGAGGAAGTTGAGGGGCGCTCTGTCCTTCCCTTGATTGCCGAGGCCGATGATGAAGTTCCGTGGAGAGAGTACCTTCACGGTGAGCATTACTTATTCGATCAATCGATTCAGTGGATTCGTTTCGGATCCTACAAGTACGTTTGGTTCTCCACTTGGGGAGTCGAACAGCTTTTCAACCTCGATGAAGATCCCAAGGAATTGGTTGATCTGTGCAAACTTTCCGCTGATGCGCGAAGCGCTGAAGCGAGCGAGGCACTCACTCGCGGAAGAAACTACCTGATCGCAGAGCTTGATGGGCGCGAAGAAGGATATGTGTCTGAGGGACGCTTAGTTCCCGGACGCGAGGCCGTGAAGGTCCTGACGCATTCCTATCCGCTTCGCGAAGAAGCACGTTAGGTCTGTAGCAAGGTTCGTCTCGATCGTGAACCTTCTCGTGAAAGGTCAGTGGGATGAGGCGGGGTCGGGAGTCATAATCGGATCTCCGTCGACAAAGTATTTATATGTGTCGTGGGGATTAACAACGTTACAGGTGACCTCATAGGTGCTCTCAACCGTTGCGCCCTTCGCGGTACCCGTGAGGGAGGCGGTATACGTATATTTCAAGTCTCCACTCTCAGTTTGGCCTTGGTTCCTCACGGAGAGCGTCTTGATGATGCTGATGGCATCCATCTTTCCGGACTCGTCTACCGCTTTATAACACGCTTTTCTGCTTTCCGTAGTGATCTCGGTAGTGATTCCCTCGTCGAGGTAAGACGAAGTAGGGGTCGGAGAACTTGATGCCGATGACGAAGGGTCAGACGCGGAGTTCGATGAACCACTGCGAACGAGCGCTCTCATTAAGAAGAAGCCACAGATGATTGCTAAGACGATAGCAATAGCAATCCACACTCCGGCGCCGCCCTTTTTCCGAGGCGTCTGTGGGGCCTGGGGCGCTTGGTACTGTCCTTGGGGGACGGGGAAGCCTTGAGGGGCGGGAGAAGCCGAATTTGGAGTGAATTGAGACATGTCGTCCTTATCGATCTGTTTTGTTCATTACCAACCTTGAAGGTTATCTATTAAAACATTATCTGTAAAAAGTTCTTCCTTCGCCTGTGCCCAGAAGTGCCTTCATTAGCTTGACGAATTGTTGTGTGGGAAGCGCGAATGAAATGTGAACGCCAGGGGCAAACCGCGGCCCGACCGCGCAGCGTCTGTGCGGCCTCGTCGATAGAATAGGTTCGGCTCACTAGGCGGCAAACACAGCCCATCGCGGCCACTCACCGACCACGTGAGAGGGCTAACCAAGGAGGACTCATGGCGGGCGAATCATTCTTCACGCACGATCCAAACGAGGAAACACGGGGAGCACGTGCGGAAGACGACACCCAGCTTCACGGCACGATTCCCGCTGATCTCATTCCCTACCTTGAAGAAGCCGATCGCGCTGATGAGGAAGACTTAGTCAGTGACGATCAGCAAGAAGAAGTGAGCGAACGTGATCTTGCCTTGGAAGCTTTGGCTCTGAACTCCATGCTCTTGGGGCCAGACCCTTCCATTGTTGCTGAGCTCGAAGGTGACTACTCGCAGTGGGGTGAGGACTGGGAGGAAGAGCTCGCTGAACGCCGCGCAGAAGATGCGCACCGCGAGGCCCTTGATGACGCCGCGCACACGGCAGCAGTCCTCGAGAGAGTTGAAGAAATCTACCAACAGATCATCGCTCGCGTTCCTGAGCATCAGGTTCAGCCGACTCTCGACCGCGTGAGCGAAACCCTGGACATCTTGGGTGACCCTCAAAATAGCTACCCCAGCGTGCACATCACCGGAACGAATGGGAAGACTTCAACGACCCGCATGATCGATGCACTACTGGGCGCCTTTGGTGTGCGTACTGGTCGCTTTACCTCGCCGCATCTGGTTGATGTTCGTGAGCGCATCACGATCGAAGGTGACTCAATTTCTCCCGATGAATTCGTTCGCACCTGGGAGGATATTGCACCCTACATCGAGATGGTCGATCGTGCTCACGGCGAAACTGATGGGACGAAACTGTCTTTCTTCGAGGTCTTTACTGTCATGGCCTTCGCAGCATTTGCTGATCACCCCGTCGATGCTGCCGTCGTCGAAGTTGGTATGGGTGGTCGCTGGGATGCAACGAATGTGATCGATGCCGGGGTTGGTGTCATTATGCCCATCGCTATCGATCATGAAAAATGGCTGGGTTCGACAATTCGTGAAATTGCGGAAGAAAAAGCAGGGATTATCAAGCCCGGACAGATCGTGATTGTTGCGAAGCAGCAAGAAGAAGCTCTTCGCGTCATTGAAGAGCGTGCCGCCCAGGTCGATGCGATTGTTCGCCTTGAAGGCAGGGACTATGAAGTCCTCGATCGCCAGCTGGGAGTCGGCGGGCAGATGATTACCGTACGTACGCCCGCTGCGGTCTACGAGGATGTATTTGTCCCTCTCTTCGGTGATTACCAGGCAAGCAATGCGGCAGCTGCTATTGCTGCAGTTGAGGCCTTTATGGGAGGTCGCGCTCTAGACGCTAAGGTTGTCGAGGCTGGGATGCTCAGCGCCACATCGCCGGGACGCCTTCAGGTCGTGCGCCATTCGCCAACGATTATCGTTGACGCTGCGCACAACCCCGCGGGTGCGCACACTCTGGGTGAGTCGATTTCCGAGGCCTTTGACTTCGAGCGAGTTGTTGGCGTGTACTCGGCAATGGGGGATAAGGATATCGAGGGAGTTCTCGGTGAAGTTGAACCCTATCTGGATTTCATCGTTATTACACAGATGCCAGGGACTCGCGCAAAGCCTGCAGAAGAAATTGCACAGATTGCACGCGAAGTTTTTGGCTCCGACCGCGTGGATGTTCAAGAAGATATCCTCGAAGCAATCGCGACCGCGGTCAACCTTGGTGAATCTGGAGATGAAAGTGCACCTGCGACGGGTGTTGTCGTCTTTGGCTCGGTTTTGTTGGCCGGTGAGGTTTTGCGATTAATGGATATTCGCCCCTGAACACCCTCGTTGAGTAGCTGAGAGCCCTAGTATTTTCAGGATGTACACGGGTACTATGAAGGGAAAGGGCCTGATCAGGGGGTAGATACGGTTGACTGAATCGCAAGTTGTGATCACCGTTCGCTCAGATGTGCGCCCTGCCCTCGCCTTCATTTCCGGTGGCGGTGGCGGACATGAGCCCCTTGACTCCGGATTTGTTGCTCCCGGGATGCTTCATGGCTGCGTGACGGGGCCTCGTTTTACATCACCCTCAGCACCTGACATCGCCCAGTTGATGGAAGAGGCAGCAAGTGAGCTGGGAGTCGACACGATTGTCGCATTGGTGAAGAACTACACCGGCGATGTACTGAATTTTGAGTTGGCCGCGGAGCTAGCGGAAGCTTCAGGGCTCGAATGCACGCTCATTCGCGTCAGCGACGATTGTGCGACTCGAAAGGTTTCTCAAGGCGCTCGCGGAATTGCGGGGACCGTACTCTATGAGAAAATTCTGGGTGCTGCAGCCTGGCTGGGACAAACTAGCGAAGAACTCGTCTCGCTCGCCAACCAAATCGGCGAATCTATTGTCAGCTACGGCGTTGCCTTCCGCGCTCCCTCAGATGAGCAGGGAATTCCCGTTTTTGATATCCCCGCTGGGCAGGCTGAACTGGGAGTGGGGATCCATGGCGAGAGGGGAGTGCAGCGTCGAGCCTTCTCTCATCGACCTGAAGTGATTGAATACTGCGTCGATGAGGTTTTTTCCCAGCTTGTCCCTGGACATGATCCTTTGATCGTTCTGGTCAACGATCTTGGACAGGCAGACCCGAATGACATGGAAAGTGCTCTTCTGAGCGTCGCTAAACGCGCAGAAAACGCAGGTATCAATATTGCGCGCACCAAAGTTGGACGATTCGTCACTAGTACAGACATGGACGGGCTGTCAATCACACTTATGCGCGCAAATCCCGATATCCTTAGCCTTTACGATACTCCGACACTTGCCCCCTCATGGAGTGAATAATGACCACCATCAACACACAATGGCTCGAGCAATGGATGGACCTTTGCGCCACGGCATTACTTCGAGACGAAGAACGACTGACCGAACTTGACCGACAGATTGGTGACGGTGACCACGGCATCAATATCACGCGTGGCTTCTCTGAGGTTCGTCACCTCCTAGGACAGCAGGCTCCTGCTTCCCTGTGTGAAGGGCTCACTCTGGTCGCAAAGACCTTGCTTGCTCACGTTGGCGGGGCCTCGGGCCCACTGTATGGAACAGGTTTCCTGCGCGCTGGCCGCGCCATTGCAGAGCACCCTGACCTTGGCGCGAGTGAAACAATTGCCCTCCTGTACGAGGCCATTGCGGAAGGCATTGCCCACCGAGGGAATGCTGAGGCCGGGGATAAGACCATGCTTGACGCGTGGCTTCCTGCTGCCCATGCCGCTCGCGATGCGTGTGAGAAAGGAGCCTCTGTTGATGAGGTTCTCTCGTGCGCTGCCCAAGCTGCGCAGCGCGGTGCTACCCTCACCGAAGGAATGAAGGCTCTGAAGGGGCGTGCATCCTACCTAGGCGAACGGTCCATTGGGCATCTAGACCCGGGTGCCGTCTCATCAGCAATCATCATCATGCAGGCAGCGCGCGCTGCCACTGAAGAATAGGACACCCAATGGCGCGTGTTTCTTTTGTGATCATTTCTCACAGTCACGAACTGGCAAAGGGAGTCGTTGACCTTGCGACTCAGATGGCACCCGATGTTCACTTTGAGATCGCGGCTGGAGATGACACTGGTGCTTTAGGCACATCCATGCACAAAGTAGAAAACGCGCTCGATCGCGCTTTAGCGCAGGTCCATAAACCGGGTGATGAAGAATGCTGCAGGGGCGTTCTTTTGATGTGTGACCTTGGTTCAGCAACTATGGTGGCCCAGACAGTCCTTGAACTCCGAGGCGATCCAAAAGACTGCATGTGTATCAATGCGCCTCTTGTCGAGGGCACAATTGCCGCAGCTGTTGCTGCACGCGGCGGATCGGGACTTCGCCAAGTTGCTGCAGCTGCCTATCAGAGCGTGATCGATATGGCGGGCAGAGCGCGTACTGAACTTGGGCAGATCACTAGCGTGAGCCTTGACGCGAATTCGAATGTTCTTTCATCCCTTGATGCATCGAAGAATTTTCGCGAAGCGGATATGGTTGTCACTGATCCTGCAGGCTTACATGCACGCCCTGCCGCTCTTCTTGTCCGCGCACTCGCATCCTTGGATGTTCAGGTCTGGATCAACGATGTTGATGCCTCGTCTGTCCTGGAAATTATGTCCCTGGGAGTGCGTCACGGTGAGCACGTTCATGTTCGCGCTCAGGGACCTGATTGCGACAAAGCACTGGAACTTGCCCGCGATATGCTCGAGGGCGGCACGCATTGATCAATAATCCGCTGAAAATCTTCAGGAAGCTTTAGGCTGGGTCTCGTGCACCTGAAAACCCTGTCCCTGAGAGGATTCAAATCCTTCGCAAGCGCAACGACTCTTCGCCTTGAACCGGGGATTACCTGTGTCGTCGGTCCGAATGGCTCGGGCAAATCTAATGTTGTTGATGCTCTTGCTTGGGTGATGGGGGAGCAGGGGGCAAAAACTCTTCGTGGCGCCAATATGGCGGATGTGATCTTCGCCGGCACATCTGGCCGGGCCGCATTGGGGCGTGCTCAAGTCGATCTCACCATTGACAATTCAGATGGCCTTCTGCCCATTGACTATTCAGAGGTCACTATTTCACGCACGCTTTTTCGTGGGGGTGGAAGCGAATACGCCATTAATGGAACTCCCGCTAGGCTCTTAGATATTCAAGAGCTCCTTTCGGATACTGGCATGGGGCGACAGATGCATGTCATTGTCGGCCAAGGCCAGCTGGATACGATTTTGTCCTCGACTCCCGAGGAGCGACGCGGCTTCATCGAAGAAGCAGCAGGAGTGCTGAAGCACCGCAGGCGCAAAGAGCGTGCGCTTCGAAAGCTCTCAGATATGGATCAAAACCTGGTTCGTGTTCTTGATCTAACCAGTGAGATTGAACGTCAATTACGTCCGCTTGCCCGTCAAGCAAAGATTGCCCGGCGTGCATCGATCATTCAAGCACGGGTACGTGATGCGAAGGCGCGATTACTTGCTGATGATTTGGTCATTGCTCGCGATAAGCTTCGTCGAGGTTCCGAAGACGCGGGCACACAGCATGAACGCTTGGCCTCCCTTCAAGAAGAAGAGGCGCGTGCACAAGCGCGTATCCGTGAGTTAGAAGCAGAGGAAGCCGAGCGTCATCCGCATGCCGCGCAAGCGATGGAAGAATGGCAAGCTCTTACCGCAATCGCTGAACGTCTCAACGCGACCATGACGATTGCTCGCGAACGAGTATTGACGCATTCTCAGCCAGAGCTCGCACCTCAAAGTGAAGACCCAGCTTCTTTGGATGAACGTGCGCAGGCAGCAAGCAATGAGGACGCGCAGATCCTTCAGCGCGTGCAAAGTGCTTCAGAACGCGTCGATCAGGCGCTGAGGCAACGTGGTGAGGCTGAAAAACGTGATGACGAGGCCCAGCGTGCCCTTGCGCAAGCGAATCGTCTGCTTGCCGATTATCGCGAAGCTAGCGCGCGACTGAGTGCTGGGGTGGCCTCGGCCGCGTCACGTCTGGATGCTGCGCAATCGGAAGCACAACGCGCGGCGCATCAACTGGATGCAGCACGAGAGCGTGAGGCTCAAGCTGCGCGCGAGGCCGAAGCCTATTCGGAAAGCGATCCCCAAAACGATTCAACTGCCGCGAAAGCCCTGAATGTCGCGCAAGCGAAGCGGGAGGAAGCACGCGAAAAGGTCGATGAACTCCTGGCGCGAGAACGGGATGCCCGGGCAGAACGCGCACGCTGGGAAGCGCGCCGCGACGCGCTCGCACAAACGCTTACTCCAAGTGATGGCACCGCCTCGTATATGAATGCTCCCGGTGCGAAGGGTGATCTACCCAGCGCACTTCACATCCGTGCGGGCTATGAAAACGCAATTGCGCAGTTGCTTTCTCCTTTTGCCGACGCCCTGGTCATCGATACCCCAGAACATGCGTGGCAGACCGCTGCCGATGCACGTCAAAAGGCCCAGGGGCAAGTGCGTCTTCTTGTCGACGATGCATCGGATTCTCAAAAAGCACCGAAACTTGATGGCCTTGCAGGTGCATGGGCAAAGGATCTCGTCACTTCGACAGCATTCGATGGGCTTGTTGATGCTCTTCTCGTGGGTTCATGGGTCTGTGAGACTCTGGAGGAAGCTCGTCAAGCCTTGACACACCCAGAAATCGAACGCGTTGCCACGACTCAGGGAGATGTTCTCTCACGGACATCCATGTTGGTCGCAGGCGAAGAAAGCGCATCACCACTTGCGCTTCGCGCGCAATATGAGGAAGCAGCTGCTGCCGCAAGCGCAGCTATGGAGGAAGAAGGAAGTGTCCAAGAAGAACTGACACGTGCCAACGCCGCGCTCGACTTAGCAGTTCGCGGTGCGAATCAGGCTCTGAAAACCCTTCGTGAAGAAGATGCGCGTCAAGCAAAGATTGCGCAGGAAGCCGCGCGCGTTCACAGTGCCCTTCGAGCTGCCCGCGCTGAGACGACTCGCGCCGAGGAAACCCTCAAACGCGCGCAAGAACAGTTGGAACAGGCGCGCGAATCTCATGAAAATGCGCAGGAACGGCTGAAAAACGCAGCCCTCGAGGCGCCTGATGTTGACCTTGAGGCCGCTAGCCGTCACGCCGAAGAGTGTGCGGCAGCCGCACGTGCAGCCCGCGACGAAGAAACCCAGGCGCGCTTGGCTTTACGAGCTGCAGAAGAAGAGTCCCGAGGCGCCGCGTCCAGAGCACGAAACCTTCGCCAAGCCGCCGCACGAAGTCGTGAAGAACGCATTGCTTACCAGCGGCGGGAAGAACGCCGTCGGCGTGAACTGTCACGCGCTCAAAGAGTCTTGGAGGAAGCGCAGAAGGGCTATGCTTGCGCTCAGAGCGCGGTTGCCGCCGCAAAGGCTCGCCGTGATGCGATTGAAGAATCGCGAAAGGCTGATTCGGAGAAACTTACTGCCGTACGCCGGGAGCTTGATGACGTTCGTTCGCAAATCTCGCAGCTCACTTTAGCCTCGCAGCAAGCTGAGATTCTGCGTGCCGAATTGCGCATGCGGGTCGAACAACTAGAGACGCGTGCCATGGAGGAGCTGTCTTTAGAAGGCGATGAACTGATTGAGCACTACGGTCCGCACAATCTTGTTCCTGTTTTGAGTGAAGAATCCGCAGAATCAGATGTCGAGGCAGAAGACG
The DNA here is from genome assembly GCF_963542285.1 of uncultured Actinomyces sp. GTDB lineage: Bacteria > Actinomycetota > Actinomycetes > Actinomycetales > Actinomycetaceae > Pauljensenia. The sequence goes on along the minus strand of NZ_CAUTWQ010000016.1, from coordinate 32,174 downwards.
ACGCTGATATCCCCGCTCGTCCCTATGTTCGTGAAGAGCAGGTTCGCACCCTTGATCAAGCACTGAAAGAGCTTGAAAAACTTGGACGCGTCAATCCGCTGGCCTTGGAAGAACATGCAGCGCTTGCCAAACGCCATGAGTTTTTAGTTGCCCAGGTACAGGATCTAAAGAAATCCAAGTCTGATCTGTTAACGATCATTGACGATGTTGATCGCTTGGTCCAAGAAGCATTTGAGGAAGCATGGGTGGACACCGCGCGCCACTTCGAGCATGTTTTTAGTGTTCTTTTCCCCGGGGGAGAGGGGCGTCTGGTTTTGACTGATCCCGATTCCATGCTTGATACGGGGATCGAGATCGAGGCGCGACCTGCTGGGAAGAAAGTCAAACGGCTCTCTTTGCTTTCGGGTGGAGAGCGATCCCTGGCGGCTTTGGCATTCTTAGTTGCAATCTTTAAAGCTCGTCCTTCTCCCTTCTACGTGATGGATGAGGTCGAAGCGGCTTTGGATGACATCAATTTGTCGCGTCTGCTGGAAATATTTAAAGAACTTCGCGCGACTTCGCAGCTGATTGTCATCACTCACCAAAAACGTACGATGGAGATTGCGGATGCACTCTATGGTGTGACGATGAGAGATGGCGTGACGCGTGTGGTTTCGCAGCGCCTCAATGATTGAAACGAATAAACCGTGTCCACTTGGCACGGCCGCGTCTGGGATGGGAAAGTTAAGGCATGATTGAAGGAATTGCGGTCTACATCGTCACGATGATCGTCATGCTTGCCATCGCCTCGGCCGTCATTTTAGGTTTTGCATTGCACCGGCGAAGTGCTGACCAGTGGAGAGATCATCTGCGCAATCAATCGGGGCAAGAGATCCCCACCCAGATTCCGCAAATTAGTGTTCGGGAAGAGAACATGAACGCTGTCCTTGAGTCCTCAAAGGGTTCTCGTGGGTACATGGTGGCCGATGGCCTTCCAGGTTTCGAAGCCGTTGAAGCAATGACTGAGCGCATTGAAGATATCGCCGCTAGGCGTGGGGCACACGCGAAGCCCGCCCCAACTGAGGCCGATACCTCGAAAGATGCATAAGAGAAGCGCACTGAGGGAAGATTGAGCTATGCAGGCTGTCATGGACTTTATTCATAACCCCGTGGCCCCCATCATTTTGGCGGGCGTCATTGTCGTTCTTGTCGCGGTTGTTTCGCTTGTTGTGCGTTCGCTCAAGTCGTCACGCACACAAAGTGAAGTGCCCCCGTCGACCTCCGTTGTCTCTGAGGCTTCGCTTCCGCAAGCTCAGGAAAGTGAAGCCGAAGGCGCGCAGCGTTCCCGAGATGGTCCTGCAGCGCAAACCGCTGACCACTCCGAGGCTGGTGCCCCTCATGCGGAGCACGTGTCTTTGCAGGAGGAAACCCCGGCCTCGGGAATTGAAGAGGAGCGCCCGGAAACCACTACCGTTGAGGTCCCCGAATCTATTCCTTCACGAATGGGGCGTCTTCGTGCACGCTTGGCACGTTCGGGAGCTTTGGGTAAATCCCTTCTTTCTTTACTTTCTCGTGGCGATCTATCAGCTGCGGATTGGGAAGAGATGGAAGATTCTCTTCTGGTCGCAGATTTGGGCTTGGAAGCAACCGATGAGTTGATGGAAGCCCTTCACACGCGAGTGAAGGTTGAGAACACTTCAGATCCGCAGGTTGTGCGAGCTCTTTTGCGCGAAGAACTGCTCAAGCTTGTTGATCCCGATATGGATCGTTCTGTGAACTTAGCGGTTCGAGATGTTGACGGCGTTCAGGTCCCCGCAACTATCTTGATGGTTGGTGTTAACGGAACTGGTAAGACGACAACCACTGGAAAAATGGCACGTATTTTCCGCGCCGAAGGACACGAGGTTCTGCTGGGGGCGGCGGATACTTTCCGCGCTGCTGCCGCTGAACAGCTTGAGACTTGGGGAAGTCGCGTCGGCGTTGATGTTGTCCGTTCTGATCGTGAGGGTGCTGACCCGGCATCCGTTGCATTTGAATCGGTTGAAGAAGGCATTCGACGGGGCTGTGACATCGTCATGGTCGATACCGCGGGCCGACTTCAAACGAAGTCTGCGCTCATGGACGAGCTGGGTAAGGTTAAGCGCGTGATGGAGAAGCACGCACCAGTCAGCGAAGTCCTTCTGGTTCTGGATGCGACGACCGGTCAAAACGGTCTTCGACAGGCCGAAGTTTTCGCTGAGGTCGCCGGAGTAACAGGTATTGTGCTGTCCAAGCTGGATGGCTCAGCTAAGGGCGGAATTGTTGTTTCAGTCCAGCGAGCATTAGGTGTCCCCGTCAAGTTTGTGGGACTTGGAGAAGGCCCGGACGACCTTGCCCCCTTCGATCCGCAGTCCTTTGTTGATGCAATCGTGGGCTAAAACCCACTACTCTTAACATTTAGTTATTTAGAAATTGTGCTCGTGAGGAGTAGTCACAGTGGCTTTCTCGGATCTTTCTGATCGTTTGACCGCGTCTTTTAAGAGGCTCCGTTCGCGCGGAGTTTTGACGGAATCTGATGTCGATCAGACTATTAGCGAGATTCGTCGTGCCCTGATCGATGCTGACGTCGCCCTTCCTGTCGTTCGTCAGTTCACCACTCAGGTTCGCGAGAAGGCCTATGGAGCGGCTCGTTCCCGCGCGCTAAACCCCGGCCAGCAGGTTGTCCGCATTGTTCATGATGAACTTGTCGAGATCCTGGGTGGCGAAACCCGAGAACTGCATTTTGCTCAGCGAGGCCCGACAGTTTTCATGCTCGCAGGTCTGCAGGGTGCCGGTAAGACGACTTTGGCCGGAAAACTTGGTAAGTGGCTGCGTGAAGAAGGAAAGAGCGTTCTGCTTGTCGCCTCTGACCTTCAGCGCCCAAATGCTGTCGGCCAGCTTCAAATTGTTGGTGAGCGCGCGGGCGTTCAGGTGTGGGCACCCGAACCGGGTAACGGTGTTGGTGATCCGGTTCAAGTGGCGCGTTCCGGCTTGGATTATGCGATCACTCACGGCATCGATGTTGTGATTGTCGATACCGCGGGCCGTTTGGGCGTCGACCAAGAGATGATGGATCAGGCGATTGCTATTCGCCAGGCCGTCAATCCGCACGAAGTCATGTTTGTCCTTGACGCTATGATCGGTCAGGATGCGGTCAATACCGCGACCGCATTCCGTGATGGCGTTGGTTTCACCGGTGTTGTGCTTTCCAAGCTTGATGGTGACTCCCGAGGCGGTGCCGCCCTTTCCGTGCGCGGCGTAACAGGGGCTCCGATCCTCTTTGCCTCGACGGGTGAAGGTTTGGACGACTTCGAGCGTTTCCACGCCGACCGAATGGCCTCTCGTATCCTCGATATGGGCGACATCATGACGCTCATCGAGCAAGCCGAAAAGCGCTTGGATGCAGAAGAAGCTGAGAAGATGGCCAAGAAGGCCATGTCTGGCGAGCTCACGCTTGATGACTTCCTGAGCCAGCTTCAGCAGGTCCGCAAGCTCGGGTCAATGAAGAAGGTTCTGGGCATGATCCCCGGAATGGCTCAGATGCGTGATCAGCTTGAGAACTTCGATGAGCGTGAAGTCAATCGCGTCGAAGCGATTGTTCGTTCGATGACTCCCGCTGAGCGTGCCGATGTTTCGATTCTCAATGGCTCTCGTCGCTCGCGCATCGCCCGCGGTTCAGGCGTGACGGTTGCCGAGGTCAATAACCTGGTCAAGCGTTTCGAGGCCGCAAAGACCATGATGGGGCAGATGGGACAGATGGGTCCGGGAGGAATGCCCGGATTTGGTTCGATGCCCGGTAGCGGTGGTAAAGCGAAGCAAAAGGCACAGGCGCGTAAGGACCGCGCTCAGCGCGCACGTGTTGCGAAGAAGGCGCGAAGTGGTAATCCGGCGAAGCGTCGTCAGCAGGAATTGGAGGCGATGCTTCCTCGTGAGCAGCGCCCTTCAGCTCCTGCAGGATCCGCATTTGGTGTCACCGAAACACCCGCGCAAGCCCCCAATGCGCCGCGCCCGACCTTGGATGACCTTCCCGAAGATATCCGACGTATGCTCGGCCGAGGCTGATGTATTTCGACGGGCATCTTTTTACTGATTCAGGATGGGTCAGTGGTCAGTGGAATTTAACTCCAGTCATCTCGCCCGTCGATGAGATTCCTGCCTATTCGCACGTTCTGAGTGGGTGGGCTGCCCCCGCTTTCGCTGATGTTCACTGCCACGTCGGTGTCGGTGCAGCTGCGACGTCTCTTGGCCGCACTGAGCAGCGTGAGCAACTTGATTCCATGCTTCATGCGGGGGTGACTCTTCTACGCGATTGTGGATCTCCCGTTGATACTTCCTGGGTGAATGACGAGTCCCGATATCCAACTCTCATTCGGTGCGGTCGTCATATCGCTCGGCCGATGAGGTATATCCGAGGTCTTGCGCGTGAGATCAACGATGTTCGTGAGCTGCCAGATATTGCGCGTGAAGAGTGTGCGCGCGGTGACGGGTGGGTAAAGATCGTTGGTGATTGGATTGACCGCAGCGGGGGAGCGGAGGCCGATCTTGATCCCCTGTGGCCCCGCGAAATTCTTATCGATGCCGTCGCCGGGGTTCACGAGGCCGGGGGTCGTGTGGCGGTTCATGCCTTTTCCTCGCGTGTGATTGATGACCTTATTGAAGCAGGCGTTGATGATATTGAACATGCCAGTGGCATGGATAAAGATCAGATCCTAGAGGCGAAAAAACGTGGGATCGCGGTATCTGTCACCATGCTTCAGCGCGAATTGTTCAAGGATTTTTCTGAGCAGGCGGCAGGTAAATATCCCCGATATTCAGCGACAATGAATACGCTGTGGCAACGCCGATATGAGCAAGCTCAAGAGCTCTTCGACTCTGGAATTACGGTCTTACCCGCAAGTGATACGGGCGGCTACCAACAGCCCGGAAGTATCCTCGCGGAACTGCGTGCTTGGGGTGAACTTGGATTGAGGCCTCGTGAAATTCTTCAAAGGGCAACGCTGGAAACGCGCCACTATCTGGGAGTTGACGAAGGACTCGTTGGAGGAAGCGCTGATCTTGTCGGATACTCTGCTTGTCCCGACGACATTGATACGCTTCTTGCACCACTTTGGGTCTGCCGAGGCGGAGAGCTCGTTGCGCTTTCTTCGACGTCTTCGCATGAGCGGTGACCAAGACCACCGTGAATTGACTCAGTCTGGTGCCGATTGGCTTGGAAAGACCAGCTAAAACTGGCATAATTAATCGCTGTACTCGACGTGCGAAGAGCCCTCTCATCTGAGTTCGTCGCGTCCCGGGATAATCATCGTCTGTGTTTCCCTACCTGACGTATGTCTATTCCACACCGATTTGAAACAGGAGTGACCACAACAGTGGCAGTTCGCATTCGTTTGAAGCGCATGGGCAAGATCCATGCACCCGTTTACCGTGTCGTTGTCGTTGACTCGCGCAAGAAGCGTGACGGACGCGTCATCGAAGAGGTCGGTCTGTATGATCCGACCCCGAACCCCTCGACCATCGAGATCAAGTCTGACCGCGTTCAGTACTGGCTCGGCGTTGGCGCACAGCCTTCGGATCAGGTTCGTAACCTGCTGGTCCTGACCGGTGACATCGCTCGCTTCAATGGCAAGGCAGACGCAGTGTCCCGCGTGCAGTACGCAGATGCCGACAAGGCAGCCGCTGCTGCTCAGGCGATCAAGGACGCCGAAGCCGCTGCTGAGAAGCGCAAGGCAGACGCCTCCGCCAAGAAGGCTGAGGAAGAAGCTGCTCGCAAGGCTGAAGAGGAAGCCGCACAGGCTGCTGCCGCTGAAGAAGCTGCAGAAGAGCCCAAGGCTGAAGAAGCCGGCGAGGAAGCCTGATCATGCTCGCTGATGCACTCGAACACCTGGTCAGCGGAATCGTTGATCACCCCGAAGACGTGCGGGTTTCTTCTCGCAATATGCGTCGTGGGCAGATGCTTGAGGTTCGCGTGAACCCTGAGGATCTGGGGCGTGTCATCGGCCGCGGAGGTCGTACGGCCCGTGCGCTGCGCACGGTAATGAACGCGCTTTCTCCCCGGGGGAATGTCCGCGTTGATGTCGTTGACACCGACCGCGAGTGACAACTTAGTGATCTCAAACGGGGACCTGGCTTAAACAGGTCCCCGTTTGGCATACCCCCGAAAAGGATTCATCCCATGCTTATGACGGCAGCACAGATTGGACCCGCACACGGACTGCGTGGGGAAGTCATTGTGGATATTCGAAGCGACGATCCGCAGCTTTTTACCCCCGGAGAGAGCTTCTCGACCTCGAATGCGCAGTTCCCCAAGCTCACGCTTTCTTCAATTCGTCAGCAAAAAGATCGTGTGATCGCCTTGTTTGATGAGGTTTCAAGCCGTGAGGACGCCGAAGCGCTGCGCGGCGCTCGTCTGCTTGTCGACGAGAGGGAAGAAGAAGATGCATGGTATCCGCACCAGCTCAAGGGCCTGCGCGCAGTTGATCCTCAAGGGAATGAACTGGGCGTGGTTCAAGGGCTCCAAATGGGGGCCGCTCAGGATCTCCTATTAGTGAAGACCTCCGCAGGCACTGTCATGGTTCCCTTTGTTCATCAACTTGTTCCCACGGTTGACATCCCAAACGGTACCGTGACGATCGAGCCGCTCCCCGGGCTTTTTGATGATCAAGCCATTGAGGCCCGCTGAGGAAGAGAAAGCCTATGCGTATCGATCTGCTGAGTATTTTCCCGCAGTACTTCGCCGCTCTTGACCTCTCTCTCATGGGGAAGGCCCGTCAAAGCGGCCAACTGGACATTCACGTCCACGACCTGCGTTCATGGACTCATGATCGTCATCGAACGGTTGATGACACCCCGTATGGTGGGGGTGCGGGTATGGTCATGAGGCCTGATGTCTGGGGGGAGGCACTGGACACCGTCATCGGAGCAGAGCCTGGAAAGTGCGTTCTAGCTATCCCCACACCTTCGGGAATCCCCTTTAACCAGAGAAAAGCTGAGGAACTGTCACATTTCGATCGAATCATCGTCGCCTGCGGACGATACGAGGGCATTGATCAGCGCGTTGCTGATCACTACCGTAATCGCGGTGTTGTAGTTGAAGAATTCTCCATCGGGGATTACGTCCTCAACGGTGGGGAAGTGGCAGCCTTGGTCTTGGTTGAAGCTGTTGGTCGATTGATTGACGGAGTGATTGGGAACCCAGATTCTCTGGTTGAAGAATCCCACAGCGGTATTGGTCTCTTGGAATACCCGGTTTACACGAAGCCACAAGAATGGCGCGGGCACCAGGTTCCCGATGTATTGATGTCCGGTGACCACGCTAAGATCGATCGTTGGCGTTTAGATCGCAGTCTTGAGCGAACAGCGCAACGACGCCCGGATATCGTTGCCCGCATAGCGCGTTCTTCAGCTGATCAACTGAGTACTCGGGACAGGGAAATCCTGGCGGAAAACGGCGTGCTGATGCGTGAGGATCGCATTACGCCCGTTGAGATTCGTGCTGCGCGCCCTGACGAGGCCGAGCGCATCAGTGAGCTTGCGAGCCTCACTTTCCCCATGGCACCTCCGGACTTTATTCCTGAGGAAGATGTCCAGGCTTTTATTTCTGATGGATTGAATCCGCAGGTTTTTGAGGAATATCTTGCTGATCCCAATGCGCGCTGTTTCCTTGCAGTCAGTGAAGGCCAGCTTCTTGCCTACACCTTGATTTTCTTGCGCAGTCCGAAAGACATGCCGCGTGGAAATGGCAAGTATCCGCTGGATGATCATGCTGCCTATCTTTCGAAGTGCTATGTGCGAAAAGATGCTCACGGAACAGGTATTGCTGGAGCGATTCTGGAGCATACGATTCGTATTGCCAGAGAAGAAGGCGCAAGCCAAATTGTTTTAGGAACACACATCTATAACGAACGCGCACAACGGTTTTATCGCAAGCATGGTTTTAAAAAGGCAGGAAGGCGTCGTTTTCGTTTGAGTGCCAATACCGAGGCCACCGACGTCGTCATGATTCGCCCCATGGAGAGTTAGCGAAATCACCGCTCTGTGCTCACACTTCTGGGCTTTCGGGGTGTTCTTTAGTACCTGAGCTGTGGCACAATTATACGGTCTGTGTGTGGCGTAGCCTGCCGTGGGGGGCCGCCGGATCATGCAGATATATGAAGAAACGCAGGCTTGACCTGCCGAAAAGACGTGACTGACCTGCGGCAGAAGCGTCAAGGAGTGAAAATGCAAAAGCTGGACGCCGTCGATGCAGCATCGCTGCGCGAAGACATCCCTGCTTTCCGTGCAGGCGATACCGTTAAGGTTCACGTGAAGGTTATCGAAGGTAACCGCTCACGTATCCAGGTTTTCCAGGGCGTTGTTATCGCACGCCGTGGCCACGGTGTTTCCGAAACTTTCACCGTCCGCAAGGTTTCCTTCGGTGTCGGTGTTGAGCGTACCTTCCCCCTGCACGCACCCACGATCGACAAGATCGAGGTCGTGACCAAGGGCGACGTGCGCCGCGCAAAGCTCTACTACCTGCGTGAGCGCCACGGTAAGGCCGCAAAGATCAAGGAGCACCGCTCCGGATCTGCCGAGTGACACTCGCTCGCGATATAAGCCCGGTATCCTTAAGGATGCCGGGTTTTCGCATACGTGTGAGAATTTACGGTAGACATAGGAAAGGGATCTGTTTATGAGTCGATCAGGCGCACGTGGGAAAGTCGTCCGAATGCCGGTCGCTCACGGCCCTTCGATTAAGGACATCGAACGCGAAGAACGTCGGGCACGGAAGAACCCCTTCAATTGGCTGCGTGAGCTTGCCGTTATTATCGTCTGTGCCTTGGTGATCTCCTCGCTCCTACGCGCTTTCCTTGTGCAGGTCTTTTGGATCCCTTCCGCATCGATGCGTAATACTCTGGTTGAAAAAGACCGCATCGCTGTATCTCGTGTTTCTCACTTTACGGGAGACATCAAGCGCGGAGACGTTGTCGTTTTTGATGACACTTTGGGATGGCTTGCCAAGAGCGATACAGAGACCTCTTCGCCTTTGCGAAAAGCGGCTGAATTTACCGGATTGCTTCCCGCAGGTGGAGAACAAACCTTAGTGAAGCGAGTTATCGGTCTAGGCGGCGATCACGTGACGTGCTGTACGGCAGATGGCAAGCTTCAGGTCAATGGCGTCACGATCACCGAGCCCTACATTGCCAACCAAGGTGCGGCCTCGTCAATAACTTTCGACATCACTGTTCCTGAAGGCTCTCTGTGGGTCATGGGGGATAACCGAACAAACTCGGCAGACTCTCGCTATCACATGGGGAACGGACAATCTCCCTACGTTCCCGAAAGCGCAGTGGTCGGGCGAGCATTCGCGGTCATTTGGCCGACCAACCGCCTGACGTGGCTTGGAGACCGCTCGGTCTTCGCTGACGTCCCCGACGCCAAATGAACGCATCCAAGCAGACTTCCTCGAGCCGCGGAGAAGCACCGAAGCGCTCGTCCAAAATTACTCCCACCCGTGAGTGGGAAGAAGAGCTCCAAGGCAGTTTCGGCGTGGTCGCCGGCATGGACGAGGTTGGACGCGGATCTCTTGCCGGTCCGGTATGCGTTGGCTTGGCTTTCGCTCCTCCTACCGGGATTCCAGTTCTTCCGGGGCTCGCCGATTCGAAGATGCTCAGTCTTCGCGCCCGTGAGGCTTTATTCGAGCCTGTTTGTCAGTGGAGTCCTTGCATTCAAATTGGTCAGGCAAGCAATGATGAGATCGATCGTTTTGGAATTATCGCTGCGCTCCGACTTGCCGGACGGCGTGCTTTGAAGGCCGCATCCGATCGTGGTTTTCAAGCAGATCTTGTCATTTTGGATGGAAGCCACGATTGGCTCAGTGATTCTCCAGATCTTTTTGATGATCTTGATGGTCCGCTTTATCCCACAGTCTCTACGCCAAAGGTCCTTACTCGTGTTAAGGCAGATGCATCGTGTGCGACGGTGTCTGCTGCTTCAGTTGCTGCGAAAGTTTTTCGCGATCGTTTGATGGAAGAATACGAGGACCCCGGATATGGATGGGCATCTAACAAAGGCTATTCTTCAGCCGCGCATGTCGATGCTTTGAAGCGTTTGGGGCCCTCGGAGCTTCACCGGCGCTCATGGCGGCTTCCGGGTGTCGAAAGCTGAATTACTCGGTCGCGCTCTAAGATACTGGGAGCAACACAGGAGGCGATCATGGCTGGCGATATCGAATCGTATGAAAACAACCTCGAACTTGAACTGTTTCGCGAATATCGCGATGTCATTGGATTGTTCAAGTATGTCGTTGAAACTGAGCGTCGCTTCTACCTGTGTAACCACGTCGATGTGCAGGCTCGTCCCGTTGGCGGAGATATCTTTTTTGAATTGACCCTGACCGATGCATGGGTCTGGGATATTTACCGTTCCTCACGATTCGTACACTCAGTGCGCGTCGTTACCTACAAGGATGTCAACGTCGAGGAACTCAATAAGCCTGAGCTACCTCTCGCTTAATTTGGGGTTGCTATTGGAAAGCACGTATCGGGTCATCCGATGCGTGCTTCATTGTCTGTTGCACATCTCGTTGTTTAGGCGTGCGTATTGTCCACAGGGCTGACACCTCATCGGTGTTTTCCACAGAATTTCATGTGAGCGCTTCCCGTAGTCCCTGTTTTGTCATCCTTCCTTCAGTGGGAAGGAGCTGTGTTGGACTACAGAAAATACCTCGGTCAAGCGGGGGAAGACTATGCTTGTCGTTTCATTGAAGAACAAGGACTAGAAGTTCTTGAACGGAATTGGCGCGACTCAAACCGCGGAGAGCTCGACATTCTTGCTCGCGAAGGAAATACCGCAGTCGTTGTCGAAGTCCGCACTCGCGTCGGAAGTGGTTACGGCAGTGCACTCGAATCAATTGATACACGGAAGGTACTGAAACTCCGCCGGCTTGCGGCCCAGTGGGCTCGCCAGCGCAGGCTCTTCTCAAAACTGCGTATCGACATTATCGCCTTGACGGTGCCTAGAGCCTGCGGACAAGAACTGCGAGAAGGCGGAACTGTAGATTTCTTGCGATATCCCCCGAAGATTGAATGGCTCAGGGGGATCGCATGACTTCTTCGCTTGCACGTACTCGCGCAATTGCTTTGGTGGGCCTCGATGGAAATATCGTCGACGTTGAAACGCATGTCGGCCGCGGGTTAGTGAATTTCACCCTAGTCGGGCTTCCGGATGCATCCTTAAGAGAATCGCGCGATCGTGTTCGCTCAGCGCTCCAGGCTTGTGAGCTGGAAGTTCTCGACCGGCACGTTACGGTCGGGCTTTCTCCCGCTGGGCTTCCAAAATCGGGCTCGGGATTTGATTTCTCTATTGCCGCCTCAATACTTCTGGCGACTTCTAAGATCCGAAGCACAGGAGTCGCAGGTGAAGTCTTTATTGGCGAACTTGCTTTGGACGGCAGTCTGCATACTCTTCCGGGGATTCTGCCTGCGGTAATTTCGGCGCGACGATCGGGTATTACCCGAGTATTCGTTCCTCTCGAGGCGCGGAACGAAGCCCAACTCGTTCCAGGGATAGAAGTGTGCGCATTCGCGCACCTCGCGGACTTCGTCCAGGCATTCGGTGGGCAGGCAAAACGAGCGACAGTACTTGGTCTAGTCGCTGAAGAACCGGTGCTTAAGGACGTAGAGGAAGAAAGAACGCGAAGTGGGGGAGCAGGAGACTTTTCTCAAGTACGCGGACACAACTGCGCAATCGAGGCTGTCGCCATCGCGGCCTCGGGCGGCCATCATCTGATGATGATCGGGGAACCTGGAAGCGGGAAGACGATGATGGCTTCCAGACTTCCGTCAATCCTTCCGCAACTCGAGCAGAGCGATGCCTTAACCGCTAGCGCTATTCATTCCATCGCCGGGGACCTGAGTAGCGGAGAGTTGCTTACAGAACCTCCATTTCAAGCTCCGCATCACTCGATGTCAATCCCTGCAATGGTCGGTGGAGGCAGCGGTCTCATCCGCCCAGGTGCCGCTTCATTGGCACATGCAGGAATTCTGTTTCTTGATGAAGCGACAGAATTTGCGCCGGCAGTTCTGGATTCTCTTCGGCAACCACTGGAGTCAGGGTGGGTGCGTATCCAGCGTTCAGGCCATACGGCGCGTTACCCGGCTTCTTTCCAATTGGTGATGGCAACAAATCCCTGTCCGTGTGGGCACCTAGGCGGACGAATCCGTTCGTGTTCCTGCTCTTCCATTCAAAGAAGGCGTTACCTGGCACGTCTTTCGGGACCTCTGATTGATCGCATCGACATCACACTGTCAATGCGTGTTCCCAGCCAGGCGGAACTTGCTTGTACATCTCACTTCACCTCACATTCACTCAAAGACAAGGTCTGCGAAGCGCGTGAACGAGCTGCTCATCGGCTTAAAGATACTCAATGGCGACTCAATCGGGATGTTGCTGGCTCGTGGATTCGATCGCTTCACCCACCTTCGGATCACATCCTGAGCATGATCGATCGCTCAGTTGATCGAGGACAACTCTCAATGAGGGGAGCAGATCGCTTACTGCGACTTATGTGGACCTGCGCAGATTATTCGGGAAAAAACTCGATTGGACTGGATGAGTTCTCTGCTGCTCTCCAGCTCAGGCAAGGAGGAGAGAACTATGGCATCGGATGAGACACCGAAACTACTCGACGAAATCTGGTGGAATAGCGTGAGCGAACCATCGGATGTGCACCTTGATCTTTTACGACTGCGTTTGGGAGACGAGCATGCAAAATCCTGGATCTTAGCCTCGGAGCCCGTAATCCCTCAGTGTTTGAGAAATGAGGAAGATGTATTTCGTTCCTGCTGGAAGCGCTGGCGACCGCGTGCTTTGGCTGCGAATCCACACGTTGAATTGGAAATCCTGAATAAAATCGGTGGGCGTCTTGTTCTTCCGAGCGATCCTGACTGGCCAGGCGGCTTTGAAAAACTAGGGGAGGGGCAGCCTCGAATACTCTGGGTCATCGGAGAGATGCCGAAGTCCCCCTCTATCGCAATCGTTGGTGCTCGAGCCTCGTCACACTATGGAAACGAAGTAGCTAGTGAACTGGCTTCAGAGCTGTGTCATCGTGGTTATGGGACAATCTCGGGCGGAGCAATAGGAATAGATACCGCGGTGCACCAGGGAAGCGTTAATGTTCGAGGCCATACCTGTGCCTACATGGCTGGCGGATTAGGAAACCTCTACCCAGCCAGCAATAGCGATCTTTTTCGCGGGATTCTGAGGTGTGGAGGGGCGTTAGTATCCGAACTCCCCTGCACTTTCCGGCCCGCTAAGTGGCGCTTCTTAGGAAGGAACCGCCTGATCGCTGCAGCTGCCGCTGGGGTTGTTGTCGTCGAGGCTTCGCCGCGCTCGGGTGCGCTAGCAACTGCGCGTTGGGCACTTGAGATGGGAACCCCCGTTGGTGGAGTTCCCGGTTCGGTCTATGCCGAGTCTTCACGCGGTGTCCACGAACTGTTACGTAATGGCGGGATAATCGTTCGTGATTGGGCGGATATCATCGACATGATTGGGGAGAAGATTCCTAAAGAAAACCAAATGCCACTATTTGGGGACCCAACAGCTCCCGATGATGGGATTGATGCGCTCGAGCCGCTGATGCGCAGAGTCTTTGAGGCGCTTCCGCAGAGGCGTTCAATGACGATTGAAAGAGCGGCAGTTGCTGCTGGTCTGGATGAGGAAAGCGTGAAGGTTGCGCTTGTTCGGCTTCAATTAGAAGGTTATGTCGCAAACGATGAGCGCGGCTGGTATCGAAGTAAAACCCAGCATCGCTAAACTGCAGGGTATGGAGGAAAGACTGCTGGAGGCGTGGGAGACTTACCTGCGCGCTAATGCCGTAGTTTCTCCGCATACCTTGCGTGCCTATACCGCAGACTTGCACTCATTCCTTGAAGATTCGGGTACTGAAGAGATCACAGCAGAAAACGTCAATGACGTCGTTACCTTGCGCGCAATTCGCATGTGGCTTGCAGATGAACTTCGCAAGGGGAACTCACGGTCGACCGTGTCACGCAAGACTGCCTCGATACGCTCATTTACGGCATGGGCGCACCGTCGAGGTTATCTCACAACTGATCCTGGGCTGCTTGTGACCAGCGCTCGCGGTGATCAGAAGCTTCCTCAGGTCCAAACAGTTTCTGACACTGAACGCCTCCTTGCATGTGCTGCGCTCCAAGCCAGTGATGATCCCACACCAGCAGCAGTACGAGATTGGGCAATTCTGGAGACCGTTTACGCAACTGGAATACGTGTGAGCGAAGTCTGCTCCTTGGATACGACTTCGGTTGATCAACAGGGAATGACCCTTCGTGTGATCGGTAAAGGAAACAAGGAACGCATTGTTCCCTTTACTCGAACTTGTCTCAATGCCCTTCAGCGTTGGCTCAATGGTCCAAGGCAAGAGATTGCCCATCCAGAAGCAGGGAAAGCGCTCTTTGTTGGAGACAAAGGTAAACGCATCGACCCGCGCGTAATCCGAGGAATGCTCCACCGGATGTGCGCACGAGCGGGGGTTCGAGATATTGCACCTCACGCCCTTCGGCATACCGCAGCAACGCATATTTTGGGTGGGGGAGCCGATCTTCGGGCAGTGCAAGAAATGCTCGGGCATTCCTCGCTTCAGACGACACAGAGGTATACGCATGTTGATGCCCAGCGTCTGAGTGCGATTTATCGGCAAGCACACCCTCGTGCCTAGTGTGTTCAAAGGGTTTTAAGCCTGGGGTGCCCAGTGAGCATCCGCAATGGGTTGATATATCGAGTGCGCGAGACTTTTGCGCCCCAGTGAATCTCTCCCTCTCGAAGAGATGTGCTTGTCCATGCGCTCGCTAAGGGAGGAACTGACGCAATTTGCTCTCCACGCGCCACGCGTTGGCCGGCGTGCAGCGTGGTGACCACCGGTTCAAAAGTCGAATGGATCCCGCCGCAGTCAATTGAAAGAACCTTGCGACCAGCGAGCTCGGCGCTGTAGATCACCCTGCCGTCACATGGTGATTCGATTGTTCCTTGTGGGTTATGGAGGTTGAGCCATACTCCCCGAGATCCACTCAGCCAGGGTCTATCCGGTGGGTTAAAAGCTTTAACCAAGGTGAAGCCGCCTCCGAAAGGCTGGCGCCACTGCGAAGCGGAATGGGCAGGAGCAGCACCATATGTTGGTTGGACAAGAAATCCGAAAACGATGAATGCCACCAGTCCTATGTGTGTCAGCATCTTGCGAAGATTAAGAAATATCGCCATAGACCACGATCTCTTTAAAAATCGTCTGTATGCATGAGCATGCTTGAATCTGTGGAAAATACGGAGAGGGCGTACACCCTGTGGATAAAAAGTGAGCAATCACAAGCTGAATTTCGTCATTGTGCACCTTCTGAAAGCCGAATCTCTGTGACGAATACGGTAGGATTGAACAGCATTCGCTATGCGGATGACTTCGCGTGCCATTTTCCGAGCACCTCACGGAAGTGAAAGTGCCGGGGCAGTTGCGTCACGGTCCAATGGGTCGCAACGTCATGGCACCAGGGCCGAAAGGCACATTAACCGAGAAAACCGGGGGAAACCCCATGATCCCGCTCAGCGGGGAAAGGACGATGCAATGGCAGTCGTCACCATGCGCCAGCTTCTGGAATCTGGCGTTCACTTCGGGCACCAGACCCGTCGTTGGAACCCGAAGATGAAGCGCTTCATTCTGACCGAGCGTAACGGCATCTACATCATCGACCTCGAGCAGACCATTGCCGATATCGATATCGCCTTCGACTTCGTCAAGGAAACCGTTGCACACGGCGGAACCATCCTCTTCGTCGGCACCAAGAAGCAGGCACAGGAAGCTGTCGCCGAGCAGGCACAGCGCGTTGGCATGCCCTATGTGAACCACCGCTGGCTCGGTGGTATGCTCACCAACTTCTCCACCGTTTCCAAGCGCCTCCAGCGCCTGAAGGAACTTGAGCAGATCGACTTCGATGATGTTGCCTCTTCCGGCCGCACCAAGAAGGAACTGCTGATGATGCGCCGCGAGAAGGATAAGCTCGCTCGCACCCTCGGTGGTATCCGCGATATGGCCAAGGTTCCTTCCGCAGTGTGGATCGTTGACCCCAAGAAGGAACACCTCGCTGTCTCCGAAGCTCGCAAGCTCAACATCCCGATCGTTGCCATCCTGGACACCAATGCTGATCCGGATGAGGTCGACTACCGCATTCCCGGCAACGACGACGCGATTCGCGCGGTTGCACTGCTGACCCGCGTGATTGCAGACGCAGTTGCTGAGGGCCTGCTTGCACGCAGCGCCGGCCGTAAGAATGCTTCTGAGGATTCCTCCGCAGTTGAGCCTCTGGCTGAGTGGGAGCGTGAGCTCCTCGAAGGTGAAGTTGCGGCTGACGAGTCCGCAGCAGAAGCCGTTGCCGAAGAGTCTGAAAAGCCTGCACAGGACTGAGCTGAGAAAGGAATTCAGTAATGGCTAATTTCACTGCCGCTGATGTGAAGGCTCTGCGCGAGAAGACCGGCGCAGGCATGATGGACGTCAAGAAGGCGCTCCAGGAAGCCGAAGGCGATGCCGAGAAGGCTCTCGAAATCATTCGTCTGAAGGGCCTCAAGTCGCTGTCCAAGCGCGAAGGCCGTCAGGCATCCGCCGGCCTGCTCGCTGCGTCCGTCCAGGACGGCGTGGGCGTCATGGTCGAGGTCAACTCAGAGACTGACTTCGTTGCTAAGAACCAGAAGTTCATCGACTTCGCACACTCTGTCCTCGAGGCCGCTGTTGCCTCCGGCGCATCCGATGTCGACTCGCTGCTTGCAGCTCCGATGGGCGACTCCACTGTCAAGGAACAGCTTGACGCAATGGCCGCAGTTATCGGCGAAAAGCTCGAGATCCGTCGCGTGATTCGTGTTGAAGGCGAGAACGTTGATCTCTACCTGCACCAGACCAGCCCCGACCTGCCCCCGCAGGTTGGCGTCTTCGTCGTCACCGACGCAGCTGGAGCAGGCGTTGCACACGATATCGCGATGCACGTCGCCGCCTACATGCCCGCTTACCTTGATCGTGACTCGGTTCCGGCCGATGTCTTGGAGAAGGAACGCGCCACCCTCGAGAAGATCACCCTCGAGGAAGGCAAGCCCGAGAAGATCGTCCCCAAGATCGTTCAGGGACGTCTTGAGGCGTTCTTCAAGGACAACTGCCTGGTCGATCAGGCATTTGCTCGCGATCCTTCAAAGTCCGTCGGACAGGTCCTGCGCGACGCTGGTGCAAAGGTCACCCAGTTCGTGCGCGTCCACGTCGGCGCCTGATTTCGTGTGATGGCCCCGCTTCTGGCGGGGCCATCGCCCTATCTCTTTCGACTCAGCACATATTCAAAGGAGAAGAATCCATGCCAGCTGCTCGTCGTGTCCTGCTCAAACTCTCAGGTGAGGCTTTCGGCGGAGGCTCCGTCGGCCTCGATCCCACGGTAGTGCGTTCAATCGCAGAACAGATCGCAGATGCCGTTCATGCAGGGATCCAGGTTGCAGTCGTCGTTGGTGGCGGTAACTTTTTCCGCGGTGCTGAGCTCTCTCGACAGGGGCTTGACCGCTCCCGCGCAGACTACATGGGGATGCTCGGAACCGTCATGAATGCCCTTGCGCTTCAAGACTTTATTGAGCAATCCGGTGTTCCGGCGCGCGTTCAGAGTGCGATTGCCATGCAGCAGGTCGCCGAACCTTACATTCCTCTGCGCGCAATCCGCCACTTGGAGAAAGGCCGTGTCGTTCTTTTCGGTGCTGGCGCGGGCCTTCCATATTTCTCCACCGATACCGTCTCTGCGCAGCGAGCCTTGGAAACTCATTGCGATGAACTGCTTGTCGCAAAGAATGGTGTAGACGGCGTCTATGATGACGATCCCCGTATTAACCCCGATGCGAAGAAACTCGACTTTGTCACCTACCAGGATGCCTTGAGTCGAGGCCTGAAAGTTGTCGATGCTGCAGCGTTTGCTCTTGGGCAGGAAAACGGTCTCACAATGCGCGTCTTTGGCATGTCTGAAGCTGGTAACGTTACTGCAGCGCTACGAGGTGAAAAAATCGGTACGCTTGTGCTCAGCGAATCACACTGAAAGGAACACTTCCGTGATTGATGACATCCTGCTCGAAGCAGAAGACAAGATGGATAAGACGGTCGAGGCTGCCCGCCACGAGTTTGGAAATATCCGTACTGGCCGTGCAAATGCCGGCATGTTTGAACAGCTCTTGGTGGACTACTACGGTGCGCCGACGCCCATGCAGCAACTCGCTTCTTTCCAGATTCCCGAGGCCCGCACGGTTCTGATTTCTCCTTTCGACCGCACTGCGACTCAAGAAATCATTAAGACCCTGCGTGAGTCGGATCTGGGCGTCAACCCGACCGATGACGGCAATGTTGTCCGCGTGGTTCTGCCTGCGCTGACTGAAGAGCGTCGTAAGGAATACGTGAAGCAGGCTAAGAATAAAGCCGAAGACGCTCGCGTTTCTGTTCGTTCTATCCGTCGTAAGGCCAAGGAAGCTCTTGATCGCCTAAAGAAGGATGGCGATGCAGGTGAGGATGAGGTCGAACGCGCAGAAAAGGCTCTTGAATCCGCCACGAAGGCACGTGTTGAGCTGATCGATAAGCTCTTGGCTACGAAGGAAAGTGAACTCCTGACAATCTGATGTCGGCTTCATTCCATCAACCGCATCCCTCAGTGTTTTCGCGCGTCTTCTCTCCGGAGCCGCGCGAAAACACTCAGCCACTTGCACCCACCGGACGGGCAGGACGGAATCTTCCGGCAGCGGTTTCTTCCGCAATCGTGCTGATTGCCCTTCTTGTCGCGTCACTGCTTGTTGTTCAAGGTATTTTTGTTGCCTTTGTATGCTGCATTGCACTCCTCGGTTTATGGGAGTTGGGTGGAGCCTTTGCTCGCGTGGGGACACGTCTTGCCATGTCGCCGCTGTATCTTGGCGCAATTGGGATGATGGTGTGCGCGTGGTTCTTGGGGCCCGAGGCCGTCACAATGGCGCTGTACTTGACGGTTTTTGCTGTCGTCGCATGGAGATTGGTTGATGCGCCGACTCCTTCCAGAATCACTGACATCACTGCGAGTGTCTTCAGTGCCATCTACGTTCCTTTCTTGGCCTGCTTTGTTGTCCTCTTGCTGCGAGATTTTCGCTCGCCCGCGGTGATCGGTGTTTATGTCCTTGTCACCTGCTTCAATGACATCGGTGGATGGCTTGCGGGGATTATGTTTGGTAAACATCCCATGGCACCACGACTGTCTCCGAAGAAGTCGTGGGAAGGCTTCATCGGCTCTTTGGTTTTTTGCATCCTCATGGGAATCGGCGGATTCGTACTGCTGGGCGCGACGTGGTGGTGGGGTGTCATTGCCGGTGTTTGTGGCTGCGTGTGTGCGACGATCGGGGACCTCACCGAATCTTTGATTAAGCGTGAGGTTGGGCTCAAAGACATGTCAAGATTGATCCCAGGGCACGGCGGTGTGCTTGATCGTGTCGATTCGCTGCTGATGACCGCCCCGGTTTTCTATGTGATCTTTATTTTCGCTTTGCGTTAAGTTCGCATCTGAATGAAAGCACTTGAGGGCGCATGCGACTAGGCTATGCACGGGGAGAGGAGGAGCAACGAATGAGCACAACCAATCGAGCAAGACGAGAAGTTCGCCCGACAGACCAGTTACCTGAGGGTGCGACCTCGCCTGATGCGAAGCCTCAAGTTACTTTTACAGCGCGTCGGCGCGGTAAGGCTCCTCGCCACCTTGCAGATTTTGATCAGAAGGAACGCAAGGAATTTGTGTCCGAGGCCGGACTCCCTTCCTTCCGCGCTGATCAGTTGTCGCGCCACTACTTTGAGCGTCATATCAGCGATCCGGCCTTGATGACGGATATGCCAAAGAGTGCTCATGATCTCATTGCATCGACTCTCCTTCCATCTCTTGTTCGTGAGGTTGCTGTTCTGGAAGCTGATGGCGGAGAAACACTCAAGCACCTATGGGAGCTTTATGATGGCGCCCGTGTTGAATCCGTTCTGATGCGTTACACCGACCGTACGACGCTTTGCATCTCTTCCCAAGCTGGATGCGGTATGGGCTGTCCTTTCTGCGCTACAGGTCAGATGGGACTAACCCGAAATCTTTCAACCGCAGAGATCATTGATCAAGTGCGCGCTGCCCACCAGGCATGTGAAGAAGGGCTGGTTGGGGGTTCTTCAACACACCTGTCAAATGTGGTCTTCATGGGGATGGGGGAGCCTTTAGCGAACTACAAGGCGGTGGTCGCAGCTCTTCACCGCATCATCGATCCCGCACCTGCCGGTTTTGGGATGTCTGCACGGAACGTGACGGTTTCAACGGTCGGTTTGGTTCCCGCAATTGATCGTCTCTCTCAAGAAGGTCTGCCGGTGACTCTTGCGGTCTCACTGCACACCCCGGATGATGACCTTCGTGATGAGCTCATCCCCATTAATTCCAAATGGAAAGTGGGAGAGCTTCTGGACGCGGCTCGCAGGTACTTTGTAGCTACTGGTCGGCGCGTTTCTATTGAGTATGCGCTGATTAAAGACATGAACGATCAGGTTTGGCGTGCTCAGTTGCTGGCAGATGAGCTCAACAAGAGAGGCAGGGGATGGGCACACGTCAATCCCATTCCTTTGAATCCGACCCCTGGTTCGATCTGGACTGCATCCACCCGTCGGGCGCAGGATGCATTTGTGAAGACGCTGCGAGACAATGGAATCTCGACAACGATTCGAGACACACGTGGTTCCGATATCGACGGGGCTTGCGGTCAGCTCGCAACGGCTGTTAATAACCGTGAGCGTGCACGTCAGAGTGCACGTGATAATAGTGCACACGAAGAGGAGAAGTGATGGGCGACGCTTTCCCGACTACGGGAATTTTCCGGCGCGGTTACGGTAAGGATGCCGTAGATGAGTTCTTCATCGATGCTCGTCATGCATACGAAGGAGGGCTTCCGGCTGAACAGTTCAGTGCTGAACAGGTTCGTCAGGCGTCCTTCCCAAGGCAACGTAATGGCTATGACACCCAAGCGGTAGATGCGGCAATGAGTCGACTTGAAGCTGCTTTTGTCCAGCGCGACCGCGCCGACCACATCGCTGTTAATGGCGAAGGTGCTTGGTACGAAAAGGTAGCCGATCGTGCGACGACATTGTATCCGCGTCTGCTCCGTCCCTATGGACAGCGTTTTTCACATCCCCGTTCGGGAATTGGCTACAACGCTGAACAGGTCGATGACCTTTTGGATCAGATTGCAGCTTTCTTTGATGATCGTGAGGATCTGGCTGCTGATGATGTGCGGCATGCGCTTTTCAAGTCCGCTCGCGGTAAAAAGGCCTATGCAATGGGTCCGGTCGATGCCTATCTTGGGCGCGCTGTTGAAATCCTTCTTTCAGTCAACTGACACATGAGTACACAGGTCGTTCTGCTTGGTTCTACGGGATCAATCGGTACACAGGCGCTTGAGGTTATTGACCAGCACCACGAAAATTTCGAAGTTGTTGCCCTGAGCGCTGGCGGCCGTTCTCTTGAGCTTTTGGCAGAACAATGCGTTCGTTATCGACCTCGGGTCGTTGGAATCCACGATGGTGATGCGCACAGGCTTGAGCACCTGATTGCTGCGGCTGCTGGTGAAATTCCAGAGATTTTGGTCGGCTCGGATGCTTCAACGCAAATTGCGGGATCCTTCCCTCACGCAGTCGTCCTTAACGGTATTACCGGCGGTGTTGGGCTTGGTCCCACCCTTGCGGCCCTCGAGGCCGGATCAACTCTTGCCTTGACAAATAAAGAATCTCTGGTTGTTGGTGGGCCTCTAGTCCGGCGTGCGATGAAGCGTGATGGGCAAATTGTCCCTGTCGATTCAGAACACTCGGCCATTGCCCAATGTCTCGCCAGTGGAGTTCATGAAAAAGGTTTGACCGCGCAGCGAGTCACTGGCAAGAGTGAACTTGCGCAATTGGTGCTCACGGCCTCGGGAGGGCCTTTTAGGGGAAAGAAACGCGCTGATCTGGCGGAAGTAACCCCGCAGCAGGCGCTGGCGCACCCAACGTGGAATATGGGGCCAGTTGTCACCATTAACTCATCCACGCTGGTCAATAAAGGCCTAGAACTCATCGAGGCGCATCTTCTCTTCGATGTTCCGGCCTCGGATATTGTCCCAGTTGTTCATCCTCAGTCCATCGTCCACTCTATGGTGACATGGAAGGACGGGGCGACGATTGCCCAGGCCTCGCCCCCCGATATGAAGCTTCCTATTGTATTGGGATTGACATGGCCCAAGCGACTTCCAGATATCGAAAGACCAGTGGATTTCCTTCAGCGACAAGAATGGACTTTTGAGCCGGTTGATTCCCAAACCTTCCCGGCAATCAATTTGGCACGAGCTGCTGTTACTGAATCTCCGACCCATCCCGCTGTGTACAACGCTGCAAACGAAGTTTTCGTTGAGGCATTTCTACGCGGACAGCTTCCGTATCTATCAATCGTGGATCTTCTTGAGGAGGTTCTGGCCGAGCACGAAGGCATCGATGAGCCTACGCTGGAGGATATTCTTGGCGCCCAAGAGTGGGCCAAGGCTTCTGCTCGTTCTCACATCCTGTGAGAGGAAAGAAAAAGGTTTTTCGTGGGAATTATTGGTGTTCTAGTCATCGTCGTGGGATTGTTGATCTCTGTCGCACTTCACGAATGTGGCCACATGATTCCTGCAAAAAAATTTGGCGTTTACGTTCCTGAGTTTGCTGTTGGTTTTGGACCTCAGATTTTTGGCGTCAAAAAAGGGGAGACGACCTATTCCCTTCGAGCGATTCTTCTGGGTGGCTACGTTCGTTTGGTAGGGATGTTTGCACCCGCTCGCGACGGGGTGAAAACGACGAATCGACGCGGAAAGCCGACCCTTGCACAGGAGGCTCGTGAGGCCAGTATGGAAGAAATTCCAGAAGGCTACAGCTCTCGCGCATTCTATCTTCTTCATCCCGCTCAGAAGATCATCGTCATGATCAGTGGTCCGCTGGTCAATCTATTCCTGTCGATTCTCTTCCTATCGATTGCTCTGGTTGGGATTGGAATTCCCAAAGCCTCGTTGACCCTGAGCGAGGTTCCCCAGCAGCTGACTACCCAGGGAGCCACCGTCGATGCTCCGGCATACGCCGCAGGTATTCGAGCGGGGGATACGATCACGGGAATCAACGGCAGCGCCGTCACCTCGTGGGAGCAGATGCGCCAGAACATTGCAGACTCACAGGGCAGTATCGATATTGACTACCTGCGAAATGGCCAACTTTTCCACGCGAAAGTCGATCCGCTGCGATCAGGAGATAGCGTCAGCATCGGTGTCATTGCGGGGACCGAATATCAAGCCGCCAGCGCGGGAACTGTTGCCTCAGCCGTGGGGGAGACCTTCACCGGCACAGTGAGCGTCGTTGCCCGTCTACCAATTGCCCTGTGGGATGTTGGTCGTTCGATTTTCACAGGCGCACCCCGTGATTCGGGTGGGGTCATGTCGGTTGTCGGTATCGGCAGGATTGCTGCAGATGCAACATCGTCTGATGTGACGGCAAGCAGCGGTGGTTGGATGCGATCGGCTGCCCTTTTGCTGTCGATCCTGGCTTCCCTGAATATGGCGCTCTTTGTGTTTAATCTTCTTCCTTTCCCGCCGCTTGATGGAGGACATATCGTTCCGGCAATCTATGAATGGATTCGGCGAGGATTTGCTCGGGTACGTGGAAGGGAAGTGCCGCCACCGGTCGATACTGCGCGGCTCATGCCACTGACATACACGATGGGCACCATTTTGGTAGCGATGACCGTTCTGCTGATGATTGCAGATATTGTCGTGCCAATCAGCCTTCAATAGGTCGCTCATAGCACTGCGAGCTTTCATCGATTTCATCAGCGTCTGGCTGGCCCGGGTGCCAGCTGCATACAAGTGGGAGATAATGACAAGGTGACTGAAATTAACTTAGGGATGCCCAGCGTCCACGAAGCTCCTTTTCCGCGTCGCAAGACTCGTCAAATCATGGTGGGGGATGTGCCTGTTGGTGGGGGTGCTCCCGTTTCTGTTCAGTCGATGACCACAACGAAGACTCACGATATCGGTGCGACGCTGCAGCAGATCGCAGAGCTTACCGCAGCGGGCTGCGACATTGTTCGTGTTGCGTGCCCGACTGATAAGGATGCTGAAGCACTGCCAATTATTGCTAAGCAATCGCGCATTCCTGTTATTGCCGATATTCACTTCAACCCGAAGTATGTTTTTGCAGCGATTGAGGCCGGTTGCGGTGCGGTTCGCGTGAACCCCGGAAATATTCGTAAGTTCGACGATCAGGTGAAGGAAATTTGCCGCGCCGCTTCCGACCATGGAACCTCGCTGCGCATTGGCGTGAATGCGGGTTCTTTGGATCCGCGTCTTCTCAAGAAGTACGGTCGTGCGACCCCTGAAGCCCTTGTCGAATCAGCAGTCTGGGAAGCATCGCTCTTTGAAGAGAACGACTTCCATGATTTTAAGATTTCGGTCAAGCACCACGATGTTTTGACGATGATTCAGGCCTACCGTTTGCTCTCTGAAAAGGGCGATTGGCCGCTTCACCTTGGCGTGACCGAGGCCGGGCCAGCTTTCCAGGGAACCATTAAGTCCTGCGCGGCTTTCGGCGTGCTTTTGGCTGATGGCATTGGCGATACGATCCGTGTCTCTCTGTCTGCACCTCCTGTTGAAGAGGTCAAGGTCGGCACGAAGCTCTTGGAGTTCATGGGCCTGCGTGAAAAGACCCTTGAGATCGTTTCCTGTCCTTCCTGTGGGCGTGCGCAGGTTGATGTCTGGACACTGGCAGAAGATGTCACTGAAGGCCTCAAGGATCTGACTGTGCCCCTGCGCGTTGCCGTCATGGGCTGCGTTGTCAACGGTCCAGGCGAGGCTCGTGAGGCTGACCTCGGTGTGGCCTCGGGCAATGGCAAGGGACAGATCTTCATCCGTGGGGAGGTCGTCGAGACCGTTCCCGAAGATGACATTGTCCCAACCCTCATTAAGCATGCGAACCTGCTTGCTGAAGAAATGGGACTTGAAGAAGGTGAAGGATCTGTCGAGGTTCTTCCGGTTATTCGATAAAGGCAACAATCGCGAAGAATTCACGTATCCTTCCATATAAGAACATTGAATGTAACAGCCTGATCAAAGGGGATTTGTTATGAAGATTCGTACCGTAGCTGCTCTGGGGGTCCTGGGCTGTGCTGGCGCAATTTACGCGACGGGTTTTCCGCGTCGTATTGGACTGACTCGTTCCGAGGCCTCGGTTTCCCTTCCCGGCGATCTTGAGCTTCCGAATGCTGATGTCGTCGTTGATCGTGCGGTAGAGATTGACGCGCTGCCGACTCGCGTGTGGGAAGTGATTGATGCTGCTTTTGAAGAGGATGAGGACGGTCGTGTCCTGATCCGCCAGGAGGGCGATTGCCTGGTGATCCGCGTTCCCGCCCCGGGACGCAATCTGGAGTGGGAAGACGAAGTGGATGAGTACACCGGTACCTGCACTTTTGCTCTTCTTCCCGAGGCCAATGGCCGTACCCGCCTTCACCTGCGTGAGCGCCACCAGGCTACCGAGTCGACTCCACTCTGGCGCCTCTGGGCTGGCGTGTGTGCCGAGTCCTACTCAACCATGTCGATGCTGCGCGATTTGAAGGAAGCAGCAGAGGCTTTGTGAGCTGAACAATAGTCCACCGCGGGTGCAGGCTTCGTGCCTGTGCCCGCTGTGCTTTAGGATTGAGGTGTGTTAAGAACTCTTTCCTCTTTCTTCCTGCGCACGCTGCGCGAAGATCCGGCTGATGCCGAAGTTGTTTCCCATAAGCTTCTTGTCCGTGCGGGCTACATTCGTCGTACTGCCCCGGGTATCTACACGTGGCTTCCTCTTGGCCTGCGTCTGTTGCGCAAGGTAGAGGCAATTGTTCGTGAAGAGATGGACCGTATCGGTGCCCAGGAAGTCCACCTTCCTGCACTTCTTCCGGCAGAGCCCTACAAGGCGACCGATCGCTGGGATGAATATGGCCCGACCCTGTTCAAGCTGCAAGATCGTAAGGGCGGGGACTATCTCTTGGCTCCTACCCACGAGGAGATGTTCACCCTCTTGGTGAAGGATCAGTACTCCTCGTACAAGGACCTGCCTCTGACGATCTACCAGATTCAGACGAAGTATCGTGATGAAGCCCGTCCGCGCGCGGGTCTGATCCGCGGCCGTGAGTTCGTCATGAAGGATGCGTATTCCTTCGATATTGATGATGCTGGTCTGGATGCTGCTTACCAGAATGAGCGCGATGCCTACGAGCGCATCTTTAAGCGTCTGGGCTTGGAGTACGTGATTGTTTCCGCGATGTCGGGTGCTATGGGTGGTTCTCGTTCCGAGGAATTCCTTCACCCCAGCCCGATTGGCGAGGATACTTTCGTGCGCTCTCCAGGAGGCTACGCCGCTAACGCCGAGGCCGTGGTGACGCCCGCTCCCGAGCCGATTCCTTTCGATGGTATTCCCGAATTCGAGATGCGTGAAACTCCCGATGCGCCGACTATCGAGGCCTTGGTTGAGCGCTCCAATGAGCTTTACCCCCGCGATGATCGCCCGTGGCAAGCCTCGGATACATTGAAGAGTTTCGTTGTCACGCTCACGCACCCTGATGGTGAGCGTGAGGTCGTCCTCTTGGGTGTGCCCGGTGATCGCGATATCGATATGAAGCGTCTCGAGGCTTCGGTCGCTCCGGCAGAAGTTGAAATGGCCGGTTCGGAAGATCTGGCGAAGCACCCCGAGTTAGTTCCCGGTTACATCGGTCCCATGGCTGCAGGACCGAACTCGCCTGCTCGCCACCTCGATGAGGATGGTAATCCTGTGGGTGGTATTCGCTTCTTGGTTGATCCACGCGTGGTTGATGGAACCACGTGGATCGCTGGTGCAAATACTCCCGGGAAGCACGTGTACTGGCTGACGATGGGGCGTGATTTTACCGCCGACGGTACCATCGAGGCCGCCGAGGTCCGGGAGGGCGATCAGGCTCCAGATGGCTCTGGTCCGCTTCACTTGGAACGTGGCATCGAAGTTGGTCATATCTTCCAGCTTGGCCGCAAGTACGCAAAGTCCTTGGGTTTGACCGTTCTAGACCAAAATGGCAAGAGCCAGGTTGTTACCATGGGCTCATACGGCATTGGTGTTTCGCGTGTCCTAGCCGCACTTGCTGAATCCAATAGTGACGAGCGTGGTCTGGCATGGCCTGCAAATATCGCGCCATTCGATGTTCACGTTCTTGCTACGGGTAAGACGGATGAGATTTTCGAGGTTGCTGAGTCGATCTCATCAGCATTGGACCGTGATGGTTTTGATGTCCTCTTTGATGATCGCCGCAAAGTATCCGCCGGTGTGAAGTTCGCCGATGCCGAACTGGTCGGTCTTCCGATTGCGGTTGTTGTTGGCCGTGGATTGGCAGAGGGCAAGGTCGAGATCCGTCTGCGTGCAAGTGGAGAGTCTTTCGAGGTTCCGGTTGAATCAGCAGTTGAGCGTATCGAAGAGCTTCATCGTGAGCTGATGGGGGAGGGTAAGTAAATGGCTCTGCGTGAGATCCGTGTGATCGGTGATCCAGTCCTTCGAACCCCCTGTGATCCCATTACTGATATCGATGCTTCTGTGAAGGCATTGGTCGAAGACTTGCTTGAGACTGTTGATATGGATGGGCGTGCAGGTCTTGCAGCAAACCAAATCGGTGTGGGGCTGCGTGCATTCTCCTACAACATTGATGGCGAGATCGGCTACGTTCTGAACCCGAAGATTGTTGAGCTCAGCAAAGACGAGTATCAGGACGGTGATGAAGGCTGTCTGTCTGTTCCTCAGCTCTGGTTCCCCACGCAGCGTGCGTGGTATGCCCGCTGCGAAGGTATTGACTTGGATGGAAAGCCAGTAGTCATCGAGGGTGAAGAGCTGATGGCTCGTTGCATTCAGCATGAGTGTGATCACCTTGATGGCATGCTCTATATTGACCGACTGGATCGCAAGACGCGTAAACGCGCTCTGCGTGAAATTCGCGAGGCAAACTATTAAAAGACAGATGTCGAACTGATCTTTGCGCAACTGCGGCGGATCCCACGCGATCCGCCGCAGTTTTTGCGTTAGAATGTGCATACACCGTTTGCTGTGGCATTGGATTGAGGGCGTAGGGGAAGACGATCCTCAAACACAGGAGGCCACAATGCGAGGGTCCTATACCCGCGGTGTACTTTTCGTACACTCAACGCCGCCCGCTCTATGTCCGCACATCGAGTGGGCTGTCGGTGCTGCCTTGGGAAGCGAAGTTCACCTTCAGTGGACCCCCCAAGAGGCGGCCCCGGGAATGCTCCGCTGCGAATACTCCTGGGTGGGAAGCGCCGGTACGGGAGCTCGCTTGGCCTCGGCACTACGCGGATGGGAGCACCTGCGCTACGAGGTCACCGAAGAAGCTAGTCCCTCTTGCGATGCGGGACGCTGGTCGCATACTCCGTCATTGGGTATTTTCCATGCGCAGATGGACAGCGTCGGTAATGTCGTCGTTCCCGAAGACCGTGTGCGTGCAGCTATCGAAAAGGCAAGTTCTTATGAAGAGCTGCGTGAAGGACTCGATCTGGCTTTGGGTCAGGCTTGGGATGATGAGCTGGAACCCTTCCGTCACGCAGGAGCAGGAGCGCCCGTTCGCTGGCTCAACCGCGTAGGCTAATAATCTATGGGTACTATCGGTGACCTTTTAGGTGATGCGCTGGGACAGGCCTTAGCCTCGAATTCTGAAGCTGCACCCGTTGAGGCAATTGAAGGCGCACGCGAGCAGGCAGCAGAGGAACGCGCTGAGCACGTGCGTCAGGTTGTACAGGATGCGCTTGTTTCAAACGCGTCAGTAGTTCCAGAGAATCTCGATGATGCGTGTTTATTGAGCGCGCTTGATCTGGACACCTTATCTCTGTATGCCGCTGTTTCAGCCATCGAGCATGAACTGGCTATCACTATCCCGGATGCCGCGGTATCCCAATGGGTGACCATCGGAGATATTACGAGCAGTGTCGGTGAGCTGGTGAGGTAGTCTCAAACTTCTGACCTAGAATGGTGTCATTGTCTGCGACCACACCAACTCAAGGAGAATCACAGGTGGCACGAATCGAAGAAGATCTGCTGGGTACGCGAGAAGTTCCTGATGAAGCATACTGGGGAATCCACACGCTTCGTGCCCTTGAGAACTATCAAATCAGTGGTCGGACAATCAACCAAGTTCCTGAGATGATCCGCGCAATCGTCCAGGTTAAAAAGGCCTGCGCTCTGGCAAATCGTGAACTTCATGTGATCAGCGCTAAGACCGCAGAGGCTATTGTTGCGGCTTGTGACGATATTTTGACTAATGGAACCTGCATGGATCAATTTCCGATTGATCAATTCCAGGGTGGCGCGGGTACCAGCGTCAATATGAATGCCAATGAGGTCATCGCGAATCGTGCACTGGAGATGCTGGGGCTTCCTCGCGGTGATTATGACGTGATCAACCCCAATGACCACGTGAATCATTCGCAGTCGACGAACGATGCCTATCCGACTGCGTTCCGGTTGGCGCTTCATGGAAAGATCGAGAGGCTTCGCAGGGCTGTGGAGGATCTTGCCGATGCTTTCGCAGCGAAGGGCGATGAATTCCGTGATGTGCTGACCATGGGGCGTACTCAGCTGCAAGATGCGGTGCCGATGACGCTCGGGCAGGAAATGTCGGCCTTTGCAGTTACGCTTCGTGAGGAAGATCCACGTCTTGAAGTGAATGCAGAGCTTCTCCTCGAAACAAACTTGGGTGCAACGGCGATCGGTACGGGGCTAAATACCCCTACTGGTTATCAGGACGTTGTTGTCCGTCACCTGCGTCGCATTACCGGCTCTCGAGTTAAGGCTGCGACCCATTTGGTTGAGGCAACTTCCGACACCGGAGCATATGTGTCCATGCATGCAGCGATTAAGCGCACAGCCGTGAAACTGTCGAAGATCTGTAATGATCTTCGTTTGCTTGCTTCGGGGCCACGCGCCGGTTTGAATGAAATTAATCTTCCTGAGATGGCTGCAGGTTCGTCGATCATGCCTGCAAAGGTGAATCCGATTATTCCCGAGGTCGTCAACCAAGTGTGCTTTAAGGTCATCGGAAATGACCAAACTGTGACAATGGCTGCTGAAGCTGGCCAGCTTCAGTTGAATGTCATGGAGCCTGTTATTGCGCAAGCAACCTTCGAATCCATCGATCTTCTTGTGAATGCGTGCGACACTCTTCGTGAGCGCTGCGTCAATGGAATCACGGCAAATGCCGAGGTCTGCCGCTCCTACGTTGAGAACTCTATTGGTATTGTTACGTACTTCAATGATGTGATCGGGCACCACCTCGGCGATGTTGTGGGTAAGCGCGCTGCTGCAGAGGGAAAGACCGTTCGCGAAGTGATTGCCGAGATGGGATTGCTTTCGGATGAAGAGGTCGAGGCGATTCTTTCGCCGGAAAACCTTGCGAACCCTCATTACCGAGGTGCACAGGTCGATTGATCTTCTAGTTTGGTTTGGGGCGGGGGATATTCTCTCTCGTCCCAAACCAGGTGGGCTCCTAAATTGGTGGTTATTTCAGGATGAAATAATCGCCGATTTGGCTATATCCTGATTGTCTGCTTCAACGCGGATAAATGCTTGATTTACCTCTGTCACCGCATGCGATATACCTGCAGCAGCGAATACTATCTGATCGGCTAGATTGTTCATTTCACCAATCAATGAATCGAGTATCTCCTGGCTGGTGCCAGCAGCTGGGATAGATGAGAGTCGTGTTTTTGCCGCGCTTTCTCCGGCGTCATCAGCTTTTTTCGCAGCTTGAGCCACGTATTCTGGATGCCATTCGATATCCTGAGACACCTTACCTCCTAGAGGTTGAAGTAGTTGGCGAGCTCGCACCAGAGCATCGTTTGGTAGTAGCCCTCGAGCCCAACTCGTGCCGGATCTGAACGTTGTTTACGAACCATGCAGGGCGGAGCGAGGTAGCTGGATGGCACACGTGAGGTTGCGATCTTGTAGCTTGCCGAAGGAGTTGATAGCGTTGCGATGCTGGAAATTGGCTCATAGCGCCTGGCAACGCGCTTCCATCGAGTCCACGCCGAATATTCCCAGTTATCTTCCTCAATTTCCCGGTGAAACCTTGGATTCATATATCGAGTCGTCCGATCTATGAGCAGTCCTTTGGCTTCTTCGATATCACCTCTACTGAGTGCCTCAACTGCCTGCGACTGAATGTATCTTGGAGCGTCGAAATCGTTCTCACGAGTGAAGATCGGGGAGTTTGCCAGTAAAACGTGGGGGGTTTCTTCTGTATCGATCAGATAGATATGGCTTTCTTCTCCGACGGAGCGTAAAACTGTTGTCGAAACCGGGGCCTGAAAAATACAGAGCTGACGTATTACGCTGGGTGTGTAATGAGGTGAGAGCGAATAAATAGTGATCGGATGAGTGCTCTTCTGGATAGGGGCAAACAGATTCAGTGCATCCTTGGTCAGGCAGCCTGCAGAAAAAACGGATTCAATGCGTTGTCCAGCTGCTTCTTCAGCTTCTAACCATATCCTTTCGCCATTGTCTGACTCGAGAGCTGCAGTGCGAAACGCTTCTGTGAGGAAAGTCGGAATTGAAATTGTGGGGCGATCTTTTGTATTCATGGAGTGACCTGTAAAGTTTCGAGCATTCGGGGAAGTTGATCAGCGATTGAATTAATTGAAGTCGTCGTTGCGGTTGCTGTCGCATAGAGGCGGACAGTTCTGTTACTAACTGTCTGAGTCCAGGTCCACTGGATCGCTGTGTAGGAGAGTCCTTCGTCAATGTAAAGGCCGGTAGTCATCAGTGTGTCATCATTTGGGATCGGGAAACGTGTCTCTTCGATAGTCATCCAGCCGGGAATAATTTCATCGAGGGGTATCGGGTTTTCCCCCATTAAATCGATGGTCACGATGAAATTCGGTCGGAAGCCTGTCGTTTTTTCCGGAATTCCGACTGCAACAAAGAGAGCGTCATCTAAAGGGGAACGGGGGTGCGCGGAGGTCGCGTTAACTATTGGCGGAATCTGTGGAGTGAGTATCGCTTTCGGATTCGGGAGAGATAACGCCCTCCACGTGTCGGGGAGTTCCAT
>NZ_CAUTWQ010000015.1:0-43610 GCF_963542285.1 uncultured Actinomyces sp. | reverse complement strand
AACACCCGGGAAAAAGCATGGCTCGTGATGGCACAAACCGGGGCGGACGCCGCGTGCGTGCAGGCGCGAAGCCCGGCCCGCTGGGCGAGAAACTCGCCGCCGGACGCCCCGCCACCCGCCTGGAAGACCCGCTCAACGAACCCTTCGACTTCGCAGGTAATGACATTGGCGACGGTGCGATGCTTGCCGGGGAGACGATGCCCGAACCATCGGACTATCTGTCGGAGATTCAGCGTGACGGCAAACCGCTTGGTGCTGACCTCGTCTATCGGGAGATGTGGCAGTGGCTCGATCAACGTGGCTGTTCCCAATTCGTGGCGCCTCGCCTGATTGAGGCGTATGCGCAGGCGTTTGCCGGTATGTGCAGTGCGAGCAGGCGATCTCCAAGTTCGGCCTACTCGGCAAACACCCCACCACCGGTGCCGCCATCGCCAGCCCGCTTGTCGCCATGTCCCAGAGTTTCGGGAAGCAGGCGAATGTGTATTGGTACGAGATTTACGAGATCGTGCGCGCCACCTGCACCACCGATTACGCGGGCACCACGCCCGGCGACGAGGTGATGGCAGCCGGTCGGCGGATCATCGTCACCGGCGAAATCACCACCAACCACCGCCCGCGTATCCGGGAGTCTGTGCGCACCGCCCTCGCGCGTGGCGTGAGGATCATCCTTCAAGCTGGGATTCGTCAGTGGCCTCAGATATGTGTAGCCATGAACCTCGGCGTTCTTCTTGACGGTAGATATATCCACGGGCTGATCGGAACAGCCCGACATGGCGTGGGCTCCCTTCGCCCACGCACGCCAGTAACAAGCTCGGCAAACGAATTCACCGGCTTGCAACCGGTCAAGAACATATTCCCCTTTAAAGCCTCCATTAGCCATCCGAGGCTAGCCGCGCTAAGAAATCCTCTCCTCGCGACAAACAGCATCCCTGTCCACCTTCGGGGAATGAAAAGTCCATCCTTCACCAAACGCTCGGTGCAACAGGAAGCTGGCCCCCGCCAAGGTCAGCGCACACCCCAGCCCGGTGTAGAAGAAGGCGAAAAACCAGTTGGGAATAAGCCCGCTTAGACGCAGCCCAAAGCCGAATGACATCATGAAGGCCATGATCAGGTAGCCCTTGAGGTCTAAGAAGCGCAGGAAGCTCAGGCACTCGCCGTCTAGGCCTCGGATCCTCTGCGCGTTCTTCAGGACAATTGTGCCGAAGATGGCATGGAAGGCGAAAAACGCCGCGACAGCACCGACAACAAGAGCAACGACAACGCCAACAGCTGCACCACTCATTTCAACGGCCGCACGAGCTCCAATTAGGGCAACATTTGCACCCGCCAGCAGCCAAACCACTCCGGCAACGATAATCAGGTTTTCTTTCTTCATTTTGAGCAGCGTCATCAGCAATCTTTCTTTTCAATCGGGGCAGCGGCGACGCATCCTGGAGCACGACTCTCAGCTAGGGCCTCGTACAAGCTGGCGTCAAGAAGGGCAAAGAGGGGCTCACAATCAGAGCCCTCCATGAGCGAGGTAAAAACAGCTCCCAGAACGAAAGGACAGAGTTTGTCAGGACTCAGCGCGCCAACCAAGCGAGAGCGAACGACCGCCGGATCCCCTTCCAACACATGCTCCAGTCCCTGCTCCATGTGGGCCAACATCGGTCCGCGTGCAGCCTCCAAGGCCTCGTGCTCACTGCGGGGAAGACGGCGCATCTCAGCGAACCAATCAACGTCCATGTCCGCCAAGGCCACGCCCAAAGCACCGCGCAATTTCCGCACGTAGTCGACGAAACTCTCATTCCCATCAACCCTGCAGCACTCCTCGAAGAGCGCCTGACCAAAAAATCGCGTGAATACTGCGGCCGTCAGGTCCGCTTTTGTTGGGAAATACATGTACACCGAACCAACAGCGATCCCGCACGCTCCGGCCAGTTTTCGCACGGAGAGTGCGGAGATTCCTTCGCGCGCCGCAATTGAATACGCCTGGTCGATGAGTTTGTCTTTGTCGATGACCTGCTTGGGCACAAAAATCCCCCTCTCGCCGGTTTTACTCTATAATGAACAGTGTTCAGTATAGCCTCGTCCGCCTCACCTACGCATATACATATACGTTGAGCAACTACTTCTTACGGGCGAGCGGCACT
The DNA here is from genome assembly GCF_963542285.1 of uncultured Actinomyces sp. Classification (GTDB taxonomy): domain Bacteria; phylum Actinomycetota; class Actinomycetes; order Actinomycetales; family Actinomycetaceae; genus Pauljensenia. The sequence continues at coordinate 41,478 of NZ_CAUTWQ010000015.1, read as the reverse complement.
TAGGGAATTCCGGCGTTCAAGCTTGACTCGAATACGGCCTTTGCAAGCGCGATCGGACGTATATGCAGACAATCGGACTATTTTTCGAGCTACTTACATAAAAATTCGCCAATTGGAGAAGAACGCAAACTAGCATTAGACCCAGGTTTACAAGCGCGTTCAAGGAAGGCCGCTATAGATATGGGTCAATTCACCTCCAACATGACACCCATCGAAAACTCCCTCGGTGACGCTGATGTTGAAACGACTCACTACTGGCTCTACGCGCCAGGCATGCGTGCGAGCATGTGGGAAGACTTCTACAGCCAGGGAGTGATGGGACTTGCCTGGCACGAACTTGGCGACCTTTCCGCGTACGCAAGCAAAGAAGAGATCCGCCTTGCCGTCAGCTCAAGCAGAGGAACGACCAACCCTCGCAACGACGCCAACACGCTCTGGAAGTTCGCCAACGATCTCAAGCCCGGTGACATCGTTTTCGTAAAGGAAGGTCGAGGGAAGATCCTCGGGCGCGGCCTCGTCACCGGAGACTACGAATACGACGAAGCCCAGGGGCACTTCCCCAACCTCCGCAGCGTTGAGTGGACACACAAGGGAGAGTGGGCAGTTGATCGCATACTCCCGATGAAAACACTGACTGACATCACGGATGACACCATCCTTGTCGCAGCTATCGAAACTCTTTTCGAGGTCGAAACCGATGAGGTCATCGACGACCAACCTCCGATCGAATACCCCGCATATGACAGGGAAGATTTCCTCTCGGAAGTCTTTATGTCCAATCAGCAATACGACACCCTCACCGGGCTACTTCGCGCGAAGAAGAACGTCATTTTGCAAGGTGCACCCGGCGTCGGCAAGACCTTCGCGGCGAAGCGACTCGCGTATTCGATCATGGGCGCGAAAGACGCCGAACGCGTCATGATGGTGCAATTCCACCAAAGCTACTCCTACGAAGACTTCATCGAGGGCTACCGCCCCAGCGCGGACGGTTTCGAGCTTTCCAAAGGTGCGTTCTACACCTTCTGCAAGAAGGCAGCCGACGACAACGAGCGCGATTATTTCTTCATCATTGACGAGATCAACCGCGGAAATCTTTCAAAGATTTTCGGCGAGCTCTTCATGCTTATCGAAAATGATAAACGCGGTGAGAAGAACAAACTCCAGTTGTTGTATTCGCGTGAGCGTTTCTACGTACCTAGCAACGTGTACCTGATCGGCTTGATGAACACAGCGGACCGCTCACTTGCTTTGCTCGACTACGCACTACGTCGCCGCTTTGCATTCTTCACCCTCAACCCGGGCTTTTCTTCCGCCGGTTTCACGCGCTATCGCGAGGCCGTGGGCAGTACCGCTTTCGACAATTTGGTCTCGTGCGTGGCCAGGCTGAACACCGAGATCGCGAGCGATGAGTCTCTTGGCGAAGGTTTCATGATCGGGCACAGTTACTTCTGTGGATTCGTCGGAGGAACAGTCGATCACGCCAGCCTTTCAGCGATCATTGAATACGAGCTCGTCCCCATGCTTGGCGAGTACTGGTTTGATGACCAGGAGAAGGTTCGCGTCTGGTCCGAGGCACTTCGCCGCTCGATCCAATGATTCCGATTCGTAACACCTACTACATGCTCGCGTACGCCTTCCAGGTGCTACGCCAGCAGGGGTACCGTGACATTGCGACCGAGGAATTTGCCTCCACTGCGGAGCTCTTGGCTGAGATCCTGATCCGCGGCGTGCGCTCCCAACTGAAACGAGGCCTCGGACGCTCCTATGTCGACGTTACAGAACCGCTGTCTTCTCTGCGCGGAAAAATCGAGGTCACGGAGTCCCTCAAAACGCGCTCAATTCTGCGCCAGCAGTTGGTGTGCAGTTACGACGAATTTTCCCTTGATACCCAGATGAACCAGATCATCAAGGCGACGTGCATTGCCTTGATGCGCTCACGGATTTCGAGGCCTCGGAAGAAAGAATTGCGCAGGTTCCTTCCCTTCTTCGCAGAGGTTTCGGATATCGAGCTCGGAGCAGCTAACTGGCGGATGCGTTTTGACCGCAATAATCAGACCTATCGCATGCTGCTCAATGTCTGTTGGCTGATTTACTCGGGGCTTCTGCACACCAATGAAAGCGGGGATACCCGGCTTGCGGAATTTTTGGACGAGCAGAACATGTGTCGCTTATACGAGAAATTTATTTTGGAGTACTACCGCCAGGAGCATCCAGAAATCCAGGCGAGTGCACCGCATATTGCGTGGGCGCTCGATGACGGTTTTGACGACATGCTGCCGACGATGCGATCCGATGTGACTCTGAGGTGCGGGGAGACGGTGCTCATTATTGACGCGAAGTACTATGCGCATGCCACGCAGGAGCGTTTTGGGACACGGAGTCTGCACTCAGGGAATCTCTATCAGATCTTCACGTATGTGAAGAATATGGAGGCCGCGCATAACAGCGAGGCGCACACGGTATCAGGCATGCTCTTGTATGCGAAGACCGATGAAGAGGTCTACCCCGATGGGGCCTATCAGATGAGCGGGAACATGATTAGCGTAAGGACGCTCGATCTCAACCGCCCCTTTGAGGAGATCCGCACCCAACTCGACGGGATTGTAGAGGCGCACTTTTCACGGTGATATCCTCGCCAGTAGTGCAAGTTTTCACCAGGAAGAAGGCTCGCCGTGTACAAAGTCGTGCGCATCGCCTTACCGCTCATTTTCATCGCGACGGTCTACAGCGGCGGGCCCTTCTATGACCTTTTCGGCTGGGGAACCAACTGGCCCACGTGGGGCACTCTCCTACTACTTGTAGTGATCGCAAACATCCTCTGCGCATGCTTTGATCGAGCAGAGGACAGCCCGCACCGACTTGCCTTTTGGGATCTGGTCCTCAAGCTCTGCATGATCCCCTTCTACACACTGATATTCCTCTACGCCACGGGCATCGCGACGATCATGTTTGTCATCCCTGGGCTTTTTCTTGCAGCGCCTTTCGTCGTTGTTCCCTTGCTGGCAATGTCGTACGTTCTGATGCTTGCGACATCCTCTTACGGTTTCGCGGCCTCGATTCGCGCGGCAAAACGCGGGCTACTCCCCGGCTCCCTCGCAGCACTCCACATAGCGCTACACTTCCTCGCCGTCGCGGACTTCTTTTCCGCTGCAGTTCTCTACCTGCAGCTGCGCGGGGCGAACAAAGCACACAAACCCAGCGCCGAGGCCTCGGCAGGCGCACCGCACCAAAATCCCACCGGCATACAATGACCGCATGACTGAGACAAGCAGGCGAGCGCAATGGTTTTCCGATAACGAACGTAACTGGGACGACCGCGCCGAGCTGCACATGGCTGGCAACTACTGCGACTACCAGCGTCTTCTCGAGGACCCGACGGCCATTAGTGCCGAACTCGCCCAAGATATCGAACGATTCGGCGATCTCACCGGCAAAGAGGTCATCCACCTGCAGTGCCACGTCGGAACCGACACGATCGGGTTTGCGCGCCGCGGGGCCTCGCGCGTCGTTGGCCTCGATCTGTCCGAGGCCTCGCTTGCCCACGCGCTGCATGGTGCCCGTGGCCCGAACTCATGGAACAAGATTCCACCGGAGCCTGGCACCTTCGCGAGCACCCCGAACGCCTGCCCCTTCAGTTTGCGATCACCGCACACAAGAACTGAAAGTGCGCACAGAGCTGTCTCCCGGAGGGGTTCCCTGCCGGATGCAGTACGCCCAACACCTCACCGATTCTCTTCGACAACCTCACGGTAGCTTGCGGTATCGGTGTAAACCTCGTCCTTCAGCGGGTTCAAGTGCTGAGCGCGAATCCGAGCAAACTGGTACACAGCAAGCGCGACATTCGACGCCAAAGCCACCGCACTCACAACGAAGAATGCCGACGGATTATGAGTCGTCGGTATCTCCCCGAAGATATAGAACTGCGGGCAAGCCATGGCGAACATCGCATACAGTCCCAAGGTCTGCGCGCGATGCTGGAGCCACGCGCCTCGTTTCGTAAAGAAACTCGGGACGGTACAGGCGATCAACAGAGCCAGCCCCGTGTACGTCGAGTGGTCCGACATGCAGTTGTAGGTGTAGGCAAAATTCCACAGATCGTAGGCGATAATCCACATCCACAACATGTCAGGCCAGATCATGTCGCGGGACTTGTCCTTTGAAATGAATATGCCGAACCACCCGCAAATCGTCACAATATTCAAGACCCCGGCAACGGCGTTCATGATGTTCCACGACCCAGATATCATCCACTGATGGTCAACGACCGCGCCATTCCACAGACCATAGGTGTACATCTGCACGTCACGCACCACGGCCTCGGCAATGTTGATCGCAAGGATCAAGGGAGGAAAGCACAAGGCCCAACGCTTCTCGTAAAGGTGATGCACTCCCCCATCACTACCGCGCCACGTGACGTATCGCAGTGCCATAAAACCAACACACCCCGCGAGCGCAGAATAGGTTTTCGCCCAGTTAAACCAGTTCCCAGTCCCATAGCTGTTACCGGGAGCAGCGGTATAGGGCCAGACAAAAACCGTCAGTACGATGGGTGCGACGATGAAGAGGGCGACGCCGCCCCACGCGCTCGTGCGTCCCAATTCGTTGAAGGCCATGAGGGCGAAAACGACGAAAAGCCAGATTGCCCAAACTTTCAGATCACTTGCCTGGTACAAGATACCCATGGAATCCTCCTTGATTCCCGAGGCCGACGCTCACTTGGGCGCGACCATTGTGCACACGCGACCCTTCTCATCCCACGCGGCCTCGTAACCGAATTCTTCAAGGTTCGTCAGAGCCGCTTCTCGCACATCTTCGGGAACGTCAATATTCTCGAGGTAGACGCTGCGGAAGCGCGGGCTGTCGATGTAAAGCTCACCCTTGAAGGGGTTACGTTTCTTCACGATGATCGTGTAGGCCTGATAGGCGAAGACACCAATGTTGAACAGGAGCGCAATGACTGAAATCGTCATATGCGCTTCAGGACGGTTCGTTGAATGCACGATGAAGCTCGGGTGCAAGAAGAACCAAGGGACAGTCATCGTGACGATCATATTGACCGCAAGAGTACGGACGCGGTGTTGGGCGTAGGCACCGCGTTTAATGAAGAACGCGGGGATCGTGCACGCCGCAAGAAGAACAAGACCGCAGTACATTGAGCGGTCGGAAACACTGTTGTAGGTGTAAGCGAAGTTCCACAGGTCATAGCCGATGATCCAGAACCACAGTTGGTCAGGCCAGATAAAGTCTTTCTTCTTGCCGCGGCTCACGATGATTCCGAAGAAACCACAGATGCAGACTGCGTTGAGAATGCCAGCGATACCGTTGATGACGTTCCACGGGCCGCCGACAACCATGTAACCGTCGACGATTCCGTTGACACCGGTCAATTGGAAGTCGCGTACGCAGGCTTCGAGGATGTTGATGGCGAAGACGGCGGGAGGGATACAAACAATGTACTTCTTTTGAAAAGCCGGAAAATAGACAATGAGCCACCCCAGGATTGCACCCGCAAGGCAAGAGTAGGTTTTCACCCATTGGAACCAAGTGCCCGCACCGGTTCCGGCGACGGCAGTGTGAGTCCAGACAAAGATCGTCAGAATGATGGGCAGGGCAATGAACATCGCGCAGCCAATCCATTTGTTAAGGCGCGATAACTCATTCATGCCGATGAGAAATACGAGGTAGAGCAGGACGCTTACCCATGCTGTTGCTGAAAGCGGCTCGTAAAAGAACACGACGAATCCTCTCTGCGTGTTTTCGCGAACACATCGAGGGAAGGTGCACGATATGCGGTGACGCCTTCGTCGACGTGATTCGTGCTTTGAGGGTGATTTTAGCAAGGAGGACAGGCTTAAGTGTGAGCTTTGACACTCACCAGCCCATTTGTGCCGACACGGCGCCTTTCTTTAGGGTTCCACGCACCATGATGCAGTGTCCGAAGAACATCTGATCATCGTCGAAATAGGCGGTGAATGAGCCGCCTGCGCTCATCGATATGCTGCTGAGCTCAATTCGCTGAGCAAAGCTCTCTTCTGTAATTTCTGGAGCCTCGTCGTCACCAGATTCCTGCCAATCGCTACCGCTCGCGGTCAATGAATGTGCTGCGCAGGAACGCATGTCGCGGTCCCATTGTTCTTGGCTTGCGAGCAGACTCTTCATCGCTTTTCTGGCTTTCGTCCAGCTCGCCTTTTGAGCCGGGTTAACCTCCAGCGAAATGTCGATTGACGCGCCACGCCACTGAGCTTTCCCCTCAAAGATCCCCAGGGTTTTATCCAGGGTTAGCTCTCCTAGGGCCTCGTCATTCAAGATGATTGGCCTGCAGTATTCAGCCAGAATCTCTTCCAACTCTGGACACGGAGGGTTCTCTTCACAAACCTCGACAACTCGAAACTGATTCTGCGAGGAAGCAGTAACAATCTCAGGTACTTCTTCGGGGATCTTCTTGCGTACCTTCACGCGATAAATCGTCCGCTCTTTAAAGCGAGAAAATATATCTCCCGCATCATGGTCCTCATCAGTGGCGGGATAGACTAAGCGCCCTTCATTTGGGGACAAGATACCGGTCTCACACTCCACGTGCGCGAGAAATTCAACAGAAACTTCCCAAAATCCGTTCCTCTTATTGGCCCCCTGTCCCTCAGCAAGGACAACAAGAATCTCGCGTTCGTCATCCTCGAAAGTGCACTCCCACTCCGCTTGCGTCATGCGGTTTTTCGCACGCATGTACTCAAGTAAATTCATGAGGGTTCCTTCCCTAAAAAACACTTCCACCTGAAAGAGAATTCACGCGAGAACTCAGCGGACTGAGCCTACAACTTCAGCCCACACACAATCCACAGGCACCGTAATTTCACCGTTCAAACCACTACAGTCTGACTAGAATGGAGTCCCTAGCTGAAAACCTACTGAGAATGCCATCGAAGGAGATGGATGATGACGGGGACAGAAAATCACAAGAGGCAAAAACTCGTTCCGATACACGACCAGATATTCCGTCTTGAATCAGAAGGTATTCGTTTCGACCTTCACGGGAAAAGAGATGCTGAGCATTACCTCAGCACTAAGTGCAATTTCTTTAAAATTCTTTCATACCGCGCTATTTTCACCGGATCTGTCACAGAGGATTCGCAGTTCAACAAACCAGACTTCGCTCAACTTAGATTACTGGCCTCCATCGATCAACGTTTACGTCACGCTTTGCTCGGGATGACACTGGATCTTGAGCACATTTCCAAGGTCCTAACACTCCAGAAAATGGAGAAATATGAGGGAAACGAATATGCAATCGTTACTTCTTTTCTTGAGACGCTAGATCCCCACTTCTCCCCACGCATCAACCAAGAAATCCAACGCAGCCTGAAGAGTCCGTATAACAGCTGGATTAACGATCAATATCACGACGTTCTCCCAGTCTGGGCATTCCTAGAACTCGTCTCTTTTGGAACACTCAGAAGCTTTGTGCATTTCTGCGCAAGTCGATGGGATGATAAACAGCTCAGAAATCTCCACTACGATCTTAAGCGTGTAAATTCACTGCGAAATGCCGCCGCTCACGGCTCATGCATTATTAACAGCATTGTGAGAAAGCAGAATGAATTCCAGCGGCGGCCATCTTCAACTATCAACCGGTTACTCGCAGAAACAGGAATTTCAAAAGCCCGACGGCGGCATTGGATGAAGAACCCCGTATTACAAGAGATCGTGACCGTGATTCTTCTCCATAATTTACTCATTAGTGCAGGAAACTCTCGCTCCCGCGCAACCACCGAACTTAAAGCTGTATTTGATGACGTGAGTGCCAACTCCGACTTAATCAACACGAAAGACGCTGCACCTTCGTTTCTTGCCGCGTTGAGTTTTCTCAGAGAATTGACAGAGAGAGTCGGCCTGTTAAACTAGCAGACAGATAGCAAACCTTATGGTTTAGGGAGCGGGTCCGTGTTGACGGATTCGCTCCTATTTTTATCCCTAGCTCAAAGGCCCGGGAGCACTCACCAGAGCGCTCCCGGGCCCACGCGTTTAAACCAACGTGGAAGTTTTACTCCCACTCAATGGTTGCCGGCGGCTTGGACGTGACATCCAAAACCACGCGGTTAACCTCGGCAACAGAGTTCGTGATGCGCGTAGAGATGCGAGCCAGAACGTCATAAGGCAGGCGCGTCCAGTCGGCCGTCATCGCGTCCTCAGAGGAGACGGGGCGCAGCACGATCGGGTGGCCGTAGGTGCGGCCATCGCCCTGAACGCCAACGGATCGAACGTCAGCCAGCAGAACGACCGGGCACTGCCAGATCTCTTGATCCAGACCAGCAGCGGTCAGTTCCTCGCGAGCAATCAGGTCCGCGGCGCGCAAGATATCCAAGCGCTCACGCGTGACCTCGCCGATGATGCGAATGCCCAGGCCCGGCCCCGGGAAGGGCTGGCGGTTCACCAGGTAATCGGGCAGGCCCAGCTCACGGCCAACCGCCCGAACCTCATCCTTGAACAGAGTACGCAGGGGCTCGACCAGCTCGAAGGTCATGTCCTCGGGCAGACCGCCCACGTTGTGGTGGCTCTTGATATTCGCTGCGCCCTCGCCGCCGCCAGACTCAACGACGTCGGGGTACAGGGTGCCCTGGACCAGGAACTTCACTTCGCCGCCAGCGGCGCCGACCTCTTCGATGACCTGCTTCTGGGCGGCCTCAAAAGAGCGAATGAATTCGCGGCCGATGATCTTGCGCTTGGTCTCGGGGTCGGTGACACCGGCCAGAGCAGACAAGAAGCGCTCGGACTCGTCGCACGTGATGACGCGGATACCCATGCCGCGCGCGTAGTCGTTCTCGACCTGCTCACGCTCGCCCGCGCGCAGCAGGCCGTGATCAATGAAGAAGCAGGTGAGTTGATCGCCAACAGCCTTGTGAACCAGGGCCGCAGCCACGGAGGAATCCACGCCGCCGGACAGGGCGCAGATCACCTGCGCATCTCCGACCTGCTCGCGAATCTTCGCAACCTGCTCGTCAACAATCGAACCCGGCGTCCACGTGGGCTCAATTCCCGCGCCCTTGTAGAGGAAGTTCTTCAAAGCGTCCTGGCCGAACTGCGAGTGCCCAACCTCGGGGTGCCACTGCAGGCCGTAGAGGCGACGCTCGCGCGACTCGAAAGCTGCGACCGGCGTTTCGGAAGTCGATGCGGTGACTGTGAAGCCTTCGGGCGCGCCCTGAACGGCGTCGCCGTGGCTCATCCACACGACCTGATCTTCGGGAGTCCCATCGAAAAGGCAGGATTGCTCAGAAACAGAGGCGTCGGTGTGTCCGTACTCGCGGGTTCCGGTGCGTCCCACGGTTCCGCCCAGCGCATGGGCCATGGTCTGGAAGCCGTAGCAGATTCCCAAGACCGGTACTCCGGCCTGGAAAATCGTGGGATCAATCGACGGAGCACCCTCTTCATACACGGATGAGGGCCCACCGGACAAGATGATTGCCGCGGGTTCTTTCGCAAGCATTTCGGCGACCGGCATGGTGTGCGGGACGATTTCCGAATAGACGCTGGCTTCGCGCACGCGACGAGCAATGAGCTGGGCGTACTGCGCACCAAAATCGACAACAAGGACGGGATGAAGATCAGCTGAAGTCACCCCACCATGCTACCTGCTGCACTGCCTCTTCGACGAGGCCAAGCAGCGAGCACTCCCCCACACCAGGTTGGTTTAGTTGCTGGGTGTGTCCTCTTCTTCCGAGGCCTGAGCTTCCTCAGCGACGTTCTCGGCGTCTTCAGCGGGCTCCTCCGCTGGCTGAGTTTCTTCCTCGACGGGTACGTCGTCGCTCAGCACCTCGGGGGCCAGCTCCACGGGCGCAACTGCCCCGACTGCGGCCTCGGGATGGCGACGCTCGCGCACGCGAGCCTTCCCAGCGCCTACAAGCTCACGCGCCCACTCCACGCTCACCGGGTGCGAAAGCGCCACAGTGACGAGCACACCGCAGGCAACCTCGGCAAAAAGACACAGCGCGGAAAGGGACATTCGTGGCCCCAAGAAAGCCAAGCGTCCATTTCCCAAAACCAGGGCCGAACCCAAGGAAGTCGCCAAGTAGACGGCTGCGATCATCACAGCGGCGATACCACCTTGGTAGAGGTCCTCAAGAAGTGATTCACTGCCCTTGCGCAGACGCAGGTACACACCAAGCGCCACGCCAAATACGATCAGCGCAAGGACCACCCAGTTGCCGGGGGCACTTGCTGGGGTCGCACCAAACAGCGGGATCGCTGGGATCGGCCCAACGGGGGCGGAAGTCGGTGAATGCAAGGCGTCGCTGCCAAGGTAAAAACCGGGACCGGAAAGCCAGGACAGTGCCCACACAATCGCGTTGGGAATAAACAACGCCTGTGCGACAACGATCATGATCGAATCAACCGTGGAAGTCGGCAGCAAGAGCTCGTGAATTCCACGGATCCGCGACCAAGAGACAATCACCGAAAGCAGTAAGAAAAGTCCGCCATAAACCGCCAGAGCCCACGATGCGCGCCAGCCCGTGCGCACTCCAACGCTGACCCACCTGGGTAGCTCAAAGCGGAGCTCAAGATTCTTTGGCGCACGCGCGACCTCCCAGGCTGCCGCAATCAAGGGGATGATGATGGCCAGGGGAAGCGCACCCCACACACTCACGTGCGTACCAATTCCACCGGCCAAAAGCAGCGCGGTCACGGTGAAACCGGGAATTGCCATCCACTGCGAAGCCGGCGAAAAACGCCGTCCTTGCAGCAAAAGCAGCTTGGTCAGGACAATTAGAAGCAACACAAATAGCAGGGGTACTGCGCGATAGGAGACATCCCCAGAGACCACTCGCGCTCCAAGCGAGGCGCCCCACAGGTCAGAGGCAAAGTGGAAGGCGTCCTCCCAGGTGGTGGACACCATCCACTGGTTAGAGGACACCGCGGCGTAGGCGATCAGGGTCGGGACAACGACCAGCGCCCAACCCAGCAGAGCCGCCTCGATCCCGGACAGCATCGAGCGCGCCCAACCCTGTGGAAGAGCAACGCGGATGGTCGGGCGGGCGGAAACTGTCGTGACCGTCGTACGCGCGGTGGGATCCTCACTCATCGAGCAGCCAGCGCCTCACGTGCCAAAATCGCAGTCTGCGAAGGGGTACGACCAACCTTCACGCCAACCGCTTCCAGTGCCTTCGCCTTTGCCGAGGCCGTGCCAGAACTTCCCGACACGATCGCGCCCGCGTGGCCCATGGTCTTGCCTTCGGGGGCAGTGAAGCCTGCAATGTAGGCGACGACCGGCTTGGTCATGTGCTCGGAGATCCACGCTGCGGCGCGTTCTTCGGCGTCCCCACCGATCTCACCGATCATGACAACCAGGTCGGTGTCGGGGTCGTTTTCAAAAGCTTCCAGCGCATCGATGTGGGTGGTCCCCACAACCGGGTCACCGCCAATACCAATACAGGTCGTGAAGCCCAGGTCGCGTAGCTCGTACATGAGCTGGTAGGTCAAGGTACCCGACTTCGACACCAAGCCCAGTCGACCAGGACCCGTAATATCTGCGGGGGTAATGCCCACATTAGATTGTCCGGGGCTGATGATTCCGGGGCAGTTCGGGCCGATCAGGCGGACCCCACGCTCAAGCGCGTAGTCAACGAATTCGGTCGAATCTTGAACGGGAATACCTTCGGTAATGACGACCAGGGTTTCGATTCCGGCATCAATGGCTTCGATGGCAGCGCCCTTCGCGAATGCCGGGGGCACGAAAACAACCGAAACATTCGCACCGGTTTCCTCGCGGGCCTGTGCAACGCTTCCAAACACGGGAACCTCAACGTCACCGGCGGCGCGGTTTTCAGCGCCCGGGCCGTAAGGCTCAACGTGGAAGGTCACCGAAGTACCGGCCTTGCGCGGGTTCACACCGCCGACGATATTTGTGCCGGCTGCCAGCATACGGGTCGTGTGCTTTTGGCCTTCTGAGCCGGTCATTCCCTGAACAATGACGCGCGAAGTGGAATCAATAAAAATACTCATGAGTTTTCAGTCCCGTCCCGTCTCAGGCGTTCGCGGCCAGTTCGGCGGCGCGGCGTGCTGCGCCATCCATTGTTTCTTCCATGTGAACCAGGGGGTGTGCGGCCTCGCGCAAGATCGCGCGGCCTTCCTCGACCTTGTTGCCATCCAAGCGCACGACCAGAGGCTTAGAGGCAGCATCTCCCAAGGCTTCCAAGGCGCCAACGATTCCGCGAGCGACTTGATCGCATGCGGTAATTCCGCCGAAAACATTGACGAAGACAGAGCGAACCTGATCATCGCCAAGGATGACGTCCAAGCCATTGGCCATAACTTCTGCCGAGGCACCGCCACCGATGTCCAGGAAATTCGCGGGCTTAACTCCCCACTCTTCACCGGCCAAGGCAACAACGTCCAGGGTGGACATCACCAAGCCGGCACCGTTACCGATCACGCCGACTTGGCCTTCCAAGCGAACGTAGTTCAGTCCGGCTTCCTTTGCCATGGCCTCGCGCGGATCCTGCGCGGACTTATCGGCAAAAGCCACGTGTTCGGGATGACGGAAAGCAGCATTGTTATCCAGCGACACCTTGCCATCCAGTGCCAAAACATCACCCTGCTCGGTCAAAACCAAGGGGTTGACCTCAACCAGGGTGGCATCTTCGCCCCGGTAGGTATCCCAAAGCTTGACCAAAACGGGGGCAAGCTTCTCAATGTGCGAACGGTTGAAGCCGGCCTCGCCCAAGATCTGGGCGGCAACGTCTTCATCGATGCCAACCTTGGGGTCCAGGCCAACTCGAGCCAAAGCCTCGGGGTGTTCACGGGCCAAGGTTTCAATATCCATGCCGCCCTGCGCCGAGCACAGTGCTAGCTCGCGGCGCTCGGAGCGATCCAGCAGGATCGAGAAGTAAAATTCTTCGGCGATATCCGCGCCCGCAGCGATGAGGACCGAACGGACGGTGTGTCCCTTGATATCCATGCCCAAGATTGCTTCGGCCTTTTCGCGCGCTTCTTCTGCAGTGCGAGCCAGTTTCACGCCACCGGCCTTGCCTCGGCCGCCGATCTTCACTTGAGCTTTGACCACCAGAAGGTCATTGTCGGCCAGCAGCTTCTGTGCTGCCTCATAGGCCTCATCTGGGGTGCGTGCAACGATTCCCGCAAGTACGGGGACGCCGTGAGCAGCGAATAACTCCCGTGCTTGGTATTCGTAGAGATCCATTGTGTCCCTTCACTTTGTGCCCGAAGGCGCTGCCTTGCGCGGTTACCACGTGAACTGTGGCGCGCAACTTCCTTAAGCCTACCGCGACTAGATCTTTTCCATGGGGGCCATCCGCAGCAACAGGCGTTTTTCAGCCGATGCGAAGGCAACTTGCGCAATGGTGCGCTCTCCAGCCCCCTCGAGGCCGATAACCGTACCTTCACCCAAAGTTGCGTGACGGACGCGATCCCCCACGCGCACCTCCTCTGGGTTAAGCGTGTTTTTCGGAGCACTTGTGCCCGTTGGCCGCGAGACTGCAGTTCGCGCTGCGGGCGCGCCGCGTTTCCCACCCAGGCCTCGGCCGGCAAGCGGGCCGCCATCGCTGCTACCGGATCCACCACTGCGTCCACCAAAGACCGGACCGCCATCGTCATCACGGCGCGAGTATCCGTAATCTGCGTGGTCTGAGCCATAGCCCCCAGACCTGCCCCCATAGGAAGAGCCGTAACCGGACCCCGAGTAAGCGCCATAACCACCCGAACCGTATCCGGAACCGCCGCCGTATCCAGCGCGCAGGCGCTCCATCGAGGTTGAGGATCGACGAATGTCCAAGAGTTCGACGGGAATGTCATCCAAGAACCGCGAAGGAGGCATTTCCTGAGGTGCTCCCCACGCGCTTCGCACAGCCGCGCGCGTAAGGTAAAGCTGCTTGCGGGCGCGAGTGATAGCGACATAGGCCAAACGGCGTTCTTCTGCCAATTCTTCGGGGTCACCCAGCGAGCGCTGGTGCGGGAAAGTGCCATCCTCCATACCGGTCACGAAGACGACCGGGAATTCAAGGCCCTTCGCGGTGTGAACCGTCATGAGGGTAACCTGCCCGCTTCCGCTTTCTTCCTCGGGAAGTTGATCCGAGTCAGCAACCAGGGCAACACGTTCAAGGAATCCTGCCAAGCCGACCTCACCGCTGGTCTGCACGTAGTCCAACGCAACCGCGTGCAATTCGGCAAGGTTTTCCACTCGCGAGGCATCCTGAGGGTCTTGGGAACGTCGCAAAGTTGCAAGATATCCCGTTCGATCAAGGACTTCTTCGAGAATCTCCGCTGCGCTTGCGCCGGCCTGTTCCGCGCGACGCATGGCTTCAATCAGTCCCCAAAAATCGCCGATCGCCGAGGCCGCGCGCGGGCTCAGCCCGGCCACTCCCCCTCGCGCTTCCTCAGCCTCTTCCTTGGGAAGTTCCGCCAAGGTCAGTCCGGTTCCTTCTGCTTCTCCGAGGCCTCGGCCCTGAGAAATCCAACAATCCCGGGCGGCCGCGCCCATGGAGATCCCGTAGCGATCACTGTGGGCAATGAGGTCCGTCTCTGCCTTGGTGCCAATCCCACGACGAGGGGTGTTGATGATCCGTCGCAGTGCAACCGTGTCGTCGGGGTTCGAGATCACCTGAAGGTAGGCCAGCGCGTCCTTGATTTCCGCGCGTTCATAGAAGCGAGTGCCCCCGACGACTCGGTAGGGAATACCTTGGCGAACCAAGAGTTCTTCGATTGCTCGTGATTGTGAGTTCGTCCGGTAGAAGACGGCGATATCTGCCCAGCGGGTCCCGGCTGCCGACAGCTTTTCCATCTCTGAAACGATGAAACGTGCTTCGTCCCGATCCGAGTCCGCTGCGTCAACAGTAATAAGTGCACCGTCCCCCGATGCCGTCCACAGGTTCTTTGCGCGACGGCCTTCATTTCGAGCAATAACAGCGTTGGCAGCGGACAAGATATTTTGGGTGGAACGATAGTTCTGTTCCAGCAAAATGGTCCGCGCACCCGGAAAATCTCGCTCGAATTCTTCGATATTGCGAATCGTTGCACCGCGGAAAGCATAGATTGACTGGTCTGAGTCACCGACAACCGTCAGCTGCCCCGGTTCCACCCCATCGTCCCCGGTGCCCACCAGTTCGCGCACCAGCACGTACTGTGCATGGTTCGTGTCTTGATACTCATCGACCAAGATATGACGGAAGCGACGATGGTAGTGCTCGGCGATCGCCGGATTGTCTTTGAGCAGACGTACCGTGCGAGAAATCAGGTCATCAAAGTCCAAGGCATTGGACTGTGCAAGGCGCTTCTCATATTCTTCGTAGGCTGAAGCAACAACCCGTGAAATGGGGTCATTCGGCGCGGCATCTCGGTATTCCTGCCAGGAAATGAGCTCGTTCTTAAGGTCCGAAATACGCGCGGCAACCAACTTGGGCGTGAATCGTTTAATATCTACATCCGAGCTCTTGAGCACCATCTGGATCAGGCGCTGTGAGTCCTGCGAATCGTAGATGCTAAACGTCGAGCGCAAACCAGCCGCACGGTATTCCGCGCGAAGTAATCGCACACAAGCCGAGTGGAAAGTCGACACCCACATCCTGCGCGCTGCTCCCCCACCAACCAGGGCCTCGACGCGCTCGCGCATCTCAGCTGCTGCCTTATTGGTGAAGGTAATCGCCAAAATCTCGCCCGCACGGGCTTGACCGGTAGCCAAAAGGTACGCAATCCGGTGTGTCAGAACGCGAGTCTTCCCAGAGCCCGCACCGGCCATGATGAGCAAAGGAACGCCCCGATGCTCGACCGCTGCGCGTTGCTGGTCATTCAAGCCCTTGAGAAGGCTTTCAGGGTCACTGTGCCGCGTCCAACTACCTTGGTCGCTCGCCTGTCCCCATTGAGGCGCTCCCTGATCCAAAGTGCCAACAGAAGAACCCGCTCCCACGCCCATTTCATTGCTCGAGGAGCTTGGGTCGTAGAGGGGAAGGTCCTCCGCCTGATCGGAACCGAAATCGAGGAAAGAGCCGAGATTGGGAAGTGAGTGATCCTGATCCATTTTCAGTGCTTGTGGTAGACGCCCTTGGTTGCGTGAACGGGTTCGGCAGTGACATTCATACCAAGCTGGCGAAGAATGCCTTCATCAACGCTGCCCAGCAGAACTGAAGAGTGCACATCGCAACCAGCCAGTTTCGACAGTTGGTTCAAGGCCGCAGCTGCACGTTCGTTGGAACGCGCAGATCCAGCCAAAGCGATCAGCACCTCATCGGTGTGCAAGCGAGGATTGCGGCTGCCCAAGTGCTCAGTCTTGAGCTTTTGAATGGGCTCAATCTGTTCGGGGGCAAGCAACTTCTCATCATCGTCAATACCTGCAAGAAGCTTCATCGCATTGAGAAGCATCGCAGAGCAGGGCCCCAGCAGGTCTGAAGTCTTTCCGGTAACAATGCGACCATCGGCCAGTTCCATCGCAGCAGCGGGGTAACCGGTTTCGCGGGCACGCTCAAGCGCGGGAGCAACAACCGGGCGGTCTGCGCTGGTCAGGTTCATGGCTGTCATCAGGCGCGCTGCACGCTCGGATTGGACAGGAGGTAAGTCTTCACGAGCTTCCAGCGCCAAAGCCTTGTACCAACGGCGAATAATTTCCTGCTTCGAGGCCTCGCGGCAGACCTCGTCATTGCTGATGCAGAAGCCCGCCATGTTGACGCCCATGTCGGTGGGCGACTGGTAGGGAGAGGACCCCATGATCTTCTCGAGCAGGCGACGAAGGACGGGGAAGGCCTCGATATCGCGGTTGTAGTTAACCGTCGTTTCGCCATGAGCCTTCAAGTGGAAGTGGTCAATCATATTGACATCATCCAAGTCCACGGTGGCCGCTTCGTAGGCGACGTTTACGGGGTGGTCCAAGGGAAGATTCCAGATCGGGAAGGTCTCAAACTTTGCGTATCCCGAGGTCATTCCGCGCTTGTGATCGTGGTAGAGCTGGGAGAGGCAGGTTGCGAGCTTACCTGAACCGGGTCCTGGAGCGGTGACAATCACCAGCGGACGAGTCGTATGAACGTATTCGTTACGCCCCAGCCCCTGATCGGAGACGATGAGGTCGATGTTGTTCGGGTAGCCCTCGATGGGATAGTGGCGCGCGACCTTGATACCACGAGCCTCGAGCTTGCGTTTGAAGGCGTGTGCCTGCTCATTGGAGTCGCTCCACCGGGTAATGACAACGTTGCCCACGTACAGCCCGTATTCGCGGAACATATCGATGTGACGGAAGACGTCATCTTCGTAGGTGATTCCCAGGTCTTCACGCATCTTGCGACGCTGGAAATCCTGGGCGTTGACGGCGACGACAATTTCGGCCTCGTCGGCAAGCTCAGCAAGCATGACAATCTTGTTATCCGGGGTGAATCCGGGAAGAACGCGAGAGGCGTGCATGTCGTCAACAAGCTTGCCGCCAAATTCCAAGTACAGGGTTCCACCGAACTGCTGGCGGCGTTGCGCAATGTGTTCAGATTGAAGGGCTAGATACTGATCGCGGTCGAAACCGATTGCGTGCATGATCGCCACTCCCAAGGCATCGTGGTGCAAGGACTACTCATGGTATCGCCCCTACCCCGCAACTCCGTCCATGAAGCGCCCAGCACACGGGTGAACTTCACCGCAAGGCACCTGAAAGACTAAATAATGTGTCTTTGCATGGCCCAGTGCGTGAGCTCATTTCGATTCGATAGCTGAAGCTTGCGCAGCACGGCAGACACGTGTGTTTCCACGGTTTTAATGGAAATAAAGAGCTCAGAGGCAACCTCTTTGTAGGGGTATCCACGCGCGATTAAACGCATGACTTCCTGCTCCCGAGCTGACAGCACATCCAATTCATCATCGTGAGCGGCAATGGGGGCGCTCGCCCCTCCGAAAGCATCCAAAACAAAACCAGCCAAGCGCGGCGAAAAGGCAGCATCTCCCGCGGCAACGCGCTCGATGGCCTCGACAAGCTCAGGAGTCGAGATCGACTTGGTCACGTATCCGCGAGCGCCCGCACGAATAACCGAAACAACATCTTCGGGGGAATCTGACACCGAGAGTGCAAGGAAACGGAGCCCCTCAACGTCACCGCACGAGGCCGCAACTTCAGCGCCACCGCCACCGTTTCCTCCAGGCAGGTGAACATCCAGGAGAGCGACATCCGGCGTGAGGGCGTGGCAGGCTGCAATAG
Source organism: uncultured Actinomyces sp. (assembly GCF_963542285.1). Taxonomy (GTDB): domain Bacteria; phylum Actinomycetota; class Actinomycetes; order Actinomycetales; family Actinomycetaceae; genus Pauljensenia. The sequence continues at coordinate 23,315 of NZ_CAUTWQ010000015.1, read as the reverse complement.
CTCCCTCAACGTCGCTAGCCTCGCCAACAATGTCAAAGTCGGCACCACTGGATTCGAGCTCAGCGCGCACGCCCGCACGTACCAGGGCGTGATCATCAATGACCAGAATCCGAATTGTCATGGAATTGTCTCCTTCAGCGGGCATCGTCACTCAAGTGTATCTACAGGCATAGAGAGATGGACCTCGGTTCCACTGGCTAGATGGCGGATTTGAGCGGTTCCGCCTGCTCGTTCCATGCGGCCGAAAATCGAATTACGCACGCCGTGACGGTCCTCGGGAATCGCAGAAATATCAAAGCCGTCTCCGCAGTCTTTCACAAAGATCTCCGTACGCTGCGGCCTGACCTCCATGTAAACACTCACGGGCGGTCGTGCGTGGCGAATTGCGTTGGAAACGGCCTCGGAAGCAGCGGCGACCATAGCAAGTTCACCGGGGCCTGGGCGCATATCGGAAACCGTCACAACGCCAACCTCAACACCAAAGGTTGTCTCCAAGGTGGAAATTGCTTCACGCAGGGCCTCGGCAAGGGAATCTGCCGCTTCTTCACGCCCCGTGTACAACCACGAGCGCAGCTCACGTTCCTGCCCCAAGGCCAGCGCGCGAACCGAACTTGGATTATCGGCATTATTGCGAATCAATGTGAGCGTCTGAAGGACGGAATCATGCAGGTGTGCGGCCATGTCAGCGCGCTCGGCTTCACGTTTCTCGCGCTCTTTCGCTCTTGTGTTCTCTTGTGAAGTTCTCACCCATAGAGGAATGATCGCAACCCCGAAAGAGAGGATCAGGGACCCACCCAAGATCGCGCCTCGAACCATATCCCACGGTGATTGCCCGCGAAATGAGGCCAGTACCAAGCCACTGGCAACCAAGATCATTCCAGCCAGAGTAATGAGGATAAAGAGCGGGTTTTTCCATGAATGCGCACGAGTACTTTGCGTCCACACTGCTGCGATCCCGCCAAGGACAAGGACCGCTGCGGCGATATCGCGCAGTCCCGCTATCCCCGTAAAAAGCAGGTAGGCAATCGCAAGGGCGAGGCCCAGCGCACCCAATCCGACCAAAAGCAGGCGTAAGTTGCGTTGGTCGTGCTCGCGTCGAACAATTTCTTCCGCCGAGGCCAGCGGAGCACGTAGACGTTCGGGGGCGCTTTGGGAGGTTCCGGGATCGTCGGGAAGAGTAAGCCACAGCCACAGATACACGAAAAGCGGAACTGCGAAAGCCGGTAGGGCCGCCACAAATGCGAAGCGAATGATTCCGGCAGATACCCCGAGCATCGAGGCAATTCCCGCACAGACTCCGCCAATCCAAGGCAAAGGCATATCGGTTGAAGACGCACTGGAGCGACGCAGAACACGTGTGGGTTCGTGAAGCTGCGGTGGGGTCCAGTGATACCCACGGGGCTTCTGTTCGCCCGACTGCCACACATGCTGCTCATTACTCACATCTGTATCTTCACACGAATCGGGACCCGAAGCGCAAGGCTGGGGAAAGAATCGGGGATCGATCAGGGCATCCCCCCATATCTTTTCGCCAGCAACACGGGCACAGTGGAATCATGAACAAAGGATTCATGAACTCGTTGCGTCACTCCGGCTTCTTCCGTGGAGAGCCTCGCGTCATCGGAGGCGTGTGCCAAGGATTGGCACAGCGCTATGGATGGGACGTGAATTCCCTGAGGATTGCCGTCGTTATTGCCGCGCTCTTCTTCCCCGTAGTCTGCGCCCTCTACGCCTTAGCGTGGGTTTTCCTTCCCGAGGCCAGAGATGGCCGTATCCACGTTGACGAAATGCTCAAGGGCAATTTCGATGCAGCAATCATCGGAGCGATCCTCTTAGCGGTCTTTGGCGGTGGGACTTCAGGAATCGCGCTTGGCTTCTTTCGCGCTTTCGTGTGGATTCCCCTCTTTCTGATCTTCCCCGTCGCGATTGTCGTGATTGCAGTCCTGCTTGCACGGCCAAAGCAGACGGGACCTACACAGGGCCAGTACTGGAGCGCGACACCATCGACGCAGCCATCGTCCCAGGCAGCGTCATCCCCCTTCACCCCTGCATCTCCTCAAGGAGAAGAAACCATGCCAGATACAACTCCTGATTGGCGCACACAGGGGGGCCCGACATCCTCGGACTACTACACTTTCCCTCCTGCACCGCCTTCAGCGGCACAGACGGCTGACTCGCAGCCCCCTGTTCAAACCCCTTCCACGCAAACTCCGCCGGTCCAGACTCCCTTCACCCCCGGTGACTCTCAGCCCCAGGCCTCGGGACAAACAATTCCGCAAAGCGCAGGAAGGCGTTTCGCCCCCTTTGCCACACAGCCTGCCCTCCGCTCTCGAGTCGTCCCCCGCGCTCTGGTCTTATGCGTCTACGGGCTGGTCTTCCTTGCTCTGGCAGGAACTTTCTTCCTTCTCTACCGAAACGGATACAGCACCCCAGCTCAGGTTGAACGAGGTGTACAGATCGCTTTGACTGGCGCGGCTGCCTGCCTGCTCATTGTCGGCATTGCGCACCTGATCGCTGCTCTTCGCGACCGTTCCTCAGTCATGCTCACCATCTTGTCGGTACTGGGCATGTTCTTTGCGATTCCAGCGCTGCTGGGAGGCATGGCATACGCCACCACCGCTCCATTCCACTACTCATCCGTGGCGGGAAACATTAATACCGATGCTGATTGGCGCTCAGACACCATTGGAAGCTCCAACGGCTCCAATGTCGTCAATCTAGAGCTTGACCTCTCTCATGCGCCCGATGGCCTCACCAAAGACATCACTGTGAACGCCCAGGTGATTCCCTCTGCAAACATCCGCGTTCGCGACGGTCAGCCCATCCGCATCGTCACTCAGAAGCAGCCCATTACTTTCGATCTTGATCTCAATGGCGACCATAAGTGGAAGGGTTTCGACAGTAATAGTCCGACAGTTCTGACTTCTTCCAGCTGGAAGGAAGGCCAGGGGATCACTGTTTTCCTCAATGCAAACCAACTTGTCGCCCTGGACATTGAAGAAACCGGAAGCTCCGTCGATCGAGATCCCTGGCCTTCTGCAAGTGCCTCTCCCACGCCCAGCGTTACTCCTTCCACGGGAACTTCTCCATCAGCCAGCCAGAGCCAGTCACCTTCGCCAAGCGCATCTTCTGAGTCGCCAGCAGCCGGCCAGCACTGAAAGGAATTGTCATGAGTACAAACGACTTTGACCAGACCACTGCCCTGCCACTCAGTGACGACGAAACAAAGCCACTGCCTTCCTTCGCAGACGCGCCGATTGGGGATGAAAAAATTTCTGCCGATGCTGACACCGAGGCCGAGGCGCCCGACACTTCTGCAGCCTGGACAGGAGCAGCGACAGGGGCGACGCCCGACGCTTCCCCAGCCTCGGAACGCACATTTGAGCCGCAAAATACCCCGATTGTTCCTCCCGCTCACGTGTGGTCAGCCGAGGACGTGAAGGAAGCTCCCTATCGAGGCGTGCGCATTGGGCAGCTACTCTGGGCGTGCATCATTATCTTCACCGCTATCGCACTGATCGCCATGGCTTTCGTCAAGGCAGCAAACCTTGCGCTGGTGGCAATTGGGACCTTGGCGATCATGGGTGTGCTCCTCATTATCATTGCGGGAATCAGCACCGTGATGACGCACAAGAAGCGCTAGCTGCGGAGCAGAATTTCCTCGATCATTTCGATCACTGAGGCGGGCATTTCCGAACGGAACATGCCCGCTTCTTTTCCTCGATCCAAAGTGCGAAGCTGCGGGAGTGCCCGACGTCCCAGACGACGCACCATCGCATAGGCGTCATCTTTCGCCAGAGCATCCATCTCACAGCGAAGCAGGGCCTGGTAGATATCGTTTTCAACCGGATTTTCCGCAAAGGCGGGGCGCGTCCCACCCCCGAAGGAAACTTCTAGAACCTGGCTCACCTCGGCCTCGTCAACTGTCACGCACGCACTCAGGGTGTCGGGTTCGTAAGTAAACTGAGCGGGCTCCCCATTGACGCTCACCTGCGTTGGTCTGCTAATGCCTCGCATGGTCACAGTCCAGGAGCGAAGGGCGGGAAGCGCATCAGTACAGCCCGTTGCTGGGTGAATAGTGAGTGTTCCGAGGGCGTCGTCGTAAGCGATCTCAGTTCGCACTTCGCCACTGCGCTGCTCACAATTGACACCGGGGTAGCGACCATCGTCTTCACGTAAAGTGAAGTGACCATCAGCACCGGGGAAGACAAGGATTTCCAGCGCTTGTGGATTCGAGCAATCATTAATGCTGCGATCCAGCTCTTGCAGGGGGACAATCCCGCCTGCGGGCGCAAAAACAGGAACAAGTTCCAGTGGCCGCCACACATTCACGCGCAGCCCACCATCCATTTCGGCGTCGTAGCGGCGTCCGGTAAAGAAGTCGAACCATTGGCCGCGCGGGAACCACATGCGCGTGCGCGCCTGGCGCGTGTTCACGTCGCGCGGGGTCACCACCGGAGCAACCATCAGCTGCGTGCCAAACATGAATTGTTCATGCACGTCGTAGGCGATACCTGCATCTGGATGAGCCCAATACATGGGAGTTACCAGTGGCGTTCCTTCTGTTGCAGCGCGCCAGTTCATTGTGTGCAGGTAAGGAATGAGGCGGTGACGCAGGATCAGCGCATTGCGCATAATATCGCGCACGGGCTGCTGGAAATTCCACGGTTCCTTGCCTACAAAAGGCGACAGACTCGAATGCAGTCGGTTAATCGGGCTGAAAACACCCAGCTGGTACCAACGTGCTTCCAGTTCTTCGTCGCGCACGCCCAGCATGTGTCCACCGATATCGTGGCTCCACCAGCCGTATCCGATATTCGAGGCCGTTGACGTGAAGTAGGGCTGGAATTTCAACGATTCCCAGCTGACCACCGTGTCTCCGGAAAAGCCCACTGGATAGCGGTGCGATCCTGGGCCGGCGTAACGACTGAGAATCAGCGGGAAGGCGCGGCAGTGATCTTCACCTTCTGAAGATGCCGAGGCCATGTCCAAATAGTGCAGGTAGTTGAGGATCCACAGCGGATCCAGACCTTTTTGACGTGAAACACCGCCCTGTTGCCAATCAATCCACCAAAAATCGACGCCATCAGTCTCCAGATCATGGTGCATGTCGAAATAGGCGCGAATGAAGCTCGGATCCGTCAGATCGAATTCCACCGGTTCTTCGCTGGCTGGGTCAATCCCTACCGTTTCTGCAGCCTTCGCATAGGCGTCCTCGTATGCGCGTATGCCATCGCGGGGATGCACATTTGCAGAAATACGCAAGCCTCGATCATGCAGGGCTTGTGTAAAAGCACGCGGGTCTGGAATTAACTCACGATTCCACGAGTATCCGGTCCATCCGGAACCAAAGCGCGGATCAACATCGGTGATATGCCAATCCATATCCAAAACAGCGGTTGTGAAAGGAATTCCTTCTGCACTGAAACGATCCATCAGCGCAAGGTATTCACCCTGCGAATAGGGGTAGTAGCGGCTCCACCAGTTCCCCAGAGCCCAACGCGGCAGAAGTGGAGTTGGACCGCTCAAACGATAGAAGTCGCGAATGGCATCTGCGTAACGGTTTCCATAGCTAAAGAAATAGATGTCAATTTCTGAGTGGCCGCGCGGACGTGTTACGCAACCTGCCCTGCACGCACTTTCGTCAGCCTGCACGAGATTTGATTGTGAGTCGTCTAGGACTGCCCATCCATCACGGCTGATAAGCCCCATGCCCAGTTCGCAGGCCCCGTTCACACCGTCTAGAGTGCGCGCAGTTCCCTTGAGGTTTGCGTGTCCTTCATCTCCGTAGTGCCACGTGGTCCCAAAGCCACCTCCAGCGTTCTTGACGACGGCGCTGAGTCCTTCTTTGCTAAAGCTCTGACCGTCAAAAACCAGGCGGATGGAAGAGGTCTCCCACACGTGCGTTCCGCCTCGCTGGGAGTAGGTAACTTTTGGCGTTTCCTGCTCGAAACAGCGGTTGAGGACGACCTGTGTCGCCTCGTCCTCAAAGACTCCGGAATCCGACCATTCGAGGCGGACTAGGGCATCAGTCAGGAAGCCGATTCGCCATCCCTCCCCAACAAAGGTGGTCTGGGGGTTCATCTGCGCCTTCACAGAGGGGATGGGAAACATTGGGTCTCCTGGGTTACGGGTTTTAAGGTGGTTGGAAGAAGGTTGTGGGAAGGAAAGTTGCCGGGTTCTCTTATTGCCGAGGCCTCGGCAGGCTTAAGCGGATACTCCCCCGCCCCCGGCGACGGCCTCGTCAGCGGCGCTCGGGGGAAGGTCGGTCCTTGACGCTCATTCCCGGCAGCCCTCCAAAACTATAAATCACTGCCTGGACAGCAAAAATCGGAACTGCAGCGCCGAAGACCATAAACACGCCTGGCCACTGGCTCCACGTCCACCCAATGATGACCGTGAAGGCAAGGAGGAGCAGGGTGCACACAGGGCGGGCCAGTGTCATGTTCAGCGACATGCGCACAACCCACGGGAGGGGCTCATCGAAATTCGCACGCACTGACCATGACAGCGCCGCCACGGTCCAGAACACAAGGTTGAGTAAGAGCAATAGTCCCGAGACGCCAACGCCGATGACTCCACCCAGGTCGTTCCAATTCACCAGGTAGTAGTCCCACGCTAGGGCGAGGCCAATGAGCAGTTGCCCCCAACCGAAGAGATTGGCCTGAGTGAGTTCGTCTTTCCATGCGCGGTGAAACACCACCCATGTGTGGCGAATGCGCCACGACTGGTCCTCATCGATCAGCCAAGTCCGAAATGTCGCATATGCCGCGGCGATTGAGGGGAAGAATCCTCCCACAATCAGTCCCATGAGCGTGTGGACGAGCATCGCAATGTTGGTGACAAACACCATCAGCACAATGCGGCACAAGCGCTCGTAGGTCAGGGCCAATCTGGTCATTGTTCTAGCCTTTGACGGCGCCGATCATGACGCCCTTGTTGAAGTACTTCTGCAGGAAGGGGTAGATGATCAGCAGAGGAATTGTCGAAACAATAATCACGCCAAACTTGATCTGATCAGCAAAGTTCTGCGAATCCATTGCGGTCATTCCGACGGAACCAACTTGCGTCTGGTTTGCCAACAAAATGTTTTGCAGAACATTTTGCAAAGGTTGCAGGTTCTGGTCACGGATGTAGATCAAACCGGTGAAGTAGTCGTTCCAGTGTCCTACGAAGTAGTACAGGCCGATAACCGCGATAATCGCCGTCGACAGAGGCAACACGATCTTGTTGAAATACCCGAAGTACGACAGACCATCAACCTGCGCCGCATCATGAAGTTCTTCGGGGATCGAAGCCTCAAAGAAGGAACGGGCAATGATCATATTGAATACGCTGAAGGCACCCGGAATGATGAAAACCCAGATGCTGTTGAGCAGTCCCAGCTGTTTCATCAGCAGGTAGCTGGGAATCAGGCCGCCACCGAAGAACATCGTGAAGGTAAAGAAGAACAAGATCACGCGACGCGGCTTGAATTCTTTACGGGACAGGGCGAAGGCCGCTGGAAGCGTGACGATCAGGTTCACTGCTGTGCCTAGGAGCGAGTACAGCAAGGTGTTGCGATAGCCAATCCAGATACGAGTATCTTCCAAGATCTTGAGGTAGCCCTTGAAATTAATACCCTTGGGAAGAACCGTGACTTTACCGGTCGATACCAAGTTCGGATCTGAGAAAGACGCGACAATGATGAACCACATCGGGTACAAAATTGCCAGAACGATGGCCGCGATGATCAAAGCGATGATTCCATCAATGATCCAGTCAGAGGCAGAGCGCGTTCGCCACAATGCGCCAAGGTTCTTCTTTGGCTTCGGTTCCCTTGCCCGCTCCCTCGATGTTCCCATCCCGGCCGTGTGACCGGAAATCTTTGCGGCAGGTGTTGCTGCAGACATGATTCAGTCCTTTCTTCACGCCGGTTCTAGAACAAGCTGGTGTCGCTGGTTTTCTTTGCAATCTTGTTTGCGGTCACCAGGAAGATGAAGTTCACAACGCTGTTGAACAAACCGATTGCAGTGGAATAGCTGTAGTGGTGGGCCAAGATACCGATGCGGTAGGTATAGGTCGCAATGACTTCGGAAGCAGTGATATTCAGCGTGTTCTGCATCAGCCAGACCTTTTCGAAACCGACACCCAGTACCGATCCCATATTCAAGATCAGAAGGATTCCTGCGGTCGGCAAAATGGCCGGGATATCGATGTATCGAATTAACTGCATTCGCCCTGCACCGTCGATTTTCGCGGCCTCGTAAAGCGCGGTGTCGATTGATGACAGTGCAGCCAGGTAGATGATGCAGTTCCATCCGGCGTGCTGCCAGATTTCGCTCATCCAGTAAATCGGCGTAAATGCAGAGGCGGTTCCCATGAGGTCCGCACCGCCAAAGAGCTTACTGATCAAACCGGAATTTGGCGCGAGGAAGATATTGAGCATCGAGACCATGACCACTGTCGAGATGAAGTGAGGCATGTAGGTGATTGTCTGAACGAAAGTTTTCGTTCTTTTGCTTGCGATCTGGTTGATCAGCAGGGCCAGAATGATCGGGGCAAAGAAACCCGTGACCAGGGTCCACAAGCTGATGCGTAAGGTGTTGCGGATAATCTGCCAGAACATTGGGTCTCTGAAGAACTGATTAAAATACTTCAGTCCTACCCACTTTCCGCCCGTAATACCTTTGGTGACATCGAAGTCACGGAAAGCCAGCTGGATTCCATACATTGGCCCGTAGCTGAAGATCAGGATCAGAATGATCGCCGGCAAAACCATGATCCACAACTGCCAGTACAGCCGGAAGTGGTTCGCGAGGGCCGCAGGAGTCCACCAGGGAGCGCCCTTAGCCTTCGGCGTCTTCTTCACTTTTGTGCTGGCCTGCTCTAAGGCAGGGGTGGAGCGTAACGGCTTTGTGCCGCGTGGCTGAACTTCTGTAGTGGACATAGCAACCTCTTCGTTTCGTCCAGGAATTTAGCCGAGTGTGTAAGCGAAGGCCGTCCACGGGCGCAGGTGGCAATCCTGCAGTTCCTCGCATGTGCGGGCGGCATCCTGGTTAGTGATGAGGACGCGCTCATTGAGAGGCTCCCCCACCAGTTCTGCAACTTCTGTTGGCAGCTCAACGGTGGCAGTGGACAGATTGGCGGCAACCACCAAGCTCTCATCCCCCAAGCGCCTTGTGAAGGCGTAGACAGAGTCGGAATCTTGGGCAATTAATTCCCAGTCTCCGGCAACAACGATGTCTTGAGTGTGCCGCAGTTCAATGAGTCTCTTGAAGAAGTGGTAGACCGAATCGGGGTCATCTTGCTGACGCCTTGCGTTAATCACGTCTTTGTTCGCATTGACAGAAATCCAGGGGGCGTGCCCGCTTTGTTCGTCAATGAAACCCGCATAGGCTGTGTCATCCCACTGCATGGGTGTCCGCGAATTATCACGGCCCTTGAGTGCCAGCGCATTCATCATTTCGTCGTGGGTCAAGATCCCCGCTTCTTCGACGTATTGGCGGTAGTGGTTCAGGGATTCGACATCGCGATACTGGTCAAGGCTGGTGAAGCCTGCGTTCGTCATACCCAGCTCTTCGCCTTGGTAGATGTAGGGGGTTCCCTTGTGCATGTGAAGGACGAGGCCAAGCGCCTTTGCACTTCGAGAGCGCAGTTCTTCCGTGCTGTCGTCGCCCCAACGGGACACAACGCGGGGCTGGTCGTGGTTGCAGTAGAAGAGGCTAGTCCATCCACCATCGCGCACGATTTCTTCGTAACCTGCGAAGACATTGCGTAGGTCGCAAACCTTCCACGGCACGACAGACCATTTCCCTGCTGGACCGTCGTCGTCAATGCCAACGTGGTCGAAAAGGAAGAGCATGTCGAGTTCTTCACTGGCCGAGTTGGTGATGTGTGCTGCGCGGGTATTGGAAATACCAGGCCCCTCGCCGACGGTCAGGAAGCCCTCTCTACCCGCAAAGACGGCCTCGTACATTTCGTGGAGAAATTCATCCAAGCGCGGGCCATCCGTGCAGAAATCGAAGGGTGAGGAATATCCATCGGAACCGACGGGATAAATCTCCATGTCGGATCCGTCGGTTCCAGGGAGCATTCCGCGGCTATCCAAAGTCTTGGAGATCTGGCTAATGACGTCCATGCGGAATCCGTCAATCCCCCGGTCCATCCACCAGTTCATCATCTTGTAGATTTCGTGGCGCAGTTCGGGCTTTTCCCAATTGAGGTCGGGCTGTTTGGCGGAGAACTGATGGAAAAAGTATTCACCGCGCTGCGGGTCATAGGTCCACGCAGATCCACCGAAATAGCTGCCCCAGCTGTTGGGCTCGGCTCCGGGTTCGCCTGGAGTATGCCCTTCTTTTGCGGGCATCCACCAATACCAATCTGCTTTGTCACTGGTCTTGTCTCGTGATTCGATAAACCAGGCGTGTTCATCAGAGGAGTGGTTCACCACCAAATCCATGATGACTTTTAGTCCTAGGCTGTGGGCACTGCGAAGCAGCTCATCCATATCATCGAGAGTCCCAAACATGGGGTCGATGTTCTGATAGTCGGCGATATCGTAGCCGTTGTCATCTTGGGGCGACACGTACAGGGGGCACAGCCAAATAACGTCAATGCCAAGTTCTGCCACATAGGGCAGGCGCTGGGTGATCCCGGGGATATCACCAATCCCATCGCCGTTTGCGTCCTGAAAGGAGCGCGGATAAATCTGGTAGACCACAGCGTTCGACCACCAAGGGGTCTTCGCCGCAGCGTTGCGAGTCGCAGCGAAATCAGCATTTAATTGCTCTGTCATCGCAATAACTTTCTCAGTCGTCAACATTGCCGCATGTTCTTGCGAGGGTTTGGAAGCGCGTCCATGCGCTACCCCTTTAGCGTAACAATAATGAAATCCTTGCGCAAGTATTACAAAACATATTCAGGGGTGGACACTTTCATGCCCACCCCTGAATATCGAGGGTTTCCTCAGTAGCATTTCCGCTCAGCACAGCGCCTTACCGAGAACCCCCTTCTGGCTCCAGCTTACGCACTTTCTCTATCTCTACTGGCGCGCGTCGAAGCCAACAAAGGGAACCACAACCTTGCCCTCTTCGTTCACACTCAGAGCCTTGGACTGCTCGATGACACCCGAGATGATGTCAACTGCGTTGGAATCTGTGGTGTCCGAATCATACGGAGACTCATTAGTAACGATGCCCTTTCCACCACCAAAGCGGAAGTTCTTCACAAAGTCAGGGCATCCCATTGCGCCCGCGTAGCATTCGGCCGAGTAGATCGGACGAACATTGCCCACGCCTTCCCCATCTTCCGAGGAGGAATAGATTGACACCTGGTACGAAGCCTTTGCCAAGTCCACGCCATCGAGTGCACTGCGGTCAACGGACATCATGATTCGATTCCCCGCAACCTTCAAGGTCACCTCGCCCTTCAACTTGCCCGCATTGTCATAGACACCCATGTTGTAGGGCAAAGATTCCGAACGCCCATCAGCAATCAGCACATAGTCCCAACCGCCATGAGCGAAGGTGTTCGTGCCCGCTAGCAGAGGCGTCACATCAGTTGAGGTATTAGCTTCGCTGCGAATATAGATATTCAGTCGCTGGGTACTCATCTGGTTCATACCCCACGGATTGTTCACAGGAGCAGCCATTCGCGTGATGAACTGGTAGTGATCGTTATCGCGATACACGGAGGTTTCAAGCAGGTCGAAGCTCCCCGGATTAAAGTTCTCACTCTTCGGGTAGACAACCGTTCCGGCGCCGTTATCATCACCGCTGGGATCACTCAAGGTGCCAATCTTGTCACCGAAGGAGTAGATCGTGTAGCTTGCTCGACTCACGGTATTCTCGGGCGAGTATGCACTCACGCGCACCGAGTTGATCGCACGATCCAAGGTGAGATCAGCGCTGAATGCGCCGGCGACAACAGGCAATTCCGTATTCGTTCCATTGACCGTCAGGACAACGCGATTACCGTCGGTTGTTCCCTTAAACGAAAGATGACGAGAATCCAAAGATTCCTGATCTTTGAGCCCTTCAACGCTCAGTGTCGGCATGTTCTCAGGCTTGCCGTCTGCGGTAGCGTTCCAGTTATCCCAGCAATCTGCATCGAAATCCAAACGACCAAGCTCATTGGATGCCCAGTTTCCGCCGGCCTTCGTCACGAAGGTATCGCCAACGCTGAAGTTACGAATCTCAATACCGTTGTGGTCGACAGTTTCATTGCCGATCGTCACCTTCTTCCCCGCCTTATTTGCAGGACGGGTCAGACGGCTAACAACATTGGCTTCAGGCTGCCCATTCCACGAATCCACATGGAAGTTAACGATCTTGAAGTTCTCCATATTCGACAGCGCGTAGATACGGAAACCACAGTTCACACTTCCCTCCACGACTGTGTTGGAAATGGTCCAGTTTTTCAAAGTCGTTGAAGGATCCGAGTAATCAAAGGCGCCGCCGTTCCAGTGCGGAGATGAGTTGAATACACAGGTGTTGGTTGCACCCGAGTTATTCATCAAGCTGTGTACAACGGTCGTTCCATCGACCTTCACATTCTCAGTATTCCGGTAGTTCCAGCCCCACTGGAAAACGGGGCCGTTATCGTTCTTCCACACCACGACATTCGAAACATCCACGTTGCTGTGGTAAAGCTTCATCGCGTCATCATTTGTATGGAAGAACGAACTCTTCATGGTCGAGCCGGGATACAGCTCCATCCCATCGGTCTGCCAGTACCAGGAACCCACCTGCTGGTAGTTGCGAACGCGTTGACTAAAGGACTGCTCGTTCGCACCCTCGATCGCACTGTTACGGGCCACGGCCTCGGCAAACTCAGCATCGCTCATGCTGCCCTTTTCGGGGTCAGCGGGACGGAAACCATATTCCACAAAGGAGTGGTATGACGGCTCCTTGATAGTCACACCTTGCAGGTCAAGAACCTGATGCGGAGTAGTAGAGGTGAACTTCAGAGCTTTAACACAGGTGGCATGGCAGTTTGCGCCGTCCTTATGCTCCAAGGTCTTGTATCCGTTCGACATGTCTGTCTCATAGAGGTACTGCTCGCTTGAAAGCACACCGTAACCCGTGACCTTGTAGTTCGTAATGTTTTCATTGACCCCAAATTGGAAGGCCCCCTTAACGAAGGCGCCGGGCTCAAAATAGACCCACTTCACGCGGTCTGGAAGGTTCGCAGAATACTTGTTGGTCATCCAGTAGGTACCGGCTTTGAAATACACAATATCGGTGTCGACGGTATCCAAGTTGGTGACCTCACCCGGGGTCACATAGGTAATTGTTCCGTCAGCCTCGGTCGGAATCGTCGTGGGATCGACGCGCGAGGCCCAGGGCTGAGCAAAGAGCAACATGGAGTTCTTCGGCTCAGTTCCAACGTATTCGTGACCTTCTCCGCCCTCAAGGGTGAGCCCTCCCTGGTAGCGGTACACATCCATGAGTTCGGGAGCGAACTCTACGGACAGGCGGTAACCATCGTTGTTCTGAGGTATATACAGACGCACAGTCGTGTCGTTCAGAAGTTTCTTTTCGATATTCGCCTTGGCAGGGCGAACAGTAACCTGATTGACATCGGTCAGTTTCGCACCGGTCTGCAAAGTGACATCGACGAAGACATCGGTGTCATATTCGAACGAGGACCAGCTCATCGTCACGTGATTATCGGCTTGGAACTTGGCGCCATCGTCATTGAGGTCGGAACGCATGGGGTTACCGTTGCGCGGGATCGACATATAGGTAAACGAACTATTGTCCGAATCAGTACCATCGACGGCCGAGACCGATACCGAATAGAAGGGTGACTGACGAACCTCATTGTTAGCAAGAGGCTTTTCGGCATCCTTCACGCCATTTTCATGCCACCAGGTACGAATTTTATCTTCGCGCGTTGGTGTTTTTTCCGGCTTCGGCGTTGGAGTAGTCTGCTCTTGCCCAGGAATCTGCGGGGTTGTATCACCATTTGTGGGGCCAATAATAATGGTCACGCCACCAACACCGATGACAATCGTCGTTGTCACGGTGACGCAGATGGCCACAACTCGGTGAGCACCAAAAATAGTGATCAGCGGATGGCGCATATGGAACAGATGAGGGATATGCCCGAAGGTATGCCCCACCGCCCCAAACACTCGATGGAGAAATCCAAAGAACATCAGTTACCTTCCTCATTTAGGAACTCAATGTGGGTGAAATGCACTGCGGCAGCACTGCAGCAATGCGAGAGAGATAAGAGAAATATGGAGGGAGGAAAGTTGATGGGGGGAGGGAATTCTGCGCTCAAGACACGTACAGAAAACCCAGGTGTAAAAAACTGGCGTGCCCTATGAATTCTCACAGGGCACGCCAGCCGTGACTTACTTGGTGAACTTCGCCGACTTGTCGTCGGACTGAGTCTTGAACATGGAGTTCAGATCAACGCCCTGCTGCTTCATCTGAGCCTTGTAGGCATCGTAGATGTCCTGCTTGACTTTGATGCTCTCTGCAAGGTTGTTTGCCTCGAGGTCAGCAACGTACTGATCCCATTCGTCATCGACGCCACCCTTGGTGACCCACTGTGCGAATTTCGCCATCGCGTTCTGGTTGATACCGGTCGCATTACGAGAGAGGATATCTGCCTGCTCATCAGTGGTCGGCATGTTTCCATACAGAATATCAGAGTTCAGGTCGATATTGGACCAATTCTCGTTGTAGACAGCGTCCACTGGGAAAACCTCGGTGTGCTCTGCAGGCAGCTTCAGCTTCCATTCGCTGTTGATCCACACTGGAGCGCGGTCAGCAAGCGCGTTGGTGAACTGCCAGTCACCTGCATTCTTGCTCTTATCAGCAGGCTCAAGAACCTTGTAGGTGCCGTCAGCTTCCTTCTCAACACACTCGCCGAGTGAACCGTAGGTTGCCTGAATACCAATTTCAGGCGTGTAGAAGGAATCCATCAGCTTCAGTGTTGCTTCCTTATTTGCAGGCTCAGCCTTCGCAACAATCTGGTTCGCGCCATAGGCCATTGAGTCGCCGCTCCATGCCCACACAACCGGAGTGGTCTGCCCTTCCTTCGCCTTCAGGGACGGAATGGTGATGTACTGCTTACCCAGCTCAGAACCGAAGAGATCTGAGGGCGTCCACATCCAGGACATACCAACAGTTGCGGTCTTTCCATCGCCCTTTGCATGACCGGTGTAGGTGGACCAGTCGTGGGTGAATGCGTCCTGAGCAATCAGGCCTTCCGACCACAGCTCATTCATGAACTTCACGAAGTTCTTGTAGCGCTCATCGGTCAGGTAGTTCTTTACGGTGCCGTTGTCGGCGTACATTCCCAAGCTGGAGTCAGAACTCAGGGTGATACCTTCAGAGCCCAATAAGAGGTTGGGATTAAAGCCTTCGAATCCATTGGTTCCAGGCTTGTTGAAGTCCAAGGGAATCTCATCAGCAACACCGTTGCCGTTGGGGTCCTGGGTCTTGAATGCCTTGAGCACGGTCTTAAGCTCATCCCATGTGGTGGGGACTGCCAGCCCCAGCTTATCGAGCCATGCCTTGTTAATAAACATGTGGCTACCGGTATTGGCCGAGAGAGGAACGGTGGAACGACCCACACCGAGGATCTGATTCTTGGTGTTGGTAGAAACAATCCGCGAGTAGGGTTCCGCATCGAACATCTTCTTCACGTTCGGCAGATTGTCCAGCTCAGGAGTGAGGTCCATGAACAGAGAGCCAAATTCTGCCATATCGCTCGAATCAAAGCCCGCAATGGTCAGGTCGGCAACATCGCCGGCTGCCAGAGCAGCGCTCTTTTGTTGATCCCACGAGGATGCCGCGGTTTCCAGCCACTTGATGCTGCAACCACAGGCAGTTTCAAGGTCCTTCGTCCACTTAAGATCGCTCATAGGCTTGGTGCGTGCGTCCTTAACAATCTGGACAGTCACGACAGGACGGCCATCCGATGCGGTGTTGTCGGATGATGCGCCTTTGGAACATGCGCTCAACGCCAATGCGGCAACCAGTGCGCTTGCCAGTACGGGCGCCACAGGTGAATGTTTCATCATTGGAGATAATCCTTCCTTAGATTATCGTTCGCTTGCTGTGAAGCTATGCAGCTATGCACTCTCAGAGAGCCGATCCACAATGACCAGTTCCTTCTGACAGAGACGACTGTAACAATGAAAGCAAGCCTTGCGCAAGTCTTTCATGTCTTTACGTAAATAACGATTTCATATACACTAAGAGCATTCAGGTAACTCCCATCCAATGTAACGGTGGAATACGGAGAAAATAGTGAAAACACTTGCAGACGTTGCCGCTGAAGTCGGCGTCAGCCAAGCGACGGTATCGCGCGTTCTCAACGGAAAACCAGGCGTTTCCGACGACACCCGTCAGGCCGTGCTCAATACCGCAAAAAGTATGGGTATTTCGAACACTGTCGGGCGAAATCAGCCCCGACATATAGCCGTCGTTACCCCTACCTTGGTCAATCCTGTTTTTGCATCTTTACTTACGGCAATATGCACTCAACTGACCGCACGCAATATTTTGCCTTTCCTGTGCACCTACACATCGGGAGGCACCAGTGAAGAAACCCTGCTGTCAATGGCGCTTTCTGAACAGATTGATGGCGCGATCTTCCTTTCCGGCCAGTACGACTCCAAGGGCAACGATTATTCGATCTATCAGCGCCTTGCTGAGCATCGAACTCCAATGGTTTTCATCAATGCTGGTGATCCAGACATACCGGGTTACTTCATTCGCACAGACGATCGTCTTGCAACGGAAATGGCTCTTCAACACCTCGTGAATCAGGGACATACTCGCATCGGTTTGCTTCTAGGCAATCCAAACCACTACCCCAGTATCACGAAGTACAATTCTGCCCTTGACTTTGCGAACCGTACAGGGCTCGACCTTAAGCCGGAGTATGTGGAATGGGCATCTTATGGCTTGGGAACCGCACAGGCTGCAACAGCGCGTCTGACAGATGCAGGTGTGAGTGCAATCGTATGCGCAAGCGATGAGCTCGCCTTAAGTGCTTTCAAGTCACTGACGATCCAGGGCCTACAGGTCCCCGATGATATTTCCGTCGTTGGCTACGACGACTCGAGCTACCTTGGATACATTTCTCCGGGACTGACGACCATTCGCCAGCCGGTCGACGCCCTAAGTGGGGCGGCCGTTTCTGCACTCGCATGCCTGATAGAAAGCCCGCAAAACGCCAAGGAGCACGTTGAGCTTCTCTTCGATCCCGAGTTAGTTGTTCGCGGCACCACGGCGATCTGCAAGGATCTTCTCCCCAGCGCACTCTAGCCCTTCCCGAGGCCACGCGCTAAGAAGCGGGCGTACTCCCCCATTCGCCTTCCTCACCCCCAAAAGGGTGTGGCCCAAGCCAAAAGGCTTGGGCCACACCCTCCAACAGCTCAAAAAGCTCAGGCTCCCGTCACGTCGTCAGGACGAGACTCCGCGTAGCGCGCAAGCTCTTCCTCGACAATGGCCTCGTCAAGCTTCTGGAAGACCGGGGTCGGCTTTTCGATCGGAGTGCCAACGACGATATCGTGACGCTCCCAGGTGGGAACCTTCGTGTAATCGCCGGTAATAACCGGGTATCCCGTGCGGCCTTCAAAGTCTGCGGGAAGAACCTCGGGATCCAACTCCTCAACTTCCTTGATGCAGGGCATCGGAGCGATCTCGCCGCTGCCACCCATCACGCGATCCACATCATTTGCGGCGTGAGGGAGGAAAGGAGAGAGCATGAGGTTCAAATCGGCCACGGCCTGCGCCAGCGTCCACAACACGGTCGCCAAACGCTCACGCTCTTCAGGGGCCTTGAGCTTAAAGGGTTCGGTGTCAGCAACGTACTTGTTGGCCTCGCCAACCAAACGCATTGCAGCGGCAAGAGCGGCCTTCTGGCGGTGGTGACGGATCAGGTCTCCCACCTCGTCAAAGCCCGCGGCGATCGCGTCCAGCAGCGCGCGATCGATTTCTTGGAGCTCTCCCGGCGCGGGGATTTCGCCGAACTTCTTGTGGATCATCGAGGCGGTGCGATTGACCAGGTTGCCCCAGCCTGCCACCAACTCGCCGTTCGTGCGACGCACGAATTCTGCCCAAGTGAAATCCGCGTCAGAGGACTCGGGACCAGCCGCAGAAATGAAATAGCGCAGCGCATCAGCCTGGTAGCGGCTGAGCATGTCACGCACATAGATGACGATTCCGTGCGAAGAAGAGAACTTCTTACCTTCCATGGTGAGGAACTCTGAAGAGACGACCTCAGTGGGCAGATTGAGCACGCCAAGGTCACCGGGCTGGCCCCCCTTTGATCCCTGACCGTTGTAACCCAGCAACTCCGCAGGCCAGATCTGCGAGTGGAAAACAATATTGTCCTTGCCCATAAAGTAGTAGGTCAGGGCTTCGGGATCGTTCCACCACTTACGCCACGCTTCGGGGTCTCCCGTGCGGCGCGCCCATTCAATAGAAGCGCTCAGGTAACCAATAACCGCGTCGAACCACACGTAGAGGCGCTTACCGGGCTGATCTTCCCACCCGGGAACGGGGATGCCCCAGTCAATATCGCGTGTCATCGCACGCGGGCGAATATCCTCAAGGAAGTTCTTCGAGAACTTGATGACGTTGGGACGCCATGTGCCGGAACGGTCACGATCATCCAGCCATGCAGACAGCGCGTCTGCCAGTGCGGGAAGATCCAAGAAATAGTGGACGGACTCCACGAATTCGGGGGTTTCACCGTTGATTCGTGAATGAGGATTGATCAGATCTGTGGGATCAAGCTGGTTACCACAGTTATCGCACTGATCACCGCGAGCACCCTCTGCACCACAAATAGGACAGGTACCTTCGATATAACGGTCAGGAAGAGTGCGTCCGGTCGAAGGCGAGATCGCCGCGCGAGTGACCTGTTCGATCATGTAACCGTTATCGCGGACGGTCCGGAACATGTCTTGGACAACGCGGTAGTGATTTCCAGCGGTCGTGCGCGTGAAAAGGTCGTAGGACAGTCCCAGTTGAACCAAGTCTTCGACGATGAGTCGATTGTTCTGGTCGGCCAGCTCACGCGCACTGATTCCCGCGCCATCGGCAGCAACCAGAATGGGAGTTCCGTGCTCGTCAGTTCCGGACACCATCAGCACGTCGTGCCCAGCCATTCGCATGTAGCGAGAGAACACATCGGAGGGGACTCCGAAACCGGCGACGTGACCAATATGGCGAGGACCGTTGGCATAAGGCCAAGCAACGGCAGACAAAATACGACTCATGGTCCCCTAGTTTAATGCCTATTGGCATTCGAGTCGCCTCTGTCCTATTCTCAATAGTATCTATCGTTTATTTTCTGGAGGATCCAATGCCCCGCGCGCTTGTCGTTGTCGATATGCAGCCTACTTTTTGCGAGGGGGGAGATCTTCCCGTTGAAGGCGGAAACGCCTTAGCACAGCGTATTGCAGATTTTGTTGCCGTTCACGCAGCGAATTACGACTGCATCGTGACCTCGCAGGACTGGCATATCGATCCGGGGACGCATTTCTCCGACCATCCCGACTTCGTCGACACCTGGCCTCCTCACGGGATTGCAGGTACTGCCGAGGCCGAGCTGCACCCAGCCCTTGCTGACCTCCACGCGGATATCACCATCCACAAGGGCATGTACGAGGCCGCTTATTCTGCCTTCGAGGGCGAAGATGCAGCAACGAAGCGTCCCCTGCTTGAGCTCCTTCACGACAAAGGTATTGATTCGCTGGATATCGTTGGCCTTGCACTGTCCCACTGCGTATGCGAAACAGCGCTGGACGGCGTGAAGTACGGTTATAAAGTGCGAGTCTTCACCGACCTGACCGAACCCATCAGCCCCGAGTTGGGCGAGCTCGCCGTCGCACGCATGGCCGAGGCCGGAGTTGAGCTAGTCTCTTCGCATGCCTGATTCGCACCTGCTGCTCTGATTCGCACCCGCTTCCCTAGTTTGTGCGTGCAAGTGCCGCGCGGTAAAGCTCGTTCTTTCGTAGCCCTGTGGCCTCGGCAACCTCGGCAGCGGCATCCTTCAAACGCATCCCCTCTGCTGCCAAGGCGAGCACTGCCTCAACATGGTCATCCGCATTGCCCTGCGCATGCCCGGGTGCAATCACCAGCGTGATTTCACCAAGAACTTCACCTTCTGTGGCCTGAACCAGCTTAGCGAGGCTCCCGCGGATCACCTCTTCGTAGGTTTTTGTGAGCTCTCTACACAGTGCGGCTTGTCGATCGGCGCCAAAGACCTCAGCCATGAGAATCAGAGTGTCATGGACGCGTTTAGGTGATTCGAAGAAGATCAGGGTGTGAGGATCTTGCGCAAGGGCCTTCAAATAGCGCGTTGCTTCACCAGTTTTTCGGGGAAGGAAGCCCTCAAAAGCAAAGCGATCGGAGGGAAGCCCAGACAGGGCCAACGCAGTAACGGGAGCCGAGGGGCCCGGGAGGACACTGACGTGAACGCCAGCCGCCGTGGCCTCGTGAACCAGGCGAAACCCCGGGTCGGAAACCGTCGGCATTCCCGCATCGGAAACCATGACGACGCGCGCACCCGCCCGCGCCTGCTCGACGACTGCCGAGGCCTTAGCGGACTCATTGTGATCGTGGAGGCTCATGAGCTTGGCGCTCAGACGGATTCCCATTCTCGAGGCCAAGGCAAGGAGGCGGCGCGTGTCTTCGGCAGCAATAATGTCTGCCTGTTCAAGTGCAGGGGCTAGGCGCGCGGAAACATCGCGCACGTCGCCAATCGGGGTGGCCGCAAGGAGGATTGACGCGGGGGCCTGAATGTAATCCTGGTCTTCACTCACGCGTCAATCGTCGCACCTTTGGGTGTGCTACTCCAGTTGAGCAGGGGCCTCGGTAAACTGGTCGGGTGGACGACAAGACTCTTTCCGATTCAGATATTCCCGAAGACCCCGCCTTGGGTCCGGACCAGGCTTCCCCGGCTGTTGAGCCCGAGCCTCTTCCCGAGGCCGAGGAAGGCGAGCCTAGCCCTTCGGCGGAGGTAAACGAGGCCTCGGCAGAGGACGAAGAGGCCTCGGCAGAGGCGAACGAGGCATCAGCAGACGACGAAGAGGCTGATACCGCTCCCGAAGGGACAGGACGCGAATGGAAACCCGTCCCCATACCCAGGTGGGCGCGTTTCCCGATGTCTGCGAAAGCCGGCTGGGTTGCGACTCTTGTAACGACGCTTTTGGCGGCGCTCATCAGGCTTCCTGGTCTTGGAACAATTAAGACTCTGGTCTTCGATGAGACCTACTACGTGAAAGACGCTTACTCCCTGATGACTTTGGGCTATGAGGGAAGCTGGGCGAAAGATAACGACCCGATGTTTATCTCGGGTGATTACTCTGGGCTTTCGACCAATGGTGGTTACGTCGTTCACCCATCGGTCGGAAAGTGGCTGATCAGCTTGGGAATGCGCGTCTTCGGAGCAACCAATCCGGTCGGCTGGCGCATCAGTGCAGCCATCGCAGGAATCATTCTTGTCTTCCTTACCGCGCGAATTGCACAGCATTTGTTCCGTTCCCCCGCTATCACAGCACTTGCGGGATTCTTTATGGCAACAGATGGCATCGCAATTGTTCTCTCGCGAACTGGGCTTTTGGATGTGTTCCTGGCGATGTTTGCCGCTGCCGCATTCCTTGCCGTCCTGAAAGATCAGGAGATCTCACATCCACGTTTGGTCGAAAAACTTTCCCAATGGAAGCCGGATCCTGATAATCCCTCTCGAATCGGCCCTCATGCGGGTGCACGCTGGTGGCTATTGGTCGCAGGCATCTTGTGTGGCCTTGCGATGTCGGTCAAATGGTCAGGGCTCTACGCGCTGGCTGTCTTGGGATTGTTTGTTGCTTTCCGCGACTGGATGACGCGCCGCCGTTTTGGGCATCCACGCGCGTTCTACGCAACCTTGATCAATGACACCTCTGTTGCATTCTTGGCCATGGTTCCGCCCGCAGTCATCACGTATGTCGCCTCATGGTTCGGCTGGTTTAGGCACTGGAACGCGTACGGTCACAAAACTCACGGCTTTATTGGAGCATTCCGCGACCTGTGGGACTACCACGTAGGAATGCTGAAGTTCCACACGGGTTTAACCACTCCGCACACCTATCAGGCTCATCCCGCACAGTGGTTTGTTCAGGCACGTCCAACGTCCTTCGCATGGAACAAAATCGCAGATGCAAGCTGCGATAAGTCGGATTGTGTCAACGCCGTTGTTGCACTAGGG
Source organism: uncultured Actinomyces sp. (assembly GCF_963542285.1). Classification (GTDB taxonomy): domain Bacteria; phylum Actinomycetota; class Actinomycetes; order Actinomycetales; family Actinomycetaceae; genus Pauljensenia. The sequence goes on along the minus strand of NZ_CAUTWQ010000015.1, from coordinate 1,106 downwards.
AATCCGCTTCTGTGGTGGTTTGCGGCCATTGCCTTCTTCATCGTTTTGTTCGTGACGCTTCGGGACCGCAACTGGAGGACCGGTTTTGTTGTCTGCGGATACTTGGCGATGTACTTCCCTTGGTATTTGAACGCAAACCGGACGATCTTTAATTTCTACACGATTGCTTTCGTGCCTTTTGTCTGCCTGAGTGCGGCATGGGTAATTGGGCTCATGCTCGATCAAACTCGCTGTGAGGTAGATCCTGACCGCATGTATGCGTCTCAGCCGCTTGAAGAGGGTGACTACCGATGGATGGGCGCTAATGTCGTGACGCGTCAAAGGTTTGCCATTGGCGCTGTGGTCATTGTTCTACTCATTACAGCTGTCTCGATCTTCTTTATGCCCCTGTGGAGAGGAGATCTCATCTCGTACAACTTCTGGCACATTCACATGTGGTTCCCGACGTGGATCTAGAGTGAACTGCCATTCGCAGTAAGACACATGTGCCCGCGAACGTCCGTTCGCGGGCACTGCTTTTAGATAGCGAAGAAAGGCTGCATCAAATGCGCCGCGAAGAGACACCGAGTCCAAGCGCCTGAGTCGAAGAGAGTGACTGGAAGCCAAAGACTAACTAGCTCCCAGAAGACTAAGTGGGCACCGCAAAAGTTAATTAATAACCATCCATGGTCGACAAACTGAATTGCCTGAAACCCCAGATAAACGCCTCTTCATATACGCCTCTGCCGCCTGCGAAAACAGACGACCGGACAAGACCCAATTAGTCACTCAAAACTCCACTCAGAAAAGCCTCTAAGGCCTCATACGAAGAGAACAAAGAAAGATACGCAAGCTATCAAATTAGGCCCGCGTCTCCGAGCCCATTGCGCATAAGGGACGTGTGTTGTTTGTGTGGGGTATGCACCGTACTAGCCCGCTAGGCCCGTGTTGCGTTCGCCCGGTAGGCGCGTGTGTGGACACGGGTGTGAAACACTGGTGTGTTTGTGTGTGTTGTGTGGGTGGGTGTAGGTAAAAAGAGAGGGGGGTTTGGAACAGTGTTCCAAACCCCCCTCTCTTGAAGAGTGTTGTGGCGGTGTCCTACTCTCCCACACCCTCCCAGGTGCAGT
>NZ_CAUTWQ010000014.1:0-46383 GCF_963542285.1 uncultured Actinomyces sp. | reverse complement strand
TGAGTGAAAGTAGGAAGGCTCAATGAGCGAAGAAACCACCGGACCCTCGCGGGCAGCAATGGTCTTCACTGGCCTTGGCGCTGTTGTCGCACTGGTTCTTGCCAGTGTCCTAGCTGGCGGAAGTAATGCAACGCAAAACTCAGCGGCGGGGAATACCTCAAGCGTGGCCTCGTCAACTCAGGTGAAAGAAACCGGAGAAACCACCCACGTGGAAATCGGCGTCCAAGGGATGTCCTTCACTCCCTCTGTCATCCACGTTCCAGCAGGAAATCGACTGCTCATCACTTTCACAAACACCGCGGAGCAGCGCCACGACCTGGTTCTGGCCAATGGGCAAACGACCGGATCCTTGGCCCCCGGTGCAAGTGCGGAAGTGGACGCTGGGGTCATCACTGCAGATACCGAGGGTTGGTGCTCACTGCCAGGACACCGTGAGATGGGGATGACACTGAGCATTGTCGCCGATGGCGCAACGGGCGGCTCTGCCTCAGCAGATTCGCACTCTGGCGACGCCTCCCACAACCACGAGGTTGCAACGGGAACGGGAATCCCAACTGCAGACCAACTGCGAGCCTACGCGGCGAAAGTCGATCCCTATCCCGCTGAAGTTGCACCGGCCTCGGAAGAAAAAGACCACTACTACACCCTGGTTGCCCGCGACGATATCGTGCAGAACCTGAGCGACGATGTCAGCCGGACGGTCTGGACTTTCAACGGGAACACTCCCGCCCCCACCCTTCGTGGAAAGATCGGCGACACCTTCCACATCACCCTCAAAAATGAAGGAACCATGGGGCACTCTCTGGACTTCCACGCGGGCGATATTGCGCCGGATGAGGCCATGAAGACGATCGATCCGGGGCAAACGCTGGAATACACCTTCACTGCGAAGGCGGCCGGTATCTGGATGTACCACTGCTCGACGCACCCCATGTCCATGCATATTGCCAATGGCATGACCGGTGCGGTGATTATTGACCCCACTGATCTGCGCCCAGTGGACCACGAGTACGCGATGGTTGCGACCGAGCTGTACTTGGGGGACAACGGCGGAACTGCGAACGCAACAAAGATCGCCTCGATGATGCCTGACCTGCAGGCATTCAACGGTCGCCCCTTCCAGTACGACGCGCACCCCCTCAAGGTGAAGGTTGGCCAGCGCGTGCGTTTCTGGCTGATGGATTCGGGCCCAAATACCGCCATGTCCTTCCACATCGTCGGTGGTCAATTCGATACCGTCTGGGACGAGGGTGGATATACCCTCATCGACGGCGGCAATGCCATTAGCCGTGGGGGAGGAGGATCTCAGACCTTCCCCATGCTTCCTGCGCAGGGTGGATTTGTGGAGCTTTCCTTTAAGGAACCGGGTACCTACACCTTCGTTAACCACATCATGAGCCTTGCCGAGGCCGGAGCTCACGGAAAGATTGAAGTGACGAACTAACCCACTTTTACGGGGTGCGCAGCACCATAAGCGTGGGGAGTGCCAAAGGCACCTAAGAACGCATACACTGGCACAGTGCTGTCGACCTATGGGGAAATTCTTCGTCTGAACCAGGCATGGCGTTTTTCAGCCGCCGGCTTCATTTTGCGCCTACCCATGTCCATCATGCCGATTTCGATCATCTTGTCGATCCAGACAGCTTATGGAAACTACACCCTTGCGGGTGCGGTGTCGGCAATCAATATCATCGCTTTGGCAGTAACTGCGCCAATGTGGGCACGCCTGGTCGACCGCTACGGACAGCTCAAAGTCATGGGGCCGGTTTTTGCGGTGTCGGCAGTCGCGACCATCGTGTTGCTCGTGGCGACTCTTCAGATGGCCTCGCCGTCGATCTTGTTCGTTTCTGCCGGAATTGCTGGTGCAACCTGGGGGTCTCCGGGCGCGTTGGTTAGAGCTCGATGGATCCGCACCACCGACACGGTGTCACAGCTCAATAGCGCATTTGCTCTCGAGGCCGCTGTCGACGAATTCGTCTACATCGTTGGCCCCGTCATCGCAACGGTTTTGGGAACGGTCCTGCACCCGACGACCGGTGTTGCGGTCTCCATTGTTTTCCTTTCTGTCGGCGCCGTGCTCTTCTTATCCCAGCGTTCTTCAGAGCCCCTTCCATTGGGGAAGGCTGGTCGCGTTGCCCGGGTAGCTAGCGACGGAACCGAGGGCTCAAAGGACGCGGCAACGGAGGCTAAAGGCGCAACGGCCTCGGCACCCGCACGTGAACGATCCCTGCTTCTTCTTCCCGCGATGATCGTCCTCATGCTGACTTACATGGGAATGGGCGCGCAATTCGGTGCGAATGACATTGCTGTTGTTGCTTTCACCAAGGAGCTGGGGGTTCCCGCTCTTTCGGGTGTTCTGCTTGCGATGTTCTCACTTGGTTCGTTTATCTCCGCATTGATCTACGGTGCGCGGAGCTGGCGACGTCCCCTGTGGCAGCTCTTTGCGATTGGCGTTGTCGCCTTGGCAATTGGTATGACCGCTTATCTGCTGGCGCATACGATCATTGCCTTGGCCGTCATCATGTTGATCAGCGGCATTGCCTGTGCCCCGACCATGACGAACGTCAACATGATGGTCGCCAAATCTGTTCCCAGACATCGTCAGACCGAAGGCCTGGCATGGTTGAGTACTGCCATTAATCTGGGTGTTTCGCTAGGATCTTCTGCCTCGGGTCCCGCTGTCGACCGTTATGGTTCGGGCGGCGCCTACGTGATGATTGCAATCTTTGCGTGGGTAATGGTTCTCATCATGCTCGTTGGCCTTCCATCTTTGAAGCGTTCCATGGAGAAGTCTGCTGCGGAAGAAGCGCAGCATCAGCGCGATCTTCTGAATGAGGACTAAAATTGGTGTTTGCCCGAAAGAGCCTTCCCTCCCTTGCACTTTCCGTTGCCTCTCGCCTTGACGAGGCCACGTCGACGGGGCTTGCCCGAGTGCTGGGGTGGGCGGGCTTCTACCCGGGTGTTGTTGGCTTTGGAGGTTATGCCTCGCAGAGTCGTGCGCGCGTTCTGGCTCGCGTCATCATGGAAGAACGAGGGGGGGAGCGCTCGTGGTTGACCCAACGGCGAGGTTGGCGTCAGTTTTTTGATGCTCAGGTTCCTTTCCAGCCGGTTCTGGTGACCTGTGGTCAAGCCCAAAAGGTCGTTTTCACCGATGGCGGTGGATACATCGATATTGAGCTTGAGGGGCACGGTTTGGAACCGGGGTGGCAGGTCGCCTCGATTCAGCCTCTGAACGCCGTGGATGTTCAGCGAATGGGTGTTCGCGAAGGAGATCGCCTGTATCCCTCTTCTACTGTTGAAGGGGCCACTGCTGCGGGAGAGTCTCTCTTACGTGTGGGCGATGCAAAAGACGGTCGGGTCCTTGGTCGAATCCGCGCGGCAAAATCTGTTGATGTTCCGTTACGAGTGATCGGTGACGATGAACGTTACGGTGTTGTTTCAGATATTGATGACACGATCATTGTCTCGATGATTCCGCGTTTGTTGACCGCGGCAAAGCATGCACTGCTGGAGAGAGTCTCTGATCGCGAGGCCGTACCCGGGATGGCGGGGTTCTTGCGGCGAGTAGCTCGTTTCAACCTCTATCCTTCGGTTCAAGAGAAGCACGCTGAACACAAGGAGTCTTCTTCGGTTGGGCATGGAAGGCAGGCGAATGCCTTGCCTGTCATGTATCTATCGACTGGTCCGTGGAACCTAGTACCCGGCTTGCGAGAGTTTTTACGCCGAACGGACTTTCCTATGGGCGCCTTCTTGATGATGGATTATAGTCCATCAAATTCGGGATGGTTCCGCTCGGGAGTTGAACATAAGAAGCGTGAATTGCGACGCCTTGCGCATACTTTCCCAAATATTCAGTGGATCCTAGTCGGTGATGATGGGCAGCATGATCCCGAAATCTATGCGGAGTTCGCACGCGAGTTTCCGAAGAATGTCGCGCTGATTGCAATTCGCTCACTGTCACAGCTTGAACAGCTGATGGTACACGGGACTCTTGATCCAATTTCCTTGGGAGAACTAGAAAAAATCCCCGACCAAATACCTTGTTTGTCTGGTGAGGATGGATTTAGGCTAGGCCGAGCGGCTGCGGCTCTGGTGCCACAACCGCCCGACCCGCAAAGTCTAACCGGATATTTGGATCGCTGAAGCTAGCCAAATATCCGGCTTCAGTCCTCGAGGCGGCGAGTCCTGCACTGTTTAGATTAGTCTGTTTCGCTTCGTATCGGCAGTGCTTAGTTCGTACCTTTAGCTTTAATTTCGTGCCTTTTGAGGGGCTGTTGACAAGGCAATAAGCCTGATCGGAACGGGTATGAATGGTTGACGAGGAAGCAAAATCTATCACGGTGTGATATGTGGCATAGGTTGACAAATTTGAGAGCTTGCTAACAGATGCTTCTTTACCAAATCTTTATAATTGTAACCGAAATGTAATGTTTACATCATGGACATGTGAAGGTTTTGAGAAAAAAGTGGGCTATGCTTCCGAGACATCAGCACTTATGACTGAATAGCACTCCTACAGGAGGAATCTCATGAATCTTAAGAGGTCGTGGCTGGCAGTGCCCGCCGTCCTTGGACTGGCGCTGACCGCATGCTCTTCTGGCAGCACTGGTTCCAATGGTGGTTCTTCGGACAACATTGTTACCGTTAACGGTTCTGAGCCCCAGAACCCGCTGATCCCGGCGAACACCAACGAAACCGGTGGTGGCCGTATCGTCTCCAGCATCTTCTCGTCCCCCGCTTACTACGCGGCTGACGGCTCGACCCAGCTGGACGCTGCAGAGTCCATTACCCCCAACGCCGACAACTCCGAGTGGACCATCAAGCTGCGTTCCGATGGCAAGTTCTCCGATGGCACCCCCGTTCTAGCAAAGAACTTCGTCGAGGCATGGAAGATGGCCACCAAGGAGAACCTTGGCTCTGCAAGCTTCTTCGCTAGTGTTATCGGCACCGACGATGATGGCGCTGGCGACATGGAAGGTGGCCTGGAGATCGTCGACGACTACACCTTCGTCATCAAGCTGAAGGCCCCCGAATCGGACTTCATCAAGCGCCTGGGCTACACCGCCTACGCTCCGCTTCCCGACTCGACTCTGGCAGACCCCAAGAACGGTGGCGAGCACCCTGTGGGTAACGGCCCCTACATGGCCAACGGTGAGAATGCTTGGCTGCACTCCAAGCAGATCGATCTTGCTGTGAACCCCAACTACTCCGGTCCTCGTGTCGCGAAGAATAACGGTCTCCGTATTGTCTTCTACCAGTCCCTCGACGCTGCTTACGCTGACCTGATCTCGGATAATCTTGACGTTCTCGATGGTGTGCCGTCCTCGGTCTTCTCCAGCTACCAGCAGGAATTGCCCGGACGTACTGTTAACCAGCCTGCGGCCATCATCCAGTACATCACTATTCCTGAACGCTTGGAGCACTTCTCCGGCGAAGAGGGTAAGCTGCGTCGCAAGGCCATCTCAATGTCTATCGATCGCGACTCGATCATCAAGACGATCTTCGCTGGTACTCGTACCGCTGCTAAGGACTTCACCTCTCCTGCAATCGATGGATTCAAGGAAGGCCTGAAGGGCTCTGAGGTTCTGGAGTACAACCCCACCAAGGCTAAGGAACTGTGGGAGCAGGCTAACGCCATCTCTCCGTGGAGTGGCAAGTTCCTCCTCGCCTACAACTCTGATGGTGGACACCAGCAGTGGGTTGACGCAACCTGCAACTCGATCAAGAACACCTTGGGTATTGAGGCTGAACCCGATGCCTACGCAGACTTCAAGTCGCTGCTTGGCGATATGAAGGCCGGCACCACCAAGGGAGCTTTCCGTCAGGGCTGGCAGGGTGACTACCCCGCGCTCTACAACTTCCTCTTCCCGACCTACTCTTCGAACGCTTCCTCCAACTACTCCGGTTGGAAGAGCGAACAGTTCGACCAGTACCTGGCCGACTCGCGGTCCGTTTCGGAGACTGAGGCACTCGAGCTTCAGTACAAGGCCCAAGAGCTGCTCTTCGAGGACATGCCGGTCATTCCGACCTGGTACTCGAATACCAACGGTGCATGGTCTACCAAGGTGAGCAACGTTCAGTTCACCTGGAACTCAACCGTGAACTACTTCGCTATTACTAAGAACTGAAGATAGTTCTTCCCCGCTAGATACGTGAGCGGATGAGGTGTGGGGTGGAAGTCTCTCGACTTCCACCCCACACGCATTGAATTTATTTCTTTCGACATATTATCAATGAGTAATTCCTCACCGTTTTCTCTGCGTAATTAAAGACACACGATTGACCATTTACCACTTCTTTGCATTACTATGAGTGATAGTGCGCATATGTTTGTATGTATCTCTTGCGGTATCTCGCTGATCCGTTTGTAGCTACAGGCGTATGCGAAAGCCCGTTCATGATGATGAACCCCGATACGTTTACGAAAACTCTTCGTAAACACATGTAATAAAGGACCTGTCCATGCTGCGATACATCGGACGACGTCTCCTGCAGACCATCCCGGTCTTCTTTGGAGCAACGTTCCTGATCTTTGCGATGGTCCACCTGATGCCAGGTGATCCCGTCGCGGCCCTCGGAGGCGATAAGGGCTTAACCGAGGCTGCGGCAGCTCGAATCCGCGAAGAATACAACCTTGATAAGCCTTTCTGGTTGCAGTACGTGCTCTACCTCAAGGGCATCTTCACCCTTGACTTTGGGACGACCTTCTCCCAGCAACCGGTAACGACGGCGCTGGCGACCGCATTCCCGATCACCATCCGACTTGCCATCTACGCCCTCTTGATCGAGGCCATTCTCGGTATTCTCTTCGGTGTTATCGCAGGTGTGCGTCGCGGCGGTATTTTCGACTCAACGGTTCTGGTCCTCTCTCTGGTTGTCATCTCTGTGCCGACCTTTGTTATCGGCTTCCTCATGCAGTTCTTCCTCGGCATGAAATGGGGATTGCTTCCTGCTACGGCAACTACGGTTTCCTTAAAATCCTTGACGATGCCTGCAATTGTGCTAGGCGCGACCTCCCTTGCATACGTCATCCGACTCACGCGCCAATCGGTATCCGAAACCGTCTCTGCCGATTACGTGCGTACCGCACGCGCTAAGGGCCTGAAAGAGGGCACCGTGATGAGGCGCCACATTCTTCGTAACTCGCTGATCCCTGTCGTAACCTTCCTCGGTGGCGACTTGGGCGGCCTCATGGGTGGCGCGATCATTACCGAAGGTATCTTCAACATCAACGGCGTTGGCGGTACCTTGTGGCAGGCTATCGTCCACGGTGAGGCAGCTACCGTTGTTTCCTTCACGACAGTTTTGGTCATGGTTTACATCATGGCAAACCTCCTTGTTGACCTGCTGTACGCCGTTCTTGATCCGAGGATTCGCTATGAGTGATTTCATCCCTTCGCAAGCTATTTCGCGTACTCGCGCCGGTCAGGAGCACTACGTCTCGGATATTGATGAGACCGGTTTGGGTGCAGTTGACGCCGTCGCCGATGAGTCCGCGCCCGCCTCAATGTGGGGTGAAGCGTGGAAGAATCTGCGCAAGCGGCCCCTGTTCTGGATTGCTGCGGTCATTATCGTTATGGCCGTTTTGATCTCTGCGTTCCCACAGCTTTTCACGAGCGTTAAGCCCGACTACTGCGAACTCTCGCACCACCTGGGCAAGCCCGAGGCCGGACACCCCTTCGGCTACACCTTCCAGGGTTGCGATATCTACGCTCGCGTCATCTACGGCGCACGCGCCTCGGTTTCCGTCGGTGTCCTGACAACGATCTGCGTCGTCTTGATTGGTGCAACTCTTGGTTCCATCGCCGGCTTCCTTGGCGGCTGGATTGATGCCCTGATTTCACGTGTCACCGACATCTTCTTTGCAGTTCCCCTCATGCTTGCAGCCATTGTGTTCATGCAGATGTTCAAGCAGCACCGCAACATCTGGACGGTCATCTTGGTCTTGTCGATATTCGGTTGGACTCAGATTGCACGTATCACACGCGGTGCGGTCATGAGCGCCAAGAACGAAGAATTCGTGACGGCCGCGAAGGCAACCGGTGCATCGCGTTGGCGCATCCTGCTCTCCCACATCATCCCGAACTCCATGGCACCGATTATCGTCTACGCGACGGTTGCTCTGGGTTCCTTCATCGTCGCCGAGGCCTCGCTGTCCTACATGGGTATTGGTCTTCCCCCGACGGATGTGTCTTGGGGTTATGACATCTCGCAGGCGAAGGATAGCCTGAGGGAGGCACCGATGGTTCTCTTCTACCCCGCTATGGCACTGGCCTTGACCGTGCTCAGCTTCATCACGATGGGTGACGCCGTTCGCGAAGCCCTTGACCCGAAGGCGAAGAAGTGAACGAAGAACAATTCGAAGAGACTGTTACCGAGGTCATCCTCGAAGGTGCTGAGAAAGCCGAAATCCACCCGGACGACGCCAATCCTTTGCTCAAGATCACCGACCTGGAGGTCACCTTCACGACCTCGACCGGTGTCGTTCCCGCCGTTCGCGGAGCTAACCTGACCATTTACCCCGGTCAGACCGTTGCAATCGTGGGCGAGTCCGGTTCGGGTAAGTCGACCACCGCCGCTGCCGTCATTGGCCTGCTTCCGGGCACCGGTAAGGTGACCGGCGGCTCTATCGAGTTCGACGGTAAGGAGCTCACCAAGATGAGCTCCAAGGAATGGATCAAACTGCGTGGATCTGGTATTGGTTTGGTTCCCCAGGATCCGATGAGTAACCTGAACCCCGTTCTTCGCATCGGTACGCAGGTGAAGGAAGCTCTGCTGGCGAACAATATTGTTCCCCGCTCCGAGGCAGGGGAGCGAGTAACCGAGCTCCTCGAGCAGGCAGGCCTTCCCGACGGACAGCGCCGCGCAAAGCAGTACCCGCACGAGTTCTCGGGCGGTATGCGTCAGCGTGTGTTGATCGCTATCGGTCTTGCTTCTCGTCCGAAGCTGCTCATTGCTGACGAGCCCACCTCGGCACTGGACGTGACTGTTCAGCGTCGCATTCTCGATCACCTCGAGACGCTGACCAAGGAAATGGGCACGGCAGTGCTCTTCATTACTCACGACTTGGGTCTGGCCGCTGAGCGCGCCGAACAGCTGGTCGTCATGCACCGTGGTCGCATCGTGGAGTCCGGTCCTGCCTTGGAGATCCTCCAGCACCCGCAGCACCCCTACACGAAGCGTCTGGTTTCCGCGGCCCCGTCCTTGGCCTCGGCACGTATCGAGTCCGCACACGCACGCGGCATCACGCACACGGAAGAAGAGTTCACCGGCTCGGCGAAGAACGCCTCGAGCGAGGAAATGATTCGCGTCGAGCACCTCACCAAGGAGTTCCACATCCGCGGTGCGAAGGGAGATGCCTCGAAGCTTCTCGCGGTCGACGATGTCTCCTTCACGCTGCGCCGTGGAAAGACTCTGGCGGTCGTGGGTGAATCCGGTTCCGGTAAGTCAACTGCCGCGAATATGATCCTCCACCTGCTGGAGCCGACCTCGGGCAAGATCTTCTTCGACGGTGAGGACACCTCGGAGTACACCGAGGCGCAGCTTTTCGCGTTGCGTCGCCGCTTGCAGGCCGTGTTCCAGAACCCCTACGGTTCGCTGGACCCGATGTATTCGATCTACCGAATTATCGAGGAGCCTCTGCGTATTCACAGCTACGGCACGAAGGCCTACGCTCAGCAGGAAGTTGAGCGCGCCAAGGCTACGGGCCGTGACCCTGAGCCGTGGGCAGTTGCCGCTCTTGAATGGCACTCTGAGTCCGATAAGAAGCTGCGTGAAGAGCGCGTTAAGGCCTACGCTCAGCAGGAAGTTGAGCGCGCCAAGGCTGCGGGCCGTGACCCCGAGCCGTGGGCAGTTGCCGCTCTTGAAGGACACTCCGAGTTCAACCCGAAGAAGCTGCGTGAAGCGCGCGTTGCCGAGCTGCTTGACTTGGTTGCCCTGCCGCGTAGCGCCATGCGTCGTTACCCCAATGAGCTCTCCGGTGGTCAGCGTCAGCGCGTTGCCGTTGCGCGCGCGCTTGCGCTCAACCCCGAGGTAATCGTCCTTGACGAGGCCGTTTCCGCACTGGACGTGCTGGTTCAGAACCAGATTCTGCACCTGCTCAACGATCTGCAAGCTGAGCTTGGACTGTCTTACCTGTTCATTACTCACGACCTGGCCGTTGTCCGCCAGATCGCAGACGATGTTGTGGTTATGGAGAAGGGCCGTCTGGTCGAGGCAAATACGACCGATGCACTCTTTGATCACCCAGTTCAGGATTACACTCGCGAGCTGATCGAGGCCGTCCCCGGACGCAAGATCCAGCTGAACCTCTGAGAGTATTTCGAGCTTTTCGTGTGGGCAGGCCTTCGGGTCTGCCCACACGTGTATGTGTGCGCGGTGGCCGCTTCCCCCCCCTCCACATTCCTGCTTTAGCTCACTCGTTCCTGTCCTATTGCTGTTCTAAGGCCGCAGGTGTGCGAGCTAAAACAGGAATGAAGGAGCTTACGCGCTTAAGCTCGAAGGGTTGAGCGGCGGATTGTCAGCGTGTGTGAGACCGTTACGTCTGCCACCGCGTGTGGGAGATCGGCTGACGAGGCGTTGCTTTCCTCATTGCTCTGCTCTTCAGGTGATGTGGGTGCCTGTTTGCCACCTGCGCCCCCGCGTCCCTCAATAAGCGCAATCAGCCCCTGGACGGCCTCGCGAGCGATCGCGTGAGTATCGGGCGTGATCGTGGTCAGCGTTGGCGTTGAGAAGCGCGAAAGGACCGTATCATCCCAGGTGGAGACCAGTACGTCCTCGGGTACGCGCACATTCGCCTCGGCAAGCGCGCGCAGTGCGCCAATCCCAAGGAGGTCGTTCATCGTGAAGATTGCATCAGGGAGATTGTTGGATTCCAACCACTGAGAGAGTGCTTCCTGTGCGCCACCGGCGGTCCATGGGGACACTTCAACGCTGCGCCATGCCCACGAGTCCAATCCGAGTTCGGCCAGCGCCTTCTCGATCCCGCGTTGGCGAAGTGCGCCCGCGCTGGAGGTTGCTCGAGTATGTGTCGAACCAAGGATGAGGAAACTGCGCGCGCCCTGCTGGTAGAGGTGGTGCACCATTTCCGAGGCCGCAGAGACGTTATCCATTGAAAAGTGCGGAATGCCTGCATCCTGGATCCTCTCGCCGAGCAGTACCAGCGGTGCGTCCAACTCGAGCTGGTTGAGGCCTTCGAGGTCGAGCTCGATGGGGGAGAGGATGAGTCCATCAATGAGGTTGGTACGGAAGTCGCGCAGCACCGAGACTTCGTGTTCGCGAGTGCCGGCGGTTTCGACAACCATGATCGAGTATCCGCTGCGTCGCGCCTCTTCTTGAATCAGGTGTGCAATCTCTCCGAAATATGGCCAGGCGAGATTGGGGATAGCGAGCGCCAAGGTGTGTGTCTGACCCTGCCGAAGGCGCTGCGCAGCAATATTTGGCCGATAACCCAGTTGACGGATTGCATCCTCAACTGCCTTCCGCGTAGCAGGGGAGATGTGCGGGAAATTATTTACCACGTTTGAAACGGTGCGCTGTGAAACACCGGCAAGCTGCGCAACGTCGCGCATGTTTGGCCGTGAAGATTTCATGTGCGTCTCCAAAAAGTGTTATTAACACCGATCTCATCTGGGAATATTGCTTCAGTCTACTGAAAATTCTGGTTAACTGCTGAGGAATTGTGGTTAATTTGCTACGTTGCAATTTGTTGGTAGATCATGCATCATGATCCCATGAAGGTCAATGTAGATACTTTCGATGCATGGAGTGACGCGAATTATCCGCGCCCGGATCTCTGTCGTGAATCCTGGTTAAATCTCAATGGCCAGTGGTCCTTCGCCACGGATTCATGTGATGAGGGACTTACTCTGGGTTGGTATCTCCCCGGAGTCAACTTCTCCAAGACGATTACTGTCCCCTTCCCGCCGGGAAGCCCGGACAGTGGCTGGAGCGGAGAACGATCCGATGTCGTCTGGTACCGGCGAACTATTACCCCTGAAGACCTTCAGCGGGCAGGTGCTGATGACAGTTCCTCGCTCCAGCACCTGCGTATTCATTTCGAAGCGGTTGATTTTACCTGTGATGTCTGGATTAACGGCCGTCACCATATACACCACGAAGGTGGATATACGCCCTTCACCATCACCGTTGACTCATCTGATTATTTGGATGAAGGCCTTGAAATTGTCGTCCGCGCACAGGACCGCCTTGACGCAGTGGACCAGCCGCGCGGCAAACAAGACTGGCAAGAAAACCCCCACGGTATTTGGTATCACTCGGTCGTTGGAATCTGGCGCGATGTCTGGATGGAAGTTGTCCCCGAAGGCTACATTGAGTCGTTGACCTGGTCTTGGGATATTGAGAACGCTCAAGTCGCCTGCGACATCGCACTATCGGGTCTGCGTGAAGCCAGTGGGGACATCGACCCGATTGAGGCCAGTTTGACCCTTGAACTTGAGGGTGAAACCTTGGCTGCAAGTATGGTCCGGATGCGCTCGCGTTCACTTCGCCTCGTCGCTCAAATCCCCGGGCTGGCAAACCGACAGGAATGGGGGCGCTTACTGTGGTCCCCCGCCCACCCCAATCTCATCAATGCGCGGATATGTGTTGGTGATGACGAGGTTGTTTCCTATGTCGGTATCCGCGATGTCAGCCTTTCGCATCGCTATGTGGAAATCAACCACCAGCCCACCTACCTGCGCGGTGTTCTGGACCAGGGCTACTGGCCCTCGTCCTACTTCACTGCCCCCAGTCCACAGGCCTTGAAGGCGGATCTGGAACTGGCCCGCGATATGGGCTTCAACTTCGTCCGTATCCACGAGAGAAGTGCGGATCGACGGACACTGACGTGGGCTGATCGCATGGGAATGATGGTGTGGGGAGAATCCGCATCCGCCTATGCCTTTAGTGACCGGGCAGTCACCGTGACCACGCAGGAATGGCAGGATCTGGTTTTACGCGATCGCAATCATCCCAGTCTGATTGTGTGGGTGCCCTTCAATGAAAGCTGGGGAGTGGACCTGATCGTCACCTCACCAAAGCAGCAGGCCTTCGTCCGCTCGGTTGTCGCCCTGACCGATGCGCTTGACGGAACTCGTCCAGTCATCGCTAACGACGGGTGGGAACAGCTGGAGACTCCGATCGTGACAACCCACGACTACGGGGTTTACGGCGAGCAACTCCGCGTTAACTACGCCGACCGTGAATCGATTGCAGAGCTGGTTAACGGAGTCGGCCCGCAAGGACGCAAGATCCTACTTGGCGAAGCCTGGAGCGATGACCGCCCCGTTATGGTCACGGAGTTCGGTGGGATTTCGCTGCCCCTGGATGCAGAGGATGCGTGGGGCTACGCAGTTGTCCCCACTGTCGAGGCCTACAAGGAGCGCGTGAGCGGACTATTCGATGCTCTTGAATCCTCGCCCATTCTGGCTGGCTTCTGCTACACGCAACTGACGGATACCCGTCAAGAGACAAACGGCCTCGCCGACGAAAACCGCACTCCCAAGCTTCCGTTGGAGGTTATCCGAGGATTTGTCACCAGTTCTGCTCGCCAGAGCGGGCAAATCCGGCCACGCACGATTGTCGAGGCCAGTGCGGTGCTTGGTACCGATGAGCGAAGCGCTGTTTCACGGGCCTTTGAAGGTGATCGCGATGCCTAAAGCCCGCGTCCTTCGCCGGTGGGCAACGAACTTCGCTTTTACCCTGCCCTTCCTGATCTTCTATGGGGTCTTCGTCCTCTTTCCCGTGGTCCAAGCGATTCTGATGTCCTTCTTTGACTGGGATCTGCTGGGTAGCACCCGGGAATGGATCGGGCTTGAAAACTACACCCACATGCTCGGCGGTACCGGCCTGGTCTGGGACGTCACTTCGATGTGGCTTGTCCGACTGTTGTGTTTGGCCTGTGGAGTGTATGTGACCGTCAAGGCAGTGCGCGAAGGCGACCTCAACTCAGGGCGCATCCTGTTGATCGTCACCTTGATCGGTGCGGCAATCATCTTGGGAATCCACCCTGGAGATGGGGGTTCGTGGTCTGATCCGCGTTTTTGGAACGCGATGAAGAACACTGCGATTTTTACCCTGGTGTCGACCCCCATCATTGTTGGACTTGGCCTGATCTACGCGCTTCTCCTTCAACGAGGCGGACGGGCAAGCTCCTTCTACCGTGCAGCGTTCTTCGTCCCCTACGTTCTTCCGGTCTCGGTTGCCACCCTGATCTGGGGATACATGCTCAACCCCTCGCGAGGCATTGTCGCGCGCTTCACCGAATACATGGGGTGGGGGACGATCTCGTGGCTTTCGGATCCAAAGTGGGCAATGACTGCAATCGTTGTGACAACCGTATGGTGGACGGTTGGTTTTAACCTCATTCTCTTTGGCGCGGGTCTTCAAGATATCGATCCGACGCTATATGAGGCCGCAAGCTTGGACGGCGCGAATTCCTTCCAAAAATTCGTCAACATCACCCTTCCGGGTCTTCGTCACGCGACGGTCTTGGTTTTGGTCACACAGATCATCGCCTCTTTCCAGATCTTCGGTCAGGTGAACATCATGACGGCCGGAGGCCCGGGTGGTACGACAGACGTTCTGGTGCGCTACATCTATCAGACGGGCTTTAGGGATACCCAGCTCGGCTACGCCTCGGCAATGTCCTTGGTGCTCTTTGTTCTGATGGTCTTTATCTCGTTCATCCAATTCCTGATCTCACGGCAAAGGAGCCGCTGACATGCGCGAGAAACTCAAGTCGTGCGGCTACCACGTCGTGATGATGGCACTTGCTCTGCTGTGGCTTATTCCGCTGCTGTGGACACTGGTGATCTCTCTGAGTTCGAACTCGTCATTGAAGACGAACTCGCAGATCCTTGTGCCCACAGAGCCGACCTTGTCGAACTATGCCGATGTTTTCCGCACTGGTTTGGCTGGTCGATGGTTCCTCAACTCGATGATCGTCTCGATTACTGCCACGGTCATTACGGTGATCATCTGCGCTGCTGCCGGTTATGCATTCGCGAAGCTTCCCTTCCCTGGGCGAACCATTGTTTACGGACTGACCTTGGCCGGAATGATGGTTCCCAAAGAAGCGATGTTCGTCCCCCTGTTCATGATGTTTTCCGAGGCCGGGTTGGCGAATTCCTATATTGCGTTGATTTTCCCCCGTGTTGCCTTCCCCTTAGGCGTGTTCATCATGACGCAATTCTTCTCGCAGGTGCCAAGCGAAATGGAGGAAGCTGCGCAGGTTGATGGGGCTTCACCCGTGAGGATTTTCTTTTCCATCATGGTGCCCCTTGCGCGGCCTGCTCTGATCGCGCTTGCGACCTTCTCCTTCGTTCAAACCTGGAATGACTACCTGTGGCCACTGGTCTCGGCGACAAAGCCCGAAATGTTCACGGTGACGACCGGTTTGGCCTCTCTGCAGGGAACATTCGCACAATCGACGGAATTGGGTTCGCTGATGGCCCGAGGAATTGTTGGTGCGGCGCCCCTGCTCATCGTCTTCCTGCTGCTCCAGAAGTATCTGATCCGAGGAATTGCACTATCGAGTGGCGATAAGTAGGCATCGCCACCTGCGCCACACGCCTGATCATCACTGCCGGGAAAGGGAGACTCGGCCTCGGCAATGAGGATCTTACTCACACGAAAACTCACCATTCACCACACAACGAAAGGCATGACAATGCGACAAGGACGCGCACTGACACGTCACGCGGGAATCGGTGCATGTGCACTGGCGACGACCGCGCTCTTTGTACTCACCGGATGTGGAGTGAACTCCGCC
The DNA here is from genome assembly GCF_963542285.1 of uncultured Actinomyces sp. Taxonomy (GTDB): domain Bacteria; phylum Actinomycetota; class Actinomycetes; order Actinomycetales; family Actinomycetaceae; genus Pauljensenia. The sequence goes on along the minus strand of NZ_CAUTWQ010000014.1, from coordinate 30,611 downwards.
TCCTCCTCAAAGACTGTTGATGGAGCGGCAATTGCTTCCGTCAGCGATGATGACCTCAAGGGAACCACCATCACCATGGCTCGCTTCTTTGGCGACTGCCAGGAAAAGACTGAGGGAGTCACCGACCTGTCCAAGGCCAACAGCGAATGCACCGCCATCTCGATCCTCACGAACAAGTTCAACGCTGAGAACAAGTGGGGAATCAAGGTCGAGCGTATGGGCGGCGCTTCGTGGCACAGCTACTACGACTCACTCAATGCCGCTTTGGCCTCGTCGGATCGCCCCGATGTGACAATCATGCACGGCTCCAACCTGCCCTACTACGCTGCCAAGGGCCTGCTCATGGAGGTGCCCGATGGAGTGGGCATCGACCTGTCCGGATCGACGAAGCCCGCGTTGGACGCCGTGACCTACAAGGACAAGAAGTGGGGCGTTCCCTTCGATACCCACGCCATCATCAGCCACCTGAACATGGATATCCTCTCCCAAGCCGGATTGGTTGGTGAAGACGGTACCTACGAGCTTCCGACTTCGCCCGATGAGCTTCTTGAGCATGCAAAGGCCGTGAAGGAGAAGACCGGAAAGAACTACATTGATATCGCCCTGTCAAATGACCCGATGGGCGGGCGCTTGTGGATGACTCTGGTTCAGCAGCAGGGCTCGGACATTATTTCCGAAGACGGCACCAAGGCAAATATGAACTCGGCTGAGGCGAAGACCTCGTTGGAATTCATCAACACCCTGGTTAAGGAAGGTTACACGACCGTCAACCATGACTACGATGCCTCGGTTCAGAGCTTCCTGCGTGGTGAATCAGCAGTGATGTACAACGGTGTGTGGTCGGTTAACCAGTTCACAGCTGAAGCTCCCTTCAAGTACGAGACCAGCGATGCGCTCATGCTCTTCAAGGACAAGGCAACCTGGGCGAACTCTCACGTGTGGACCGTTCCGGTCTCCGCCAATCCCGATGCGAAGAAGTACCGTGCGGCTTTCGAATTTACCAAGTTCCTTAACGAGCACACCGGCGACTGGGCGATCGCGACCGGTCACATGCCTTCAACTCAGAAGGCTCTGGACTCGAGCGAGTACCTGAATGCTCCGCACCGCTCGCAGTACCTGAAGACCGCGACGACCTACGCTCGCATGGCTCCGCGCGTTGAGGCCTGGCCGAAGATCGCCGACCAGATTCAGGAGCAGATTGAGGCCACCTGGCTGAACGGAGCTGCAGTCGGTACGACTCTGGACAAGCTGCAGGAAGCTGCTAGCTCTTCACTGAAGTAGGAGTGTGTATCAGAGGTTTCCCTACGGGGTACTTCGTTGAGGGGTGTCTTGGTGATCCCTCAACGGTGACAGCCGCTTGTTAGCGCGACACCATGATTCGATTCCAGTGGGGTCAGGGGCTGACACGTGAATAAACGCAAGTGATGTGTCGGATAGCGTGCTCGCTGAGATATCGCGAAAGTTCGCGTTAGTTGCGAGAAAGCGGCTGAATAATCGGGACGGGAACGTATTCCATGTGAATGCGTTCCCGTCCCTTCTTCTTGCATGTGTTCAAACTTCTTGCATGTGCTCAAAGCGGGTTGCTCCTTCATTCGGTTTATCAAATCGTTATCATCGGTGGTCAGAACTGGTTTTGGTGTCGATTGAGCTTTGGTACCATGACTTCTAACCGGCGAGCTTAACCGGTTTTTCTTTCGGCAATCGATCGCAGCGGATCGGGCGCCGCCTGTGACTCTTGGAATCCCACATGGGCCACATCGGTACTACGCGTACCCACAACTACACACAAATCGACAGGGCGAAGGAGCTCCTGGCAGATGTCGACACATAAGAATAAGAGGCGCCTTGTTGCCATTGGCGCACTGACCGCCGCTAGCGCGTTGATAATCCCCGCTGCATTCGCTGCAGACTCCTACCCACCTCAGGGAGATTCTGCGGTCGCAAGTGCACAGCCCGTGGTCTCGGGCTACCGCGTTCAAGACCTGCGTGACTGGACCCCCGAATCTGACCCATTTGCAAGTCAGCTTCGCGCAACCGTCCCACTCCAGCCTCGAATTGATCGAAATCCTGACACCCAGGTGAAGCCAGAACTGGACGGGAAATCCGAAATCATGCTCATGCAGGGTGATTACGGCAATTCCTTCTTCGGTTCAACAACCTTTAACAACACTTTTACTGACCACACTTTGAACTTCTGGCAGTACACCGACTATTGGTCACCGTGGCACGGCGGTGCATCCTTGGGTGTCCCGCAGGCGATCTACAATCCAGCAACCTCGGATTGGCGTAACCGCGGATTTGAGTTCGGTGTTCTGACCCTTCCCAGTCCCGAATACACCAATGCTGCACACCGCAACGGCGTGAAGTCGATTGCGATCTTGTACTTCGACCCCTCATTCCGCCCGGGCCTGACCTTCACTGAGATGTTCGATAAAGATCCGAACTCACAGGGCTACCTCATCGCCAAGAAACTGGTCGATATGGCCAAGTACTACGGTTTCGACGGCTATTTCCTCAACCAGGAAGAATGGGGCGATGACTCTGAATTCAAACCATTCATGTCCTATCTGACCAGCCAGGGTTTGTGGACTCAGTGGTATGACACCAACTCTTCCTTTAACGAATCCAAGGCAGCGTGGCTGCGCGACGATGAACACGGACGTATTCACTCCTCTGTCTTCGTCAATTACGGAAACAATGGCAAGCGAATGAATAGCTGGGCGCTTGCGAATGGATACGACCCCTACAAGGAAGTATTTGCAGGAATTGAAGCCAACCAGACCGGTTTTCGCTCCAGTGGTGGTGTCGACCGAGGCTACACCTCGGAAGAAAATCACTCTCCGCTGACCTCGATTGCTCTTTTCACTCCCTCGGATCACTACCAACGCGGACTAGACGACAACATCCAGGAAATCACCGGTCGCAGCGATTCAGCTCGTCCTTTCATGCAGCAACAGCCCTATCAATGGATGATTGCTCAACGTGAGCGCATGTACTTCTCTGGAATGAAGCAGGACGTCACCCAGACCGGATCGGCTAATGGTCAGGCCAACCCCGCTGTCGGAGTTAAGGGCAGCGGATGGGTTGGAGTTGCTGATTTTGCTCCGGCTCGAAGTGTTATTCAGGGGAGTAACTTCTGGACGAATTTCTCGACCGGTAAGGGGATGCGTTCGTACACGAATGGTGCAGTCACCAATACCTCCGAGTGGTCGGACATGGGAGCGCAATCTATCTTGCCTTCATGGCAGTGGTGGATTGCCGGAGAAGGCGGCGCAACGCTGAAGGCCGATTTCGACTACGGCGAAGAGCCGCGAGTCGATCTGCAGGGTAAAGAAGTGGCTCTTCCCTATTCGCCTGTAGGTGCCTATCAAGGAGGAAACTCCCTGGTCCTCTACGGTCAAGCGCAGCAAGCGCAGACCATTCGCCTCTACAAGACGAACCTGAGCGTGAAGGATAACTCGACCGCTGAAGTTGTCTGGCGCGCAAAGGACGCGTCAACGAAGGCCCGCCTGGCACTGGTCTTTGCCGACAAGCCAGGGGAAGTTGTCACTCTCTCCTTGGGTGCAGCTTTGACAGATGGATGGAAGGATTCGCTTGTTGATCTTTCTGACTTCCAGGGGCGAACGATCGCAACGATGGGCCTGCAGGTCGAAGGAAGCGGCGATGTTCAGGTGAATGTCGGCAAACTTGCTGTCAGCGATGAGTCCGCAACACCCGCTATCCCCGCTGGATTTACGATCAACGAGCTGACCACCGACAGTGAGATGAACGTTTCTTGGCAGAAGGCAGACTTTGCCTCCGTTGATTCCTACATTCTCGAGGCCGTGGATGCCTCAGGAAATGTGCGTCATCTTGCCCAGGCCTATGGGGATTCGCGCTACATCAAGAAGGTCGATCTTGAGGGTAGCTATATGCTCCGACTTCGAGCAGTGGGCAAGGACGGATCGATTTCACAGCCTGCCGAACTGGTTGTTAATCGTTCTGCGCTTCCCAGCGAATTGACCTATGCAACTGCGAAGGATGCTAACGGTAACTTCACTCAAGCAGCGACTTCGGGGCAGGTCGAACTGTCGTGGAAGGCACCCGCTTCGGGGACACCCACCGGATACAAGGTTCGTCTTGAAACTTTGTACGCAGGAAATGACAACCCCTACCACGGATACGCCGAATACACGGTCGGTCCTGAAGACACATCGGTATCTGTGCCCGCTCCCGCGGAGGGGCTAATGTTCCGAGCAACGGTTCAGCCCCTAGGTGTCGATACCGGTGCGATTCCCGCTCTGGCATTGCGCGGACGTTACAACGATTCGTACTCACGGCCGATGGGACGCCAAGACTTTGTTGGGCTAGACGGTGCGAAGTACAAGCTGGTGAACCCAACGACGAAGGACTGGCAGAAGATCAATGCGACGGGTGACCAAAGCTGGACCGCTACCCGCGGTAAGAACAACCGTTCCGACTGGGGTAACCGAGATGAGAACGGCCAGCTCAAGCGCACGCGTCCTCTGGGGACTCACGGTGCAACCTACTCGATTACCGACTACGCGGGTAACACCTCGGGACAAGTCGTTGTGAAGGCGAAAGACGGGGCGATGGGAATCGTCGACCGTGCGGCACCGGAACTGTGGGCCAGCCCGTGGAACGATCAAGAGATCACCCGGGGTGCGTCAATGAAGAATATCGTTGCAACTGCTCGCGATAACTTCTCAACCGTTACTCTGTCCGCCAAGCTGGTGGATCCGGATGGCCCCGAGGGCAATTCTGTGGCAATTCCGACCACGGGCGAGGGGCCAAAGGCCATGAATGACCCGATGCTTCTCCCCGATACCAATGAGCCGAGCGATGAACCCAGTACTGAGCCCACCGCTGAGCCCACGCACGGTGCTAACGATGGTTGGGATGACGATGATGAACCAATCTTCGATTGGGGAGCTCGCTCTGCGAATACAGGGAACAACCACTCAACGGACCGCGCAGCTCTTGACTCGGGAGTGACCGCGTCTGGGCTCTCGCTTGATTTGGCCAGCGGAACTATTTCGGGAACTCCGACGTGGAGCGGGACTCGAGAACTGGTTCTCACTGCGACAGATGAATCGGGAAACGCTTCGACAATGAGCCTGATGCTGACGGTGAATGGGGGAGCGGATACGCCGACTCCTACGCCGACTCCTACGCCCACGACTGAGCCCTCTGCTGAGCCGACAGTAGCACCGACGGTTGAACCAACAGCTGCGCCGTCAACGCAGCCCAGTGCTCAGCCCTCGACTGAACCAAGCGTTCAGCCCACCGAGGAGCCTTCGGCCAAGCCGCAGCCCTCCGAAGAACCCAGCTCTGCTCCTTCGGCGTCAGTGAGCCCCTCGGCCTCGCCAAGTGCCGAGGCCACCGCTGAGCCCAGTGCTCAGCCCACTGTCCAGCCAAGCCAGCCCAGCGAGCAACCTACGACGCAACCTCAGCCTTCCGCCTCGGCCTCATCCGATAGCGACCAAGGCAACGGTCAGGGAGGCACCCAGGGCAACCAGGCCGGTAACGGCGGAAACACGGGGATTGGTATTGGGAATGTCCCGAATGATCCCCAGGGCAATGCCCCGGGAACAAGCGGCCAGCAACCCGGAAAGGACCAGGCGAGCCAATCCGGGAATGATCAGGGCAAGTCAGCAATGACGAACCCGAAGCACAGCGCGAGCAAGAAGGCGGGCTCGTCTCTCGCTGGCACCGGTGTCACTGTCGCGGTGATTGGTGCGATTGCACTGATCCTGGTGATGACCGGTGGGACTCTCACCGCCTTGCGTCGCAAGCGTGAGGAAAGGTGAGCGGCTCTTCTAAGTATTGAGAAGAGCTTTGTGCCCGGGTTGGAAACCGCATCCGCTGCATACGCGGTTTCCGACCCGGGCACAATCCTGTCTGGAGGCGCGATATCCCCGTGATATCCCCGCGTCCGTTTGTGCTGCCGTTGCAGCCCTGTTTGCGCCCCCTCCACACGAAGTCGTGAAATGACACAGCTTATGGCCTGTGTCTTTTGCCAACTTCGTGTGTCATTTGTGGGGGTCGGGCGGAGGAGGAGGGAGGCTTGAGGCGTTACGCCGAGCGATCAAGCGAAAAGCTTGTCCAAGTCGGGTGTCCAGGGCTGACGGGGGAGCGCGCGCAGCGTCTCAGTGTCCATCGATTCAAGAAGCTGGGAGGCGGAATGCACTCCTTCAATACCCATCGAGCGGGCTAAAACCTCAATGATCTGGGCAATAGTCACCCCGCGCTCCGCAAGTTCCTCGATGGTCACTGCACCATCGCGCTTGGCGAGCCGCGCGCCCGATTGAGCTAAAACCAGGGGGACATGTGCGTAGGTGACCGTGGGATACCCCAATAAACGCGCCAGAATTGCTTGGCCGGGCGATTGAGAGAGGAGGTCGTCACCGCGAACCACTTGGTCAACTCCCTGGAATGCGTCATCAATGACGACCGCCAGGTTATATGCCGGTGCACCATCAGAACGCTGGATGACAAAGTGATCGACAGGACCCGTGTACTCACCAAAATATTCGTCATGCACCGTCCACTCCGATACGGGAGCCTTCAATCGCAGGGCGGGACGACGTCCCTCGGCCGCGAATTCTTCGCGCTTTTGGGTGATCTCAGATGCGCTCAGGTGCAAGCACGTCCCGGGGTAGTGGCCAGGCGGAACGTGCGGTGCGGAAGAGGCCTCGCGAATGTCCTTACGTGAACAGAAACACTCGAAAGCGTAACCCTCGTGGAAGAGGCGGGCAACGGCCTCGTCATGGACGTGCGCGCGCGAGGACTGGATAAGCACCTCGCCATCCCAATCAATTCCCAGTGCCTTCAGTTCGTCAATCTGACGTTGTGCGGAGCCCGAACGCACCCGGTCGATATCTTCAATCCTCAAAACGAAACGTCGACCGGTGAGCCGTGCCCACATCCACGCGAGCAGCGCAGTGCGAAGATTGCCCAGGTGGAGGTCGCCGCTGGGGGAAGGAGCGAAGCGTCCGGCGCCTAGGGCATGCGCAGGGTTGCCTTCTCCGATTGTGATTTCCGAGGCCGAGTTCGCAGGGGAGGAAGCCGAGTTTCCCGCTCCATCGTGTGCCCGGGATGTCAAGGTCGACGCAAATGCCATAGCCCCAGACTAACCTTGGATACATGGAGACACGAGCGCATCTGAAAGGTGATGAGCTGGAAGTCGGCGTATCGGCGCACCATCACCTGAGTTGGCTCACGCGCATTCCCTCGTGGTTGTGTGTTGCTTTCGGAGCCTTCCTTGGCACGGCAATTCGTGCGGGATTGGATCTTGCTGCTACGGATAGCGGGAAACTTACGGTTTTTTCTTGGTCCACGGTGGCCGTCAATCTTTGCGGGGCCTTCTTTCTTGGTTTCGCCACTTCTTGGGCACAGAGCTATTTCCGCGAGGATGCAGTGCGCAGAAAAGTCATGTTTGTCGCAGGAAGCGGATTCGCTGGCGCTCTGACCACATACTCCACCATGGTCATGGCCAGTATCCATAATGCAGTCCAAGCAATGACATCAGTCCCCGCTGCTGGGGGTGAGCTTTCCGGAGCTGTCTCTTCTCCGTTTAGTGCTGCGATGGCGTCCTCCGTGCCTCTACTCATCGAGGGAATGCTTGCAAGCCTTGTCTTGCTTGTAGTTGGGATTGGGCTTGCTGCCGTGGGGTGGATCTGGGGCCAAGGATCCCGACGCAGTGAATCGTCAAGGGCGGCAAAGAAATGACCCCACTGCTCTTCCTTCTCGTGTGCGTTTTCGCTTCCTTGGGTGCTCTCTCTCGCTGGCAGCTGGATCTTTATCTCAAAAAGCATCGAGCAAAGCGAACACCCCAGTGGGGGATCGGTGTGGTCAATCTATTGGGATGCACATGCGCTGGTGCGCTCGCGGGTATTCTTGCCCCCAATGCTCCCGTTTTCTTCCTGCTCTCGACGGGATTTTTAGGCGGATTTACAACCTTTTCCACCGCTGTACTCGATGCAGTGATGCTTATTCGTGAGCACAGATACCGCGCTGCTCTGGGCCTCGTTCTAGGGGTCTGGTTGGGGGGATGCGTGTTGGCCGTTACCGGTTTCCTCATTGCTGTCAGTTTCGCAATGTGAGGTTGTGTAACGAAAAATTTGGACACTCCGGCACGGACTCATAGTCTAAGGGTGCATGGAAGGAGGACCCAGTGATTGATCTGATCGACGTCTCGAAGATCTATCCCGTGAAGGGAAGTGATGATGTCGTTGCCCTTGATCACGTGAATCTGCACGTTGAAGCAGGAAGTATTCACGGCATCGTGGGTCAATCGGGTGCCGGTAAGTCAACGCTCATTCGCTGTCTGACGGCTCTGGAGAAACCCACTTCTGGGTCGATTATCGTTGATGACATTGATCTGTCACAGCTTCGTGGGCGCGAGCTGCGCCAAGCGCGGCGCAAGATCGGCATGGTCTTCCAAGCAGCTAACCTTTTCGACGCCAAGACTGCGGGAGGAAATATCGAATTCCCGCTGAAAGTCGCTGCGAAGAAAGAATTTACCCGCGAGGAACGCAAGGACGCGTTCGTGAACTTCTTACGCTAGTCGGCCTCGAGCATCGTGGCGGTGCCTACCCTTCAGAGCTTTCCGGTGGCCAGCGCCAGCGCGTCGGTATTGCGCGTGCACTTTCAGATACCCCTCGAGTCTTGCTCTGTGATGAGCCAACCTCAGCCCTTGACCCCGAATCAACCCGCGCGATCCTGTCACTGCTGCGTCAGGTGCGCGACGAAACCGGCGTCACCATTGTCATCATTACCCATGAGATGTCGGTCGTTCGCGAAATCTGCGATTCCGTAACACTCCTGAAAGACGGAGGAATCGTCCAGAGCGGAACAATCGAAGAAGTCCTGGCTGACCCGGGTTCGCCTCTGGCAAAGGAATTGGTTCCTGCGCCCAGTGTTGATGAACTGGATGTCACGGACTTCAATCGTGAGCTGACCGCACGTGAAATCGTTGCACAGAGCAGCTCAGCGGAGGCCAAAACCTCAGCCCAGCCCTGGGAATCTGGAAATATCCTTTTGGACGTGATCTTCACGTCGCATCCCGGGGTTCCCACGGGTTCGAATATGCTCAACCTTGCCGCAAAGCTTGGTGCGGATGTGACCGCAGGGACTTTCGAATCGATGGGTTCTGTCCAAGTTGGTCGCCTGGCTCTGGCAATCCCTGCAGCCCAGCGTTCTCCGATCATTGAGCAGCTTCGCGCCCAGGGAGCGCATGTGGAGGTGAGGTCGCTGTGAATCTTTCGGCTCTTTCAACAGTCCTGACGCTGCTTCCACTGGGTAAAGGTGACCCGACGTGGGGAGACAACCCCGCACTCACCCAGCAGTTCCTCCCGGCAATCTGGGAGACCCTGCTCATGGTCATCTTCGGCACCTTCTTCACCGTGCTCGTCGGCCTTCCTTTGGGTCTGCTTCTTGTCCAGACCTCGAAGACGGGACTCACTCCTAACAAGACCATCAACCAGATCGTTGGTTTGATTGTCAATGTTGGCCGCTCTTTCCCCTTCCTCATCCTCATCATCGTGCTACTTCCGGTGACCAGGCTCGTCATGCGTAGCGCGATTACCTGGCAGGGAGCGACCTTCCCCTTGGTCATCGGCGCGATTCCGTTCTTTGCTCGCCTAGTGGAAACCAACCTGCTTTCCGTCGAAAACGGCAAGGTCGAGGCCGCGCTCATGGCTGGGGCTTCCAACCGCCGGATCCGCTGGAGCATTTTGGTTCGCGAGGCCCTGCCCGGCATCATCCAGTCCGTGACGGTTTTGGCGATTACCCTGGTGGGCTACTCGGCAATGACGGGCGTCGTTGGTGCGGGCGGTCTTGGAAAAATGGCGATTGACTACGGGTATCACCGTTTCCAGACGGACACGATGATCTGCTCGGTCGTTGTGATCATCATCATCGTTCAGTTAATTCAAATGATTGGCGACATGCTCAGCCGGCTGGTGGATCACCGCTGAGCATCCACCAGCCGGGTCGCGAACTCTGCTTGGTAATTAGGAAAAATTCGCGGGATTATCGCGGGCCACTCAGGTCCCCCCGCTTGTAGGAAACAGACAATCTAAGGAATTACTCTCATGCGTCACTCTCGTTCTCTTCGTACTCTCGCTGGTCTTGGTGTTGCGGCAGCACTGGTCCTCTCGGCCTGCTCCAGCGGTTCCACGGGCTCTTCATCATCTTCAAACGGCGCAACCACCATCACCGTTGCAGCCAGCCCCTCACCTCATGCAAAGATCCTCAAGTACATCCAGGACAACCTGGCAAAGGACGCGGGAATCAACATCAACATTAAGGAATTCACCGACTATGATCTGCCCAACCGTGCGTTGGATCAGGGTGAAGTTGATGCCACCTACCACCAGACTGTTCCCTACTTGGAGAAGGCTGAGCAGCAGTTCAACTACGACTTCACTCCCGGTAAGGGCATCCACCTCGAGCCCCTGGCCATCTACTCCTCCAAGCACAAGTCCCTGGATGAGCTTCCTGAAAAGGGCGGAATCATTGGCGTGATCTCCGACGTCACCAACCAGGAGCGCGCACTTCGCCTTCTTGCTGCGAACGGTTTTGTTGAGATCCCCGCAAGCGGTGACGTCAATGTTTACACCGTTAAGAAGCTGAAGAACTTTGACTTCAAGGAAATTGACGGACCCGTTCTGGTCTCTAACTTGGGTGAGACTGACTACTCGGTGATCAACGGTAACTTCGCGCAGGAAGGTGGCCTGGCGCCCTCGCGCGATGGTCTGGCCGTTGAATCCCCCGAGAACAATCCTTCGGTGAACGTCCTGGTATGGAAGACCAGTATTTCAGGCGATAAGGCCGAGGCAGTGAAGAAGCTGGATGAGCTTCTGCGCTCTGACCAGGTGAGGAAGTACATCGAGGACACCTGGAAGGATGGCTCGGTGATTCCGGCCTTCTGATCAAGGGCTTCGCGATTAACTGATCGTTACTTTGATGTGTGTGGGCGCGGCTTGGCCGCGCCCACACACATGTCCCGCACGCATGTCCGCGCGCATCAAGGTGGCCACGTCCCTTGGACGTGGCCACCTTAAGTTTTTGAGGAATCTAACCGGAGCTAGGCTCAGTCGACGATGCCGTAGAGGCGGTCGCCAGCGTCACCCAGACCGGGGACGATGTAGGACTTTTCGTTGAGGCGCTCGTCAACAGAAGCGACAACTACGGTCACATCTGCGCGATCGCCCACGAAGTCTTCCAGAACCTTCAGGCCCTCGGGAGCAGCCAGCAGACAGACGCAGGTCACGTCCTTGGCTCCACGATCGAAGAGGTACTTGGTTGCGGCAACCATGGTGTGACCGGTTGCAAGCATTGGATCCAGAACGAAGCACTGGCGACCCGAGAGATCTTCGGGAAGACGGTTCGCGTAGGTTTCAACCTCAAGGGTCTTTTCATCGCGCTTCATTCCCAGGAAGCCAACCTCGGCGGTGGGAAGAAGACGGGTCATTCCTTCGAGCATTCCCAGCCCAGCACGAAGTACGGGGACTACGATGGGGCGCGGCTCGCTAATGCGCTTGCCAACGGTAGGCGCAACAGGAGTGTTGATTGCGATCTCAGTGGTTGAGACGTGGCGTGTGGCCTCGTACGCAAGAAGGGTGACCAATTCGTCAACCAGTTGGCGGAAAGTTGCCGAGTGGGTGTCGCGGTCACGCAGAACGGTGAGCTTGTGGGCAATGAGCGGGTGATCAGCAATATGAAGGCGCATGGTTCAAGAGTAACCCGCGAAGTAGGGTTTACGCGATAGGCTGAAGGGGTGGCAACTATGGATCAGTACAAAGAAGCGATGGCTCGCGCTCTCTTCCTGGCGAATAAAGCACGCGAATTGGGAGATGTCCCCGTGGGTGCGGTCGTTATTGACTCAGTAGGACGGATTATCGGCCGCGGTTGGAATTGCCGCGAGGCCGAGCACGATCCCTGCGGTCACGCTGAGATCATGGCCCTGCGAGAGGCCGGAAAGCGTTTGAATCGATGGAATCTCATCGGTTGCACGCTGGTTGTCACTTTGGAACCCTGCACGATGTGCGCGGGGGCAATAGTTTCATCTCGTGTTGATCGCGTCGTCTTTGGCGCATGGGACCCCAAGGCTGGAGCAGCTGGGTCGCTGCGTGACGTTCTTCGTGATTCTCGCCTCAATCACCAGGTCGAGGTCGTTCCCGGAGTTCTGGCTCAGGAAGCAACCGTCCAGCTTCGTGCATTCTTCGAAACACGTCGGGATCGCCCGGACAACCCCTTCGTTGGAATCCCTCCACGTGAACGTGAATCCAAAGAACCTGAAATTGAAACCCTGAGCGGTTGGGCCGATTCTCATCCTCAGCCGGAAATTTCCGCGCCCGAGGCCTCTGCCGCGCAGGAAACCCCAGATGCTGACCCGACCGCTGCAGCCATCGCCTCGATCCTTGCACGCATGAACCATCCCGCGGCCACGGAACCCTCGCAAGCGGCTCAGGTGGAGCCGGCAGGTGCACAGCAAGCCGCAGCAATGGAAACCCCCGCAGTGGCTCCTCGAACAGCCGTGGCGGCCTCGGAAGCTCCGCTCAGTGGCCACAGCTCGGTGCCGCCTCGTCGGGTGCGCTCGTACGCGGCTATGAACGACGTCCCTCAGGCGAACTCCCACGCTCAGCAGGCTCCTCAAAGAGCTACACAGCCCACTGCTCAAGCTAAGCAGGCTCCGGTCCTTCCTCAACTCAAGCCTGCTGAGTTCGTCCCCGGAACGGCCGGGATTGTTGTTCGTACACGTGCGTCAAAACACGGAAGGCCCACTCAGGAGTAATCCGCCCCTGAGGGAAGCCTGAATCGCTCCTCATCACACAATATGGGTGTGGCCCGCGCATTGTGCGCGGGCCACACCCATCAAAACTGTCGACGTGGGCTTTATCGATCGAGTCCCACGTGGCCGACCGCCTTCCACAGGCTTCCAATCACAGCCGCCCCTGCGATTGCCTTAACGATTCCGCCCACGATAAAGGGAGTGAACCCTGCATTCATGGTCTGCGCGAAAGACATGCTGACACCACCCATGCGGACAACCACCCACATATAGGGGATGCCGACCAAGAAGGGAACTAGGGTCGCTCCGCCGAATGCCGCAAGAGACAGCCAGAGGTGACGATCCCATGCGCGTTCAGAGAGCTTTCCGATCAACCATGCAGCCGGAATAAAACCAATGATGAAACCAAAAGATGGCTTTGCAAGTGCGGTAAGACCGCCGCTTGCGGACGAGAACCACGGCACTCCGGCAAGGCCAAGTACCAGATAAGAAAGCAGTGAGAGAGCCCCGCGACGTGCTCCCAGAACAGCGCCGACCAGCAGAACGCCAAGAGTTTGGCCGGTGATCGGAACAGGCCACATGGGAATGGCGACCTGTGCCAAAGCTCCGACGAGTCCCGCGCCTGCGAGAACAGCAAGAGCGTCTCGGCGCAGCGATGCGCTACCGAAGTGGTCAGCTAATACCGGTGAGAAAGTCGATGAAGCCAGTGGTGTCGTCATGAGAAATCCTTTGAAGAGTGTGATTCGGATGGGTACGCATGAATCCATGCGATCGCGTAGTTACCGTCGTGGGATAAAGAAACAAGCCATGTGAGTGAAGCTGAAATCTCGCGCTCTGTTTGCTTGAGCGCGGCGGCAATTGCTCCGTGGAAGCGCAGCGAAGGGCGCCCCCAACGGTCATTCACCACTTCGATTTCGGCCCAATCAACCTGGTCGCGCTCAAGTGGATCTTCGCGACCGTAGTACAGCGAGGACCAGGCCTTGATGAAGGCCTCTTTCGCTGCCCAGCGAGCCGCAAGGGATTGAACCGAACGCATCGACAGACCTGCAGGCAGGCTAGAAGTCGAAAGGGCCTCAGAAGCTTCGCGGGCGGATGCTCCCTGCTCGGGAGTAAAACGCGCTGCTGCATTCCACTCCCGAGCAGTGAAGACTCGATGAAATACCGAGCCTTCCTGGCCGAGTTGCTCCCCGAAAGAAGCAACATCGACCAGGTCGACACCGATAGCTGCCGGTTTCATGCCGGTTCTCAGTTCTGAGCTTCCTGCGAATCCGAAGCCGCCGATGCGTAGGTGCCATCTGCACCCAAGCGAGCGGAAGGATCCAGAAGCAGGGCAACCTCGGCCTCGTGAGTGTCGGTTGCCGGAAGGCGACGCCCCTCAATGGGAACGAAGAGCTCCGCGTGTCCGATCATTCCCTGCTCCAGGTGACGACGTCCCTCTTCCAGGCGCTTCTGGGCGCGTTCACGCCACTGCGCCAGAGCGGCCTCGCCACGTTCGGCACGCAGCGCAGCCTCAAAGGCAGCGGGGTGAACAAGGACGACCATCGCGGCGATGTGGCCAAAGCCCAGAGAGGTCAGGACACCAGCGCGGACGGGGGAAGCGGACATGTCCAGCGGCTGACGCAGCCACAGGAGCGGCATCCACTGAGCCATTTCCGGATCCAAGCAATCCAGCGCGCGGTTTGCGGGCAGTTCCTGGCGACGGAAGATATCGATCAAACCTGCCGCCTGGAAGAGCGCAGCGCCACCCTTTGCGTGACCGGTCAGGGTCTTCTGCGACACGACATACAGCGGGTTGCCCACTGAACGCCCAAGCGCGGCCGATAGACGCGAGTGAAGCTCGGCCTCGTTTGGGTCATTCGCACGAGTCGAGGTGTCGTGCTTGGAGACAACCGCGATATCGTCCGCGCTCAGTCCGAGGTCCTCAAGGGCACGAGCCAGTGCGGAATTACGACCACCGCGTGCCGCCGCCAAGGCGCCGAGGCCGGGGGCGGGGATCGAGGTGTGCGCACCGTCTGCGAAGGAACGCGCGTAGGCGACAACCGCTTGGACCGGCAGTCCCAGATCCGCGGCGATATCACCGCGGGTGACCAACAGGGTGCCACCGCCAGCGGCCTCGAGGAAGCCCGCACGACGACGGTCCCCTGCGCGAGAGAAGTGACGCGGGGTAATTCCACGTGCTTCAAGCGCTGCGGACTCGGCGGTCGCGTTCATGTTGCCAAAGCCGGTGAGCGATTCGACAGAGATATCGTCGATACCGCCGGCAACAACGAAGTCGGACTTGCCCAGGCGAATCTTGTCGACGGCTTCCTCGATGGAAACCGCGGCAGTTGCGCAGGCACCCACCGAGTGGATCATCTGACCGTAGCCGCCAATGAAGGACTGCATGGTGTGTGCGGCCACGACATTGGGCAGTGCCTCTTGAAGGATGTCCTGCGGACGATCTTCACCCAGGAAGCGCGAGAGGAAGACGTGGCGCAGGGACTCCATGCCACCGATACCCGTGCCCTGTGTCGAGGACACATCTGCCGGATGGACAGCCTGCAGGAGCTCAGCGGGGGAGAAGCCCGAAGAGATGAAGGCATCCACTGCGGTGACCAAGTTCCACACAGCGATACGGTCCAGGGCCTCAACCATGGAAGCGGGAATACCCCACTGAGCCGGATCGAAGTCTTGCGGGATCTGGCCGCCGACCGTACGGGTGAGAGTTGCGCGCGCGGGGACCTGGACGGGGGAACCAGCGGACTTGGTGACATGCCACGTACCGTTTTCTTCCCAGATCCTCGTGTGCGAAGGATCGGCCAAGACGTAGTCTTCGGCTTCAGCCTTCGTGTCCACGGTGAAGGTCTGCTCGGAGGTCAAGAAGACCGTCCTCACGTCATTCGAACCGCAATCAACCATGTTTGAATCGTCGTTGAAGCGACGGATACCCGACCTAGCCACGACCTCATCGCGGAAACGATCGTAGATCTCGGCCTCGTCAACCGGTGCGCCAGAAGCGTCGTACCAGCCGGGCTGCGGGCTATCAGACCAGTTGATGAGCTTCATCATCCAGGCCATCTCCAGGACGCCGGCTGCGGTCAGGTCGAAGTCCTCACCGAACTCAGCCTCTTGGCGGGTACGTCCCGAACCCCAGGTGCCAATTTCACCGGTGCCGACAATGACGATCTGATCGCGCAGTTGCGCGCGAGGAGTTGCCCACTCGATCGGTGCAGCCAGTGAAGGAAGAACCGGGTTGGGCAATGCCCGCAGGGTTGCTTGCTTCTCTGCCTGAGTTTCCTGTGCCGAGGCCATCGCCTGCTCGCGTGCTTGGCGAGCCAGCGCGGGAAGGTCAAGTCCCGCGTCGGCCAAGCCGCCGGTCAGGTCGGCGTGAACAGGAGACTGAGCAGCCTGTTCGCGGACCTCCCGGGTGAGGAGCTGGGCGAGTTCGCCGGCGATTTCTTCGGTCGTGTAGACGTGTACACCTGCCGCCTCAGCCGCGGGAACTAGAATGTCGTTCCCGCCCATGAGGGAGGTCCCCTGAACCCAACCGATCAGCGGGTGGGCAATGCTCGTGCGCGTCGGCCAACCGGACTCGTGCTCCCACTTGGTCGCAATCGCGTCGAAGGCTGCCTTTGCTTCGCCGTATGCACCGTCGCCACCGAAGATTCCGCGGTTCGGCGAACCGGGAAGCAAGATGTGCGTGCGGTGGTTGGGAGCCGTGTCCGCACCCAAGCCGGACAACAGGTGGATTGCGCGCTCGACGCTCCACAGAAGCAGGCGTTCTTGAGCAAGAGCACCCTGAGGATCCGAACCAACAGTCCCGGAGACGCGAGGTGCGGCGAAGGGAACGAATAGATCGGGAAGAAGCGCGGGCTTGACGACCTCGGTCGTCGCCCCGTGCGTCTCGGTCTGTTCGCTACCAACCCAGGAGATCAGCGCGTCAACATCGCGGAAGGATGCCATGTTTGCGGGAACGATCCACAGGGCTGCACCAATTGCTGCGTGCGTGCGGTACAGCTCCTTGGCGAATGCCAGTCGTGCATCGTTGACTCGCGATGAGGTCATGATGACGGTTGCGCCACCAGCCAGAAGCTCACCGACGACTGCGGCCGCAATCGAGTGGGGGGCAGCGCCGGTAACAAGTGCGACGTCTCCGGCGAAGCGGCCTTCAGCTGTCTCAAGAGCAGCGTGGGCGACGCGGGCGAAGTAGTCCTTGAGACCTGCATCCGAGGTGTTGGCGCTGTACCACTTCGCCAGTTCACTCAGCGATTGTCCTGCGCCGCGTAGGCGTTCGGGCGCAAGGCTTTCAGCGGAAGTCGCACCCGCGAAGATGCGGGCGAGATCTTCACGAGCAGTTGCCCAGCGATCGTCAAGGAGGACCGCGCGGCCTTCATCAAAGGCTGGGCGCACGGAGGCTTCCCAATTTGCCCCAAGCTCGGCCTCGACAGCCGCGATCAGCGCGGAGGAATCTTCGCTCTCTACTGCAGCGAGGGCAGTAGAGATACCCAAAACCTTGAGAATGTCGCGCGCTTGGTTGGCCAAGATCCCGCGCTCACCCAAAATGCGATCTTCCAGGTCGCGCAAAGCAGCAGAATCAACGACCTCGCCGCTGGCGCCTCCACCGGAGCTTGGACGCGAGAGCGTCAAGCCCTCACGTGCCGCGATCAAAGCCAGAGCCTGATCGATGAGCGCTGCGGCATCCTTCGCAGAGGAAACCGAGCCGGGCAGAGTCGAGAGGCTACCGCCGCGAATCGAGTCACCTTCACGGGTGCCCAGCAGGATTTCTGCGTTCACACGTGCGGCCCACTGTTCGCTCAGGCCCCAATTGTCCTTGACGTAACCGGTCGTGAAGCTTGCGGGAAGGCCGGCGGAACCAAAGATTTTTCGGAGCTTGGAGTTGATTGCGTCGCTGAGGACCGGGCCAAAAGGCGTGTAGCTGGGAACCAGAGTATCGATGGTCGCGAAGAGATCGCCCATCGATGCTTCAGCCGCGCCTTCGATGGTCGAGAGCGAAAGCTCAGCGGCCATGTCCATGAGCAGCTGGTTGCGCTTTGACGACACGCCATTTGTCAGGGTTTCGACCGTGTCAGAGGCATCGATCTGCTCGGGGAGGAGCTTGTTCGAGAAGGCGAGAAGAACGCGGATTGCATCCGAGGCCGAGAGCGGGAGTTCCGGCATGGTTCCGCTTGCTGCAGCCGCGGGGGCTGGCGCCGGGGCGGGGGAAGGTGCTTCGACCGCAGGAGCGCTTGCCGCGGGGACTTCCGCTGCCGAGGCGTTGCTTTCGGCTGCAGCGAGAGTGGCCTCGTCGCTGGGCGCCGACGCGTCGGATTGTGCACGCTCGGGCTGAGCGACCGCGTCCTCGTTACGGGCGCGTGCAGCGTCGCGCTCGACGTTCAGCACATCGATATTTGTCTGCGCAAACTTAGGCTGCGAAAGCGTCCGCGAAGCCATGTTTGCCAGGGTCGGCGAGGATGCCAAACCGATCTCAATCACGCGCTCAACGCCCAAGCCCTGCGGGGGAGCGCTGAAGAGCAGATCCTGAGTCTCAATCCAGCGAACCGGCGAAGCAAACTGCCACGAGAGAAGCTCGATGAGCAGGGTACGCGCGGTGGCCTGCGGATGAGCGATCGATTCTTCCCAATTGTCGACGATCTTTTGAGTTGCCTCAGAGGGAACAACGTCAAGGATCGACTGGGCAAAATCTTGGGTGAGTTCGAAGGGGCGAGCAACCAAGTTCGGGATGTAGCGTCCTTCGAGAACCTCAAGGTTAATGTCCTGGGGAAGCAGAGAATCGAGCTTGTCGCGGAAGGCCGGGACACCAGCGCGCAGGCGCGAGGAGTGGAAGGGAACATCGATTCCGGGGATCATGATGAGCGCTCGGCGACCACCGTGTTCGCGGGCACGCTGTGCGGTGTCCTCTTCCAGGGCCTTCAGGCCGGCGACCGTTCCAGCAACCGAGTACTGAGAACCAGCCAGGTTGTAGTTGACAATCTCCAAGAATTCGCCGGACTTTTCAGCGATCGAGGCCACGTAGTTACGGACCTCGGCGTCGCCCATACCGAATTGGTTGGGGCGAAGAGCTCCCATTGCGTAGTTCGATCGACCCTGTGCGTCGCGTTCGACCAAGTGATGCATGGCTGAACCGCGCTGGAACACGATTTCCAGAACCTGCTCGAGGGGGAAGATCCGTGCGTAGGCGGAGAGGGCGGTGTATTCGCCCAAAGAGTGTCCCGCATAGAAGGAGTGATCCACAAGGGCGTTTTCCTCGCGGAGTTCCTCGGTCTGGGCGTAGGCCAAAGTTGCCAGAGCGACCTGGGTGAATTGCGTGAGGTTGAGGACGCCCTTGGGGTGGCGGAAGACCTCATTGCCGACGCGAAGTTCGGTCGGGTTTGTACGAACAATGGCCTCGATGGAGAAGCCCAGTGCCTTGCGAGTATGAGCATCGGCTTGTGCCCACACCGCGCGAGCGGTTGAGCTCATGTGCTCCAAGCCCATCATCTTTCGCTGGATACCCTGACCGGGGTAGATATAAGCGGTGCGTGGTGCGCGAGTGAGTGCACGCGCGATGGAGACGACCTCATCGCCAATGCGGCATGTAGCTTCAAGGACCAATTCGCCACCGATACGACCCACGCGCTCAATGGTGATATCCACGATGTCCGAGAGCTGAACCATGCCGAACATGCGGTAGGACCATGCTTCAATCTCGACCTCGGGCATGTCAACGGAACGAATGACACCCAGTCGATCAGGGCTGTCAACCGGCTGAGTTGAGTGAGCGCACAGCAGATGCTGAACGGTCGCGGACAACCACATTCCGTGAACCAGCGGAGCTGAAAGGCCGGAAAGGCGTGCAGCAGCGTAGGAGGTGTGAATGGGGTTGAAGTCTCCGGAAACAATGGCGAAGGCCGTCATGTTTTCGGGAGCCTGAACGCGCACGTGACGCAGGAAGGAACGCGGTGTATCCCTGTAGGAATCTGCGACCTCGGGTGCCGGTGCGGGCGGTTGGGTCGAAGCAATGCGGCCTCGGATAGCGAAACGCTCAACCAAGCGGGCAAAAACGGTGCCTTCAGCACTCAACTCAAGTTCGACGCGCACCACGCGACCGGCCGAAGACTCAGCAAGCTCAGCGCAGCGTCCCACGACCTCGACGCGGGTTCCAAAAGCGGGAAGCGGAGCATCAAAGAAGATCGAGTGGTCGAGGTGAACGGCATTGACCAGACCTTCAATGACAGGCACGCCCTGGTACATTGCCGAGCCCAGTGCTGCGTAAATCGCGGGCCAGCAGGGGCCGACCAGCGCATCGGGAACTCCCGAGGCGAGTTGTGTCGACAGAGCGCCACCGGTCACCGCTCCGTGAGCGTAGCCCAGGTTCTCGGTGAAAGTGAAGGAATAGCGAACCGTGCCAAAACCTTCGCCGGGGATAACAGCGGGCATCTTCTCAATGTGGTCGCCATTCACTGTCGTCGTGCCCACTCCGGCAGCGCCGGCAAGCAGATCGTAAGCGGTCACTGACAGTCGCGACATGTCAACAACCGGGTAAGCACCGGTCATGCACGCACTGGAGAGAAGAACGGGGATGTCAATGTACTCAACTGAGTGGTGAGAGCTATTCGGGGTCTCATCCCACATTGAATCGCAGTGAATGCGAATCGAGTAGCCGCCCTCATCGTGAAGGATTTCCGTGGCTTCGACCGAGGTGTAGGCCGGGTTATCGACCAGGTTGCCTGCCCACTGGATGTGGGAAATTTCCCGCAGGAACGAGGCCGCGTCAGTCAAATCGTGGAAACGCGACCAGACCTGGGGAACACGCGCGTCCTTAGTGGAGACAGCATCGACGACAGCCTGCTCGAAACGGGCAAACATTTCACCGATGGGCTCATCAACGCGATCAATTCCGGCAACCGAACGGGGACCGGGGATGATGCGGACCGCGTCTGCATCGAAACGTGCATCTTGGGACTGCCACAGAGTGTCGGTTCCCCACCAGCGAGCAAGATCGCCGTCCAGAACGGGAACGAAAGGCATGGGCTTGTGGTGCTTGCGGCACAGGACCGGGAACCATGCGACATCGGCGGGAATGACGCGGGTGGTCGCGGCCTGAGGGTAGGCCTCGAGCAGGCGGGCCAAAGCGGCCTGTCCGTCTTCAAGATCATCGCGGCTTTCGAAAAGCGTGGGGATATCACCGTGGTCGGCCGGGTTCAGGCGGGACTCAATGCGGTGGAAGAGATCCAGAGCGCGATCCGTCCAGGTCCAATCGGCCCAGGGGTAGGACAGATCGATGACGCGGCGTGCCCAATCGGCGTAGGTCATCTCAGAGAGCTCACCGAAGTAGGGCTTCGCAGTCTTGTTCATGGCTGCAATGAGTTCATCGCGGTGTGCGTCGATGGACTCTTGGTCGGAGCCGACCTCGTGAATCAGGCGTGAAGCGCGAGCAGAGGAGTTCTCAATCTCGTGCATGTCCGCATTCAGGTGGGACAAACCGGAGGTCATGCCACCGCGTACCTGGCCGGTACCGACCCAGCCATCACCGCCAACACCGGGGGTGTCCTTGAGCAGTTGCTTCACCTGAGGAGAAGTTTCGGCTTCTAGTGTCGCCATCGAGGCCGTACCTACCAGAACAGCGTCGACGGGCATGGGTGCTGAGCCCAGATCGACGGACCACTGTCCGGTGATGTAGCGAGCGGCGTCCGTAGCCGAACCAATACCGCCGCCAACAGCAAGAACAAGGTTGGGTGTACGACGGATTTGTGCGTAGGTAGCCAAGAGCAGATCGTCAAGGTTTTCCCATGAGTGGTGGCCACCAGAGTGGCCGTCTTCCACCTGAATAATCAGGGTCTGATCCGGGTTTGCCTGTGCAACACGGATGACCTGTTCGATCTGCTCGACGGTTCCGGGCTTCAGGCACAGGTATTCGAAGCCATCGGCGCGCAACTGCGCGATGAGCTCGTGGGCCTCGTCCAATTCGGGGATACCGGCGGCGATCGTCACCGCATCGATGGGCGCACCTGCGCGGCGGGCCTTGGGAACAATGCGGTTGACACCGAATTGCAGGTTCCACATGAAACGATCAAAGAACATCGTGTTGAATCCCGCGGTGCGGCCGGGTTCAAGGAGCTTTTGAAGCTCAAGACGGTGCTCGGTGAAGACCTCTTCGGAGTACTGGCCGCCACCGGCCATTTCGGCCCAGTGACCAGCGTTTGCGGCCGCAGCAACAATACGAGGTCCGACGGTCGTGGGAGTCATACCCGGAAGGATGATGGGAGAGCGTCCCGTCAATCGGGTGAATGCCGTTGAAACCACGCGGCGTCCATCGGGAAGGGCAACGACCTTGGGAGCGAACTGTGACCAGTCTGCGGCGGCTTCGATTGACGAACCTTCTTCATCGAGTTCGGTGCGGCGCGATGCGGTTGATGCATCCACGATCTGTGCGCCGGTTCCATCCAGGAGGTCCTGGGTCAGGCGGGTGAGCATATTCGAAGGCCCAAGATCAACGAAGGTCTTGACGCCCTGGCTGAGGGCTGCACAAATCGCTGCAGACCAGTCGTCGCGCTCAACGAGGATCGCGCGGGCAACGCGCTCGGCCTCGGCGTCATCAATTCCGTGACCGGCTGCTGCCAAGCTTCGTGCCCACGAAGCCACCTGCGCGACTGCTTCCTCCAACAGGGGCGAATGGAAGGGGGCAGAGACAGGCAGGAACTCGACGATTGCCTCAAGAGGAGTACCGCCGGTCAGGTGCTCGTCCAGAGCGCGGTTCGAGGCTGCAACCTGAGCCTCAAGCTGACGGCGGCAGGCTTCAAGATCACCCGGACGGCCGGAAAGAACGACGGAACGCGGGCCATTGACAACGGCCAGGGAAACGGGAGAACCCTCAACGGCCTCGGTAATCATCGAGGCCGGTAGTCCGCGAACGGAAAGCATCGGGGTCGCTTCGCCCAAGTTTGTCGCGCCCAAACGGATGCTGACCGATTGCGCAGCGGCGCCGATGAGCACTGCGAGGGCCAGGACGTGGGTGAGTCGCTGGTCATCGCGGGCGATCCACGCGCGGGCAATCTCGGCGCCCAAGATGCCTTGGGAATGACCGAGCAGCAGGGGGGAAGTCGTGTGGACATCCAACTGGGTGGCATCAAGATCTGCCAAAGCAGCTAGCTGAGCCAAGGTGATACCCGGCACTGAGACGGACGCGGAACGGTCCAGAGGAAGGTCCTCAGCGTTGCCGTCCAGAAGAGCGTTCAGGCGCTCCAATGAACCGGGCGCGCTGGTCAGAAGCTCACCGGCAACGGGAGCAAGAAGCTCACGCATCGCCTGGTAGTGCTTGCGCAGCAGTGCGGCGTGAGGGGGGAAGGACAGGGAGGTCGAAAGAGCAGGGCGCCACGCGGACCCCTGTCCCGCAAAAGTCAATGCGTAGGGAGTGGGGATTTCGGCAAAAAATGCGGTCATGATTAATCTACTTTCCTCATCACATAGGGGCGTTATCGTGGACGCGTGGGGTCGTTACGGTGCGGTCCTTGAGGTGAAGGACCGATAGGGCTCGGCAAATGTTCTGGCGGGTTGTGGAAGGCTCGATCAGTGCGTCGAGCTCTCCATTTTTCAGAGAAAGATTCGGGTTCATCGCTTGGCGCTCATACATTTCCTGGTAGTGCGCACGCTGCTGAGCAACATCGCGCCCTTCCTTTCCGGCCGCGGCAAGCTGGCGGCGGAAGACGATGTCCACCGCACCTTCAGAGCCCATCACGGCGATTTGAGAGGCCGGCCATGAGAAGTTCATATCTGCGCCCAGTGACTTCGAACCCATGACGATATAGGCGCCGCCAAATGCCTTTCGGATGATGACGGTGATCATGGGAACCGTGGCCGTTGCGTAGGCGGTGATCAATTTGGCACCGCGGCGAATGATTCCCGCTCGTTCCTGTTCAGAACCGGGGCGATATCCAGGGACGTCTACAAGGGTGATAATCGGGATCCCGAAGGCGTCAAGGAATTGAACGAATCGTGCGGCCTTCTCAGAGGCGTTCACATCCAGAGTTCCCGCATCGATGCTGGGCTGGTTGGCAACAATTCCAACCGGCCGTCCTTCAAAGCAGGCGAAGCCAACAACGATTGACGGTGAGAACAGGGGCTGAACCTCAAGGAATTCCCCGTGATCGACAAGCGCTTCAATAACTTCGACCATGTCGTAGTCCTGCTTGGGGGATTCCGGAACCAAGGAAGCGACCTCGCGTGCGCGTTCTTCGGTGCCATCGTTTTCAAAGAGGTAGCGCGGAGGCTTCTTATCGCAGTTCTGCGGCAGGTAGGACAGCAGGGTGCGCGCGTAATCCAAGGCCTCGTTCTCATCTTCGGCAAGGAAGTGTGCAACGCCCGACACCGAGTTATGCAGGTCGCCACCACCCAGGTCTTCAGAGGAAATCTCTTCGCCGGTCGCGGCCTTCACAACGGAGGGGCCCGTGACAAACATGTACGAGGAGTTCTTCGTCATGATGATGAAGTCGGTGAGTGCCGGCCCGTAGACCGCGCCACCCGCGCAGGGACCCAGGATTACCGAGATCTGAGGGACAACTCCCGAGGCCTCGGTGGTCTTGCGGAAGATTCGACCGTATTGTGCAAGCGCGGTGACGCCTTCTTGGATGCGTGCGCCGCCCGAGTCCAAAAGTGCAATGATCGGGATTCGCATGGAGAGGGCACGATCCATGAGGAGAAGGATCTTATCGCCTTCAACCTTGCCCAGCGTGCCGCCACGGATTGAGAAGTCCTGTGCGTAAACAGCGACGGGGCGGCCATCCAGCGTGCCGATACCCGTGATGACGGCAGAACCGAGCTCGCCGGCTTCGATATCGCCACCGGCATAGCGGTTAAGCTCGCTGAAGGAGCCTTCATCAAGCAGGTAGTCCAAGCGCTCGCGGGCGGTCTGGCGTCCCCGAGCATGCTGTGCCTGACGTGCTTTTTCTTCTGCCGCCTCCAAGATGCTGTGCGTGCGATCGTAGAAGTTTCTGCGGCTGATTGCTTCGTGCTCTTCGGCCTCGTCGATTCGCTTGGCGCTCGATGGGGTCATGCTTCCTCCTTAATGCTCACCAAGACGTCTCCTGCTTTGACGGTGTCGCCCGCGCAGACGTGAATCGCCGAGATCGTTCCCGCGCAACCTGCGTTCAGGGCCTTTTCCATCTTCATGGACTCAATGACCGCAACCAGTTCGCCCTCTTCGACCTCTTGGCCTTCTTCGACGGCGATGCGGATGACGGTTGCTTGGATGGGGGAGGTAACGTTCGGGCCCTCGTCGTTTGCCCCAGTGCGTGGGCGCAGTGAGCGTCGCAGTGGCTGACGAGGCCGGAGTGCGCGTCCCCCCGATTCGCCCCCGGCAGCACTGAGAAGTTCCGCGGGAAGGCTCAGAGTTGTGCGCTTTCCGTCAATTTCGATGACGAAGGAGCGCAGTGTGTGTGCTTCCTTTCCTTCTTCCGAGGCCTCACGTGATTGCGTGCCACCCGCAGCCGAGAGCTCGCGCGCAACTTCCTCGAGGACTCCTTCGCGTTCCAACCACTGGGTGTAGACACCCAAGCTGTCGCTTTCTTCACTTCGAAATTCGGGAGTTGCGAGGATATGAGCGAGCAGGGGAGCAGAGGTCGGCAGACCCTCGACACGAAACTCATCCAGCGCGCGCTGAAGGCGAATAATTGCCTGAATACGCGTCGGAGCATGAACGGTGATTTTTGCAATGAGAGAGTCGAAATCGGTTCCGATTTCTTCGCCGGGACGGATGAAGGAATCGACACGGACTCCGGGGCCGCCGGGCCACTGGATTGCGCTCAAACGACCAGTTGCGGGCATCAGTTCTTGAGCGGGATCTTCACT
Organism: uncultured Actinomyces sp.; assembly: GCF_963542285.1. Classification (GTDB taxonomy): domain Bacteria; phylum Actinomycetota; class Actinomycetes; order Actinomycetales; family Actinomycetaceae; genus Pauljensenia. The sequence goes on along the minus strand of NZ_CAUTWQ010000014.1, from coordinate 4,990 downwards.
GGTGACGCGCACTTCGATCGCATGACCGCGAGTAGAGGGGATCTCGCTGAGTGGAAGAACTTGAGCAATTCGGATCTGTTCGCGAACCAGATCGATTCCGGTAACCTCTTCGGAAACCGTGTGTTCGACTTGCAGTCGGGGGTTGACTTCCAGGAAATAGGCGTTGCCATCTTCGACCAAGAACTCACAGGTACCGACACCCACGTATTGGACCGCGTCGAAGAGTGCGCGGGAGTATTCCTCAAGTGAGGCGTGGAGTTCTTCGGAGATAAAAGGAGCAGGTGCTTCTTCAACAACCTTCTGGTTGCGACGCTGGACCGAGCAGTCGCGCGTTGAAACGACTGCGAAAGTTCCGAAAGAATCGCGAGCACATTGGGTTTCGACGTGACGACCGTGAGAAATGAATTTCTCCATGAAACACAGCGTCAGCGTCGAAGGATCGCTTAGGTTCGTGTAGAAATCACGAACATCGGCGTCGGAATTTATGCGAGTGATTCCGCGCCCACCGCCGCCATCGGCACGCTTGATGAGGACCGGGTAGCCAATAGACTGTGCCAGCTCAAGCGCATCCTCGACGCTGCTTCCTTCCAAGGAACGACCGGTGATCGTTGGGACCTTGCACGAATCAGCCAGTTCGCGGGCTCGAATCTTGTCACCCAAGGCCTCGATGGCCTCGGCGGAAGGACCGATCCACACCAAGCCGGCTTCTGCGACGCGCGAGGCGAAATCGGCGTTCTCGGAAAGGAACCCGTATCCCGGGTGGATTGCTCGCGCGCCCGACTTTGCGGCAGCCTCGAGAATCGCTTCCGGGTTCAGATAGGTCTCAGCAGCGCTCTTTCCACCCAGGCTGTATGCGGAAGTGGCGAGCTCGCAAGCCAAGGTATCCCGATCGGCCTCAGCGTAGACAGCGACGGAATCCACACCCATTTCGCGAAGGGTACGAATGACGCGAACTGCGATTTCACCTCGGTTCGCAACCAAAACGGGAGAAAGGGCAATCGTCATGACTGGTGTCCTTCCACTAGTGGGGTGGGGGAAATTTCCCCCGTGGTGACGGTCAGAATTTCACCTTCCGTGGAGCGACAGATCAGGTGTGCGTGTTCATCTATGCTGATTGGAGTCGCAGTGAAGGCAATGCCTCCGGGAAGGTGCAGTGGACATTGCATGCCGAAGATGCGCATGTGTGAGCTGTACTCCTCGCACCAGGATTCGGGTGCGCCGGGGAGCGTGAAGAGCAGATCGAGGTTCATGCGCAGTTCGCGGATAAATGATTTGCGTTCCTCGCTGCTCAGTGAGGTATCGAAGCTTGCGGCGAAGTCACGCACTTCAGCCGGTAGTGCGCCGATGTTTAACCCAATGCCGATGATCACGCGGTGAGTGTCGTCTTTTGTGTTGAGGTGTTCACAAAGAATTCCAGCGGCTTTACGTCCGTTGATCAGCAGATCGTTTGGCCACTTGAGCGAAAGCGCATCCTTAGCATCTGCTGCTGTGTCGAGCCCTGTGCTGCGGATCGTGCGCAGGAGTGCGACTCCAGCCAGTGCGGTCAGCCATTCCAATTCGCTTTCCGAGGCCTCAACCATGAGAGAGAAAGTCAGTGAGTCATCGGAAGAGAGCCAGACGCGCCCATCGCGTCCGCGTCCCTTGTTCTGGCGGCTTGCCCACAGCGCTATACCGGAAGGCGCAGTTGACCCCTCGCCGAGCACAATGCGGGCAAGGTGAGTGTTCGTTGAGTCAACTTCGTCGCAGTGTAGGACGGGTGCTTCTTGATCAATCTGCATTACACCCATCGTTCAATTCGCCGCATAAGCGGACAAATACAGGGGTGCATATTGTGGGGGATAGGCCTGGAACTCAGATAAAGTGCTACGAGTTTTTGGCCTGATTCTGCGACTCTTGAAGTTTCCTTTGAAAACGCTTGAGGGCGATACCGATGTGTATTTTCAGTTGATTTCGCGCGAGCAGGCGTAGAGCAGGACCAAGACAACTTCGAGAATTGATCGGGTTGCCGGGCTGGCTTGCGAAGCTGTGTGGGCAGCTGGGACCGGGGGGTGATCTTCACGAGGCGCCGGCGCGGGGTAGCCGGAGTTTGTGGCAGTACTGTGCTTACTTCGGTAATCGCGAATAGATTGACGCCAACCTGCAAGTCCTGCGGCACGCATGACGACACCGATGACGCTTTGGGTAAGGGCGCCAATGGGAACCGTGAGTTCGCGCCCGGCGGCCGTCAGGATTGTCTGCAGAACCGAACCGAGTTGATCCGCAAATTGGCGGTTCAGGTCCAGCAGTCGCATACCCCACTCGGGGTCGCGGATTGAACGCATGAGCATCTCGGAGTGGAGGATGTAGAGTCCTTCGTCAATGTGGATTGCGTCCAAGGCTTCGTAGAGCAGGTTTTCCATGAGGAGGTGACGATCCCCCTCGCCTCCCTGCGAAGCGGGGGTTTGGGCGTTCTCCCACAGAAGGACGCGCTCACGCAGGCGTTGGATCAGGTCGGCGTATTCGCCTTCAGCCAAGATTCCCAGCAGTGAGTCTTTAGAGGAAAAATTTGAGTAGAAGGCGCCGCGGGTAAAACCAGCGACTGCGCAGATGTGCTCAAGCGATGTGGCTTCAATGCCTTCGGTGATGATGATGTGTCGAGTTGCTGCAAGGAGACGGTCCTGGGTTTCGGCTCGTTTTCCCATATGTAACCGCCTCTTCCTGCCGACACCGAGTGGAACATGCGTGGGCGAAGGCGATGCGTCTTCAGTGACATGTTCGTTTAGAGCTGAGGGCTCTATTGTCTCACGATCATTGTGCCCAGTGTAGGGTGAATGCATGATTGGTGGACTTCTTACATTACTGGGCAACCTAATTCTGATCGTTGTCATCGGTGTTGCGCTGATTTCAGCTGCCTTCATTTTCTTTGTTCGTCGCGCGTTGCGTCGTGGGATGGGCCAAGATACGCCTTCGCGTTATGGATCTCCGCGACCGGGTGTGCGCGTTGTTGACAGCACTGTGGTTGATGAGCCTTCGACCGGTGCTTCTGGAAAATCTGCTCCTCGCGCGGCTGATATCCCAGATTCTGCTGAAGTTCAGATCATTGAGGTTACGACCCGCGAAGACTGATCACCACCGCTAGATGCGGTTATGACAGGGTGGGGGCCAGACGCTGCGCGTCTGGCCCCCACCCTGTTGTGTATTGAGTCGATTGCGTGTCGGCCAATCAGGGCTGTGCCTTTGTGTCCCTATGTGTGGGCTTCAGGCCGCAAACGTGATCGACTTTTTATCTCAATCCTGTTCGCGACGAGTGCGGGCGACAAGTACCCCACCAGCAATTGCCGCACTCAGCGCAGCTGCTGCGGCAAGAGTCGCATCGGTGCCGGTCGAAGCAAGGGAACGATTCGCTTCCTTGGGTGAAGGAGCCGCGGGGGGCACATCCTGCTGTGGCGCCGGTGGAAGCGGAGGGGTGCTTGTCTCGGGAGCTAGCGGAGGAGTCGTGCTGCTTGTTGAGGCCGCAGGTTGAGGAGTCGTTGTTGAGACCTCAGGAGTCGGCTCAGTTGTCGTCGGAGTTGGCTCCGGAGTGGTTGTACTGGGGGTGGGTTCCGGCGTTGTCGTCGTGGGGGTCGGCTCCGGAGTCGTCGTACTGGGAGTAGGTTCCGGAGTGGCCTCAGTCGTTGTTGGGGTCGGCTCCGGTGTCGTCGTGCTCGGGGTCGGCTCTGGAGTGGTTGTGGTGGGGGTCGGCTCTGGAGTGGTTGTGGTGGGGGTCGGCTCTGGAGTGGTTGTGGTGGGGGTCGGCTCTGGAGTCGTCGTAGTTGGTGTGGGGCGAGGCAATGACGGGTTGTCGTCGGTGGAACCACCACCATCAGCTGTGATTACCGCTTTTCCGACCAATGCAACAGCGTTGACAGAGGCGTTGTTAGTGAAGGTCGCAGACTTGCCGACCATTGCCGAGTTCTTGATCTTGGTGTCATAGGAGATCGAATAGATTGCGTTTCCGTCACCCTTCGGCCAAGACGCAGTGAAACCGCTGCCGTCGGCCTTCTTCGTGACGGTGAAGGTGCCACCGTTCAGAGCATCGCCATTCGACACCGTTGTGGAATCACCCAGTGGGAAATCGTCTCCGTTGGCCCACACCAACATTGAGGGCTCGTTGGCCAGGGTGTAGCCACCATTGTCATTCGTGAAGGTGTCGTCAACAGTGATGGTCTCGACTGAGATTCCCGACTCCACGACGTTGATCGACCAGTTAATCAACGAGGGATCATCGGAGTCGACTGTTCCGCCCTTGTTGTGTTTGGTGGTTTTTCCGATATTGGTATCGCCAATTCCGGTCCCGTCACCGGGGAGCTGAACAGAAACAGCCTTGCCATCAATCAAGAAGGACACTGCGCCAGCAGTGGTCTTTGCAGCTGCACTCATCTTTGCCCAACCTGAACCGGTGATGTTCTCGTGGGAGTTTGCGTAGTCGGTGAAGGTACAGGTAATGACCGCTCCGGGTTCAGGTGCGGGAGCAGAGCAATTGACAGCGACCTGACCATCGGGGGCGATCATGTCGAATTGAAGTTGTGTGCCGGTCGAAGCGAAGGTGTTGAGCTCCGGGGGGGCTTGTATGGTGAAAGTGTCTCCCTGGCGGATCGCCTTCCCTGTTCCGTCGATGGTGAAGTCAACCTGCATCATGGTGCCAATGCCAAGCTTCGTCGAGGAGCTGACTCCTGAGAGTTTGACATCCTTGACGATGTCGTTGACGGTTGCGGCCTGCGACGCACCTTGAGAAACGACGAAATAGGCTAATGCAAGGAAACATGCGAGGAGCATTGAAAGCCCCGAAATCGCTGATCTTGCGAGAGTTTGAACGCGTATCGACACCTGAAAATCTCCTGATTGATTTGTGTGGGATATCTAAATGCTAGTCAGTTCAGGGATGAATTCACAAATATCTGGGACGGCCTAAAAGTTCGGGTTAATGCCCGAAATGTGTGTATGAGATTGTTGTTTTTCTTTGTGGGGTGTG
>NZ_CAUTWQ010000013.1:0-52096 GCF_963542285.1 uncultured Actinomyces sp. | reverse complement strand
TAGCGCGCTTCCTTCACACGGAAGAGGTCACTGGTTCGATCCCAGTATCGCCCACGGAAAATTTGAAACACTTACGCGAATGTCGATTTGTGACTGACGCTCGTGCGTGTTAAAGTTTCCAAGCCGCAAAGCTTTCGCTTTGTGAGTCACCTGCGCGGGTGGCGGAATAGGCAGACGCGCTAGCTTGAGGTGCTAGTCCTCGTATTAGAGGGTGGGGGTTCAAGTCCCCCTCCGCGCACACTCCCCGGGGATCTTCGGATCCCCGGGATTTTTCTTTGCACTGGTAACTCCTCAATGCGCAACGTAACCTGTGCATAGGCGAACGTGCTTTTATCCCCGAGGAGAAACTTCATGCATGTTGACGTATGGGCAGACTTTGCATGCCCGTGGTGTTACCTCGGTATCCATCATCTGCGCGATGCTCTCACGCGTTTTGAACATCGCGACCAGGTCGAGGTTCGTTTCCACTCCTATTTGCTTGATCCTGAGCAGTCCAGTGTCCTTGAAATGTCCCAGGCGGATTTCCTTCTCCACACGCATCCAGGTATGAGCGCAGAGGAAGCTGCTGACGCCCTCGTTCATGTCGGCGAGCTCGCTCGAGCCGATGGGATTTCTCTCGATTTCGATTCCTTGGTCATTGCACCGACGTCGTTTGCACATAAAGCAATGTCGGCTGCGCGGGAAATGGACGAAAAATCCGGGGTGACAAGCGGGGCAGGAACCTATCAATTTGCATATGCTGAAGCCTTGTTCCGTGCTCGTTTTGAGGTCGGTTTGAACCTAGCGGACCCAGATGTCCTGATTGGCTGTGCACAGGATGTCCGGATCCCCGAAATGCTGGTTGTTGACGCTCTGAGCGACCCCGTCGCCTCGTCCGAAGTTTTCTCGGACTATCAGATCGCGGTACAGATGGGAATTGATACTATCCCGACGTATCTCTTTGACCGGAGTTTTGTTGTTCAGGGAATGCACGATACCGAAGCGATGGGGCGAATTCTGGAGACTGCGTGGGGACAGGTCCACTCGAATGTATCAATACAGGAGGAAACACACTGATGGAACCCTTTGACGTTCGCGGTGAAAATATTGTTTTAGTCCCGCTGTCTGCCAGCGATGCGGTGGATCTTACTGATGCATTGCAGGATCCAATTTTTCACGAAACAACTTCGATTCCCTATCCCTACACTCTGTCAATGGCTGAAGAGAATCTTGCAAAGGTACCTTCGAAGTGGGAGCAGGGGAGTGCGGATTGGGCGATCCGCAGTGCCCATGATGGACGTTTCCTTGGGCGTTTCGAGCTCATCCGTAATACTCATTTTTCTGACCGTTATGAAGTCTCGTACTTTGTCTGCCATGACGAGTGGGGCGAAGGTATAGCAACAGAGGCTGTGTCCCTTGCTCTTGATACAGCATTCGAGAGATTAGGTGCTTCTCGCGTTGAGTGGGCGGCGCACGTAGGAAATTGGGGCTCGTGGAAGGCTGTGTGGAAGAACGGTTTCCGCAAGGAAGGCGTTGCGCGCCTTCCCGGATACGAGGCCTGGGTAGGAGGCATCCTTGCCTCTGACCCGCGCACACCCGCAAGTCCGTGGGACGGCCCTAGCTCTGGCGCCCCCGAAGTTCTTGACTCATCGCGTCCGCAAGCTCTTGTCCAGCAGTTCCATCGTACGTACTTCATGCCTGATCGCGTGCGAGATGGGCAGGAACCAACCCTTGATTATGAGCGCCTCCATATGCGCGTGAGCTTGATTCGAGAAGAGTTCGCTGAGCTGCTCGGCGCCTTGTACGGAAAGGAAGCACGTGCAATCGTCGAAGAAGCGACACAACGTGCAACGGAAGCAGATGATGGAACGCGAGACATCATCGAAACAGCTGATGCTTTAGGCGATCTGGTCTACGTCATCTACGGTATGGCCCTGGAATCTGGAATCGATTTGAATCGTGTCCTTGCAGAAATTCAGGCGTCTAATCTGTCGAAGCTCATGCCCGATGGCAGTGTGAAACTCCGTGAGGACGGCAAGGTATTGAAGGGGCCAAACTTCTTCACACCGAATATTGCTCGAGCCCTTGGTCAGGAATAACACACTTTTTGCACTCGTTGCTCTCTAGGTTTTCAGGGACAATGGGTGGTAGTCAACGAGAGAAGGAGAGCACTGTGGCCCGAGTCGTCGTTGTTGGTGGCGGGTACGGTGGTGTCACCGTCGCCAAGGGACTTGATCCTCTTGCCGAAGTCATTCTGGTTGAGCAAAAAGATCAGTTTGTTCACCATGCTGCGGCTCTGCGTGCCGCAGTCGATGAGGCTTGGCAGCATTCAATTTTCATGCCCTATTCGAATCTTCTGAGCAATGGGCGGGTCGTTCATGGAACGGTTTCTCAGGTTGAAGGGACTCGAGTTCATATTTTCGGTCAGGACCCGATCGATGCTGACTACGTTGTTCTGGCAACCGGTTCAACCTACCCATTCCCTGCAAAGTACTCGGCTTCGCGTTCTGATGTTGCAAAAGCGCGCCTCAAACAGTTGCATTCCTACCTTCATGGTGCCCGCTCCGTTCTTTTGGTAGGTGCCGGAACTGTTGGTATTGAGTTCGCAGGGGAACTGCGCAATGCCTTCCCTGACTTGGAAATTACCTTGGTTGAAAAGGAATCTGAGCTCCTTCCGACTCAGGGCTTTGCTGATGAGTTGCGCGATCAGGTTCGCGAGCAACTGAAGGAGCTGAATATCCGCCTCATTGAGGGCTCGGAGCTTGCCTACCTTCCGCCATTCAATGTCGGTGAGCTTGGCCGTTTTGTTGTTGAAACAAAGGATGGTCATCGTATCGAAGCCGATATGTGGTTCCAGTGCTACGGCGCTCGTCCGAATACCGGTTATGTTGCTGGTACCGAGCTTCAGTCTGCAGTTCGTCCAGACGGTGCTCTCAAGGTGGAACCGACGCTTCAAGTCGTTGGCCAAACCAATATCTACGCGATCGGTGACGTTACGGATGTGCGCGAATCAAAGCGTGCTGATGCCGCTCGAGCACAGGCACGCATCGTGATCTCGAATATTTCTTCACAGCTGTCTGGCAAAGAGCCGCAGGCGACTTACAACCCCAGTGACGAATGGGTGATCTTGCCGTTGGGACCTGAGCACGGCGCTTCTCAACTTCTTGATTCTCAGGGTAATTCGCGCATTTTAGGTCCCGACCAAACGGCGGAGATTAAGGGCGCTGATCTGATGGTTTCTGTCATTAGGTCCCAGCTGAACTTGCCGTAGACATCGTGTAGGATGTGTGACTATGACCACGAAACCTCGTCTTGTCCTAGATCAGCTGATTGCCGCTTTCGAGAATCACTACGAGGTGGCTTCCTCCGATCAAGTCGATGAACAGGCACTCATTGATGCCGAAGAAGCCCTGCGTGATGCCTTCTTCACCTACGATGATGTGCTTTTCACGCAGTTCGAAGTCGAGCTTCCTTTCGACCTCATCGTTTCTGATGAGGAAGACGAGGACGAAGATTTTGACGACGACGATGAAGATGATCAAGAAGTCGATGAAGATGACGATGAATTCATCGATCTTGATGAGGACGAAGACGAAGACTAGTCGGTTCAGTTGTCTTTAAGGTGTGCGGGCAGTATCAACTGCCCGCACACCTTTATTTCGCTCCCGCTTCTATTCAGCGCTCACTTCGCTTAATACCTGGCGAATCGGGAGTGGAAGCTCAATGTGCCCATTGAGTATCTGCTCGAGTTGTACAAGGTTTCGCGGCCCGATGATTGCGCTTGTCACTCCCGGCGTGCCTTCCACCCATGCTAAAGCAACGTCGGTGATAGAACATTCCAGCCCATGTGCTGCCTGTGATAAAGCTTCGGCAATCGGAAGACTGCTCTCCAGGTATGGCGCAACGCTTGAACGCAGATGTGCAGATGCGGCTCGTGAATCAGGTGGAGTCGTGTGACGATATTTTCCAGTAAGCACACCCCCAGCAAGCGGTGAATGAGCGAGGAACCCAAATCCGTTGTACCGAGCGCGGTCGAGTAGGGGAGAAGAGCATAGAAGTGAGTATTCTTCTTCGACGGCGGCCAGAGGAACTTGATCTGACTGTGCCCACATGAGTGCGCAATCCCAGGTATCGCGGTGACTGAGTCCAAGGTAGTGAGCGCGTCCGCTGGAATAGGCCCATTCGAGGGCCGACAAAGTTTCCTCGAGCGGAATACCTGTAGGGGATGGAGTTGCTAACCAGAGGTCAACGAAATCTGTTTCGAGAATCGCAAGTGTTGTATCTAGGCAGCGCAGCATATCTCCGCGAGAAGCAGAAAGCTCATTGGCTCCTTGAGAGAAACGCATTGCACCACGCAAAGCAATCGTGACTCGGTGTCTACCAACGGCGCGTAAGGCCTCGGCAAGCACGCTAAGAGCGCGCCCGGAACCGTGGAGAGGGCTCACTTCTACAAGAGTCCCTCCAGCATCGACGAAGGATTTGAGCATTGCACAGGCCTGATCCTCATCCGTGTCGCGTCCCCAAGTCAGTGTTCCCAAACCCAGACTGGACACAGAAAGTCCGTGTGTTCCACATTGGCGAATCTCCATATGCTAAGCCTAGAACGCGTGAGCTATGACGGCATACACATGCCCATCTTTGGCTAGCGTGAGGCCAAGCGCCGTAGAGTTGGTGATATGAGCTGGCTTGATGCAATCATCCTTGGACTTGTTCAGGGGCTGACGGAGTTCCTTCCCGTTTCCTCCTCCGCACATATTCGTATCGTCGGTGAGCTTACGGGCTCAACCGATCCGGGTGCTGCTTTCACCGCAATCACGCAAATCGGTACGGAGCTTGCGGTTGTCATCGTCTTCTGGAAGGACATTGTCCGCATCCTGAGTGCATGGTTCCGATCTTTACCGCTGGGCGCAAAGGAAAATCGAGTACCCTCAAGTGATCCTGATGCGCGAATGGGATGGATGATCATCGTCGGTTCGCTTCCGATTTGTATTCTGGGTCTTCTTTTCCAAGATGCGATCGACACGGGCCTGCGTAACTTGTGGATTACTTCAGCAATGCTGATTGTTTTTGGCCTGCTTTTGGGTTTTGTTGATCGCTATGCACCCCAAGAGCGTGACCTGAAATCGATGACGTGGAAGGACGCTCTCCTGTACGGCCTCGCGCAGGCAATGGCGCTCATCCCAGGTGTCTCTCGTTCGGGTGGAACAATTACTATGGGTCGTTTCTTGGGCTACACCCGTGAAGCTGCCGCCCGCTATTCCTTCCTTCTGGCAATGCCGGCCGTGTGGGCTTCAGGGCTTTACAAGGTGGCAAAGGTTTTAACCGGCAGTGAGTCCATTGCTGTTGGCCCGACTATAGCGGCAACAATCATTGCCTTCGTGGTCGGCATCGTTGTGATCTTGTGGTTCCTGAAGATTATTTCCACTCAGTCTTATGCACCCTTCGTTTGGTACCGAATCGCAATTGGTATTCTTGTAGCTCTTGGTCTGTTAAGCGGTCTGCTTTCCCCCTTGGGAACAACGCCCGCTGCGTGAATCTTGTGTGAAGGACGTACGAAAGTATGACTCTGCCTGAGGCAATTCTCTTCGATATGGATGGCACCATCGTCGATACCGAGCCCTTGTGGGAAGGGGCGGAAGGACAGGTGCTCGCCGAGATGGGGACACAAATGACCCCTCAGATGCGCCAAAAAATGTTGGGGTCTACCTTGCCTCGGATGGTGGCAATTTTGCGTTCATTTGCACGTAATCCTCTTGACGAGGCTGTGGTTGCCGATCGTGTCGAACAGGGAGTGATCGATCGCCTCGACGCTGGATTACCCTGGAAAGACGGGCTTGTTGAACTCCTAGGTTGGTGTCATGAGCACTCAATTCCAACAGCGGTCGTCACAGCGACGCGACGGCGAGTGGCATCTAGGGTCCTCGAGCATGTACCTGTCACACCCGGTTTTACGAATGCAATTTACGGAGATGATGTCTCGGAAGGAAAACCCTCACCAGAGGGGTACCTTAAGGCAGCTGAGCTTCTTGGAGTTGATATCCGTCGCTGCATGATTGTCGAGGATTCTCCGGTCGGTCTTGAAGCCGCTTCTGCCAGCGGCGGAGTAGCCGTCGCGATCAAGGGGGCGGCACCTGAAGAGTTCGCTGCTGATTTCCCCTATATTCGCGAGCTTAGTGACCTCAGTGAAAGTGTTATTCAGTCGATTATGGAAGGGCAGCGACCGAACTTCGTTCGCGCTCACTGATCAGATCACTGCGGGCCCATTGCCAGCAAACGTTCTAGGCCACTGGTTGGAATGTCTGGTGTCTTCCCGTCAAACAGCGGACACATCGTGCGCACTCCGCACCAATTGCATAGCGGGTTACGACGAGGAGCGAAATAGCCCTGCAGTGCGTCCCTTCTCATCGATTCCCAGGTCCGGCTCAGTTCTTCACTGAAGCGGCAAATATCAGCTGCATCGGGATCAAAGGTCAGCACCTTCTGAGAAGCAAGATAAACCAGCTGTGTACGCTTTGGCAGACGCTTTGTGAGGGAAAGCAAGAGCGCGTAAAAACGCATTTGAAACAGTGCTTCCTCTTGGAAACGCGGGGAAGGAGCCTTCCCGGTCTTGTAGTCGATGACCCTCAGATCACCGTTGGGCGCTTGGTCGACCCGGTCAATGTACCCAAGGAGGTTGACTCCTTGCGAAGTCGTTGCCTCGACAAGAGCTTCGGTAGAAAGTGGCTCTAGTGCTTGGGGATCTTCGATCGCAAAATAATTACTCACCATCGAGTACATTCGCTCCTGCCAGCGTTCGAAGTCTGCATGGTCTGTAAATAAATTTATGACACTCGGGTCAGCTGCAAGAGTCTTTTCCCATTCGGTACGTAAAAGCTCGAGAGCGAGCGTCTCATTGCGTTCTTCCCTTGGGAGGGCATAGAGGTTTTCCAAAGTACTGTGAACTGTTGTCCCAAGAAGTGTTGCTTGCGTTGGTGGTTCTTTCACGCGGTCAACGACATGCAGGCGAAACTGCAGTGGGCAGCGTTGGTATTCTTTGGTGCGGCTTGCCGAAAGTGCAGGCTGGCTTGGGAGTGAATTCCTCATGCATCTACCGTAACCAGTTCCACCTTTTCGCGCGGGGTTTAAACAGGCAGTTCATCCATGCACCGCGGTAGTGTAGAGGCGATGAGCACACATGAACATGAAGCGCAGGGCCTTGGTCAAGAACGTCACCGTGGTCCTCTCCGAGAAGGAGAGCGCGTCCAAATTCGCGACCCGAAGGGCCGCTTGCACACCGTTATTTTGGTTTCTGGTGGTCGTTTTCAATCCAATCGTGGTTTTATCGATCACGATGATCTAATCGGTCGCCCTGATGGCCAGGTGATCACTACTGAAGAGGGACGTCAGTTCCAAATTCTGCGCCCGCTTCAAGTTGACTATGTCATGTCAATGCCTAGGGGCGCTGCAGTCGTTTACCCGAAAGATGCAGGCACGATCGTTCACTACGCGGACATTTTCCCCGGTGCAGTAGTTGTCGAGGCCGGTGCTGGGTCGGGTGCTCTATCGATGGCTCTTTTGGACGCAGTGGGGGAGCGCGGCACGCTGATTTCTGTCGAAAGACGCGAAGAATTCGCACAGATTGCGCGCGATAACGTGGAGCTGTGGTTTGGCGCTCCACATCCGGCGTGGGATCTTCGGGTTAATGATCTGGCAGATGAACTCAATGCCATGCCTGAGTCGAGTGTTGATCGCGTAGTCCTCGATATGCTCGCTCCCTGGGAGAACTTGGATGCGGTTGCACATGCGCTCGTTCCCGGTGGTGTTCTGTGCTGCTACATTGCGACCGTGACTCAGATGTCCCGATTGATCGAAGACCTTCGTTCCTCCGAGAACTTTACCGATCCCGTCGCCTGGGAGACACTTTCGCGTGAATGGCACGTTGATGGTTTGGCTGTTCGACCCGAGCATCGAATGGTCGCCCATACGGGATTCTTGATAATTGCTCGACGTCTTGCTCCGCAGACTATTCCTCAGGAACGCTCAACTCGTCCAGCCAAAGCGGCTGAAGGCCTCAAAGGAGCGTGGAATGGTGAAGATGATTGGAGCGAGCAGAAAGTCGGTCTTCGCGTCAGCTCGGAGAAGAAAATCCGTAAGGTCAAAAGGGACCTCGACGCTAAAGCGCGGGCGTGGGTAGAAGGGCGTAGTGATGACCAACGGTGACGCTGCACTCTCAATTCTTGAGCAGAAGAATGCCCATCTGAGTGTGGCTCTCACTCAGGCGCGCCAAGAACTTCTCCGCCTGAGGGAACAACTCAAGCATGTGAATCAGCCGCCGCTGACCCTAGGGATTTTGCATCGCTCGCAGCCGTCTACGCGTGTTCTTGAAGTCTATGTTTCAGGTCGTCTCATGCGTCTTGCGGCAGATACTTCCCTTGACATCACATCAATCTCACCGGGGCAACAGGTACTTATTGACGACAAGATGATTGTTGTCGGGATCGGCGAGTATTCGCGAACCGGTGAGCTCGCACAGGTTGCGGAACTTATTGGGGTCGATCGTGCCGTTGTCTCTGCCGAGGCCGGAAGCCATCGCATTGTTGAACTTGCCGGTCCGCTACGCCACGGTACTCTTCGCCCCGGGGAGAGCGTCTTGGTCGACCCTCGTACGTCCTTTGCCTATGAACGTATTATTCGCCAGGACGTCGAGCAGCTTCTCACTCCTGAAATTCCAGATGTGACTTTCGATGACATCGGTGGACTAGACACTCAGATTGAGACAATTCGACAGGCGATTGAACTTCCCCTACGTCACCCCGAGCTATATCGGCAATACGGTTTGCGGCCGACAAAGGGAATTTTGCTATATGGGCCCCCGGGTTCAGGCAAGACGCTGATCGCCCAAGCGCTAGCACGATCATTGCGCGAGTTTAGCTCTTCAGGTGAAGGCTATTTCCTCTCAATTAAGGGCCCCGAACTTCTCACGAAGTTCGTTGGTGAGACAGAACGACAGATTCGTGCAATTTTCGCTCGGGCTCGCGCATTGGCTTCATCGAAGGTCCCAGTCGTGATCTTTTTCGATGAGATGGAAGCTCTTTTCAGAACACGCGGTACAGGAATTTCTTCCGATGTTGAAACGATGGTGGTTCCTCAGCTGCTCGCTGAAATGGACGGTGTCGAAAGTCTTGACAACGTAGTGATTGTTGGTGCCTCAAACCGTGCTGACATGATCGATCCAGCTGTCCTTCGCCCCGGAAGGCTTGATGTCCGTATCCGTATTGAACGCCCAGATGAACGTGCAGCGAAGGATATTTTTAGAAAGCATCTCGACCGCTCTGTACCTCTTGCGCAAAGCGGTCAGCAGTTGAGCCATGAAGAGATGATCGATCGGGCAGTTGCCAGCCTTTATCGACGTGATGACAATTCGGCTTTACTGTCTGCGCGCAGTCATTCCGGTCAGGAACGCATCATCTACCTTGCCGATATTGTTTCGGGCGCGATGATTGCAGGAATTGTGGAGCGAGCAAAGAAATACGCGATCCTTGATGCAATCGAGAACGGTACGCAGGGGATGGCGCTCGACCACGTCATGCGCGGCCTCGGTGATGAAATTCGCGAATCAATGGAACTGGCAACCCGACAGGCTCCAGCGGATTGGGCGCGCACGATCGGTCTGGATCAAGATATCGCTGATATCCATCCCCTGAAGGAGAACCAGCAATGAGCTCTCATATGGTGATGAGTACCGAGACTGAGTTCGGTATTTATACTCCCGAGAATCCTAGAGCTGATCCTGTTGACCTATCCTGCCGGATAGTTGATGCTTACTCGGCTCTCTCGCGCAGCGGTACACCCACGGAGGGTAGTCAGCCCGTTCGCTGGGACTATACAGCTGAAGATCCTTTGAATGACCTGCGCGGTATGAGACTTTCTCGTGCAGCTGCAGACCCTTCGATGCTTACCGATGACCCATACCACCTTGCTCCTTCGGGCGGAAGTGAAAGGCTTCCTTTGCCTCGACAGTCAAGTGGATATTTGCCCGCGGCGGTCTCATCTGTGCTCACAAACGGAGCTCGCCTCTACGTTGATCATGCTCACCCTGAATATTCTGCGCCTGAAACGCTCAGCGCACGCGATGCTGTGCTGTGGGATCGTGCCGGCGAAGTCATTGCTCGACGAATGATGTCAGCAGCTCGTGAGCGCGGAGACGAGATCGTGTTGGTGAAGAACAACACGGATGGTAAGGGCGCGGCTTACGGTACGCACGAAAACTATCAGATCAGCCGTCGCATTGATCTTGACGATCTCATCCGAGGGCTCACGCCCTTCTTCGTCACCCGCCCGGTTATTTGTGGCGCAGGACGCGTCGGAATCGGTCAGCGCAGTGAGTTTGCTGGTTTTCAGATCTCGCAGCGAGCTGACTTTGTCGAAAATGAAGTTGGCTTAGAGACAACCTTCAACCGCCCGATTATTAATACTCGCGACGAAGCTCATGCGAACCCAGCCTACTTCCGTCGCCTTCACGTGATCGGCGGAGATGCCAATCAATTCGATTCTTCGCTCTATCTTCGCCTGGGAACAACCGGCTTAGTGCTCAAAGCAATTGAGGCTGGCCTCGGGATGGAGTGGGATGCTCTTGCGATGGATGATCCGGTTCAAGAAACCTGGAATATCAGCCATGATCCGACGCTGACTTACAAGGCTGGGCTTGCCGGAGGTGCGCGAAGCGCCCTTGACGTTCAAAAGATTTATGTCGATTTGGTCTGCGAGACATTCACGCGCGCGGGTATCGAACTGAGTGCGGACGAAGAGCTAGTCCTGAAGTACTGGGATGATGTCCTCACGCGGATGTCTGAGGAGCTTTTTAGCGTTGCCACCGAGGTTGAATGGGTGGGGAAGTATCAGCTTCTTGAACGTCAACGTCAGCGTCTTTCAACAACCTGGGATGACCCTAAACTTGCTGCGATGGATCTGCAGTGGGCGGATTTGCGTGTGGATCGTTCGCTGGTCGCTGCACTTGATCGAGCGGGGCGTGTGAAGCGGATGTTCACTCCTGAGGAAGTTGAGAATGCTGCAGACTGGGCTCCTGGAAATACTCGTGCTTACCTGCGCGGATTTGCAGTACGGAACCTTCCAGGGCTGATCGCCGCATCGTGGACTTCTCTGTGTGAAGCGCAGGGTGATCAGATGATTCGCCGTCCTATTGTTGAGGCTGCCGGTGTTGATCCGTCGGTCCTTTCCGATCTTGAACATGGAACTTTAATCCGTGTAGAAGAGGAGTAGATATGAGTCTTTCACAATTGTTCGCAGGTGGCGCTGGCCATGAGGACGACGACGCAGCGGGTCAGGTTCAAGCCCAGGCTTCCTCCCAAAGTGATTCTCTAGACGAACTTCTTGATCAGATTGATACCGTCCTTGAAACGAATGCTGAGTCTTTCGTCCAGGGCTTTGTTCAAAAGGGAGGCCAGTGAGGTGAAGCGACGGGTCATCGGAATCGAAACAGAGTACGGGCTAACCTGCGCAACACGCTCTGGGGCTCGTGCGACTCACGATGCCGATGCTGCTGCGCACCTGCTTTTTGAGCCCTTCGCACAAGGCGGTCGTGCTCCCAACCTGTATCTGCGCAACGGTGGGCGGCTCTATCTTGATGTTGGAGCGCACCCCGAATATGCAACTGCAGAGTGCGACACTCTTCTTGACCTTCTCGCGCAGCATCGCTGCGGTGACGAGCTGCTGAATCGGCTTAATGATGCAGCGCGTAGCTCGCTGAGCCAGCTGCCGGATCCAGAAGAAATTTACCTTTTTCGAAATAACGTTGATTCGGAGGGCAATAGTTTTGGCTGCCACGAAAACTATCTTCTGCATCGTCGTCGAGATTTCCGACAAGTTGCGGACGGACTTGTCGCTTTCTTTGTCACGCGCCTGATCCTTGTCGGCGCAGGACATCTACGTAGGCAGGGGACTCAACTCAACTACTGCTTCTCCCAACGTGCGGAACAGATGTGGGAAGCCGTCTCCTCTGCGACAACGCGTACGCGGCCCATTATTAACACCCGCGATGAGCCACTGGCTGATGCGGGTCAGTACCGGCGTCTTCACGTAATTAGCGGAGACACGAATGTTTGTGAGGCAACCACTTTTCTCAAGGTCGGCATGACCGCTTTGGTTCTCGATGCCGTTGAGGAGGGCATGGACCTTAAAGATCTGGAACTTACTGACCCCATGATGGCAATTCGTCAGATCAATCATGATCTTTCCGGACAGACCAAGATCGCAATGGTGAGTGGACCAGATTTAAGTGCTGTGGAGATCCAAGAGCGCATTTTGCAGCGTGTCATCCACGTGTTGAAGATCGATGACTCGTCGAACTCGCTAGAACCTACAACTCGCGCGATTATCGATCTGTGGCAACGGGGGATTCGTGCACTCCGCAGCCAAGACTGGTCGGAGATTGATCACGAACTCGATTTCGCGATTAAGTACCGTTTGATCCGCGAGTACCTCAAACGGAAGCAAACTACGCTTGATGATCCCCGTGTTGCACGGCTTTTGCTCTCGTACCATGACATCGGTCCTCATGGTTTGCGACAAGGCTTGGAACGCACCGGAGCAATGCGTCGCTTGACCACTGATGAACAGGTTAACAATGCATGCGTGAGCGCTCCTCAGACAACGCGTGCCCACCTTCGCTCGAAGGTGATCAATGCTGCTGAGGAAGCTGGCGTTGAACTTGCTCTCGATTGGGTTCGTGCCTCACGGATTGACGATCCGAATCGCTATGTTCTGATGAATGATCCTTTTGCGACCTCGTCTTCGGCGGTCGATGAGTTTATCTCTGGCCTTGGTTCAACACACGAGGTTTTTCCTGCATGAGTGGAAAACATCTTTCTTCGCGACTCCGCCCAGTCGCTCAGGAACATGGAGAAGAAACCGGGCAGGCGAGAAAACCTTTGCGCCGCAGAGGTCGTCGAATTCTTGTTGCGTTTGCTGTAGTGATCCTGATCTGCGCACTTATTCTTGGATGTATCTGGTTTCTTCGCCCTTCTTCAGAGGAAGCCGTGGAAGGGCAATCGCCTCGTTCTGTGTTGAGTGCAGTCGAGGTGTCTGGACGTGTTGGTGCAACGCCCACACTTAAACTGAGCCAGCCCCTTCAAATTGTCAGTACAAAACACCAGATCTTGTCGCAGGGCGATGGTCGCGCCATTACAGCAGGGTCACCGGTCTTACTCTCAGTAACAGTATTTGACTCAATCACGGGTGAGATTCTGTCTCCTAACGGGCGCCCGCGTCTCATCGTCGGACGTGCCGATGACGACTCCCTCGGTGCTGAAATGGCACACGAAGTCAATGGGCGAGCCGAAGGAAGCCGTCTGCTCGTTGCACGCCCACTTCCCTCAGCCTCCGATAGCGCAGCATCTCCCACACCGACTGCCCGCTCAACCAAAGGTGAAATCGTCGTCATTGATATTCTCCCGACTTTGGCCTCGGGGCAGGCATCTGCCCAAGCCAGCGACTCAGGACCACTTGAAGTGACAATGCGAGATGAGGGCCCCGTCATTAAACATGGGGACCAACTTCCCACCGGCCCGACAACGCAGCCGCTTCTCACGGGGGCCGGTGCTCAGGTACGTTCTGATGACGACATTGTCGTTCAATACTTTGTCAGTGGGTGGAGTGATGGAATCGAGCGGCAATCAACATGGCGTACTGGCGTGCCAGAGCGGGTTCGACTGAGTGAGCTTATGCCTGGTCTTCGTCCACTTCTTATTGATCAGAAAGTCGGCTCTCGGCTAGCGATTACTTTGCCTCCTGATCAGGCGACCGGTGACGACACCTTGTGCATCGTGATTGATATTTTGGCAACCACCCCATCCTCATAATGTGGTTGCTCTCGAAGCGCTCGTGCTGGTTATGAGAGACTACAAACATGCTCAGATGGCTTACTGCTGGTGAATCACACGGTCCTGCGTTGGTTGCTACCCTTGAGGGCCTTCCTTCGGGTATCGAGCTTACGACCCAGACTATTCGCGATGCCCTCGCGCGTCGGCGCTTAGGAGCCGGTCGTGGTGCTCGCCAAAAGTTTGAGGCCGATGAGGTCCGTATCCTCGGCGGAGTACGTCATGGTAGGACCACCGGTGCTCCTATCGTCATTGAGATTGCGAATAGCGAGTGGCCTAAGTGGGAGAAGGTCATGTCCGCCGACCCTGTGAGGCGTGAAGATCTATTGATCGACGCCGGCAAGGGAGACGAACGTGAGGTTGCGCGTAATAAGCCCCTGACGAAGCCTCGCCCGGGTCATGCCGATCTGCCCGGGGTACTTTCCTATGACCTCGCGGAAATTCGTCCTGTACTTGAGCGGGCAAGCGCGCGAGAAACTGCAGCTCGGGTTGCCCTTGGTGCCTGCGCCGAGGCCTATCTTCGTCAACTCGCAGGAATTCAGTTAGTTTCCCACGTGGTAGCCGTTGGCCCTGTTCAGGGACAGTCACGTGCCCTCCCATTACCTGAAGACGAGGCTGCGCTCAACGCTTCGCCTATGCGCTGCCTAGATGCTCAGGATGAGGCGCGATTCCTCGAATGCGTTGAGGAAACCCATTCCTTGGGAGATACCGTTGGTGGTGTTGTTGAGGTTGTTGCATGGGGCGTTCCGATCGGTGTTGGTACGCATGTTCAGGCGGATCGCCGGCTTGACAGTCAATTAGCCGCAGCATTGATGTCGATCCAGTCTGTGAAGGGCGTCGAAATTGGTGATGGCTTTGCGCAGTCGCGTCTTCGCGGTTCACAGGCTCATGACGAGATTGAGCGTGTCGACGGACGCGTTCAACGTAGCTCGAACCATGCCGGCGGTATCGAAGGCGGGACATCCAATGGTGAGCCGATTGTTGTCCGTGCTGCTTTCAAGCCAATCTCAACGGTTCCTCACGCCTTGAAAACAATTGATCTGGCCAATGGAGAGGAGGCTCGAGCGCTCCACCAACGCTCTGATACCTGCCAGGTAGTTCCCGGCGCTGTTATTGCCGAGGCCGAGGTTGCCTTGGTTCTCGCGCGCGCGATAGCTGACCATGCCGGAGGGTACTCACTCTCAGAGTGTGCGCGCAATCTCTCCGCTTATATCTCTCGTATTGATGAACGTCTGGGGAATGTACAGTGACCAGACAGCAGATCGTTCTTGTCGGCATGCCTGCTAGTGGAAAGAGCAGAGTAGGACGGGAACTTGCCTTGGCTCTGGGGCTTGAACATCGTGATTCAGATGCCTTGATCGAAGAATCTACCGGCCGTAAAATTCCGGAGATTTTCTCAACCGATGGTGAGGATTACTTCCGACAGCTCGAAGAAGAGGTTATTAAGCAAGCTCTGGCGTATCCGGGGGTCCTCTCCTTAGGCGGTGGAGCCCTTACTCGAAAAGCGACCCGTGAACGCCTGCGCGGCTGCTTCGTGGTCTATATCAAGGCGGAGCTCCCTGAATTACTTCGCCGATCGCAGGGGTCGGATCGCCCTCTGCTCGCGGGGGATGCGCAAGCGCGTCTTGAGGAGCTATGGGAAGCGCGTAAGGAATATTTTCCGGAGGTTGCCTCGATAGAGGTTCAAACCAGTTCTGAACCTGTTATTCGTGTTGTTGAGCAAATTCTTCGAGAAGTTGGTGAAGACGATGAGCGTGACGATTCCAGTCAACGTTGATACTCCCTACGACGTCGTTATTGGAAGGAATCTGTCGAAGGAAGTCCTTGAGCAGGTCTTACGCGAGAATACGACGAAGATTCTCATCGTTTGCGCACCACACGTGAGTAACTACGCTCTTGAATGTGCATCTCAGCTTGAAGGCTTAGGTTACGAGGTTTCTACACAGATTCTTCCAGATGGGGAAGAAGCGAAAACTATTGAGGCGATGGCCTCCCTGTGGGATTGTGCCGGGAGATTGAGACTCGGTCGCGCGGATGCTGTGATTGCCATTGGCGGGGGAGCTACAACAGATGTTGGGGGATTCCTTGCTGCTTCGTGGCTGCGTGGCATCGATTTCATTGCAGTGCCCACCACCTTGCTCGGGATGGTTGATGCCTCGGTTGGAGGGAAGACCGGTATCAATACCCCCGTAGGTAAGAACCTAGTTGGCGCCTTCCATTCTCCGAGACGCGTTGTTGTTGATCTCGATCGCCTTGAAACGTTGAACCACGATGACTATCGCGCGGGGCTTGGGGAAGTGGTTAAATGCGGTTTTATTTCAGATCCCGCGATCCTCTCGATCGTCGAAAGTAATCCCGAGGCGGTTTTTGATCCGCGTTCTGAGGAGATCACTGAACTCATAGAACGATCCATTGCCGTCAAAGCTCGAGTAGTGAGTGCTGATCTTCATGAGAGCGGTCCCCGTGAATTCTTGAACTATGGACATACGCTGGCCCATGCGATCGAAAAAATTGAGAACTTCCACTATCGCCACGGTGAGGCAGTAGCTATCGGTTGTGTGTTTGCAGCTCATCTTGCTCAGCGTCGAGGGATGCTGAGTGAAGCCGAGGTTCAGCGTCATATTGAGGATTTCTCGGCCCTTGGACTTCCAACATTCTATAAAGGGGCGCCGATCGGTGCATTGCTTGAGGTGATGCTTTCGGACAAGAAGGTACGTGCCGGAGTTTTACGCTTCGTCCTTCTTGACGGAGTAAATCATCCTGTTACGGTAAAGGTTAATCCACAGGAAGTTATTGATTGCGCTCTCTCGATGGGAATGCAACAGTGAATGCGCGTGAGCATCCGACTTTGGTTCTTGTCGGGACCTCTGGAAGTGGAAAGTCGTGCGTTGCACAGGAAATTGCAAAGAGCTGTGGCCTAAGAGTGCAAGAAGATCACGAACTTCTTGCTTCCTCATATTCGCGATCATTTGATGAATTAGTTTTGGATGAGCGTTTTCCTTTGCAAGAGGCATTAGAGAACGTTGGATTCCAGCTTTTGTCCAGTGGCTGCGATATTGCTGTGCTGTCACCCTCGCAGGCTAATAGTTCTCGGATTCTTTCCAAGCTTTCAGAGCTGATCGATGAAGGCACTTCAGTTGTCCTTCTGAAGACTTCTATCGATGAAGCTGCGCGTCGCGTGGGACTCAATGCTCCGCGTTCTGTTGGATTGGGGACGCCAAGAGCGTTATTTGCTGCGATGAGTCGGCAATTGGATCGCACTTATCAAGATCTGGCCACTTTCTCATGTGATACTGGCGAAAATACGGCGCGTGAGGTAGCGGATACCATCATTGCGGCGTGTAAGATAGCCACGGTTTAAGCTCACCCGATTTGGGAGGATTTTATAGTGGCAACGACAAATGATCTGAAGAACGGCACCGTCATGGTGATCGACGGCCAGCTCTGGCAGGTTGTCGAGTTCCAGCATGTCAAGCCGGGTAAGGGCCCCGCTTTCGTTCGCACTAAGATCAAGAATGTCCTGTCTGGCAAGATCGTTGACCGCACTTTCAATGCGGGCATGAAGATCGAGACCGCAACGGTTGACCGTCGTGATATGACGTACCTCTACCAAGATGGTACTGACTACGTTTTCATGGATTCCTCTACCTACGAGCAGATCAATGTTCCCGCAGAAGTTG
The DNA here is from genome assembly GCF_963542285.1 of uncultured Actinomyces sp. Taxonomy (GTDB): domain Bacteria; phylum Actinomycetota; class Actinomycetes; order Actinomycetales; family Actinomycetaceae; genus Pauljensenia. Next base: position 34,563 of record NZ_CAUTWQ010000013.1, on the reverse strand, counting down.
TTGGCGACTCTGCTCATTTCATGGTTGAGAATCAGGATGTGATTGTTTCTCAGCACGATGGTCAGGTTCTCTTCATTGAACTTCCCGCCACGGTGATTTTGACGATTGCGCACACCGAACCCGGTTTGCAGGGTGACCGTTCTTCGGCTGGTACTAAGCCCGCTACGCTCGAAACCGGTTATGAAATCCAGGTTCCGCTGTTCATGGAAGAGGGGACCCGCGTGAAGGTTGACACTCGCGATGGTTCCTACTCCGGACGTGTGACTGACTGATAATGTCTCACAAACATCATCAGTTCACTTCTCGTACCAAGGCACGTAAGCGTGCCGCTGATGTCGTCTACGAGGCAGACCAGCGCGGCATGGGACGTAATGCTACTGTCTTGCGTGATCTCCTTCGTGAACGCAAGGTCATTACAGCAGCACTGACACCGCTGCCCGATTATTCGATTCGTATGATCGAGGGCGTCGCTGACGAGCTGTATCGGATTGATCGTTTGATTGATACTCATGCTCGTACCGGCCTTGATCGTATTCCCGCAGTTGATCGTGCGGTCCTGCGGGTCGCGGTCTGGGAAATGCTGTCTAACTCCGAAGAGGTTCCTCCGGTTATTGCGATCGATGAAGCGATCTCAATTGTTAAGTCGATTTCAACGGAAGAATCCGCAGGCTTTGTGAATGCGATTCTTGACGCAATACGTCAAGATATTGAGTCTCCTTCATGGTCTCGGCGCTCAAGTGAGGTCGGCAGCGGCCATGAGTCTGATGAAGAACTCAGTGCTGACGAGCTGACAGAGCTGGATGATCTTCTCAACGAATACTGAAAATGTGTGAGTCATAAACGGGGATGCCGACAGGCACCCCCGTTTATGACACTCCGACCGCATCAGTCGACGTGTGATGTTTGACACAAATGATTATGGGAAAGTTGTTTCAACTTTTCACACTCGCGCTTCTCTTAAATACCTGCTATAGCCGCCTACTCGGATTCCAGTTTGTTTTCATGATGCTCTGATAGTTTCCCGCCCTGCAGGTCACAGGCAGTTTCTACTTCAAAATTGATGGCAACAGTTTTACTGCAGTGAAAGGGCAGCTGAAACAAAGCAGTCTTAAACGCACATCTGTATTGAGGTTTTTTGAACGACTTTTCACTCACTTTTTGCCTGTGTTGCGCGCATCGTCGGTTGCAGTTGCACCAAAAACTATCAAAATAGTGCGATGCTTATTCCTGTCAGGGGAATCTAGAAAAAGGAGCGTAGTGAGATGGCACTGCCAGATCTGACTCCGCAACAGCGAGCCCAGGCTCTTGAGAAGGCGACGCGCGCTCGTCGTCGGCGCGCTGAGGTGAAGGATGCGCTCAAATCGCGAAAGATTACTCTGTCTGAAGTCATCGACATGGCTGCAACAGATGATGCAATCGCGAAGATGAAAGTGCGTTCTTTACTGGAAGCCCTGCCTCGAGTCGGTGTAAGTACTGCGGGAGCCTTGATGAACGAGATTAAGATTGCGCCTTCAAGGCGTGTTCGAGGTCTAGGTCAGGTGCAGCGAGAAGAATTAATTCGTCGCTTCGGCTGAACTTTTAAGCCACCTGTGGCAGCATACAGGCATGTCTTCATCTACGGTTACTGTCGTTGCAGGTCCCACGGCTGTTGGTAAGGGGACTGTGATCGCGCGCTTGCGTGAACTATTTCCTGAAGTTGAGCTCTCGGTTTCGATGACAACGCGTTCTCCGCGACCGGGAGAAATCGACGGAGTGCACTACCACTTTGTGAGTGAGGATCAGTTCGCCCAGCTCATTGATTCCAAGCAGATGCTGGAGTGGGCACTTGTTCACGGAAAATATCATTACGGAACACCGCGTGGTCCAGTAGATGATGCAGTTCGACGGGGTGTGCCTTTCCTACTTGAAATTGATGTTGCTGGTGTGCGTCAAGTTCGTGACTCGCTTCCTGACGCTCGCTTTGTTTTTATTGCGCCGCCCTCATGGGAAGTGCTTGTCTCTCGCTTGGTCGGTCGTGCTACCGAAGACCCTGCTGAGCAAGAGCGTCGTTTGCGTACTGCAAAGGTAGAGCTTGCGGCTGCAGATGAGTTTGATGTCACCATCGTTAATGATGATTTGGAGCTTGCTGTCCATGAACTAGCCCATGTGATGGGGCTAGAATAGAAGCCGGTTCTTGCCCGTTACATCAGGAGAGATTTGCATGTCCGGAATTGTTGCGCAGCCCGAAGGCATCACCTACCCGCCGATTGACGACCTGCTGGAGCATGTCGATTCAAAGTATGCCTTGGTGATTTTTGCTGCCCGTCGTGCCCGCCAGATCAACTCCTACAACATCCAGCTTGAGCAGAATATGATCCAGTTCGTCGGACCTGTTGTAGAAACTGAAGTCGACGAGAAGCCCTTGGCCATTGCACTACGCGAAATCGATGAAGGCCTGTTGACCCTTGAGTCAGCACCTCAAGCCTGATCAGCAGCCCGCTCACATCGTTCTCGGTGTGTCAGCGGGCATTGCTGCATATAAAGCCGTTTTCCTTTTGAGAATCCTTCAAAAAGACGGCTACCGTGTCCGAGTTGTTCCAACACCTTCTTCACTTGAGTTCGTTGGGCGAGCAACCTGGGAAGGGCTCACCCTCGAGAGCGTGAACGTTGATGTTTTTCACGGTGGGGGAGCAGACCACGTCGAGTTAGCGCGCAATTGTGCCGCTATTGTTATTGCACCCGCTACCGCTGATGTCATTGCTCGGATAGCGAATGGTCAGGCCGATGACCTTTTGACAACCACTGTTCTTGCCAGCGATTGCCCTGTAGTTATTGCACCTGCGATGCACACGCAAATGTGGCGTTCTGCTGCAACGCAGGAGAATATTACCCGCCTTCGAAATCGCGGATTTGTCATAGTTGGCCCGGAAGATGGTGATCTTGCTTCCGGTGACCACGGGGCTGGTCGGATGAGCGAACCTGAGGTTATTGCGGCCCAAGTGCGCAGAGCGTTTGGCGTATCAGGTGACCTTGCGGGAAAGAAAATTCTGATAACCGCTGGCGGTACCCGTGAAGCAATTGATCCAGTCCGCTTTCTCGGTAACCGCTCGACTGGCCGACAGGGAATCGCGATTGCCCGCGAGGCCCTCCGTCGCGGTGCCGAGGTTACTTTAATAGCTTCCAATATCGAGGCTTCCCTTATTCCTCAGGGCTGCAGCGTGATCGATGCCCCTTCCGCTCAAGACGTCTACGATTCTGTGATGTCTCATCTTGGGCACAGTGATGGATTGGTCATGGCGGCGGCGGTTGCTGACTACCGCCCACTGGCCGCCTCGGCCTCGAAAATCAAAAAAGAAGAAAATGAATCAGCGCCGCCTCGGATTGAACTCACGGAAACGACTGATGTTCTGCGCAGCGTGAGTTCGGCTCCTAACCGCCCTCATGTGGTCCTTGGGTTTGCTGCTGAGACCGGCGATCAAGATACCGTGCTCTCCTATGGGGCGGCGAAGGCTAAGCGTAAAGGTGTGGACTATCTTGCTGTGAATGCAGTGGGTGACGATATCGGATTCGGAGATGTCCCCAACTATGTATACGTGCTAAACCAAGAGGGGTCCGTAGTGACCCAAGGTGGGGGGACGAAGGCGGATGTTGCTCGAATCCTCGTTGATCTTATTTCACAGCGGTTCGATACGATGGAGGCGTGAGCGAAATGCGTAAGTACTTTACTTCTGAATCTGTAACGGAAGGTCATCCCGATAAGGTCTGTGACCGAATTTCTGACTCGATTTTGGACGCACTACTTGAGGCTGATCCGCATTCGCGTGTCGCTGTGGAAACAATGGTGACAACCGGCTTGGTGCATGTCGCCGGCGAGGTTTCAACCAATGCTTATGTGGAGATTCCACAGATTGTCCGCGAACAGATCCTCGAGATTGGTTACGACTCATCCCGTAAGGGATTTGACGGTGCTTCCTGTGGCGTTTCCGTCTCCATTGGTGCCCAAAGTAGCGATATCGCAGATGGCGTTGATCATTCTTTGGAGACGCGTTACGGTTCAAATGACGATCGACGTGAGGCTCAAGGTGCGGGCGACCAAGGCATGATGTTTGGTTACGCCTCGGATGAAACTCCTGATCTCATGCCTGCTCCAATTTGGCTTGCACACAAGCTTGCAGAGCGTCTTGCTGCTGTTCGCCATCAAGGACTCGCTCACGGTCTTCGCCCTGATGGAAAGACACAGGTCACTCTTGCTTATGATGAGCAGGGCATTCCTCGCGAGATCGATACCCTTGTCATTTCGACTCAGCACGACCCTGAGCTTGGCATGAGTGAACTCGAAGAGCAATTGCGCGAGTTGGTTGTTTCTCCTGTGCTCGAAGAGACGGGCTTGGGGCTTTCAACCGAAACAATGAAGCTTCTTGTTAATCCTTCTGGGCGCTTTGTGATCGGCGGTCCTGCTGGTGATGCCGGTTTGACCGGACGCAAGATTATTGTTGACACCTACGGTGGTATGGCCCGCCACGGAGGCGGTGCCTTCTCTGGTAAAGATCCGTCAAAGGTTGATCGTTCGGCCGCATATGCAGCGCGTTGGATTGCAAAAAATATCGTTGCGGCGGGCTATGCGAAACGCTGTGAAATTCAATTGGCCTATGCAATCGGTCGCGCGCATCCAGTCGGGCTTTATGTTGAGACCTTTGGTACCGGAACCGTGAGCGATGACGTTCTTACCGATGCCATCACCCAGTGCTTTGATCTTCGCCCTGCGGGAATCATCGAAGACCTAGATCTTCTTCGCCCGATTTACGCGAAAACCGCTGCTTATGGCCACTTCGGCCGTCCGATTTTCCCCTGGGAGCAGACGGATCGTGTGGCTCGACTCCAGGAAACTCTTCAATGAGCGCTGCCAGCAGCGCCGCCCGCCCGACAAATCGCGGAACCGCCATCGAAATGGCAGTTTCGGGGATCATCGGTCTGTGCGCGTCCTTTGTTCTCTCGATCGAGGCATGGCAGTTGGCGGCAGATCAGGGACGAACATTTAGCTGCGACGTCTCTTCGGTTCTATCGTGTTCTGCGGTTGCCGCCACTCCGCAGGCTCGAGTACTTGGATTCCCGAATGCCTTTTTGGGAATTTTTTTCGAGGCCGTTGTTTTGACCGTTTCCTTCGCCCTCATCGCAGGGGTACGTTTTCCGAAATGGTATTTCCTGGGTGTTGAAGCTCTGTATACCATCGGCCTGATTTTTGCATATTGGCTGTTCACACAGTCGTATTTCGTTATTCACGTGTTGTGTCCGTGGTGTTTGCTCATCACAATAACGACGACACTTGTGTGGTTTGGGCTTACACGAGTATGCATTTCTCAGGGAGTGCTCCCCGCACCTGCGTGGTGGAGGTCCGTGATGAAGGCCGGTGGAGATTGGCTGGTCGTCGTCCTCGTTATTGCAGCTATTCTTGCGATGATCGTTGTGCGATACGGTTCGGTACTTTTCGGTAATTGATCACTTGGTGCTCAATCGGTCTTCAAATGCCGGTTCAATGTGTTGAACTAGGTCTATGGTGATGGATGCGTTGCCCCTTCCGGGTTTTGAATCAGACCGTGATGTACCACGGTTGATTGCGCATGTCTATGTTGATTCTGACCTTCCGCACCTCGATTACCCGCTGGACTATCTTGTTCCCGCCCAATGGGAATCGATAGATCTTGCCGGATTTATCGTGCAGGTCCCACTTGCGGGGCGAAAACGGATTGGATGGGTCATCTCGTGTGAAAAACGCAGTGACATCAGTGCAGCCATCCGTGAAATTATCGATGTTGTTTCGACTATTTCAGTCGTTTCACCGAAGACTTTTGAATTAGCTGCATACGTAGGCAAGCGTTTTCTCTCAACTGCTTCTACGGTCTTAGGAATCGCCGTTCCTCCACGGCGCGCACGGGTCGAGGAAGAAGCAATGCCCCCGGGTCCTACGGAGTTGAAGATCAGCCAGGCTGATCCCTGGGGAGCTTTTGAACTTGGCAATGCATTTCTTGGGCACGTGAGTCAGGGTGAGTACCCGCGTGCCGTATGGACATCCATTCCAGGACGATCAGAATCTGAGATCGCCCATCTTATTTCTTCTGTCCAGAAAGCTGGAAAGACGGCTCTTATCGTTGTGCCGACTTCTCGAGTTGCCGGTGAGCTATCTTCCTCGTTGTCTGCGATTTTTGACGTCTCGATCCCTGTCTACAGCGCTGAGCAGACGGCAAGTGAGCGCTACCGTCTGTACCTTCAAGCAAAGATGGGGGTGCATAGCGTGATCGTTGGAACGCGTTCGGCTGTGTGGCTTCCCATGAAGGATCTCGGATTGATTGTTATCTGGGGCGATGGAGATGATCACCTTCGTGAAGCGCACGCTCCGCGCACTGATGCATTGGACGTAGCGGTTGCACGTTCACATCTTGAACATGTTGCTCTTGCTGTTGGAGGTTATTCTCGCTCGGTGAAAGCGCAGTATCTTGTCGAACGCTCCTGGGCGATTTCTCTAACTCCGAAACGCGAGGTATTGCGTGCATCGACGGGACGTTTTGTTGTCGCTGATTCTTTCGATCAAGAGCGGCAAGGAAAGTCAGCTTTTACTTATCTGCCACCGGATGCATTCTCCTGCATTCGTGCGGGATTGAAAGAAGGACCCGTTCTCGTTCTTTCTGCACATTCGGGATATATCCCGGTTGTCGGTTGTTCTCGCTGCGGAAGGCCTGCCCGTTGCGAATACTGCTCAGGACCGCTCCATTTAGAGGCTGACCATTCGATAGTGTGTTCATGGTGCGAGCGCAAGACCGAGAATTGGTCGTGCCTTAAATGCCAGGGGACAACCCTTAAATGGTGGCGCCTTGGCTCTGAGCGCATCGGTGAAGAAATCGGTCGTTCTTTCCCCCAAATCCCCTTAACTGTCGCTCGGGCAGATGATGAATCGCGCCAGCGTGTTGGTCCCGAAGCTCGAATAGTTGTCTCAACTCCTGGTGTAGAGCCCAAAGCACAGGATGGCTACGCGGCGGTGATTATCCCCTCGGCCGCAGCGCTTGCCTCGAGGCCTGAGATGTGGGCACCGGAAGAAGCTCTGCGCCGGTGGTTGAATGCCGGCGCACTTGCCCGTCCTCACGGTCGAATATGGGTCTCTGCCGGGGTTGAAAACGCGCTCGCACAGGCGCTCATTAAATGGAGTCCCGAATACTACATTCAGCAGCTTCTTGATGAGCGTAAGGTTCTTCATTTTCCACCAACCGCCTCAATCGTTGCAATCGACGGTCCTCTTGACCAGGTGAATGCTTTTTGTCAGGATCTCCCTGCAGAGTTGATCGGTATTGTCGATGCGCCTTCGGTTGGAAAAATTGGTCATCGTCCGGATGACCGGCGCGCACTTATTCGCTGTGCGACAGCTGATTATCCTCAGCTCGCACAAGTACTTCGGGAACGCAATGGTGTGCGTTCGGCACGTAAACGCTATCCACTACGCCTCACCTTGAATCCTCCTGAGCTGTTCTAGACAAGTCGATACACTATGAGCGTGCGTATTGTTTTTGCAGGTACCCCTGAGCCGGCGTTACCGACCCTTGAAGCCCTGATCTCGTCGCCACATGATGTCGTTGGTGTTATTACTCGTCCTCCAGCGAAGAGTGGTCGCGGACGTCGTCTCGTCCCATCGCCCATTGCGCTGCGTGCAAGTGAAGCTGGAATCGATCTCTTTGAAACTTCCTCTCTTAGAGGTGACGAGGCCTTGGACCGCATTCGTGCGTGGAATGCCGATATCGCCGTTGTCGTCGCCTATGGCGCTTTGATTCCCCTGCGTGTGCTTGAAGCTCTTCCACATGGTTGGCTCAATCTTCACTTCTCTGATCTTCCTTTCTTCCGCGGTGCAGCTCCCGTGCAGTGGGCAATCCTTTCGGGACTGAGTGAAACTGCATCTAGCGTTTTCCAGCTAGAAGAGGGATTGGATACGGGTCCCGTTTTCTCCCGCCGGAAGGTTGAGATTGCCGATCACACCAGTGGTGAACTCCTCGATGAAATGGCGCGTTTAGGCGCTCAGCAAGTTGTCGATGTGGTGAACGCGATTGAGGCTGGACACGCTCTTGCACAACCACAAGTCGTTCCTGAGGGTGTGGAGCTCAGCTATGCTCGGCGCTTGGAGCCCAGTGATGGTGCCGTCTCCTTTGATGAGAGTGCCCACCAGACGTGGTTGAGAATCCGCGCAGTGATTCCCAGCCCAGGTGCATATACAGAGTTTCGCGGGCAACGACTCAAACTAGGTAAGGTTTCTTTGACCGATATTCCCACCCCCGGCCCCGGTCGTCTCATCGTTTCGAAGAAGAGCGTCCTTGTTGGTTGTACGGACTTCTGTCTTGAGCTTGGTCAAGTTGCTCCCGCAGGTAAAAAATGGATGGATGCAGCTGCGTGGGCACGCGGTGCGCGATTGGACAGTGATGCCCGACTCGGTGAAGGGATAGTGCTCTGATGGCGACTCACCGTTATTCCGATGGATATCGTTCCTTCCGCGAAGCAGATCCCGCCCGTCAGGTTGCCTTCGAGGTCCTAACATTGGTGCGCAATGAGGATGCCTACGCGAATCTGGTTCTTCCAAAAGTTCTGAAATCCTTTGAAGAACGGACGCATCTCGATCAACGTGATCGAGCTTTCGCTGTCGAACTCACTTACGGCACCCTACGCGAACAGGGATTCCTTGATTGGGTGATCTTTCGAAACTCTTCACGTCCGCTTTCCGATATTGAAGGTGGCATCGTTGATATCTTGCGTCTTGGCGTTTATCAGCTGCTTCGCATGCGAGTTCCCGACCATGCCGCGGTTTCTCAAACCGTCGATCTTGCGCGGCAGTATCTCAGTGCCGGTCCAGCTAAGTTCATTAATGCTGTTTTGCGTTCTGTGATTCGTGAAGGTGATGAGGCAAGGCAGGAAGCTTTGAATGAACTTCCGGATTCGCAGCGCCTGGCGATCGAATACTCGCATCCACAGTGGATGGTTGAAGAATATAGTCGTGCGCTCGTTGCTAACGGTTGTTCGACTGAAGAGATTACGGAGCTTCTGGCCGCTAACAACCAGGCACCCTACGTTTCTCTTGTCGCGCGCCCAAGCCTCATCGAGGTTGATGAACTTGCTGATCAATGTCTTGATTACCTGCGAACTCGCATCGCTGATGGAGAGGTATCTCCCTACGCTGTTCTTCTTGAGTCCGGGGATCCAGCGCGTATCCCTGCAATCAGGCAGAGACGAGCAGCTGTTCAGGATGAGGGGTCTCAACTAGCGGGGATTCTGGCAGCTGAAGTCCCTGTCACGGGGAAAGATCAGAACTGGCTCGACCTTTGTGCAGGTCCCGGAGGTAAAGCGGCGCTGGTCGCTTCACTAGGCGTTGAACGAGGCGCTCACCTCGTCGCCAACGAGGTGCACTCTCATCGAGCTCGCCTCGTCGAAAAGACCCTTGAACACCTTGATAACACTGAAGTGGTGTGCTCTGATGGAAGACGCTTTGGCGGTGAGGGTACACGTTGGGCGTTAGAATCTTTTGACCGGGTGATTATTGACGCGCCGTGCTCTGGCCTTGGATCGATGCGTCGTCGGCCGGAATCACGTTGGCGCAGAAATCAGGATGACGTCTCGCAATTGGTTTCCCTTCAGGCGGAACTACTCGATCGAGGAATCGAATTGACCAGGCCTGGGGGAGTGACGGTTTACATCACCTGCTCGCCGGTCGTTCAGGAAACTCTTGATCAGATTTCACGTGTTCTCGCCTCGGGAGGTGTTGAGCTAGTGGACTTGCGTCCTGTGGCCGCGCAAATTACTCCGAAGCCCCTTAACATTCCGCAAGCAAAAGGAATTGCTGCTCGAACAATTCAGTTATGGGAACACCGTAACGAAACTGATCTTATGTTTATTGCTGCTCTCAGAAAACTTCCAGTAGCTCAGGAGCTCTCATGACCACACCGCTCATTTCGCCTTCGATCCTTAATTGCGATATAGCCAGGCTTGAGGACGAACTGAGAAAGATTTCCAGTGCTGATATCGCTCATGTCGATGTCATGGATAATCACTTTGTCCCCAACCTCACGTGGGGTCTTCCCGTCGTTGAAGCTTGTGTGAACACTGGCATCTTGCCCATTGATGCTCACCTGATGATTGAAGATCCAGATCGGTGGGCACCTGCGTACGCAGAAGCCGGTTGTGCGTCGGTCACCTTCCATGCCGAGGCTGCCTCCGCTCCGATCCGCACTGCCCGGGAGATCCGACGTCTGGGTGCCCGTGCTGCTCTTGCGCTTAAGCCTTCGACAGACATCGCGCCCTACGTCGATATTTTGCCGGAGGTCGACATGATCTTGATTATGACGGTTGAACCAGGCTTTGGCGGTCAAAGTTTCCTTGAATCTATGCTTCCAAAGATCCAACGAACGCGGGACGCGATCGCCTCTGCATCTTTGGATATCTCGATTCAAGTCGATGGGGGAGTCTCGCGTAAGACTATTGAGCGCGCAGCTGACGCGGGCGCAACAAATTTTGTTGCAGGGTCGGCGATCTTCCGTGCCGACGATGCGTTTGAAGAAATCGCAACACTGCGATCTCTTGCGCAATTACACATGCACTGAAGATGACACTGGCCTCTGCGCGTGCCAGAATAACTATGTACTTCGGGGTCGGTGTAAGTCCGAGCCGGCGGTGAAAGTCCGCGACCCGCATCATTCGATGCGGTTGAACTGGTGTAATTCCAGTACCGACAGTTAAAGCCTGGATGGGAGAAGTAGTTGAGTGGGCCTAGTGTCTGCTGAGCGGCTGCATAGCTCGAAGTGCGGGAAGGATTACCGTGAGCCGTCGGGCACCTCGCCGCTTCACTGTTATCGCCCCGTTTGTTGTCATCGTCTGCTTGGTCTTCTTGTGGTGGGCGATCGCCGCATTCAGTGGGATTCAAGCGTGGCGTCTTCCTTCGCCGTACGCCGTCCTCGCCCGAGGATACTCCCTTGTTCAACAGTCTTCGCTTTGGCTCGCTTTCGCGCGAACCGGAGTCGAGGCCCTAGTTGGTGGATTCATTGGTGTGTGCGTTGCACTTCCATTGAGCTACCTTATTTTCCGTTTCCGTACCATCGCCGAGGCTATTGAGCCCCTTCTAGGTGCCTCGCAGGCTTTACCCGCGGTTGCCTTGGCACCATTTTTGGTTCTCTGGTTCGGCTACGGATTGGTTCCAATTTCGATGCTCTGTGCATTGATTGCTTTCTTCCCAATTCTTATCTCCTCCCTGGTTGGCTTACGCTCCTTGGATCGCCAAGTATGCGAGGCCGCACAGCTTGACGGGGCAGCAGGGATCACGATGGCAGTCAAGATCGAGATTCCACTTGCATCACCAGCGATTCTTGCCGGCATTCGCAATGGCTTTACTTTGTCCATTACCGGTGCTGTTGTCGGGGAAATGGTGATGGGAGGAAAGGGCCTGGGAATGCTCCTTTCCCAGATGCGCACGAATGTCGATACGGCAGGAATGTTTGTTGTGATTCTCTTCCTGTGTATACAGGCAGTTGTCATCTACTCACTTATGTCCGTATGGGAAAAGCGCGCACGCGTGATGGTTGAAACCGACTAGGTGCGACATACTATTGGAGAGCATTATGCGTCCTATTGTTCGTGGAATTGCCGGTCTACTTACGGCAGTATTTGTGATGAGCGGTTGCTCCAGCACCTCGTCATCATCTGACACGACCGTTATTGGTTTGACCTATGTGCCAAATGTTCAATTCTCCGGTGTTTACCTTGCTGAGGATAATGGCTATTACTCCACGGAAGGAGTAAAGGTCGATATTCGTCATCACGGGAATGATGAAGGAGTATTCACAGCTCTTGTTAGCGGACAAGAACAACTTGTCCTCGCGACGGGTGACGAGGTAGTCCAGGCCAGATCACAAGGTATGGATGTCATTTCGGTGGGCCAATACTACCGCGAGCAGCCCAATGTGATCTTGACGCGGGCCGATACCGGAATCAATAGCGTCAGTGACTTAAAAGGGAAGAAAGTAGGAATTCCTGGGGAATACGGATCTTCGTGGCTTGCCCTTCAAGCGTACTTAGCTAGCGCTCATATGACGACATCTGATATCAGTGTCGTATCCATTGGCTATACCCAAGTTTCTGCATTGAACAATAAAGACGTTGATGCAGTTGTCGGCTTTGCAAACAACGATGCTGTTCAGCTTTCAGCCGCTGGCGTCGACACTCGTGTTGTTGACTGTGATTGCACCATTCCTTTGGTTTCGGCTTCGCTGGTTACGACATCGGCATGGGCGAAGCAAAATCCTGAAAAGCTGAAGAAAATTCTTCATGCAACACAACAGGGGATGACCGCTGCGGTTGAGCATCCAGATCAAGCATTTGCTGCCACCGAGAAGCGTGATACTACCCTGACTGATGATAAGACGCGCTCTACAGCCACCCAGATCCTTAACGCGACGAATCTATTGATTTTGGGAGCGAATTCGAAGGTTTCATTGGAACAAGATCAAAACCGTTGGCAAGAGATGCTCAACTTCATGTCATCAAATTCGGGGCTTCTTGAGCACGAAGTCACTCTTGATCAAGTGATGACAAACGATTACATCCCGCACTCATAGTTTTGCGCCTCCAAGATAGTGATTCCCTCGCCTTGCTGATATTCGGGCTGAGGGAATCACTATTTTCGATATTTCGTAAGAGTTTGCAGAAGAAGGCCCTCAATCGCATCAATGCTGTGCGTTATATCCAAACTGTGTGCAAGTAAGTTGTATCTACTGGAAAGTTGAGATCTCTGAAGGGGATGTTCAAGCCAATAATCGATGAGAGCAGCCAATCTTCTGGGATTACGGGCATCAAATACGTTGCGTGAATCTAAGGAATAACGCCATGTCGATGACTGTGCAGAGCGAGCAATAATGGGCATACAACCCCGAGCCATCGCTTCAAGCGCGGCCAAGCCTTCAATTTCGACCAGCGCACAATGAACGTAGATATCAGCGCAATCCAACAAGGCGATCAGCTCGTTATGGGGGATAAAACCAATATGAATTTGAGCTGCAAGGGGAGTGGCCAGTTTCTGTAGATCGTGCTCCAGCGGTCCACTACCGGCAAGATAAAGATCAATGTTGCGAGAGTTACGTGAATAGGCCAAAGCTTGAAGAAGTACCTGATGATTCTTTTCCGAAACCAAACGCCCAGTCGATACCAAAGTAAAACGATTGTTTGCGTCGCTGGTATTTCGCGATCTGCTATCAGCGACATTCAAAAGCTGACGAGCTATCGATTCTTCAGAACGAATCGAGGTCGATGGAAGGCCATTGGAAAAAGCTGAAATAGGAGTTTGATATCCGACGGCTTCTAAGCGTTCCTTTACAGCTTCTGTTGGTGCGTGAATCGCATCGCAGTACGAGTACACCGAGTAATCGAATAGGAAATACAGAATTCGGTTGACTATAGGTGTATCGAGAGCAGGAAATGGAGCGAGGAAGTTTTCTGGATAGACATGAAAACTCCCGACGATTGGCACTGAGAAACGCCGTGCTACACGAACAAGTTGAGCATTTGCAGGAAGGGGATCTTCAACGTAGAGGATCTGTGCCCATCTCACAGCGGCTTCAAAAAACGAGCGGTCGGGACGAGCGATACTGAAGTCCTCGGCACTGATATACCTGTCAAGGAAAGGAATGCTGAGGCGCTCTAGTGGGTAGTCAACATGTGAAGAATCCCCATAAGAAATGACACGTACCTCGTGTCCGCGAGCGCGAAGACCAGCGCAAAAGTCGCGGGCTGAACGAGCCAGCCCGTTAGTGGCATTCGTAATATCGCTTGCCGATACAAGAATTCGCATCGTGCTCTCCGCGTGTATTGGTGAACAGTGTGTTTAGTAGCTGCAAGGTCTTTCGCGCACTAGGCTAAATCGTGCATCAATTTTGTCACAAGGAGGGGGCATTGTGGAGAGCAACGATACCAGCGTGCGTATCCTTGACCTGCTCTTTGAACTGACTTATGCGGAACGCGGACGTTCGCGTTCCCAGATTCGTAGACTGACGCATTACCGAAAACTCAGCGACACTGCGTTTGATTCAGCTTTCACTCGCGATAAAGAGACTCTTAAAAAAATCGGTGTTGACATAGAGGTTGAACCGCGTGGAGATGAGCTCATTTACCGCTTACGCCGGTCAGATTCCGAGCTGCTTAAGCTTTCACCCGAAGAAGTTTCGCTGCTCGACCTCGCCTCGACAGCATGGAATGATCCATCAACAACCGAGCTTGCCTCTACTAAGTTACGCGCAAATTCCGTAGCAAATCGCAAGTCTTCGATTGATTTTCATCTTTCAGGCGCTGAGCATGTCCTTCCATTATTCCAAGCGATCACCTCGGCAAGTGTTGTTTCCTTTGCATATAGAAGCCCGAGGGAAACCGATAATCGCGCTGTAGAGCCATGGAATCTCCTTATTTCTGGTTCAGCAATTTATCTTCAGGGCTATGACCTTGACCGAGGTGATGAACGCAGTTTCAGACTTTCGCGTATTCTGCCTCCGATTGAGGTGCTTGGGGAGCCCGGCGATGCTTATCCCCGCCCTTCTGACCGTCCGACGATCGGTATTTCACGTCCACTTGAGCCGAGCTTCTTTGCCAGAGTAGGAAGTGAGGCGTGGAAGAGTGCACTGCGCGATGATAGAGCTACGGGGGCAGGGACGGAGCAATGGCAACGCTTCCGTGGACACGTTGCTTCTTATAGTTTCTGGACTCATTTCATTTTGTCTCATGCTCACGATATCGTCCCGATCGAGCCGAATGAATTTGCTTCGGATTTACAGAAAAAACTCCAGAGTGCGCTGTTTCTGAACGGGGGCCAAAATGCCTGAAGAAGCTCCAGTTCAGGTCACACGGATACTCGCCATGGCCTCGTGGATTATGGATAATCCTGGACAGAATGTACGTCAGATCGCTCAGCATTTCGGCAGAAGTTCACGCCAAGTTCGCCGCGATTTAGAGTACATGGGGCAAATCGGCGACTCGATGATTGATCGCTCCTACGGGCTGGATTGGGATCTGTATGAGACAGAGGGAGTGGTCGTTCTTCGTGGAAGTCAGACACCCTCTCTTCCCAAGCTCACCCCTGCCGAGGCCGCGTCTCTCCTAGTTGCGCTACGCGCTCTTGCGCCTTACCTCAGTGAATCTGAGGATGAGGTTTTGCTAAGTGCTGCCGCAAAACTTTCCTCTCGTGCAAGCAACGAGGGGGCAGAGATACGAGGCGGCCGAGAGGTCATTCACCTTGAGCAGGAAAGCTCGAACTCTTCTGAGCTACAGCAAGAGATAATCGCTCAACACATTATTAGTCTGCGGTACGCAATCGATGACAAGCGCGAGGTGTCTTTTGAGTACCTCGGTATTGACGGCTCTTATGCTCGTTGCGTCTATCCGCGTGGACTCAAACACTTAAGTACCGGTTGGATTCTTGATGCATGGGATCCGATTCGGGAAACTCACAGGAGCTATCGCGTAGATCGGATGAATAATCTTGTTATCGGCGAGAAGCATTCGAGGGTATCAATTCCTTCTGAGCCCGCTCCCTCAACGTTGACGCTGACTATCTCTTCTCATGCACGATGGATCTGCGAGGACTTCGAATGTACTTTGATTTCTGAAAATGCAGAGAAGATTACCTGTTCCTTGCCTATTTGGAACGAGAAGTGGATCCTTGCGCTGCTGTGTGACATTTCGGCCGATATTATTGAATGTCCATCGGAGTGGATGCAGCGCGTCAGTGATTATGCTCAAAGCGCGATGGAAATTTGGGAAGAGGCCAAGATGATCAGGAGCGAGGCGTGAGTCCAAAGCGAAAGAGACGCCGCGCAAGTATGGAGGCCGCCGAGCCACAAGAATCATCCTGGGCACCAGCAGAGGGAATGGCACAGTTTCGACAGCAGCAAAAGATTGACCGATCTTTCCGAAGCCGCTACGTCGAAGGATTAAGCTTCACTCCTGATCACTTCCAAATCCAAGCAATGGATGCTTTGGAAGCTGGCCACAGTGTGCTAGTAGCAGCACCTACGGGTGCGGGAAAGACAGTTGTAGGCGAATTTGCCGTCGCGCTCTCGCTTTCGACGGGTTCACGTGCCTTCTACACAACGCCAATTAAGGCGTTATCGAATCAGAAGTTTACTGATTTTCAGAAGCGCTACGGCGAAGCACGCGTTGGTCTATTGACTGGGGACACCTCGATTAACCCTGATGCTCCCATTATCGTCATGACTACTGAGGTCCTGCGCAACATGATTTATATGGGGGCAGACCTGAGCAACTTGAGTCACGTTGTGCTGGATGAAGTTCATTATCTAGCCGACCGTTTTCGTGGACCTGTCTGGGAAGAGGTGCTGATCCATCTTCCGCACCATACAAAGGTGATTGCTCTTTCAGCGACAGTGTCGAACGCTGAAGAATTCGGAGAATGGATTGGACAAGTTCGAGGTTCTTGCGATGTCATTATTTCCGAGACCCGACCGGTCCCACTATTCCAACACATGCTTGTCGATGGAGAGCTCTACGATGTCTACGCGCCGTCACGGCGAGGTCCTGGACAATCTCAGCGTTTGAACCCAGAACTGCTGTATGCCTGCTCTCCGCAAGGTCGACGCGCTCATCAACGGCGTTTCCGTTCGCGTCCAGCGACTGTTATTACTCTCGATCGTGCCAACTTGCTTCCCGCAATTGTTTTTATTTTTTCGCGGGCTGGGTGTGAAGATGCTGTTCGTGAAGTGATCGCCTCGGGTGTTACTTTGACAAACCGATCTCAGGCAGAGAAGATTCGGCGTATCGCAGAGGAAGCTACTGCGATGATTCCTCCCGAAGATTATGCAGTTTTAGGTATTGACTTGTGGATTAAAGCTCTGGAACGGGGCATTGCGGCTCACCATGCGGGTTTGCTACCCCTGATGAAAGAAACAGTTGAAAAGCTGTTTTCAATGGGGCTCATTCGTCTTGTCTATGCGACAGAAACACTTGCGCTGGGAATCAATATGCCTGCGCGTTCGGTGGTCATTGAGTCGCTCCAGAAATGGAACGGTTTCGAACACGTACGCCTATCTGCCGGTGAGTTTACACAGTTATCTGGCCGTGCGGGTCGACGCGGTATTGATATTGAAGGGCACGTGGTTGTCAGCGGACGTAGGGATATCGCCCCCGAGGAAGTCGCCGCTTTGGCCTCGAAACGAACATACCCACTGGTGAGCGCTTTCCATCCGACCTACAACATGGTTGTTAATCTTCTTGCGCATTCGACACGTAAGGAGACGCGCAAGGTTTTAGAATCCTCTTTTGCGCAATTCCAAGCCGATTCTTCGGTCGTCCATCTCGCCCAAAGCGCACGCGCTTTAGAACGTGAATTGGATTCCCTTGGAGAGGGAGTCGATTGTTCACGCGGGAACGCTCAAGAGTATTTCTCCATGCGTGATCGGCTCGCACGAATGGAAAAAGAAGCCTCACGAGAGCGTAGCCTCCAGCGAAAGGAACAGGATCAGGAAGCTTTCGCTTCACTGAAACCCGGGCAGGTCTTCGACATCGGTACTCAGCGGAAAGCGCATCGATATCTGCTCTTGGAGCATCAGCGCTCCGCTGGCCTTCGACCGTTGCTTCGCACTCTGGGCGCCGATGCTAGGTTGCATACTCTGAGCGTAGATGACTTTTCAGGTCCACTTGAGCTCGTTGCGCGCCTTCGCGTTCCTCCTTCCGAGGCCTTACGACGTCACCGTGGACGTGAGGAATGGGCACAGCGGATCCGGACCCTTCGATCTGAGCGCAAGGGGGGCAGGAAAGCTCTTGATTCCCTGCCGATCGATGCGGAGATTTCTCAACTTCGCATGGCGATTAAGTCGCATCCCGTACACTCGTGTCCGCATCGCGAGGAACATACACGTGCCGGTCACACCTGGGCGCGAAAGAATGCTGAGTACGAAAAGCTCCTTAAACGAATCGATGGACGCACGAACTCGGTTGCACAACAATTTGATCGAGTATGCGAAGTTCTTGATCGAATGGGGTTCCTGAATAACGATCTTGTGACAGATTCCGGACAACTGCTGCGTCGTATTTTTGGCGATCGTAATCTGATCGTTGTCGAAGCTCTTAGACGTGGTCTGTGGGATCGTCTTTCGGCCCCCGAACTCGCTGCAATTGTTTCGACTTGTGTTTACCAATCTCGAGGTGAAGAATCAGCTGCTGTTGAGCCTTGGACTGCTGCACCAAACGAGTTGGCGCATGCGTGGGAAGAAACCCTTGCGTTGTCACAGGCGGTGATGTCAAAGGAGAAAAGCGTGGGGGTTCCTCAATCTCCAGAGCTCGATCCAGGGCTTGCGCAGGCTGTGATGGCATGGGCGAATGGATCAACTTTGACGACGGCCATCTGGGAGACATCCCTTCTCGCGGGCGATTTTGTTCGTTGGATTCGGCAGGTGGTAGATCTCCTCGATCAGATTGCCCATGTTGCCTCTGCAGAAACTTCAGCGGTCGCTCGTCAGGCACGTCGACTGATTCTGAGAGGAGTTGTCTCTTGGGAAGGAGAGTAAACACGGGTCCTCAGAAAAGGTTAAAACGAGGGCTCAAAGGCACCGCTGTTGACCTTATGCTGTGCTGTATTGCCGGCATTGGTCTGTGGGCAGCCTTTCCCGATATTTCACTTCCTCTTTTGATAATCCCGTCATTTGCTTTGGTTCTTTCTCGTGTTGATCGGGTCGGCGCATGGCGAGCTTTCGTTTATATGCTGGTTTGCGGGATGGCTTTCTGGCTATTGCTCATTCCGTGGACTATTCAGGCGACAGGTGGTAGCAAGCTGCCATGGATTGCTTTGAGCTTTGTGGAAGCGTTTTTCTTCGCTGTGTGGGCGTCACTTGAGAGTGGGCTTATGCGACTTTCGTGGGCGAACTCCGCTGCAGGGCAGGCGTTTGTGACTGCAGTTTCTTGGGTTGGTATAGAACAACTTCGTTCTCATTTTCCGTGGTCGGGCTTCCCATGGGGGAATTTGGCGTACCCGCAGGTCGCGACACCTCTGGGGCGTCTTGCTCCTTGGGGTGGGGAAGTGCTTGTGAGTGCTGTAGTTGTCGTCTGTGCTGTGCTCCTACGACGAAGTTTTGATTTTTCACGCGAGGATCAACATTGGTATTCGCGACCTTTGTGCTTCGCGTCGGCGTGCGCGATAGTCGTTATTCCCATGGCACTTCCTCTGCATGCTTCTCAAGAAGAAGGATCAATCAAAGTTGCTGCAATCCAGGGAAATATTGAGCTTCCTGCCCTAGAGACATACGCTCAGATCGGGAAGGTGACCGGCAATCATGCGCGTTTGACCAGTGAGCTTGCTCAAACGGGGGAGAAGATCGATCTAGTCGTGTGGGGCGAGTCTTCAACTGACCGTGACCCCAAATATAACCGGCTGATAGCAGACCTTATATCTTCCTCGGCAAAGGATATTAATGCGCCGATCCTTGTAGGGATTACACGCGTAGAACAGGATCGCCGATACAACTACATGGGAGTCTGGTACCCCGATTCTGGACTGAGCGAATCTTATTATGGGAAACAGATTCCGGTACCTTTTGGGGAATACATTCCGGCACGATCACTTGTTTCGAGGCTTGCGACCGAGGCAGCCCAGGTAGGAATTGACCTTGAAGCGGTGGATAATTCATCGCGTTTTGATGTTCAGTTAGAGGACGGTCGCACTGTCCCTCTTGCGCTTGGGATCTGCTTCGAAGTGGCTTATGAAGATCTCCTTGCTGAAGGCGTCAACTCTGGTGGTCAAATTATCGTGATCCCCTCCAACAACTATCACTTTGGGACCAGTGCGCAGGGCGCACAACAGGCGCAGATCGCACAATTTCGAGCGATCGAATTTGCTCGTTCGACTGTACAAGCATCAACGACTGGAAACTCCGTCCTTGTGCGACCAAATGGAAGCCTTCTTTCTCAAAGCGGACGGATGCAATCAGCAACTCTTACTGGCGACCTGCCTCTTCGAAGCTCGTTGACATGGGCGGCACATTTCGCGCCGTATTCCGCTAAAATTAGCTGGGTGCTCACTGGAATTCTTCTGGTTGCACTCGCATGTCAGACCATTTCTCGTTCACATAGAAAGCGCCGCTGATGACCGACTCGATGATGTATGAAACCGGCAGGGGAGTGGTGGCGGTTATTCCCACCTATTGCGAGGTTGAGTCTCTGCCCGGCCTTCTCACGCGCATTCAGCAGGTGCTCCCTGAACTCAACATTCTAATCGTTGATGACTCTTCTCCTGATGGAACGGGAGAATGGGTTCAAGAGCGCATGAAAACTGATTCGCGCCTTCATCTGTACACACGGCCTGCAAAGTCCGGTCTCGCAACTGCATACGTCGAGGGACTCGGACGCGCCCTTGAAATGGATTTTGACTTCCTCATCCAAATGGATGCAGATGCATCGCATCGTCCAGAAGATCTACCCAAACTACTTGTACGAATGGCAGGACCTGATCGACCTGATATGGTCATCGGTTCACGGTGGGTTCCGGGTGGAAAAACAAATGGCTGGGCCCCCTGGAGGGTTGCGCTGTCGCGTGCAGGCAATGCGTATATTAATTTCTGGTTGGGAACTCGAATTAAAGATGCGACAGCAGGCCTGCGAGTTCATCGAGCCTCATGGCTACGTGAGACTGGCATTCTCGAGCAGGTTTCAACGGTTGGTTTTGGGTTCCAAGTCGAAATGACGACTCTCGCTGAGTCTATGGAGGCCACGATCGTCGAAGTTCCTATTACTTTCGATGAACGAGAACTCGGGGAATCAAAGCTGTCTGGTGCGATCTTTGTAGAAGAGTTGGTCATGGTGACGAAGAACGGTATTAAGCGCAAATTCTCTTCTCGTCGCTGAAAAATGCAGAAAAATAATGTGTCCCCGCCAAGCAGGCGGGGACACATTATGTCAAGTTGTGAAGCTGTCGATCAACCCTTGCGGTAGTGGCCCTCTAGGCGCAACTTGCCTTCGCGTAGAAGAGTGAGCTGTTCCTGAAGAACCTCGTTAAGTTCTTCAATGGAACGACGCTCAAGAAGCATGTCCCAGTGAGTACGAGCGGGCTTAGCAGGCTTTTGCTCTTCGTCTTCCATTGCTTCGCCAATAAGCTCAGCCATTTGTCCGCATTTGCATTCCCATGTTGCGGGCGGAGTTGCTTCGCTTGCGAAGGGAACTTCAAATTGGTGTCCGTTTGTGCACAAGTACTTTGCTGTGAATCGATCAGCGAAGACGACGCCATCTTCAGATTCCATCGACTTAGCACCGATTTGCATTCCGCGTAACGCGCGATCTGCCACCTTGATCCTCCCGCAGTAATAATCGAATAGTAGAAGTTTAGCTGATAAAGGGATCAGCAGCGTTCTGACTATGCTCTCAGCACATTAGTCCCGATCCGATAATGTACATTATGTCAAGTAGTGGGAATTGAGATGAATGTCCACAATTCGTAGATGGTGAAGCCACTCTCCCATGTATATGCGCATGAGGCGTCGGTGGTTGAGCAAGCCGGGGCGAAGTGATTAAGAAACTGAACGCTTCATTGCGCGACGAGCTGCAAGTTCATCAAAAAGAACATTTTCTTCAGCTCGCTCGCTCGGAAGCTCAGCCAGAGAACCTTCGAGCTCACGCCAAACGCGACCAACAGCGATTCCAAACACGCCTTGACCGCCCTGAAGAAGGTCAATGACTTCATCCGTCGACGTGCACTCGTAGACCGATGCTCCATCACTCATCAAGGTAATGGAGGCAAGGTCATCAACGCCGCGACGGTGAAGTTGAGTGACTGCAGTGCGAACCTGCTGAAGAGATACCCCTGCGTCAAGCAGCTTCTTGACAATCTTGAGGACAAGAATGTCCTTGAACGAATACAGACGCTGAGATCCCGATCCTTTAGCTGCACGGACTGAAGGCTGAAGCAAGCCGGTGCGTGCCCAGTAATCGAGCTGACGGTAGGTAATTCCAACTGCCGCACAGGCAACAGGGCCTCGGTAACCAACATCGTCACCGTCGCGCCCCTCCAAAGGGTCACCAAAGAGCATAGGCTGACGCCCCTGCATGCTACCCAGCGGTTCTGCGCTCACGAATGCTCCTTGGTTTATGGAATGACCGAACTGAAATTAGATTACGAAGTTGAAGCGTGCCGGTCAATCAACGACACGGCGAGCCTTCAAGTTAAAGTTGAAGGTTACACCCCTCCGTCGGTCAATTGCGACAAAGCTACTCGCAACATCTCGTGATGAAGCTGCGCAAACCGCTCCCCTAGCTCGAGACGTCGGCTATTCTGCCGTTCGCGATCAATAGCACGATCACGAGGAGTCTGGGATAAGACTGTCTGATCGATAAGATCAGCGCTTCGCTCGGCGCCGTGACGCACCGAACGCAAGGTGCGAGCGTCAACTCCTAGGGCCTCGAGCTCACGAATCTGCAAAATCACCTGGACACTTCGCGAGGGAAAATACCCAGCAATATCGGGAGTGACCAGACCAAGAGACACATAGCGTTCGATCGCTGCAAGCTCACATCCCGTCAGATCCGCAAGGTCTGCAGCGGGAATCGAGCGACGATTCCCCAGAGACACGACTTTTCCTTCTGAAGCAACGACCTGGGCTGCACGTCGACGGGAGACTTCATGCCCAGCATCAAGCGCTCGAAGTTGATCACGAATGACATCAAGAGGTGAATAGGAATCGCGCTGAGAAGCCAAAACGTAACGGAGACGTTCAAGGTCGGCTTGCGAATACTTACGATACCCAGCAGAAGTACGTGCAGGGACGACAAGCCCTTTATCTTCAAGGAAGCGCACTTTTGACTGCGTGATGGCAGGAAATTCAGCCTTGAGGCGTTCAACCAGCTGACCGATCGAAAGCTCTGGCTCACGACTAATTCCGCGCGGCCAGGGTTCAACAATTTCTTCCGAGGCCTTGCGCTGAGCGCGCGCACTCATTGTGCGTTAGGTGAGGGCTGGTAGGTCAGGCGGTACTTGCCAATCTGGACCTCGTCTCCAGCGTGGAGCTCAACCTGCTCAACACGTTCGCGATTGACATAGGTACCATTGAGCGAGCCGGAATCACGGACGGTATGTCCGCCATCTCGAGACAGGAACTGGCAGTGCTTACGTGAGACAGTGACGTCGTCCAAGAAGATATCTGCACGGGGCGAACGACCTGCGTTTGTCACTTCCGCATCCAAGAGGAATCGTGCACCCGAATTAGGCCCGCGTTGAACAATGAGAAGTGCAGAGCCCGCAGGAAGAGCATTGACTGCGTCCTGATCGCGCGCGGACAAAGGCATCGGCGCGTCAGCGACTTCCTCAACAGTATTCAGGCTGAAGACTGAAGTTGCAGTCGGGTCAAACTCTTGGCTCTGGTTTTCCATTACTCGCTCCAGTTCTGAGGGACAATAGCAACAGTATAGTGTGGCGGCCTAGTGTTCGCGATGGCTTTTAACCGATTTGCTTTGCAAATTCCGGTGACTTCGGCGTCGAAATCGAGGTGATCTTCAGGTCTTTCATCTGCGTGATTGTTACTGAGGCACCTTTTGCGCGCATCTGAGCAGCGCTACCTGCTTGAATCTCTAGTGCCGTAGAAATGGTCTGTGAATCACCGATAACTTTCCATACGTATGGGCTCGTTAGGGCCTGTCCGTCTACGCTGATGACTCCCCCGTCACTGGTGAAACTTGACGACACCGTGACGCGATGGCCGTTAATTTCTATGGCTTCGGAACCAGCATTTCTCAGTTCACCCAGCGCCATCACAAAATGAGTTGCACTCAGAGAATGTGCGGGATCGTTGATCACCATCTCAATTCCAGGACCATGGACGGCGACCTGCCCGGAATTAATTTTCGCCTGCTCCTCAGCTTTCTTCGCAGCATTCGCTGCGGCCTCTTCTTTTTGAGACTCGTCCTCAAGTTGGCTGACTTGGGATTCGAGCTTCCCTCGTTCAACACGAAGGTTTTGTTCCTGGACAGAAAGATTGTCGAGGAGTTCGACCAGTTCTTCCTGACTGAGCGAGGTGAGCGGGTCTGTTCGCTGTGCTCGAACTTGAGTGACCAAGGCAATCCCAAGAATTAAGCAGATAACAAAAAGTAAAAGATGCGTTCCCCGAGGCATTGCCAATATCGCTGCTTTGAGGCGTGTCCCCATGGGTTTTGATGAGGAGTCGTTGAGTGCCTTCTCCCCTGTTTCACTCATCTCATCCTGGCCAGTCGCTTGGCTCTTCTTCGCGTGCTGTCCCATTCTTAGGCCTTAAAAATCAATCGACGGATCGAGGCAGTGTTCGAGAAAATACGAATTCCAAGAACCACAACGACTGCAGTTGTCATAGCCGAGCCCACGCCCAACTGCGTCCCCAAGAACACCAATAGGCAAGCGACCACGACATTCCAGAAAAATGACATCACGAACACACGGTCTTGAAATGTTCCTTCAAGCCAAGCTCTGCCCGCACCGAGAAGAGCATCGAGGCCAGCGACAACAGCCACCGGCAAAAATGGCTGAAGCCACGTGGGGACAGTTGGGTCGATGAGAACGCCAACGACAATTCCAAATATCAGACCAAGAACTGCTAACACCTTAGTGCCCCTCTTCGATGGTCTCACTCCAACGAGTTGACCGGTTATCGCGTGCGCTGAGCGTCATTTCTTTAACAGACTGCGCACTTAGTTTAATTCCTGTGAGGGATTCTGCACTGGACAAGTAATCCCCCGTTGAGCCGCGAACCAACGACAATGACAAGGTATTTGCATCACCAATTGCCTCGATCGTATACGGTGAAGAAACCGGTGTTACGTCAACCAAGATCGCTGAACCTGCCGTTCGGATGAAGGAGCCGGGACCAATCCTTTGGCCGTTGACACTGATTGCTTCAGCACCAGCACCCCATAGAGCATTTACAACCATTCGAATATCTTGGTCACGTACCTGTCCTTGAGTGCTCTGGCGTGAAGACACTGCATTTGCTGCATCAGTAAGCGTTACTCTCAGTCCCGCTCCACTGACTTGAGTATCAGCATTTGCCAGCGCTGTTGCGGCATTTTCGTGAATAGTGCTTTGCCCCTGTTCAGCTGATAGTTCTTTCACATGCGTGCGAAGCTGCGCGACTTCGTCTTCCATTTGAGTGATTTGCTGCGTTTGAGTCTGAGCATGACTCAAAAGAGATGAGTGCACATCTCCTCGAGCTTGAGCGCGTAAACCGCTGATTGCAAAGCCCGCACCAATGCCCAATGCGATCGCGATGAGAATCGTGACTGTCCGATGGAAAACCGAGGTAGCGCCGTAACTGGCTTTCGCGTGATAGGTCCCGTATCCAGCATCCAAAGGGTTGTCAAGGATTGCCTTCAAGAGGGACATTGATGCAGCAGGATCATTACCTGACGACGAAGAGGTGTGCTGACTACTCATTGCCACTGCTTCTGACGAGAATAAGCCCGTTCAAGGTCATCGAGTTTCTCAACGACTAGGCGAGTGAGTGCAGGTGCAGCATCCGAGTGCTCATCAAGCCAAATCTTCGCAGCCTCAATTGGATTCTCATCCGAGCTCTGACGCTCAATATCAACAGACATTGGGAAACCGTCCTCAACAAAACGAAGCCCGAGACCCATTGACGATTTCTTCCAGAATGGGAGCAGTTGAGAGAAATACTGCGTCACGTAGCCGGGGTTACTCCACGTTGAGTCGTTCAGACCTCGCAATGAAGCACTTAAGTCAAGGTTCGACATCGTCGATCCGTGACAAATTTCGTTCCAAACCTGCGAACGAATATCGGCATCCGGAAGCGCCGCACGCGAGCGTATCCAGCGGGTGCGGTTCTCCCCTGTCGGCGAGGCTTCGAGCCAGGATTCCAGTTCTTTCTCGGTCACGAGGCCTCGAGCCGCGCAACCTCTGCGAAGATCCCACGCGCTTTCCTCACCCTCGATGACGGGAAGTCGATTGGTGTGTCGACCGTGTGCGAGGTCAAGCACGGCCTCGGTATAGGTCTCATCTCCACATGCAATCCAGACGTCAACAAAAAGGCGAAGGGCGGCGCGGCCTCGGTCACGGGAAGCATGACGCATGAATTCTGCAAGCGTGTTCAGGATCTCGCGATCGCAACTATCTCGTGAACTGTGAGGAAGGAATGAGCGGGCGACGCGGATTGTCGCTAGCAGACGCTCAAAAATGGCATCTTCGCTTTCCTTGGCCATATGGGCAAGAGCTGAGTGAATGTAGTCGCGCGGATCCAATTCACCGCAGCGAAGCGCACTAAAGAGATTGGACCAAATGACAGCGCGAGTAATAGGACGTTCAATGGTCGACACGTATGCGAGCGCAGTTCGCATCGAATGCTCATCAAAGCGAGAAATCGCATAGGTCAAATCAAGGTCATTGACGACCACCAAATCAATGTCTTGAGCACTACCAGTTTCAGTAAGTTCCAAAGGAACGTCAACGGTCGAATCGGCTTCTTCTACGCGGACGCGCAAATGGCACTTTTCTCTCAAAATACCGTTATTTGCTGTCCAGAATGAGACTTCAAGGCTGTGGGGACGAGCGAGCCCTTCCTGATGTACACGGAGGTCTGTCAGACGGCCTGCATCATCGCTTGTCCAACTGAGCGCAAGAGTGGAGGGGCCAGTCGTGAGGAGCCACGCGTCCTTCCACTTCTCAAGATCTTCACCGCTAGCCTCTTCCAATGCTCCCAAGAGATCCTCTAGGCCGGTTGAAGAGTTAGCAAATCGCTGGAAATACAGTCGTACACCCTCGTAGAAGGTCTCTTCACCAACCCATGCAACAAGCTGTTTGAGGACTGCTGCGCCCTTTGCGTACGTAATACCGTCAAAGTTGTTTTTCGCAGCAGGAATATCAGGGATATCTGCAACGATGGGGTGCGTTGTCGGGTACTGGTCCTGGGCCAATGCCCAGGCTTTACGGCCAATAGCAAATGAGGCCCACTCCCCCGTGTAAATTGTCGCCTCAGCGGCAGTTGTGGTTCCTTGGTTTTCCGCAAAGGACTCTTTGAGCCAAAGATTTTCCCACCATGCCGGAGTAACCAAATCACCGAACCACATGTGGCACATCTCGTGAAGGATTGTGTTCGCACGTTTTTGCCGCAGTGCAAACGACGGTGTATCACGGCTTAGGTAGTTCTCATTGAAGGTGATACATCCAGGATTCTCCATTGCCCCCAGATTGTATTCGGGAACAAAAATCTGGTCGTAGCTTCCCCATGGGAAGGTGTAACCATAATGCTCGTGGTAGTGATCTAAACCGGCACGCGTGACAGCTAGGATGTCATCGCTATCCATTGAACTCGCTAATGCCTGGCGGCAGAGCAAACGAAGTTGCAATGTTGCAGTGTTGCCATCGCCTGCGCTTCCTTCCCAGCTCCCACCCTCAACGAGCGCCCATTGGCCAGCTACAACCGCTGTGATGTAGCTCGACAAAGGCGGGGTGGTGGTGAAGTCCCACAGCGTGATGCCGTTGCCGCAATCCTTAGCGCTGCCAATCCCGTTGGAAGTGACAACCCACTCACGAGGCGCATAGACGTGGAAAGTCCACGTGGGCTTCATATCAGGTTGATCAAAGCAGGGCCAGGCGCGGTGGGCATCTTGAGGTTCAAATTGCGTGTAAAGGTAGTAGCGTCCATCCTCGGGATCGCGATAGCGATGCAGCCCCTCCCCTGTTGTCGAAAAACGACAATTAGCTTCAACGCTAATCGTCACCTCACGGTTGGTCGGAACTGCGCTGATGTCGAGGCGTTCACCGTCGTAGGTGAATTGATCGGATGCTAACGGAACATCGTCAATTGAAACTGCCTGGACTTCGCCAGCGACATCGACAAAGAGCACTGGTTCCTGAGAGACAAGGGTCATGCGCGAGAGAACGCGGTACGAACTTTTCTCACTTGCCGCTTCTTCGAGGTGAAGTGTGACATCAATGTGGCGGACTGTAACAACGGTTGAACGGTGACGTGCATCTTCACGAGTCAGGACATACATGCCCTCATTTTAGAGAAATTTTGTGTTGACGTGTCGATGAAGAAGCTTTTCGTGAAGCAAGCGGATAACCTAAAAGTCATGACACATGCCAACGACATCCGCCCGATAACGTCACCAATTCCGCTCTCTGCGGCACTCGAGGGAGTTGAGGAGGTTGATTGGTCACTGTGCCGCGATACCGACCTCCCCGTTTCTGGTGTGAGCGTTTCGTCGATTGATATTGAAGATCATTGGGTTTTTGTTGCGATTCCTGGACTGGTCCAGCATGGTATTCGCTTCCTCCACGCAGCCGTTGAAGCAGGTGCCTCAGCAGTTGTTACAGATCGCGAAGGATCCGAACGCGCTCGCGAAATGAACCCAGATATTCCGATTGTTGCCGTAGCGGATCCGCGTCGTGCGAGTGCAACTATCGCGGCAAATATCTATCGACATCCGGCCTCGGCACTCAAAACTGCTGCCGTAACGGGGACAAATGGGAAGACCACAACAACCTATCTTCTTCGTTCCATTCTGCGCAGTACCTTTAAGGATCCTGCACTGTGCGGGACTGTTGAGATTCGCGTTGGCGACCTCGTTATCAATTCGGAGAAAACCACTTCCGAGGCCCCTGAAGTTGAGCGAATTCTTGCACTTGCTCGCGAAAAAGATTGCGGCGCGGCGATCGTTGAGGTGTCAGCGCATGCGCTGAGTTTGAACCGTGTTGATGACATTATTTTTGATGTCGCTGCGTTCACGAATCTTCAACATGATCACCTGGATTACTACGGCGACATGGAGCATTACTTCGGGGCGAAGAAGAGTTTGTTCACTCCGGCCCACTCGCGTTGCGGTGTCGTCTGTATTGATGATGAGTGGGGCCTTCGTTTGGCTCAAGAAAGCGAAGTGCCCGTTACTACAGTTTCGGTTTTTTCCCATCGCGAGGCCGATTGGACTGTTCGGCGCATCAACTTCGATCGCGCAATCCCCGCTGTCACCTTTGATCTGGTGACCCCTCAGGGCGATGAACGCCTCATTCGGATGCCGATGCTCGGTGAAGTTAATGTCCAAAACGCCGTCGTTGCACTGGTTGCAGCACTGCAGTTGGGATGTGAGTTCGAAGCTGCAGTTTCGGCTCTCGAAGGTGCGGAACAGATTCCCGGTCGTATGACCTCCGTCAATCCCAATCCAGGAGCACAACCACTTGTCATTGTGGACTTTGCACATACCCCAGAGGGACTCGAATGGACCCTCAAATCGGTCCGTGAGTTAACTCGTGGCAAGCTCGTTTTAGTGTTTGGAACCGATGGCGATCGCGACGCGACGAAACGTGAGCCACTAGCGGAAATCGCTGCTCAACTTGCTGACGTTTTATGGGTGACTGATGAGAATCCGCGTACTGAAAACGCCTCATCTATTCGCCAGCAGCTTCTCAACGGAATTCAGCGTGTTCGTCCTGATTTCCATGACGTGACTGAAGTTACCACATGCCGCCGCGACGCAGTCCGTCAGGCAATTCTCGCGGCAGATGAGGGAGACATCGTCGTCATTTCCGGAAAGGGCGCCGAATGGTATCAAGATATCCAGGGAATCAAGCACGTCTATAACGATGTTCCCGTCGCTCGTGAAGTATTGGAACAAGATATTCGCGCGCGCCTGTAACGCGCTTGTCATCACTGACTACCGATAGGATAAGGACGTGACTGAAGAATACCTCGAGAACACAGAACCCTTCGACGAAGCTCAAGCAGAGCTTCGTGCACGCGCCATGCGTGACTCCCTTGATCAGTTTGAGCTTGATGACGAAGATCTTGCCCTGCTCAACGGAGATTTCGAGAATTCTGATTCTCAGGAGAGCGAATTCGGTCTTCCTGTTCTGGCAGTGATCGGGCGACCCAATGTCGGCAAGTCAACATTGGTGAACCGCATTATCGGCAGGCGTGAAGCGGTTGTTCAAGACACCCCAGGTGTTACGCGAGACCGCGTATCTTATCCTGCCGACTGGGCAGGTCGTCACTTTACTCTTGTTGACACCGGCGGCTGGGAAATTGATGTCAAGGGAATTGATCGATCGGTCGCAGAACAGGCAGAAATCGCGGTTGATCTGGCAGATGCCGTTCTGTTCGTTGTCGACGCCACCGTTGGCATGACAGATACGGATGAACGCATCGTCTCTATGCTTCGCAAGAGCGGTAAGCCCGTCGTTCTAGCGGCGAACAAGGTTGATTCTGCGATGCAAGAAGCTGAAGCGGCCTACCTGTGGTCACTCGGAATGGGTGAACCCTACGCCATTTCTGCACTTCACGGCCGTGGCACCGGTGACCTACTCGATGCAGTGATGGCAGTGCTTCCTGAAGTATCTTCAGTGGCTACGGTGCTGCCTTCGGGTGGTCCCCGTCGAGTTGCTCTGATCGGACGTCCAAACGTTGGTAAATCGTCGCTGCTCAACGCTCTGGCGGGTTCTGAACGTGTTGTCGTTAACGAACTTGCTGGTACGACTCGTGATCCAGTTGATGAGCTGATTGAGCTTGACGGGCAGCAGTGGTGGTTCGTCGATACCGCAGGCATTCGCCGCAAGATGCACCGAACAACGGGTGCTGAC
This sequence comes from uncultured Actinomyces sp., assembly GCF_963542285.1. Classification (GTDB taxonomy): domain Bacteria; phylum Actinomycetota; class Actinomycetes; order Actinomycetales; family Actinomycetaceae; genus Pauljensenia. The sequence continues at coordinate 3,980 of NZ_CAUTWQ010000013.1, read as the reverse complement.
TACTATGCGTCAATTCGAACCCAAGCCGCCCTTGAGAAGGCAGAGCTTGCGTTGATTCTTTTCGACGCTTCAGAGCCGCTGACAGAGCAAGATGTTCGAGTTGTGCAGCAGGCAGTTGATGCTGGCCGCGCGGTCGTCATTATCAACAACAAGTGGGACTTGGTCGATGAAGAACGCCAAGCACAGCTTCGTTCAGAGCTCGAACGAGAACTTGTTCAAGTCTCATGGGCACCTCGAATTAACGTGTCAGCGAAGACCACCTGGCATATTAACCGTCTGACACGTGCGATGGAAACTGCACTGGATAGCTGGGAAACACGCATTCCGACCGGTCGTTTGAATGCATTCTTGGGTGAACTGGTTGCGGCGCATCCGCACCCTCTTCGTGGCGGGAAGCAACCTCGAATCCTCTTCGCGACTCAGGTGTCGAACATGCCTCCACGTTTCGTCATCTTCACGACCGGCTTCTTGGATCCCGGTTATCGCCGATTCATCGAACGTCGTCTACGAGAAGACTTTGGATTTGAAGGTTCGCCGATTCAGATCTCGGTACGTGTACGCGAGCGTCGCCGCCGTTAATCTGACGGAGATGAGTAAGTGGTGTGGCCTCCCCGATGGGGAGGCCACACCACTACCATTAACGGCACTCAACCGTCATTGCTCAGTCATCAGTTTCTTTGGAAAGCTTGATTTTATGCCTGAAGATTGTGCTGATATACGTCCCTGTGCGCCGATCAAGAGAAGCCGCGGCTTTGGTTAGCGGCGTCATCTAGTCCAGCTTGTCAGAAATGGAGAAAATCTGTTTCTGAGAGTCTTCTTGCGTGTACGCCGTTATTGCCTCATCTACGCTGCCAAGGCACAGTTACGAGGCAATTCTACCGCCTTCAAAGTACTGAACTCGAGTACCTGCTGACCAGAATTCATCACTGGTGGGATACCCATAGCTGCCACGTTCGTATCCAGCTCGGCCATACGTTGTAAAGATCTGTCCGCGTACAAAGTGTGAGCCGCTTGTTGCACTCCAGTAGGCAGTCCCCTTGTCAAAAACTTGGAACACTCCCTTACCTGAAGGCGTCTCAGCTGTAGTTGCAACGCCTAAGAAGCGTGCACCGCCAAGATCTCGATATGCGTTTGCAATACCGGTGCCGTAGCGCAAGACATAGGTTCCCGCACTCGCGCTCCATGTGATGACGCCACCTTCAAACTCCTGCGCACGCCCAGATCCAGCGGAGTATTCATCGCTCAGCGGGTAGCCGAGGAATCCTCGCTCGTATCCGGATGCGCCATAGGCACCAAAGATTCCATTACGCACAAAGTGCGCCCCTCCGTCAGCGGTCCAATACGCAGTTCCATACTCGAACACTTGGAAAACGCCCTTTCCGGAAGACGTTTCGGCGCTAGTTGGTAAGCCGACGACTTGTGCACCTCCGAGCTCTCGGTAGGCGTTTGCAATCCCGGTGCCGTAGCGCAGAATGTACTTTCCAGAATTCGAGGTCGTAATGACTCCGCCTTCGAATTCTTGCACGCTTCCCGAGGCAACTGCGTATTCGTCGCTGGTGGGGTACCCCAACTTTCCACGTTCGTACCCAGCCGAACCGAATTTCTCGAAGATACGGCCTCGCACGAAGTGCGTTCCACCCGCTGCCGTCCAGTAAGCGGTCCCCTTTTCGAAGACTTGGAAAACACCGTTACCAGAACGCGTCTCATCCGATGTAGCTGCACCTAAAACCTTCGCGCCACCTAATTTACTGAAAGCGTTAGCAATACCTGTGCCATAGCGAAGCGTATGACTACCGGCATTTTGAGTCCACGTAATTGTTCCACCTTGGAACTCTTGCGCGCGTCCAGAACCAGCAGCATACTCATCACTCGTTGGAAATCCTAAGAACCCGCGTTCGTAACGGTTGTCACCGTATGCGCGGAAAATTGATCCGGATACAAAATGGGCGCCAGTCTTTTCGGTCCAGTAAGCGGTCCCTCGGTCAAACAGCTGGTAGACCCCGGGAGCACTTGCTTCTTCATTCGACTTGGCATTGCCCATGAGTGATTTATTGTCATTCCACAGCCCCCAGATCGCACCTTTCACTGTGTAGGAAGCTGATCGATCATTCGCTGAGTCAGAAACCGAACGGGAAGCCTGTGCTCCGTTTTGCGCAATTTGACGAATTGTTGGAAGCTTCGAGTATCCGGCATCTCCTGGGCAACTCGTCGGATAAGTGTCTCGGTGACCGGAAATACGAGCAAGATTGATGTAAGTGCCTGCCTGATACTTAGGGTTTGATCCCTTGGGCCTAAAGCCTGCAGACTCGGACATATTCGACACTCCTGCACGCCTTAACTGCCATCCTGCAAGAGCACCGACAGTATTAAGGGTTGCCTGAGATGGCGCTTCGGATTGATAGGTTCCCATCATCGAGATCCCCATCGTGCCGGAGTTAAAGCCTTGATCGTGGGCGCCAGCAACCATCTTGCCAGCCGGTGAAGAAAGGGTCCCTTTTCGGCCTTCAAAGGCACGTCCCCACTTGTCGACGAGGAAGTTATACCCGATGTCCCCCCAATCTAGGGTGACTGCATGATAGTGATAGATTCCGCGAACAATCGATGCTGATTGGTCCATTGTGTAGTTGTTCGTGCCCGCGGTGTGGTGAACAACAACATGGCTCGCTGCAAAGTACTCCGGATCCCAGTCAAGGTAGGATTCATCCGCTCCCCAACCGCTCCTGCTGGTTACGGCAACAGGTAGTCCGTTGGGCTGAACAGTTGCGGGGAAAACGCGACTGAGCTGTGCGCCGCTGCGACCGATTGCGCTTCCACTACCGACTCCTGGATAGCCAGTCTCTGTTGTTTCCTCGTAACTGTCACCGCTAGAAGTAGAGGATGGTGATTCAGCTTCAGGCTCCGCGCTATTACTGTCAGCCTCAGCGTTCTGTTCGGGCTGAATAAGCGAAGTGAAATGTTTTTCTTCGGCCTGGACGGACTCTAGATTAATATCTGTGCCTTCTGCAGCCGTTGTCACAACATCGTCTTCTGCCAGTGTTGTTTCACCCTGCGGGTTATCGGGAATCATTGCGACTTCAAGATCAGCTGGAAGGTCGTTTTCGTCTCCAGTTACGCGAATCTGGATCGCGTCGGCTCCCGCGGTAATGAAAGGATCAGTACCACCGCGCGCTTGTGTACCATCAGCGTGATCTTTTCCCGCCCCCCCATCATTATCAGTGAGGTACCACTGGCTCCACTGGCCATTCTCGCGTACCCGAATAAACATCTGGGTATTAGCAGAAAGCGTGGATTGCCCACTCCAGGACAAACCAGTGACCATGAAAGGATCGACAGAGATGGGCTCGGTCAAGATTGCCGCATTATCACTAGGATCAAATGAAGATGTGCCCTGTGACTGCAGTGCGGCGCGCGAGAAGCGTTTTAAAGAATGCCCGTTTCCAATTCCGACATTCTCGAGGCCTGCTTGAGCGACACGAGTAGGTTCACCTTGCGAACGCGTGAGAGTGATCTTTTGTACGGGGCGCTCTTCGCTACTTGTTGTCGTCCCTGCGAGGGCGATCTGCTGATCGCCAGTAGGCGCATTCGCCAAGGCTGTTCCTTGTGGGAACACAAGGCTTAAGAATGCAGCACTTGCTGTCAGGGAAACTACTCGCATAGATAAACTCCGTCAGTGATGATGGTTAGTCACTTTCGTAACACTATACACATTCGCCACTTTCATAACACTATAAAGTGCACTCATTCACAGGATTTCTTCAGTCATTTTCATTGAATTTGAGCGAGAGCCTGACAGTTTGCAGGAATTGCGCAGCAGTTTTACTTTAGATGAGAGTAATAGCTATAGCCGTCAATTGGGCGCAAAACTTCACTGAAAAGGTCCCTAGAGATGAAAAAATCAGGATCGATTTTCCGATCCTGATTAACTGTCGGGCTGGCGGGATTTGAACCCACGACCCCTTGACCCCCAGTCAAGTGCGCTA
>NZ_CAUTWQ010000012.1:0-60647 GCF_963542285.1 uncultured Actinomyces sp. | reverse complement strand
GCGTGGAGCGACGGTATCAGCCTCGCCGAGTACACGGCCGGGCCTCGTTCCCTCGCGGCCGGAGTTCCAGCCTCCACCGTCGTCATCATGATTGTCGCGCAGGTAATTCTGTCGATGTCGTGGATCGTGCAGGGCTGCGCCGTCATGTCTATCGGTGCCGAGGGGCGCTTCAACCACCTCGGATTCGGTGCCCCCATCATCGGTTTCGTCCTGCTGTACATTGTCAACCAGGTGCTTGCTGCGGTGGGCACGTTCTTCATCCCACTGTCCGTTACGACTGATGGACGCTTCAGCACCGAGATCATGTGGACCTCGTACCGCGCGACGATGGGAACCGATGGTCAACCGAATGTCATTGGCATCGGCTCCTACATCCTTGTGCCCCTTTTTGCGCTATTCCTAGCAATGTGGGCCTCGCGCTCGATTGAAAAGCGGACCTCCTTGCGTTAAATAGAGCTGCTCAATACGCGGTACACGGCCCGGGACGCATTCACGTGCGCCCCGGGCTCGGCTGTATTCTTTGAGAGTTATTTGCTTGTGTGACAGGAAAAACTCATGCTCTCCGCAACTTTTATTTCATCTTTCGTTCAGTTGGGAATTGCTCTGCTGATTCCAGTGATTTGGTGGGCGGTGACAACTAAACGTCGCCTGGAATTTGCGACCTGGATTGGTCTTTATGCTCCGATGTGGAAAGTCGGTCCTGTTCAGCGTGTTTCGCAGAAGCAACTGGGCATTGCCTTGGCGTGCTGGGTTGCTGTGTCGCTGGCATCTCTTCGGATTGCAAGTTCGGTATGGGGCGCTCTGGCGACCTCGCGATTTATGGGTGCTGGACTTCTTGCAGTCGTCCCGATCCTTCTCTATGCCTTTATCCAGACCGGCTTGGCTGAGGAACTTTTCTTCCGTGGTTTCTTAGCTAAGCGTTTATGCGCGTCCTTTGGTTTTTCCTGCGGAAACGCCATTCAAGCCATTGTGTTTGCTCTTCTTCACTTGCTGTTGTTTATCAACTATCTCCCCGTATTAAGCCTTATTGCCATCACTGTTCTTTCTGGAATCAATGGCTGGATTATGGGGTGGTTGAACGAACAAGCAGCCGGAGGTTCTGTACTTCCCAGTTGGATGCTGCACTCTTTAGCAAATCTCCTGGTCGCTCTGGGGACTGCGTTTAATCTTCTGTAGTCTTGAGGTGGACTACTACAGGGGGATCAGATGAATTTTGCGACAGAAGTAGCTCAGCCGAATTTCTCGGCGACTCCTCAAAACCCTGATTTGCTCAGATGGGTTGGAATTCAAGTCGCAGTTGTCGTGCTTGCTTGGCTCATCGGCATGATCGTTCGCCGTTTCTTGTCCTCGCGAATGACAATGTCCACCGCCTCGGCAACCTTAACTGGAATGCTTGGTATATGGGCTGGACTCCTCTTTGCCGGCTGGATTTTCTCAAGCTCTGATATGTGGCGCCCCGCCATGATCGGTGTGGCGACTGTCATTGCCATCATTGTCGTCACAGTCTGCGCTCTCATCGTTGCCTATCTGCACCCGCGTCCCGGCCTCGATCCGATTGCTGACGTTGCCGCGCGAGGAGAATCTGATACACGCGAGTTTAAGTCCAGCGCGCGCTGGAATATGCGTACCCAGCAACGAGATGACGCGATGGAAACTGTCATTGCCAAAACCGTTGCTGCCTTTATGAATTCCGGCGGCGGAACGCTCCTTATCGGTGTTGATGATGACGGTAAACTCATCGGTTTAGGCCCAGACTATGCGACCCTCAAGACCCCGGATGCCGACCGCTTCGAGCTGTGGATCCGCGACCTGTGGGGGCAACGCCTCGGAACTAATGCGGCCGCGCTACCTATTCTCGATTTCTGCGAGGCCACGGATCCGCAAGAGGGATACGAGGCCCAGGAAGTGTGCCGCGTAACTGTTCCTCCCAGCCCGAGGCCTGTGTACCTCCTTGGCCCGAAGGGGAAGGGAGCGCCGGAGCTGTGGGTGCGCGTGGGTAACTCAACGCGGCGCCTCGAGGTCTCAGATGCGGTTGAGTACATTACTCACCGTTGGCCCTCCAGTGTGCGCACGACCTTGTGGGGGCGTATTCGGATGTTCTTCTTCACCAGGGGAGGGCGCCGTGAGCGTCCCGCTGCTCTTCCGCGTTTTGTCCAGCGAGCGCTGACGGATTCGGAGGAGTGAGAACCTCTTGAAGGGCAGCTTTAATAAAAACGTATAAACTATGTTTTATTAGAAGTTGTTGCTCAGGCGCTTGATTCAGACGCCGAGGCCTGACGAAAGGGATCTCATGATCGAGCCTAATTCCGACCTGCCCGAATTCGAACTTCGTGATGTTTCCGCTGAAAAAGCACAGGAGCCTGCTCAGGGCTCCGGAGGTTGCGGTTGCGGTTGCGATCATGGTGCTCAGCTTCCGCGCTTGGATGCACGTCCCTTCCCGCCTCGCCTGCGTCACCCCGCAATCCTGGGTGCCGTTTCTTCTTTGAACGTCGGCGAGGCCATGGAGCTGGTTGCGCCTCACGTGCCCACGCCGCTTCTCAACCAGATCGACATGACTCTTGAAGGCGATTTTTCCTACGAACTGGTTGCCGTCAGCGATGAAGGCGCGATCGTCAAGATCACCCGCGTTGGCTGATCAGGAGATATAGACTGCTTACTTTGAGAGCTTGCGTTCATTCATCAGTACGGGATCGCGCAGGTGTATCAGGGGAGTTGAAGCGTCCGGTGGTGGAAACACTGCCGGACGCTTGTGTATGTCATGTACTTGTTAGTTCGTTGATCCATCATTTCGTATTTGATGCAAAGTTGTAGTGAAAGTAGTGGAAACTTTTGCTTCTCATTTTGCGTCGCACTTAGCGAACCTCGTGAGAAGAGGACTGCAGTATCGGCTGGATCTAGAATCTGCTTATGAGTGTTCAGAGTCGACGCAAACCAAGCAAGCTATTTACCGCTACCGTCTACGGGTTTATCTGGGTCGTTCTTTTAGCTCTTATGATTCGCTGTGTTTGGGGAACGCTTGCAGAGATTAGGACTCAGGCCGTCGAGGGTACTGAACCTTTTTGTATTGTCTGGTATTTTTCCCCCCTAATAATTCCCGTGGGTATTGCATTAGGCAGGATGGGAGGGGCCGAGGCGTCGAAGCGCATGTATCTCACAGTCCAGTTGGTGAATTTTACCGTTCTTTTGGGGGTATTTTGGGGCGTATTATTCCTTGCTGATGGGAATGGTTTAGCCTTCTTTCTCGGTGATCCGGAACCGGGAGTTGTTTCCGTCTATGAAGCATTCTTTATTTGGGTACTTTTCTTCTTCGGCGCGATACTTCAGATGCTGTCGGTGATGAATGATAAGCACCAGAATAAAATTCGTATCGGTGTTGGCGGTATCCTGTTCGTCATCAGTATTTTTCTACCTAAGTTGCTTGACTCATATGCGTTAGTGCGAGCAACTTGCGCGCCCCCGCTACCGGAAGACACATCTATCAAGGCGCAATGTCAACAGCGAGCACTTGAAACAATCCCGATCTTCGCCATGACGATTGCGTTTTCAGCGGCATTAATGGTTCTATTTTTCGTCAGTATGCTCTCGCCTACAATCGAGCGTTTCATTAGTTCGCTCACCTGTGATGGCGCTGACGAAAGAAGATCTGGAGCGCTCTCAGATGCTCAGGAAGGCGCTGAGTCTCAGTGGAATCTACTGGAACGAGAGCCAGAAAGTGCAGTGCTACCTTCCTCCGCTGAGTCGCTACATTCCGCAGTGCAGCGTAATGGCCGCTTTGGAAGCTTTACTGCTGCTGTCCTTGGTGGAGCGGTCGTCTGGATGATCCAGACAGTTGGGAAACGAGTATCCGGTCCTCGATAAGCCGCTCGCGTGAAGCTTCGAGCACATACTTAAAGAGACGTGAGTCAAGACGCTATTCTTGAAGAATAACCTTCACTAGGAGGCCGTATGCGCAAAACTCTCCCCAACGACATCCAAGAGATCCTCGCAAGCGGGGACGTCGAGGCTGTAGCTGACGCAGTGAAAAACTGCGAGATTGGCGCATACCTGCGGAGTGAATACGGAAAGCCCCAGCTCTTGCACCTCATCTGCTCGCAAGAGATCGTCGAGTTCTTGGTCGCTCGAGGCGAGGACATCAACTGTCGCAATGAACGCGGACAAACCCCCATTCACTGCCGCGTCAAGAAACGTCGACCCGATCTGATCCCCGGTCTGATTGCCCTTGGCGGTGACATCAATGCCCGAGATAATGCGGATCAAACTCCGTTGTTCGGCGCTGTCGAACGCCTAGACGCGCCCGAGGTGGAACAGATGATCCAATGGGGTGCTGACCCCACTCTTGATGCGCATTCAAAAATCTATGGGGACTACACGCTGACGAAGTACGCGCTGAGTTGGTACAACTTGTTTGATTCCCCCAGAATCCTACGTGTTTTCAACGTCTTGCGTGCACATGGTGCGCACCCAAGCGGCGAGGAATACAAAGCTCTTCAAGCCATGGATAAAGATCGCTGCTCGATCATCGCTCACAACCCTGAAGAGGCCAGCAGCCCCCGCTTCCTCGAAGCCGCGGAAGCCTTGCGGCAGCTATGCGAAATGTTCGGCGTCGCTCAGCAAGTTGCGCGTCCTGCACCAAGCGTTGGAGAAATGCTCAAGCTTGATTCCTCGAAGAGCTGGAAGAAGCTGTCCAACGAACTTTGGGACTTGCTCGTTCCACTCGATAATCAAGCTGAGACACTCCAAGGCGAAGCCATCAGGATCACGGGTAAGGTCGCCTACGAGGTCTACGACAACGGCGGCATCAACTGGGAACCAACCTTTAACGCGCTCCTCAAGCAATTCCTGGAAATTGTTTCCTCGGAGGTCTCCCTCAGTGCAGACGAGCTTGCACGCGCCGAGAAAGCAGTCGGGGACCTTCGCGGTGGAAAATCAACCGAGGCCAGTGATGTTTTGAGGGAAGCCGCTGTTCACTGGGTGCTTGCGAACCCTGTCTTACGCGCAAACAGCATGCCTTTCCTCGGCCGGTAAACGCGCGCTCTACTCGTCGCTACCCTTACGGCGGCGAACCCGCTTACGCGGAGCGGGCGAGTGTTCACCTCGGCCTCGGCCCTTTGTTCCGCGGTCAGAACGTCCCTGCTTTCCGGAATTCATTGTCTGATCTCCGTCCTTGCGGGTACGACGTCGGGTGCGGGTCCGTTCGCCAGAAGTTGAACGTTCTCCGCGTCCTCCCGAGCGGCTAGAGGAACGACCACCGCGGCCTCGGCCTCGGCCACCACGCGAGGAACCACCCAAGTCCTCAAGCTTTTCAGCACCAAGTCCTTCGCGCGTGCGCTTTGCGCGAGGCAGACGCCCGGTGACATCCTCGGGAATATCCAAATCCGTGTACAGGTGCGGCGAGGTGTGGTAGGTCTCCAGAGGTTCGGGAACTCCCAAGCCCAGCGCCTTGGAAATCAACGACCAGCGCGGGACATCGTCCCAATCAACGAAGGTCACAGCTGTACCGGAATTCCCCGCGCGACCGGTTCGGCCAATGCGGTGAATGTAGACCTTCTCGTCCTCGGGGCACTGGTAGTTGATGACGTGAGTGACATCGTCAACGTCGATGCCTCGCGCGGCAACATCTGTTGCAACCAAAACATCGACCTTGCCATTGCGGAAGGCGCGAAGAGCTTGCTCGCGAGCGCCCTGGCCCAAGTCGCCGTGAAGGGCAGCAACCGCGAAACCGCGCTCGCTGAGTTCGTCGGCAACGCGCGCCGCCGCACGCTTGGTACGGCAGAAAATCACAGCGCGACCACGGCCTCGTGCCTGCAAGATACGTGCAACGATCTCGGTCTTATTCATCGCATGAGCACGGTAAATCACCTGCTGAACCGTGTTGACGGTCTGGCCCTGATCGTCGGGATCCTGCGCGCGGATGTGGGTCGGCTGGGTCATGAACTTGCGAGCCAGCGTGATCACCGGCCCGGGCATGGTCGCCGAAAAGAGCATCATGTGGCGGTCCGCGGGAATGCGCGAGAGCAAAGTTTCCACGTCGGGGAGGAAGCCAAGGTCAAGCATCTCGTCGGCCTCGTCAAGGACAACGTTTTCCACGCCGCTGAGGTGCAGGACACCTTGACGAAGCAAATCGATCAAGCGCCCCGGGGTGCCGACGACGATATCCGCGCCTCGCTTGAGTGCCTCGATCTGCGGTTCAAAAGCAACGCCGCCGTAAATGTCAACGATGCGCGTTGAGAGCTTAGAAGCCGCTGCGCGCAAGTCGTCGGCCACCTGCTTGGTGAGCTCGCGGGTCGGCAAAATGATGAGTGCCTGCGGCATGTTTGGGTTGAGAAGGTCCTCGTAACCCTCTTCATCCGGAGCAATGACGTCTTCCAGCACGGGGATGCCGAATCCCAGTGTTTTACCGGTACCTGTCTTGGCCTGGCCAATAATGTCGTGGCGATCCAGTGCGACGGGAAGAGTCAGGGCCTGGATGGGGAAGGGGTGGGTGATGCCGCGTTCTTCGAGCGCATCAACGATGGGGTCACTGACCCCGAAATCAGCGAAAGATTTCGCTTCGAAAGTTTCATTTCCCGAGTTCGTAATGTCGGGGGTGGTTTCATCTTCCTGGGTCGAAGGGGCTTTGATTGAGCCCAAACGTACGACGCCAGCAGAGAAGTCAGACGGTGAAGTCACGATCAACCTGTTCTGGGAAAAACCCGTTGGAAATTGCAGCCGATCGCGGTTCTTCTTCAAGGGGCGTAGGTGCCCGGGCAAAATATCTCACGTGCGATCGGTCAGCACTGTCATTTGTATTCTACGAGGTTGACGCGGATCGCTCGAGGCGGAACCCGTCACGTTTATCTGATGTAGTGTTAGTGCATGGAACGCACCTATGAACCTGTGCCGGATCGCGACGCTGACGTTGTTGGTCTGATCGCGTATTCGATTTTGGCTGCAATGACACGCTTGGCAAAGGATAGTGACCAGGCGCCGACTTTCGAGGCGAAGGTCGAGCATGCACGCATGGCCACTCGAGTTTTCGATACCTACACCCAGGTTGAAACGTGGTGTCAGCATCGCGGTGTTGACTTAGCTGAGAAAGCTCAGGCTTTTGATGGGCTATATGACGATCTGGATGCCCGTACTCGACCGACGACCTGGTACGAGCGCACGGTGAAAACCTATGTGACTCTGGGGATCTTGGGTGGTTTGCTACGTGAGATCGCGTCGCGTAAAAACCTTTTCGCGGGGGCAAAGTGGGATCTCGAGCAGGGGGAGTGGGAGCGTCAGAATTTGGCTCCGATTTTCGAGGCCGATGAGCAGCTTGCTGCGCGCCTGTCTTTGTGGGCGAGAAGGGTCGCTGGAGAAGTTTTGGGATTGGTGCGTTCAACCCTGTTCATGCACCCTGAGTTATCGGATTCTCCCGAAGATGCAGATGCGATTGCTCAGACTTTGAGTGTTGAGCATGCGCAGCGCATGAAAGGAATCCACCTGCGCGCTTAGACGCAGGTGGATAAGTGCTAGCTTATTCGGCTTGCTTCTAGTGAATTGCAAAGCCGACGCGGTGCGTCTGCGGGGCAGTTACGCGCACGTAGGAAATTGCCTGGGCAGGAATGAGTGTTTTCTCTCCCTTGGTGTCCGTAAGGATCAGGGGAGTCTGCTCGCGTAGGGAATTGGTGACTTGGGCAAAGAGCTCGTCTTCGCTGAGGTCCAGCTCAAGGTCGAGTTCGCGCGGGCTGGCGTTGATACCGATCGTGATGTTCACTGCGACTCCCAGATGTCGTGGATCGAATGGTCTTCTGTGTCCTCATAGTACGTGCAAGCGGGGGAGTGGGCTTGCTATTTCTGCAAGAGCGTAATTGTGGGGGCAGTTGTGAGTTAATGCAGTTTACTGTCCAAATGGTTGAAATGTGGGGTTGTGCTGAAAATCGTGTGAGAAACAGCTGGTATCAGGCGGCTTTAATGTGATATTTTGTGTTCTGTCAGGGGAATTCAAAGTTGAATCTACTCGAAAGGTGAGCGATGTCGCTTCCTCCTCCTTCTTCACAGGGAATGCCCGTTGATGGGGATTCTTCGACTGTTCCTTCTCAAGGGCAATTCGGAGCAGCTGCAGTTAAACCCTTGTCTGCCCTTGCAGTAACAGCACTCGTGTTGGGTATCATTTCTCTCCTTCTGTCTTGGGTTCCGATTCTGAACAATCTAATTTTCATTCTGGCTCTGATTGCTGCGGTCGTGGCAATCGTCGCTGTCGTTCAGACGCGCCCAAATAAGACTCACCGCGGCTCCGGTATGGCAATCACTTCACTGGTGATTTCGATTCTTGCCATTGTTGTTGTTTTTGGAAGCCAGGCTATGTATTCAAAGGCTATTGATGAGGCCTTTGGGACAACTTCTGTAGCACCTTCCGTGAATGCATCCTCCTCTTCAGAGGGCGCTGCTACTCAATCAGCTGAAGCTTCCAAAGCTGGCGAAGACTCGACTGTTGCTCAGCTGAAGAGCGGTAAGGTGACGATCGAAGTGAAAAAGGTCGAGAAGTCAGTAAATGACTACGAAGGCAAGCCGACGGTTGCTGCGACCTTGGTGATCACGAACAATGACACAAGCAATTTGAATCCTTTTGAATACCGCGTCCAGGCGTTCCAGAACAAGGTTGAACTCGATACTGCAGTTTATTTCGATGCAAAGCCTGAAGGATACGAGCCTATGAGTGCGCTTAAAGAACTCCAACCCGGCGGAAGTATGACTGTTGTGAGTGCTTTCGTTCTCAGTGATGAAACTGCTCCAGTTTCCTTGAAGATTGACAGCACTTTCGGCTCCAAGAAGGCATTCGAAAAGGAATACCCGCTTCAGTAAAGGTGAAGCGGTCGCCTTAAGCATGACTGCCAGAGTGTGCCCCTGAAGCCTCCGCTTCGGGGGCACATTTTTCTCAATTTCGCTCTGAAGCCCAAAGTGGTCTCCAAATGCCGGTGGCCTCTGTCAGAATCACTATATGAACAACACACCGGTGCGTATCACGGTCGGCTCTGAATTCTCAGGGCTACCGGAACTCAGCGACCATCAGAGCTTGCTGCTTAAGCAGATTACTGAAGGTGATGCTGTACTTCGCGGTGCACCCGGAAGCGGGAAGACGACTCTTCTTCTTGCTGCTGTTGCTGAACTTGTACGCAACGACCACTCGTTTTTAGTTCTCACTCCGGATCGTTCGCGTGCCGATCAATTATTGCCTGCGGTACAAGCGCTTGCTCCCAATGCGGTACGCCCGGTTCGAACCCCCATTGGGTGGGCCTATTCAATCGTGTCGCAGTGGCGAAATACGCGTGATCAACCGCTGGGTGATGTTGAGCTCCTGACGGGCGCAAGCATGGATCGTATGCTCTCTCAACTGCTAGAAGAAACTGAGATTCGGTGGCCAGAAGAGCTTTCAGATACGATCCGTTCACTTCCGGCATTTCGGATGGAACTACGTGATCTTATTGATACTGCTGCAGAGTCTGGGACCACTGCTGAGCATCTAGAGCAGCTCGGCCGCATTCGCGCAATGAAGCAGTGGGTGAGCCTTGCACCCCTTCTCAGGAAGTGGAACGAACTTCCGCAGCTGGGGGTGGAGTTCCGAGGGACCATGCTGGCGCACGGGGCGCGGCTGGGAAGGCAAGCTGCCCCGCTCCTTGCCGATTGGGATGATCGTGCGCAATCCGCTGGAGTGCGGATTTTCGCCCCGATTCCACAGTATCTTCTGATCGATGACCTACAGGACTGCACTCCCTCGCTGCTGGCGCTACTTCATGTCGCACATCAATTGGGAAGTCGCATCATTGCTTTCTCGAATCCGGATCTCTCAGTAACCTCATACAAGCGTGGTTATGCCCATATGGATCTCGATCTGGCCAGAATCCTCGGCATTCAAATTGAAGATTGCGGGGCTGACTACGTCGGTACTCCTCAGCTTCATGCTTTGACCCTCTCGCTTGCCTCACGCATTACGCAAAGCGGACCCGCCGCAAGAAGAAACGCCCCATTTGCTGGTGACTCTGAAAGACGACTCGGTGAACAAGGGATATTCATCCACAACTGTGCCAGCCTTGCACAGATGGGGGCGGCTCTGGGATATCAGCTGCGCTCCCATTATCTGCGTGACAATATTCCTTGGTCTGAGCAGGTAGTGATTGTTCGCTCGCAATCTCTCATTCAGCAGGCCAGAAGGGCTCTGAAACGTAGCAAAATTCCCCTGGCTGGAGGTCAACAAGCCTTCAATTTTGCGTCTAATTCAATGACCAGTGCCTTGCTGAAAACCTTAATTCCGAATGAAGACAATGGCGTGGGAGTTATCGATCGCTGGCTACGTTCAGATCTGATCTCGATCGATGCTCTGCATGTAAGTTCGCTCCTTCACAACTATGCGTGGGCACATAGCGATCAGAAGCTGGCACAGGGTCGCGTTCAACACCTCAGTACAGATACGATCTCTCGCATTCTTCAGGACCCTTCTCTTGTCTCACAGAACGTGGAAGCGGAACTGCGTAAGCTCCTTAAGGCCTCGACGCTATGGAAAGAAGTAGAAGCCCTCAGCCCTCAAAAAGCACTCTGGGAAGCATGGGCGACGGCAGATGTAGCTGAGGAACTGAGCACACGGGCATTAGCGCACGACTCGGATTCAGATTATTTTGATGACGTCTTAGATTCGGTGATAGCGCTGTTTAGAGTCGCGGATATCTGGCAACAAAGAAATCCGCAGAGAACCGCCGCAGAGTTTGCGCGTGAGCTCCTCGAATCCGATGTACTGACCGACACCATCGCTGCAACCGCATATCGTCACGAAGGAATCCAGGTTCTCACCCCAGAACAGGCGGTTGGGCGGCATTGGGACGTCGTTGCAATTTATGGGCTTCAAGATGGGAGTTGGCCCGATCTTCGGCTTCGACAGCGTCTGCTGCGCGCCGATCTTCTTGGGGAGATCACACGCAGTACGGACCCTGCCCAAGAGGTCATCGATGATCCTCGAATCCAACGTCGGGCAGTTTTAGACGATGAACTTCGGCGACTTCTTGCTGCCGTTTCGCGAACGAATCTGACACTGCACATTGGAGTTGTCTCCAATGAAGATCAAGCACCATCGCAATTTGTTGAACTCGTTGCACAAGGCGCGGGTATGGAAATCCCCGAAGACGGCTTTCCCATTGAAGACGTGCCGCCCGCGTTAGACCTTTCTGGTCACATCTCCAGACTGAGGTATCTTGCCGCGCAGGAGAATGACCCCGAAACAGCTGAGCTTGCCACCCGTCTGCTTGCAATTCTTGCCAGACGCGGAGTCGCCAGCGCAATTCCCAGCAATTGGATTGGAGCCGGAGGAATCAGCTCGGATAGCCCGATCTATGACCAACAGCGTGTCGCCGTGAGCCCCTCCAGTTTTGATAGCGCACGCCAATGTATTCTTCGCTGGTTCTTTGCTTCCAATAGCGGCACTTCGATGCCGACGCAGAGTGCAGCAGATGGAACGTTAATCCACAGCTTGGCCGAGCGCTTCCCATGCGGGCCTCGCAGCGCTGTTATGGATGCGCTCGAAGAAGAGATTTGCGCAATGGGTGTGGATGAAGGACAGGCCGCAAGCAAGATCCACATGGACCACCTTCGAGAGATGGCATCTGCGCTCGGCGAATATCTTGAGCAATCTACTCAAATGGGAAACTGTGCAGATCCGAACGGAAATGTTCAAGTTGAAGTGCCATTCGATGTTCCGATCTCTTCAGTTCACATTCGCGGAAGAATTGACCGAATGGAATTGGATGGCCAAGGCGTTCGGATTATTGATTTCAAGACTGGGAAGAAGGGAAATAAAACCGGCGCGAAAAAGGACCCGGACCACCCGCAGCTCGCTCTCTATCAACTCGCAGTCGAACAACAGGGTTATGAAGTTTTAGGAGCAGAGCTCAAATATCTTGGTTACGGTGATGTCCGGACCATCTCGCAAGACCCCTTAGACCCGGAAACAAAGGCGGATTGGATCAGCCAGCTTGATGAGATCGGGCAGAAAATGAAAGGCCCATCTTTTATTGCAACGCCCTCTGATGAAGCATGCCAATACTGCGAGTTCGCCCGTTCTTGCCCAGCTCGTGAGTCAGGAAAGAGGAGTGTGGAATGAGCATCGATAGTACACAGCTCAGCGTTGATGAAATTCTGCGTTTGGCCACCCCTCGAAGTCGCCAGTATTTCCCCCCGACGGATGAACAGCGTGCCGTCATTGAAGCACCTCTTGAACCGCTGCTTGTCGTTGCGGGAGCGGGCGCAGGGAAGACAACCACCATGTCACAGCGCGTGCTCTACATGGTTGCCCATCATGGAATCGAGCCGGAGCGAATTCTCGGCTTGACCTTTACACGGAAAGCAGCGGGGGAGCTGGGCCTTAAAATGCGACAAGACCTCGGGGTCTTGGCATCAAGTCTTGGCCTTAGCTTCCAGGGCGATCCAACGGCATTGACCTATAACTCTTTTGCCGCTCGAATCCTTGGCGAGTATGGCGCAACAATTGGGGTAGATCCCGACTCGCGCTTGATCGGACAGGCGCAGCAGGTTCAGATCCTTACCGAGATCGTCCAAAACTGGAGGGGAGAATACCCCGAAGAAGATGGACGATACAAACCGACTTCATCAATTGTCGCAGCGGTACTTGCATTAAGCGGTCATATCGCGGAACAAAATATGACTCTTGACCAGGGAACAAAAGCCCTCCGTGCATTTAGCGAAGAGCTGGAAGAAATCGCTCAATCTGCAGGAAAAGATCCAACCGGTTCCCTCAAATCCATGATTACCGTCAATGCCAATAGGATTCTGCTCCTTGATATGGCACGGGTATTCGAAGACTACAAACGCAGTCACGGTCTGATTGATTTTTCAGATCAGCTTCTTCTCGCAACACGAATCGTCACGGAGAATGCTGCAGTTGTCCGCCAGGTGCGCTCCGACTATCAAGCTGTCCTTCTCGACGAATTCCAAGATACATCGGTCATCCAGATGACCTTCCTATCCACCCTTTTTGCAGATCATCCAACTACCGCAGTCGGTGATCCCAGCCAAGCAATTTACGGTTGGAGAGGCGCTTCAGCATCCGCGCTCAGTAACTTCTTGACCGCATTTTCCACCCGGCATGAGGCAAAGCAGCTCACCCTATCTACCGCGTGGAGAAACGACCACGCGATCCTTCAAGCAGCAAATGCGGTTGCTCTTCCACTGCGAGGCCTTCCCAGAATCGGCCAAGAAAACGGCTCGGCAAGCACTTCCATTAAGGTTCCTCAGGTCAAACCTCCAGTTCTTGGGCCAAGGCCTCAAGCGGGAGAAGGGAAAGTCAACGCAAGCTATCCGCTGACCTACCAGGAAGAACTTGAGAATGTCGTCGAATTTATCCGACAGCATCGCATCCAAGACGAAAAAGGGAAGTGGAACACCTGCGCTGTGTTGTGTCGTCGTCGTGCAGATTTTCCTGCGATCGAACGTGCACTCAAAGACGCAGATATCCCGGTTCAAGTTGTTGGTTTAGGGGGCCTCTTAGACCAGCCCTCAGTTAGCGATGTTCGAGCCGCCCTTGAGCTCGCTTCAGATCCGACGAATGCCCCAGCCCTCATGCGCCTCGTCACCGCGATGGATATTGGTGCGGCGGACCTTCTGGTTCTTAACCAATATGCAAAATACCGGGCTCGACAGGGAACACATGCTGAACAGGAACATCCGGATGTTTTCCTTATGGATGCCATCGATCAACTTCCGCCTATGGGATGGCATGCGCCTTCAGGAGGCCCATCATTTACCGCTGTCGCGCATGAACGGCTTTCGATTCTTGCGCGCCGACTTGAAATTATTCGTCAAGGAACCGGCAGACCACTCGATGAGCAAATCGAGCGTGCCATGTCCATCCTTGGGCTCAGAGAAGCCATCATGTCCGACCCCCTGGGCGACGGGGGAATGGAAATGCTCGATGCATTCGTTGATATCGCGGCTGACTACGAAGCACAGGTCGCAGGGGCTGATCTATCCGGATTCCTGACATGGCTGGCGGTCGCAGAGGAGGAAGAAAAAGGACTCCCAATCCCTACCAGCGCCACTCGAGCCGATGCCGTCCAATTGCTGACAATTCACTCTGCAAAGGGACTGGAATGGGATTCGGTCGTGGTCTTTGGCCTCCAAGATTCGCGCTTCCCTAACCACAGTGCCTCTCCAAGAGACTGGAAGCAGGATCCTCCGGGAGCAAAAGAATGGTTTAACTCGCTTTCAGAGTTGCCCTATCCCGTGCGTAGAGATTACTCGGATCTTCCCCAGATCGTCCCCGAAGAGTACGGGGAGATCGGAATAGCAGAATATTTCGATCTGCTTGCATCTGAAGCAACAAGTTCGCGGACCACCGCGATGAGCATCTTCAACAACCACATGCAGGGAAAGTCAGGCAAGGAAACAAATAAAGACAGCATTCACTATCGCCAAGGAATTCACCACGAATGCGAAGAACGGCGTTTGGCTTATGTCGCATGGACTCGAGCGCGACACGATCTGTTCCTGTGCGGTTCTTGGTTTGACTCAGGAAGCCTGAAGCCGCGCGATCCATCCCGGTATCTCATGGAAACAGTAAACGCACTCGATCTAGATGCTCGGCAGATCGCCGCGCGACCTGACGAAGACTGGGAATCTGAGCAGCTTATCGAGGTCGATACTCGACTGCGACAGTATCCAATCCTTCCAGGACGTTCACGCCAACTGGTCATTAAAAGCGCTGCACGCGTTCAAGCTCTCATAGATCAGAGTGAAGGTGACCCAGATGTTGTGGATGCCAGCGGCGACCCCTTGGTTTGCGACACCCAGCTACTGCTTGAAGAACGAGAAAAAACTCTTCATTCGACGCTTGATATTCGCATTGATCGTGTTCGTGCCACCGGGATCTCAGACTTGATTGGGAAGGCAGATACGTGGATTAACAATATCCGCAGGCCTTTGCCCCTTGAACCCCAATCAAGTTCCGTGCTCGGCACGATCTTCCACAAATGGGTTGAAAAAGAACTTCACCTCAGTACCGGTGAGCTGTGGGATGAACCCGTGGAAGGCAGCGAAGCATTGGAAGCTTCTGATCAACAACTGCTTGCTCAGATGCAAGAAAACTTCCATTCGCTAGACCTTGAACAGCTTGAACCCATTGCGATCGAGGAGCCCTTTGCACTTACCCTCGCGGGAATATCTATTCAAGGAAGAATCGACGCGGTGTTTAAAGATGCCAACGGCACATACATCGTCATTGATTGGAAGACATCGCACCTTCCTGGGAAGAACACGCCGCTTTCAACGTGGGAATACTACGCGCGTCAGCTTCAGCTCTACCGCATTGCCTGGGCGCAGCGCGAAGGTCTCTCTCCCAGTGAAGTGCAGGCGCGAGTGTGTTTCCTCAGGGGTCCTATTAGTTACAGCATCGATGACATCGTGACTCAAACCGGTGTGCCCGTCGATCAGCTTGAATCCCAGCTCACTCAGGCGCTCACCGAACTCCAGAAGAAAAATCCCAGCTAACGCTGATGGACAGTGAAGCTAGCACTGACGGACAATGACGGGAGGAACGATTGCCACTGAAGGCCTCCACCTAGCGTCGCTAAGTACCGCGTAGAAAAGAAGAAAATCTGAGAAATAATGCAGAGCCTGATCTACTCGTGAGTAGGCAGGATCACACTCATATCGATGTGCTCAGTCGGCGCTTCGGCCGCTTGCCCAGAGCCACCCTCCAAATCAGCTTGTGACGTATGGGCAGTCAGCCTGACCGGACCGGAGTGAAGACGAGCATGACCTTCGCCCTTGCCGGTGGAGGCAGTGCTTCGAGCTGCTTCGGTAGCGAGCGGGCTCTCGGGAGTAGGCTCAGATGCTCGAGGGGTTGTGTGCTCGCTTTGCGAAGAGGACTCTTTTTCTGAAGTCGAAGAATCGCTTGCAGTCTTCGCAGGCTCTTCCGAGCGCCTGGGAGCACTCTCTCCGACACTTGCCGAGAGCTCTGCCAACATGGCTCGGGCCTCGTCGACGATATCGGAATCCCCACTGTGTAGTCCGTGAACCAACCAACGCACCACGGCCAATTCAGAAAGAAGCTCAGCGCGCGCCAGAAGGTGCAGGTCTTTCTCGGAACGAGTCTGCTGGTAGGCCTCGTGGAAGCGCTCTAAAAACTCATCTGAAGCACGCGCAAATACCCATGCAATATCGACGGCAGGGTCGCCAACGTGTGCGGATGAAAAACCCGTCAGGGCACAGACCCGACCGTGGTCGATGTGAATTGAAGTTTCGGAAAGATCGCCGTGAATGGGGGAGGGCAGGAAACGCCACAGAGACAAATTCTCCAGCGACTCTTCCCAGCGATCCCACAAATTCGCGGGAATGACGACTTCCTGCGCGGCCTCGTCCAAAACCGCTTGATGACGGTCACGGCACTCAATTGCCGAATAAGCCGGAAGATTGACGCCGGTATAGATCAGTTCGGGAAGATTGTGTAGCGAGGCCAATGCATTTCCCAAAGATGCAGGAAGCAAGTGTGGGTCGTCGAAATCCGAGGTTTCCATGACGTGCCCACCCAGATCACGGTGGACCATGACTCGATCACCCTCTGGAGTGCGGGTGAAACCGGCGGGACGCGGCACCTCAAAGGGAATCTTCGAGAAATCGTGAGCCTTCCCCAAACGCTCCAAAACCGCGTTCTGTGCCTCCATGTCCAGTCCGCCGACAGTGTCGTGTGGGCAGACGACCATCCAACGGTCGCCAGAAGTGTCAATGAGTCCGGTGACTGAAAGGACCTCATCGCTGAACTGCGGGGGACGCAGCCCGGCTACTTCGAGCCGAGGAACCGCAACTGTTGCAAGGGCAGCAAGTTCATAGGGAGTCTTAGATCGAGTCACGTTTAGACCTTAATGCGCTGGGCGAACACAGCGGGGCAGGCGCATCGAGAGAAAACAAAATTGCCGTCAGCTACACCGAATATGTGAGCATCTGCTGCGGCTACTGCATGCCTGTGATCAGGGCGTGCGCAATGCAGAGTCCATATGTTGGAAAAGAAAAGGTAAATAAACCGGAGCAGTGCCATGATCAAGACATGAGTGAAAAATTCGATACATCCCAGCTTCCCCGCGAACTCGCATCGGTCTTCGATGAATTGGTAGCGCGCGACCCCCACCAAGGTGAATTCCACCAGGCAGTCTTCGAGGTTCTCTCGACACTGACTCCTCTGGTTGCACGCAAGCCCGAATACCAGGATCTGGCGATTTTCGAGCGAATTGTCGAGCCTGAACGCCAACTTATGTTCCGTGTTCCCTGGAGTGATGATCAGGGACGCATTCACGTCAATCGTGGCTTCCGCGTTCAATTCAATTCCGCGCTTGGCCCCTACAAGGGTGGCCTGCGTTTCCACCCCTCGGTGAACTTGTCGATCATCAAATTCCTTGGCTTTGAGCAGATTTTCAAGAACTCTCTGACTGGCCTGCCCATGGGAGGCGCGAAGGGCGGTGCAAACTTCAACCCCAAGGGTAAGTCTGACGCCGAAATCATGCGATTTTGCCAGTCGTTCATGACTGAACTTCAGCGTCATATTGGTCCCAACGTAGATGTTCCCGCCGGTGATATTGGCGTGGGTGGCCGCGAAATCGGTTACCTTTTCGGCCAGTACCGTCGCATTCGCAATAGCTTTGATGCCGGTGTTCTCACAGGCAAGGGCCTGACCTGGGGCGGCTCCTTTGCTCGCACCGAAGCCACCGGTTATGGCTTGGTTTACTTCGCACAGGAAATGCTTCGTGCTCGCGGAGATTCTTTTGAGGGCAAGCGCGTTGTTGTTTCTGGTTCCGGAAATGTGGCGATTTATGCGACTGAAAAGGCTCAGCAACTGGGTGCGAAGGTCGTTGCGGTTTCCGACTCTTCAGGTTTTGTTATTGATGAAGAGGGAATTGACGTCGATCTGCTGAAGGATGTCAAGGAAGTTCGCCGCGGTCGCGTCAGCGACTATGCCGCCGAGTGTCCCAGTGCTCACTTCTTCTCAGAAGGCTCGATTTGGGAGGTCCCTTGTGACGTTGCTCTTCCCTGTGCTACCCAGAACGAGCTTGGTCTTGAAGGTGTCGAGGCCTTGATTCATAACGGTGTGCAGATGGTTGCGGAGGGTGCGAACATGCCCACCACTCCCGAGGCCATTGATGAGCTGCGCCGCGCCGGTGTCCTTTACGCACCGGGTAAGGCCTCGAATGCCGGTGGTGTGGCCACCTCGGGACTCGAGATGCAGCAGAACTCGGGTCGTACGCAGTGGCCTTTCGAAGAGACCGACGCAAAGCTTCATCAGATCATGATTGGCATTCACGAGAACTGCCTTGCAACTGCTGACGAGTATGGTGTTCCCGGCGATTACGTTGCAGGTGCAAACCTTGCTGGCTTCATCAAGGTTGCCGACGCGATGGTTGCTCAGGGCCTGATCTAATTCACAGGCTGTTTAAGGGGGCTTCACGCCGGTGGGCGTGAAGCCCCCTTCTGTTATAGGCGGGGGGAGCGCGCTCAATGAAACAGAGCAGTTTCCTTTGCGCCTAGTGTGAAATGTAGGACGCGCGTAGCATTTTCGATATCGCAATGAAGCGCGGGCAATGGGTATGCGGAGGTTCAGTGATGTTCTGGGATCGGGTTGCGCCCCTTTATGACTTCTTCGAAAACACATTTAATCGTGCCGTGTACGACGGAACAGGCGTCGCAGTCGCTCAGCTGCTTGGCCCCGAAGACGAGGTCCTTGAATGCGCCTGCGGAACCGGTGCGATCAGTACCTTCCTTGCACCAATATGCAAGAGACTGGTCGCTACCGACTTATCTGAGGGAATGCTGAAACAAGCGCGGAAGAAACTTGCGAAATATCGCAACGTCATGGTCGAAACAGCGGACATCACAAAGTTGCATTACGCGGATGATTCCTTCGACATCGTCGTGGCAGGTAATGTCATCCATCTGCTTCCCGATCCTGGTGCTGTCATGCGGGAACTTGAACGAGTCGCCCGCCCCGGAGGCATCATCGTCGTCCCGACTTACGTCAAGCGTCGGCCAAGCAAACAAGGAATAATCCCAAAGATCCTTGCGAAGCTCGGTGCTGACTTCAAGGAACAATTCGATGTGGACTCCTATCGAGCTTTCTTCGAGAAGTTGGGATATCGCAACGTTACCTACACCGTTATTGAGGGCCGTATTCCTTGTGTGATCGCTTCTTTTATCTGCGCCAAGGCGTTCCGTTAGCGATCACTTGCTGAGTGCCGAGGCCTTGGAACGCCGCGTTCCTTGCTCACTTTTCCCCTCGCCTTTCTTGGCTAGGTGGGGATATCGTTGAGAGTGCAATGGAAAGGTGTGCAGGACAATGCAATCAGTTGCCATAGTTGCTATCGCAGTGTCGTGGCTCCTTGCTGCTCTTGCGATTGTCTTTTCTCTTCGAATGCGCCGAGATATTCAGCGCCTGCGTGCAGAAAAAGAACAACTACGTAAACTTCACCAGGACTACATGGCCGGCCCAGCGGTTCTCTCCCACGAATTACGCACTCCATTAACTGTTGTCAGGGGAGCGGCAGAACTTCTTGCTGATGGTTCGGCTGGCCCCATGAATGAGGTGCAAATGAAGTTTGCGAAGACCATTGCCGAAAATGCGAACCAGGTCGTCGAAATGGCTGATGATCTTCTGGCCGAAGTGCGCCTGGAATCTGATTTGTTCAATCTTCGTCTTCAACGCGTTGAAATGCGCGAACTGGTGCGTAGAAATGTCGCGCAGATGCGTCGTTTCCATTCCTCACCTATCCGTTTGGAAAATCACGGTGCGCCCATCTATATGTCATTGGATCCGCGCTTGATGGGGCAGGCGATCGCCAATGTTATTAATAATGCAGCCCGTCATGCGGGCGATGACGTTTCGATCGTCGTGACAGTACAAGCTTTTGACGAAGACGTCACCATTTCTATCGTTGATGACGGTCGCGGAATGACCCAGGAAGAAAAAGAGCGTCTTTTCATCCCATTCGATACTGGAGGATCGCTACGACCGGGAACGGGCTTAGGGATGATGCTGACGCAAAAGATTCTGAAACTTCACGGTGGCACGATCTTGGTTGATACGGTTTCCTCCAAAGGGACAACCTTCTATCTGACTATTCCGCGTACCATACGAAGTGTCGATCGATCACTCCTTCCTGAGGAGGCCAGGTGAGCGCGAAGGCTTTAGTTGTTGATGATGAGCCCCAGATCCTCATGATTATCAAATTTGCCCTTGAAACCGCGGGAATAACTGTAGAAACTGCAAGCGATGGGGCGAAGGCTTGGGAGAAATTCGCTACTCGCTACTACGACCTGGTCATTCTTGACCTGATGATTCCCGTGATCTCAGGGATTTCGCTTGCTCAAAGAATTCGAGCGATGAGTGATGTTCCGATCATCATGATTACGGCGCTTTCTGAAGAATCCGATCGCATTAAGGGACTCGAAAGCGGTGCGGACGACTACATTACGAAACCTTTTAGCCCAAAGGAAATGACTCTTCGCGCTCAGGCTCTTTTGCGCCGAAGTAAGAAGGATCCCGACGATGTTGTCTCCAACGGTCCTTTGCGTATCGATCGACGTGACCGGAAAGTCTACGTCGACGGTGTGCCGGTGGAGTTGTCCTCGACAGAACGACGGTTCTTGGATTTTCTTGCTTCGCATATCGGGGAGCCTGTGAGCTACCGCGAGCTTCTCAACTCTGTTTGGGAAACGCAGGATAGCTCTGGCGGGAAAGACATGATCAAGATGACCGCTTATCGTTTGCGAGGCGCTCTTGGGGATCGTGGGGGAGAGCTGATCCAATCGGTTCGCTCGGTTGGGTACACGATGCCGGATCTTCGGTAACAGATCAGTTACCGCTCGTTACTAAGGGCGCTCATTTCGTGTTCTGTTTCACGTAAGAATGAAACCAAGAGCGCACGAGCATAGTGACAGCCCCGTGCAAACCCTCGATTCAAAGGAGAATCCGATGAAGAAGAGCTTCATCTCCCTTGCAGCATTCAGCGCGGCGGGTGCACTAGCACTTTCCGGGTGCGTTGTGAATGACTCAGCATCCTCAGGTAGCAGCGAAAGCGGATCTTCGGATTCCATTACCGTTGCTTGCGGTGCAATGGAAGACCTCTGCCAGAAGTGGACAGAGACCTTCTCTCAACAGACCGGAATCAAGGCAACATACGTTCGCCTTTCCTCCGGTGAGACCGTTGCTCGTCTGGACTCTGCGAAGGACAACCCAGAGTTTGATGTTTGGCATGGTGGTCCGGTTGACGGCTACGGTGCAGCTGCAGAAAAGGGCCTGATCGAGGCCTACGATTCGCCCACCGCTAAGGAAATCCCGGATAAGTACAAGGACCCGAACCACTACTGGACCGGTGTCTACGTCGGTGTTCTGGGATTCTGCTCGAACCAGAAGGTGCTTGATGAAAAGGGCCTCCAGGTTCCTCAGTCTTGGGATGACCTTCTCAAGCCTGAACTCAAGGGCCAGATTTCCACGGCACACCCCTCGACCTCAGGAACTGCGTTCACGACACTGTGGACCCAGGTTGTTCTCCGCGGTAGCGAGGATGCTGGTCTCGACTACATGAAGAAGATGCACGCAAATGTCCTGCAGTACACCAAGTCCGGTACTGCCCCCGGCCAGATCGCGGGACGCGGCGAGGTCGCAGTGGGCCTGGTCTTCTCTCACGACTGTGTGAAGTACCGCGATGAGGGTATGAAGGACCTCGTTGTTTCCTTCCCCAAGGAAGGTACCGGTTACGAGATCGGTGGCGTGGCTTTGGTGAAGAACTCGAAGCACTCCGAGGCCGCCAAGAAGTACATCGACTGGGCAATCTCGGCTGACGCTCAGAACCTTGGCCAGACCGTTGGATCGAACCAGATTCTGACCAACCCGAATGCCAAGACCAACGACAAGATGGCCAAGCTCGATGAGATCAACCTGATCGATTACGACTTCGCTGCAGCAGCGGCCGCAAAGCCCGAGCTGACCAAGCGTTTCGATGAAGAGGTTGCCGCACAGCCGCGCCAGTAGTGGTGCATAGGGAGGGGATGGTTCTTTCCATGTCCCTGTTCCATCCCCTCCCTCTTTCTTCGCGTGTCCACTGAAGGACATGCGCATCAACAGGGACTTTTCCGCGTTACGCGGGTACTTGGAGAGATCGGATAGTCAATGTCAGTGGAGACAGTTGCGCCACCACGCACCCAAGGGGCGCAAACCCCGCAGGCGCAAGCCGTGGCCTCGGGAAAGAAAAAACGAACGAAGGTGCGTCGCGACCCTGTGACGGTTGCGATCGTTGCGATCATTACAGCGGTTCTCTTCCTTCTGGTCTTGCTGCCGCTGGTCACGATCTTGGCGCGAGCCTTCTCAACTGATGGCCTGAAGGTTTTGACCTCCTTCGCCAGCTCGACAACGAACCGAACGATTGCGCTGAACACGGTCGTTCTGGGCCTGGTTGTTGGCTTGATCGGCACTCTTGCTGGTTTCTTCTTCGCCTACGTGCAAGCGCGAGTCGATATCCCGGGTAAGAAGATCCTTCACCTGATCTGCATGATCCCGATCGTTTCGCCGCCTTTCGCTGTGGCAACGTCGGTCATCACCCTGTTTGGTCGTAACGGCCTGATCTCGACGCAGGTTCTGGGACAACAGTGGAATATTTATGGCCTCTCAGGTCTGACCCTGGTTTTGTCTCTTTCCTTCTTCCCCGTCGCATACATGAATATGCTCGGAATGCTCAAGAACCTTGACCCGGCGATGGAAGAGGCCGCC
This sequence comes from uncultured Actinomyces sp., assembly GCF_963542285.1. Classification (GTDB taxonomy): domain Bacteria; phylum Actinomycetota; class Actinomycetes; order Actinomycetales; family Actinomycetaceae; genus Pauljensenia. The sequence continues at coordinate 37,873 of NZ_CAUTWQ010000012.1, read as the reverse complement.
GCTTCCTTGGGTGCGTCATCGTGGACAATTTTCCGTACCGTCACGCTTCCGATGCTTGTCCCCGGTTTTGCCGCTTCCTTCCTTCTTCTTTTCGTCGAGGCCATCGCTGACCTAGCGAACCCGCTGGTCATCGGCGGCGACTTCACCGTGCTGGCCTCGCGCGCGTACATCGCTGTTAACGGCGAATACAACACGGCTGCAGGCTCGGCATACTCATTGATCCTTCTGGTTCCTGCGCTACTTGTCTTCCTTCTACAGCGCTACTGGTCAGGACGCTCCTCAACGGTTACCGTGACGGGCAAGCCGACCGGCAAGGTCCGTATGGTTCGCTCAATGAAGGCGCGCATCCCACTGGGAATTGCAACCTTGCTGCTGGCAGCTTTTGTTGTCACCATCTACGCAACGGTTATTGTCGGAGCCTTCGTCTCGATCTTGGGTGTGGACAACACCTTCACTCTGAAGAACTTCAAGTATGTGCTCTCGGGCATCGGCAATGATGCCATCATCGACACGACCATCTTGGCTCTGATCGCAACGCCCATCGCTGGCATCTTGGGCATGGTTGTTGCATGGCTGGTGGTCGTGCGTCTCAAGGCCTCGGCCGGCTTCATGGACTTCCTGGGCATGCTCGGCCTGTCTGTTCCCGGTACGGTTCTGGGTATTGGTTACCTCATCACCTATAACAAGCCGATCATTGTCGGCGGAAAACTGATGCTGATGCCCGCGCTCGCGGGTGGTTCCGCGGTCTTTGGTGGTGCCCTGGCGATCATTATGGTTTACGTTGCGCGTTCGATGCCCTCGGGCCAGCGTTCCGGTATTGCCTCTCTCCACCAGGTCGACCATTCGATTGACGAGGCCTCGACCTCCTTGGGTGCATCGGGCTTGTATACCTTTATGAAGGTGACGCTTCCTCTGATTCGTCCGGCATTCATCGCTGGCTTGACCTATGCATTCGCGCGATCCATGACGACGCTGTCGCCGATCATTTTCATCACGACTCCTAAGACGAAGATCATGACCTCTCAGATTCTTGCTGAGGTTGATGCGGGCCGTTTCGGTAACGCTTTTGCCTTCTGCACGATCTTGATCGTCATCGTGATGGCTGTTATCGGCCTAACAAATGTTCTTGTTCGAGATAAATCTGTCACCGCCACCAATGGCGCGGGCATGTAATTGTTGACAAAGGAAAGACCCATGTCGAATACGAATGACACCAATGCTCCCGGCCGCCTGTCCCTGGTGGAGCTGACCAAGACCTTCTCGAACACCGCTTCCGAGGTCACCGCGGTTGATCACATCAACCTGGATATTCACCCCGGTGAATTCATTACCCTTCTGGGCCCCTCGGGTTGTGGCAAGACCACGACCCTGCGTATGATCGCGGGCTTCGAAGATGCGACTTCGGGCCAGGTCATGCTCGATGGAGAAAACATGGTGGTTGTTCCGCCGAACAAGCGCCCCATGTCCATGGTGTTCCAGTCCTATGCGTTGTTCCCTCACCTGAGTGTGCGTGAGAACGTGGCGTACGGCCTTCACCTGCGTAAGAAGAGCGCAGCGGAAATTAAGGAAGAGGTTGATATCGCACTTGCGGCAATGAACCTGACCGCGATGGCGGATCGCGCTCCTTCCCAACTTTCCGGTGGCCAGCAGCAGCGTGTTGCATTGGCCCGAGCGATGGTTGTGCGTCCGAAGGTTCTGCTCTTCGATGAGCCTTTGTCGAACTTGGATGCGAAGCTGCGTGTGAAGATGCGCGTGGAGATTCGTCGGATGCAAAAGCGTCTGGGAATTTCTTCCGTGTACGTGACTCACGATCAGTCCGAAGCGATGGCGATGTCCGACCGCATTGTCGTGATGAATGCAGGACGAATCGAACAGGTGGATACCCCCGAGGAAATCTACCTGCACCCGGCTAGCGTTTTTGTTGCTGACTTCGTTGGTCGCGCGAACTTTGTTCCCGCAAAGGCCAGTGAGGTCGGCGAGGATGGCAAGGTTCAGATTGAGGCTCTGGGCCAGCAGCTCAACGTCCATGCTTCAGAGAGTGCAAAGGAAGCGGTTCGTTCGGGCGATGACCTGGTTGTTCTGGTTCGTCCTGAATCCATGCGTATCTCTGCAACCGATGAAAAGCCTGCGACACTGACCGGTTCGCTGGGCCAAGTTGTCACCTCGATCTTCTACGGTGAAACCGTTGAGTACGAGATCGAGACCGAGTTCGGTTCGCTCGTGTGTGTGGTCTCCGACCCGCGTGCAGAGGACCTTCTTGAAGAAGGGCAGTATGTGCGCCTGGGAATCGAGGCCGAAAAGGCGTGGCTCTTGCCTTCTGGCCAGCTGGCCTCCTGAACTGCTGGAGGCAATCGTCTGAATGCAGGCGGAAGCACTGTAGAGGCGTTCATACAATGAAATAACGGCACGGCCCGGGGCCGGGTGAGGGGAGTGATTGTCCCTCACCCGGCCCCGGCCTCGTCAATAATTAGATGAATCGGCTACCCTTTAGACGTGGCCATTGAGTTTTCTGAAGAGATCCAGTCCTTGCGTACGACGATGGAAAATATTTCCGCCGTTGTACAGCCCGAGCGTCTTCGCGCTCAAATCGCGGAGCTGTCGCAGAAGGCAGCTGCTCCTGACCTGTGGGATGACCCCGCGCATGCACAGGAAGTGACTTCACAGCTATCGCACCGCCAGAGCGAGCTCGATCGTGTTCTGGCAATGGAAGAGCGCATTGACGACCTCGAGGCGATTGTCGACATGGCCCGTGAGACCGCTGAGAGCGATCCCGCGGACGCGGAAGATATTTTTGCCGAGGCCGAATCTGACCTTGCCGCATTGAAGGACGACATGTCCGCCCTTGAGATCCGCACTCTCCTTGACGGTGAATACGACGAGCGCAACGCAGTCATTACCATCCGAAGCGGCGCTGGCGGCGTGGATGCTGCAGATTTCGCTGAGATTCTGCTGCGCATGTACTTGCGTTGGGCAGAGCGCCACGGCTATCCGACGAAGGTTATGGATACGTCCTACGCAGAAGAAGCTGGCCTGAAGTCCGCAACCTTTGAGGTCCAAGCTCCGTACGCCTATGGCACCCTGTCGGTCGAGGCCGGCACCCACCGCCTCGTGCGTATCAGCCCCTTCGATAACCAGGGGCGTCGTCAGACCTCTTTCGCCGCTGTTGAGGTTATTCCTCTGATCGAGTCGACGGACCACATTGAGATTCCCGAATCTGAACTGAAGGTCGATGTCTTCCGTTCCTCCGGTCCCGGTGGTCAGTCGGTGAATACGACGGACTCCGCCGTTCGAATGACACACATTCCGACGGGTATTGTCGTTTCGATGCAGGATGAAAAGTCGCAGATTCAAAACCGTGCGGCTGCTCTTCGAGTTCTGCAATCTCGCCTTCTTGTGCTGCGTCACGAGGAAGAGCAGGCGAAGAAGAAGGAGCTCGCGGGTGATGTGAAGGCCTCGTGGGGGGACCAGATGCGCTCTTACGTCTTGCAGCCCTACCAGATGGTGAAGGACCTGCGTACCGAATACGAATCGGGCAATCCTCAGAACGTCTTCGATGGTGATATCGACGGCTTTATCAACGCCGGAATTCGTTGGCGTAAGAACCAACAGAATCAAGACTGATGCGAAAAGCCCGGGCCTAGCCCGGGCTTTTGCGCGTGTCGCCTAAGTTTTGAGGCCCGAGCTGCATAGGGTAAAAGGGACCATAACCCCAATCAGAGACGGCTCATGATTCGATTTGATCACGTGACCATGGTGTATCAGCCTGGTGCGCGTCCGGCATTAGATGATGTTTCCCTTGAAGTGAAGCGTGGAGAGTTCGTTTTCCTCGTGGGAAAGTCCGGTTCCGGTAAGTCCACCTTCCTTCAGCTCACCATGAGGGAAATCCGTGCGACGTCGGGAAAGGTGTGGGTTCTTGGCCATGACGTGGGTAAACTCTCGCGTTGGTCGGTTCCTAAGCTTCGACGCCAGGTCGGGACCGTGTTCCAGGACTTCCGTTTGCTGCCTTCAAAGACCGTGTATGAGAACGTTGCTTTGGCGATGGAGGTCATTGGTAAGCCTCGCCATGCTATTGAAACCCAGGTTCCCGATGTTCTGGAACTGGTCGGTTTGGCAGGTAAAGAAAAGCGTCTTCCCCATGAGCTTTCCGGCGGTGAAGAACAGCGTGTGGCAATTGCGCGCGCGATGGTGAACCGTCCCGAGTTGCTTCTTGCAGACGAGCCAACCGGTAACTTGGACCCAGATACCTCGCTTGGAATTATGCGTTTGCTGGATCGTATTAACCGCAATGGGACCACGGTTGTTATGGCAACGCACGACGCTGCAATCGTGAACCAGATGCGTATGCGCGTCATTGAATTGCACGATGGAACGGTTGCTCGCGATCAGAACAGCGGCGTGTATGGGGCGGTGAAGTAATGAAGTTACGTTTTATTCTTTCGGAAGTTGGCAAGGGGCTGTCGCGAAACCGTGCGATGTCTATTGCCGTGGTGATCGTGACCTTCGTGTCCCTGCTCTTTGTGGGTATCGCTGGCCTTTCGCAGATGCAGGTCTCACGTATGAAGAGCCAGTGGTACGACAAGATCGAAGTATCGATCTACATGTGTGCCAACAACGACCAGACTCCGAGCTGCAATAACCAAGAGGCAACGGAAACACAGATTGCGGCGGTCCGCGATAAGCTCCGTTCTGCAGAGCTGGCTCCCTACGTGAAGGACGTCTACGAAGAATCGAAGGCTGAGGCCTTTAAGAACTTCGTGAAGATCTACGGTAATTCTCCGCTGGGGCAGTGGACGACCGAGGACATGATGCAGGTGTCTTTCCGCGTCAAGCTGGTCAATCCCGAGCAATTCAGTATTATTCGCGACGAATTCACCGGTTCAGCTGGTGTATCCGTTGTGAAGGATCAGCGTGAGATTGTTGAGCCCCTGTTCCAGGTTTTGGGTAAGGCCCGAGGCCTGTCGCTGGGCTTGGCGGGCGTGATGATCGTTGCTGCGGTCTTGCTCATTACGACCACTATTCGTCTGTCCGCGATGAGTCGTGAACGCGAAACCTCCATCATGCGATTGGTTGGTGCCTCGAATCTGTTTATTCAAGCTCCCTTCATGATTGAGGGCGCGATCGCTGCGGTAGTCGGTGCTCTCTTGGCAGTGGGAACGCTGTTCGTCGGTGTCCACGTCCTGGTCAATCAGTGGCTTGCGCAGGCCTTCCGTTGGACGAACTTTATTGGCATGCGTGAGGTGTGGATCATGTCGCCGATCCTCATCATTGCTGCGGTGCTCCTTGCGCTGTCGGCATCCGCATTCTCACTCGCGAAGTACACGAAGATCTGATCCTATGGCAAAGACGCGTTCTCACGGTTTTTCAACGGGACTGACCAGTGCGGTCGCGCTGCTTGTTGTTGCAGCGCCCCTAGCTCTGGTACCACCCGCTTTTGCGGATGAAGATCGTGATCGCGTTGCTCAGGCTCAGCGTGAGTCCGCGCAGCACGTGCAAGAGCTTCGCAACAACCTTGAGGGTTTGGATGCTTCGCTCGCCCAGGTTTACTTAGACCTCGAAACTGCGAATGCTCAGATCCCCGTTGCTCAGGCTGAGCTAGACACTGCTAATGAACGCTACGAGGGCGCTAAACGCGAGCACGACGTTGCGCAGGCACAACTGGATGCAGCTCAGGCCGAGGTTGCTCGTCTCAACACAGCGATGGAGAAAGCGCGCAAACAGCAAGAGGAATCTCAAAAAGCTGTGGGTGCATTGGCGCGCGAGATGTACCAGTCTGGGGGAGTGAGCTCGCCCCTTCTGATCGCACTGTCGTCTTCGGGAACCGAGGAAATTGCTGATCGTGCAGCTGCAGCGGATGCGATGACACGCGCACAAGACAGTGCACTCAGCCAAGCAATGGATATGCAGGCAGCGACGCGCAACCAGCAGAGCAGGCAAGACGCCGTCACTTCGCGAATTTCCTCTCTGGAGGAGAAAGCGCGCAAGGCCTCGGAAGAAGCAGAGAGCGCAAAGAACACTGCGGAAACAAAGCTGCGCGAACTCGACGAACTGAAGAAGACCTCGGAAGAAAAGCGCGCCCAGTGGGATGCACAGAAGGCTCAGGCCGAAGAACAGCTCGGTCAGTGGCAGCGTGAATACCAAGATGCGACCTCAAAGCTCGCCGCGATCGATGAAGAAAATCGCCGCCAGAATATGCGCTACACGTCTTCGTCGAACTTCTCGAGCCCCCTTCCGGTTCCGCTGGTCGTGACCTCTCCCTTTGGATGGCGCCTCCACCCGGTTTTGGGAATCTCGCGCTATCACAACGGAACAGACTTCGCGGCGGACTGCGGAACTGAAATTTACCCGGTCGCCGAGGGAGTTGTCACTGCGGTGACGTATGAAACTGCTGGTGGGAACGTTGTCTACGTGAACCATGGGATGATGAATGGCGCGTCCATGTCGACTGCGTATGTTCATATGCAGTCAACGAACGTCCATGTAGGTCAGCAGGTTGGGCGTGACACTGTTTTGGGTTGGGTTGGAGCGACCGGCTACGCCACTGGCTGTCACTTGCACCTGTCCGTTATGCGCAATGGTGCTGATGTTGAACCTCTGGATTACTTGTAGGACAATAGTTCTTCTGTAATTTCTCACTGAGGGGGTGCTTATGCCGAAGGAATGGAAGAAACCAAAGCCTACCGAATCCGAGAAGCGTAAGGCCGCCTCGGATGCGAAGAAGACAATTGCGCGCAACAAGAAGGCTCGCCACGACTATCTCATTGAAGATACGTGGGAGGCCGGCATGGTGCTTTCGGGTACCGAAGTGAAAGCCCTGCGTATGGGGCGTGCGTCGCTTGTCGATGCGTGGGTAGAGATTAAGAACGGCGAGGCTTGGCTGTACGGGGCGAATATCCCCATGTATGCGCAGGGTTCGTGGACCAATCACGCGCCGACACGAAAGAGGAAGCTTTTACTGCATAGCAGTCAGATTTCCACTCTGGCCGATAAGTCTTCTGCCAAGGGGTACACGATTGTTCCCCTTGAGCTGTACTTCATCGGCGGCCGCGCAAAGGTCGAGATTGCCCTTGCTCGCGGTAAACAAGAGTGGGATAAACGTCAGGCCCTGCGCGAAAAACAGGACCAGCGTGAGGCAGAGCGCGCGATGCGTCGCTATGTCAAACAAGCGCGTCGCTGAGAGCGGCGGCGCGTTCACGAGGAAGTGCTGTGTGCCCTCCGTATGGAAGGTGCACAGCCTGTTCTGTTTGAGGAGCTCTTATGAAGCCCGTTATGCGATCGCTCAAGCGGGATATTCGGCGTCTGGTGACCGTGCCTGCCGCCTGGATCGTGATCATTGGTCTTCTCTTTGTTCCAGCACTGTACGCCTGGTTTAACATTGTCGGTTTTTGGGATCCCTATTCGAATACCTCGAAGATTCGCGTCGCAGTTGCCAATGAAGATCAGGGTGCGACGAAGGACGCCATCGGTTTTATTAACGTTGGGACCACGGTAGAAAATCAACTCCGCGCAAATGACCAGCTGGGCTGGTATTTCGTTTCTGCCGATCAAGCACAAAAAGATGTTGAGCGGGGTCACGCGTATGCTGCGATCGTCATCCCCTCAGACTTTTCTCAAAAATTAACGGGCATTGTTGACGGCACCTATTCAAAGCCAAACGTGCAGTACTACGTGAATGAGCGCAACAACGCCATTGCTCCAAAAATTACTGGAGCCGGTGCGAATGCCCTTGACCAACAGATCAACTCGGCTTTTGTCTCGACCGTCGCGCAGACCCTTTCTGCAAAGATCTCCTCAACAGGGCGCTCCATTTCTGACATTTTGCAGAGTAACCGTTCTGATCTTAAAGATAAGATCACCGCCGCTCGCGATCAGTTGGGGGAAGCTGAACAGACACTCAAAGGAATGGATGGCAGGATCGATGCGGCTAAGGAAAAGGTTTCTGGTGCACGCAATTCGTTGAATTCGGCCGATTCGAGCCTGTCTGATCTCAACAGCGCGCTCTCCCAAGCAGATCAATTAGTAAATGACACGCGCTCCACTTTGTCGACTTTCAGCACCAATATGTCTGGTGCGCTCGATGGGCTAGCAAATCATGCTACTGATGCCACCGCGAAGGCATCGGCTGCAGGAGGGGCATTCAACGGGGGAGTGCAAGGCGCAACGACCACGATTAATGGACTCCTGACAGAAGGACAGTCCATCAACCAGACCAATGGGGACATCCTGCGCCAACTTCAAAACTTAGGAATCGCGCAACTTCCCACGGCCTCGCAAGCTTTGCAGGACCTGAGCACGCAAAATTCTCAGGTTGGACAAACTCTGGCGAACTTGTCAACTCTTAACGCCAGCCTTGCCGCGACCTCGAGTTCGATCACCCAAGCGCTCGCGACACTTCACAGCTCCAGCCAAGCACTGAGCAATTCCGCTGCTCAAGCGCGCTCGGGTATCGCAGACCAACTTCCCGCGATTTCCAATGCGCTGGACCAAATGTCGAGCGCCTCAGCGAGTCTTCGTTCCGCAATTGCCGTGCTTCAAGGCCAACGAGACCAGATGAATGGCCTGCTCGATCAGCTCACTGCGCTTCTTGATTCCACGAAGACCACTCTTGCGCAGTCTGCGACAAAGGTAGCCGCATTGATGAATGATCTTGGAAGTGCACAGGGAGATATCTCTGCGATTTCTTCCTCGAATGCGATTCAATCTCTTTCAGGCTCCATGAATCTGAACCCTGAAAAGATCGCTGAATTTATGGCCGCACCGACGTCGATCCAAACCCAGGCCGTCTTCCCAGTTGCCACATATGGCTCCGCGATGGCGCCGCTCTTTACGAACCTTGCGTTGTGGATTGGCGCATTTTCTCTTGTCGTTATTTTGAAGCTCGAGGTCGATGACGAGGAAGTCGGTCCCATGAGCTCGGTCCAGCGTTATATGTCGCGATGGATGCTTCTGGCGCTCTTCGCTCTTGGGCAGGCCCTGGTTATATCCATTGGAAATCTCATCATTGGAGTCCAAACTGTCTCCAAGCTTGCTTTCATTGGGACAGCAATGATCAGTTCACTGGCCTACCTCTCGATTATTTACATGTTGGCGACTTGCTTCCAACACATTGGTAGAGGCCTATGTGTTGTTATTGTCATGCTGCAGATCCCGGGCGCTGCCGGCCTGTATCCCATCGAAATGATGCCCTCCTTCTTCCGTTTCCTCCATCCGCTTTTCCCCTTCACCTATGGCATTAATGCGATGCGCGAAACGGTCGGTGGCTTCTATGACCACGCGTATATTCGAGCAATTGGGGTGCTGGCGATTCACATGGCAATCTCGTTCACCATTGGGCTTGCATTGCGCCCGTATCTGGTGAACCTTAACGCGATGGTGACCCGTGATCTGGCACGGTCTGGATTGTTTATTAGCGAGGCCACTCGCCTTCCCTCCTCGCGTTTCCGTCTTTCCCAGATCGTCTCTGTTCTTGCCGATCACGATTCATATTCGCGTTCCGTTTCACGTCAGGTGCGCACCTTTGAACGTCGCTACCCGCGGATGCGCCGTGCAGCGCTGGTCCTGGGGATTGTTGTTCCGGCTCTCCTTGCGGTTTTATCTGTGACGAGTGCGACCGAAGTGCCGATTATGTTGGGACTGTGGATTGTGTGGATCCTCGCGATTATCGCATTCTTGATTGCTGTCGAGTTTGTTCGCGACTCTCTTGAACGCCAGCAGTTGCTCACGAATATGAATGACTCCGATGTGCGCTCACTTTTGCAACGGAGGGTTCGAGGCGCAGCAGCACTCCTCGCCTCGGCAGTGAAGAAGAGCGCTGCTGTGCACGACGAAGAAACAGCGGAAGAAGGGAGCGAGAAGTGAAAGCGGTATGGGAAATCTTCCGCGCTGATCTTTCGCGAGCACATCGAAGCGTGATCAGCATGGTCGTTGTTCTTGGGCTGGTTGTTCTTCCGTCATTCTTTGCGTGGTTCAACATCTCGGCATCATGGGACCCTTTTGCCAACACAAAAAACCTACGGATTGCGATTGCCAATACCGACAAGGGGTATAAGTCTGATCTGATTCCCCTCGAGGTCAATATCGGTAACCGTGTTGTGTCAGCTTTACGGACGAATGAGCAATTCAATTGGGTCATTGATAGCGAAGAACAAGCAATTGAGAAGACGCGATCGGGGGAGTACTACGCGGCGGTTGTTATCCCTTCGGACTTCTCTCAAGAGATGCTGACTTTCTTTTCCAGTGATGCGCATTCGACGCCCCTGACCTACTACATCAATGAAAAGAAGAATGGCTTGGCGCCAAAAATCGCCGGCCAAGGCGCAGAGCGCGTTTCTGCGCAAATCAACCAGGTATTTGCGCAGACTGTTGCAGAAATTGCCGTGGATACGGCTTCTTCGCTTTCAGATGCGCTTTCTGATCCCACGAATGTTCGCGGTATCCAGGCGTTGAATTCTCGCCTAGAGTCGACCTCGCAGCGTCTAAACGCTGCGGCAACCAGCGCAGATGCCTATGCCGAACTCATCGCCTCCTCCGTTCAGCTGGTGGATTCTACGCAGAACATGATTGCCAATGCTTCGAAGGCCCGAGATCCCCTGGAGAGCGCGGCCAATAACGCCTCGGCTTCCGTTGACCAGATCAGTGCCGGAGCTTCGCAAGCTGCCTCTGCCCTTTCCTCAGCCGTGAGTGCGTCTGCTCATTCCCTCGAGGTGCTTTCTGCATCCATTGATGATGTGTATTCCCGAGGCGGCAGTAGCGTCGCTGCGGCGGTGGCGACCTTGCGTTCCCAGGCCTCGTCGGTGGGCAATCAAGCGACGCAGTACCTGCATGTGAAGGAAACACTGGCAAATTTGCCGGGAACACCTATTTCTCAAGATGTTCTGGATCGCCTGCAAGCTTCTGCTGACCGTCTGAGCGCGCTGCAGAATGCGATGAATAAGCTTGCTGATGACATGGAAAAGAACGCCGCAGATGCTGGCGCAAATCGCCAGGATGTCAAGAACCTCGTTGGACAAGCTCAGTCGGCTATCGCCAATTTGAAGAGCGATGTTGATTCTTCCCTGCGTCCGCAATTAGAGCAGCTTTCGGGAACCATCAACTCAGCAACCTCGTCGATGGAAAACCTGCGCGCACAGCTGTCTGCAGCAAACTCCAGCGTCAATGATGGCTCGAATGGGGTTCGGGAGGGCTTATCGAAACTTCAATCGACGTTTAGTGGAATTGGAAATCAACTTCGTGAAGCCTCGCAGAAAATCGCAGACATTCATAACAAATTGAATGATGCTTTGGAAAGTGGGAACCTTGCGCGGGTTCGAACGATCATCGGTTCGGATCCTCAGGCGCTTGCAATCGCGCTTGCAGCGCCGGTGGGGATCGAGACAATTCCGGTGTATCCGGTCGAGAATTTTGGCTCTCAGATGGCGCCCTTCTATACGGCGCTCGCACTGTGGGTGGGGTCAATCCTCATGATCATCAGCATTCGCAGTGATGTCACCACAGAGAATGTTGTTGAGGGATTGGATTCTTCCCACCCAGCTGTCGCGTATTTCGAGAGGCATCGCTTAGGCCTGTGGGAAGGCTTCCTTGGGCGTTACATGATTTTCGGGCTGTTTGCTCTGACCCAGGCCACCATTATGTGCTTGGGCTTGCTGTTCTTTGTGAAGATCCAGCACGTTCATCCCTGGCTATTTATGTTTACCGGGTGGGCGATTGCCTTGGTATTTTCTTTCCTGCTCTACACCTTCATCGCTACTTTCGGTAATGCGGGGAAAGCCTTGGGAGTACTGTTCCTGGTCTTGCAGATCACGGGTGCCGGCGGATCCTTCCCCTTGGATATTCTGCCGAGTTTCTTCCGGGCAATTTCGCCGTATCTTCCCGCAACGCATGGAATTACTGCCCTGCGAGCTGCGATAGCCGGCTATTCGGGCAGTGAGTACCTTGATGCAATGTTGTTGCTGGGGGCCTTTGCAGTCGTTGCAGCGCTGCTTGGTTTTGGATTGCGTCCTTTGCTTATCAAGAGGACCCGACTCTTGGTTGAGAAGCTGGAGTCCACAAAGCTCATGTAGAGCCTCCGGGGATTTTTCTTCCTCGGAGGCCAAGGGGCTGCGGCTACTTGCGTGTGGAGGCGGGGGCGGACAACCGCACATATCGTGGCTTGCGCGCGGCGCTGCCTCGGGAATCTCTTGCCAGCTCAGCTGCGGGGACGTATGATTTCAAGTCCGGTGTTCGTGCTGCTGTGGTGGCTGGGCGCCGGAGAGTGAAGAACTCAATAGGGGATGATCGGTTTCGACAGCGGTCGTCGATCGAGGGGAAGCGAGCCGAGGAGGCATGCTCTACTCGTTAACGATGTGTGCAAACCAATAGGTGCCGAACAGAATCGCACCGACTACGTTCTCGCCGCCTGATTGCCGCGAGAACCTTTAGTCCGTCAGCCCGGAAGGTGCTTCCGGTCCGGTGTCTGGCGTCGTCTAGGAAGCCACTGGGTGCCGTTCGTGTTGGTAGGACGGCTCCGACACTTAATCAACTGAGCCTATCTGGTAGCAGGTCTGCATGATGCCAGGGGCTGAGAAATAACTCGCAGACTGCGCTCGGAGAAGACCTCGGGGTCGGCTGTTGGACGGGGGTTCAATTCCCCCCATCTCCACTGATACCGTTTTGGAAACGTTGGAAAAACGGGTTTTTTTCGTTGGTATTCCAACGTTTTAAGCCAGAGCGGGATAGGATATAAGCGGATATAAAAGGGCATAAAAGGGTGCAAAAACGGTACCAAAACGGTACGCCGCCCGGCGTGGCGCGTCCTACCCAGTCGATCACGCCTAAGGACTTGAGCGCCGTGAATGCTGTTGCTGCTGCGGCGATGATGACCGAGGCCTGGGTGGCCACCAGCTGCCAGGAGAGGGGGTAGACCCCAGCCCACCACACGACAAAAGACAACACCAGACTCGCCGTGAGAACCAAGACGCGGCGGCGGGCAGACGTCCAGTAGGGCTTATCCAGGGCCGCCTGGATCAGAGGCCAGGCGAAGCCCACCAAACCGCACGTAACAAGCGGATCAAAATTTAATCCAAGCATCAGAGTCTTCCTTTCATTTTTGGGCGCGTAAAACCCGCCTGCCAGGGGGCGGCAGACGGGTCGGGCGCGCGTAAAATATTCGTTATGTTTGCGGGGGAGCAGGCATGTGGACGGGATAGCCAGCCCCTCGGCAGGTTTGCGCTAGGCGCGCAACCGTGCCCTCAATGCGGTGTGATTTTTCCGCTGCGCCAACCACGGAGAGGACATCGTTCAAATCCTCTTTGGCCTCGTGCGATACATTCAGCCGAAGCGCCCACGAAGCCTTCTGGCCCAGCTCATTGCGCGCCTCTTCCAATTCCCGCGTATACGCCTCGCTCGGCAGGCCAGAAGCCGGGGAGCGGTAAACGACAGCCGCATATTTTTCGTAGGCGCTGCCGACCTCCTGGCATGCGCGCTGCGTGGGAAACAAAAAACCATAGCGCCACGCGACAAACGAGGCCCCCAACACGAGGACAAGCACGCACGCGAACAGTTTCTTCTTCACCCCAACCTCCTAACCGCAGCGGGAAATGCCACAAGGCTAGCCTAGAGCGGCAGATAACTAAAGACTTTCAGAAGCGGCCTTCGTTGAGGCGCTGCTGCAAGGCCATAACCATCGCCGACCCTTCACTTACCACCCCGTCTACGGGGGTCCCAAGATAACTTTGCAGCGCGCGGAAAGTTCCCGGACCGACAAGACCATCAGCCTTAACACCAAGACGGCGCTGCATGGCGGCAATAACCGAGGAAGCGACCGCGCTAAAGGAAGCAACCCACTCCCAACCAGAAACAAGCCCCGGGTTTGAGCCCTTCCATCTCCACTTAGCGGGGTCGTGTCGAGCTCTCTCACGAGCTTGATACGACCCTTAGAAATTTTGGTTTCAACAGGCTCTTCCGACGTAACTCTTGTCTACGAAGTATTTCAGCAGCGTCGTGCGCGTCTTAGCATCGTCGGACGTCGCCTTGGCATGGTGTTCGTATACGCGCCAATAGACGCTTCGTCCTCATGGAGTGCTGCTTTAACATTCTCCTTTTGGGTAGCAACTGTCAGCTCATCGCGACGGTCTAACAGTCCCTATACAGCATGTGCCGAAATAGCACGGTAACCCGCCCGACTTCAACGACAAGTCACCGCCGTTGTCGCTCCAGCGCCACGCAGCTAACTGGCAGCTCATGAGTAGCGACCTGTCATCGTTGAATAATTCAGAACAGACCCCTGGTCTTCGCCAGATAAGAGGTACCGGAACATCTGACATCGGTTGATGCGGATTCGGGGGGGCGGCTCGTTGAGCTTGATTACCGCTTTTGTCTTCAATAATGACGATGCGCCATTAGAAGGGTTGGTTGGCGGGCTTTTTGCCCAACTCGTTCATGTGGGCGTATATGGAGGAAGTCGGAGAACAACCGCAGCGCGTTGGCATAATCAACGGTAGAAGTTTCATTACTGTAGTTCTGGTTCGACGTCGTTAGCCGTGTCAGACCCCATGGATATCCTTGGAATAAATGCGCGGCAACCGTCATGGGTGGGAGTTAGTAGCAGTGCAGACTAGACTGCACAGTGGATGTTGCAACATTGGTACCAGCAATCGTCGTGGATTGGAAAGGAGACGTGGATAATGGATCCTAGAGATCGGGAGAAATACCGACAACGGCGTCGGCGTCCGCGCGCTCCGCGAGAGGAAAGCGGTATCGAGATTCCTAACGAGGTTGGTACCGTCTTCGATCTCGTTCCTACGATAGGAGAGGGGTATCGCTGGTATGACTATCCTTACCGTGTATCGCGCTGGCTGAAGACAGGCTGGCGGTGCAAGTTCATACCATCCCTCATGCGGACATGGCTCGCGAACGGAGATAACTGGCTTTTCCGTTTTAATCAACACGACCGAAACTTCGCTGAGTCGCTCGATAGCTCGATGCACAACATTCGGGTACCGAGAGATGAACATGTTACGACGCCCATTATTTGTCTGGTCGAGCTCTTTCCCCCGTCCGTTCTTCCAAGACTTGAAGCCGCACTCCGGAAGAATGGCTGGGATGTGGGAAGGCGGTTTTCGCCGATTAATGTGCGCAATCACGTGCTGCTAGCGCGCTCCCGCTCAGGTGGAGGAATAAATTGGTGGAATCTCATCACTGTAGTGCGATACGATCGTACCTGCTTAGCTGGGGACAGCTTCCGTGAGCATCTACCGCCTGAGTTTGACCGCATCGAACTCGACGCCGTGCAGGTTGGGCGAGGTCTCACTGCGGTCGTCGCTGAGTTTCACCTCCGGGACGAAGCGGCTCGGGCGCTTGATATTGAGTGGCACAAACAACATGAGCCTTTGCTGCTCTGGGAGCGTCTGAGACCTCGCAGTCTTAATCGGTACTTTGCAACGATCCACGAGGTCCAGCTTGCACGCCGTTCAATGCACTACGCCGCGCGCGACTGGCTTACAGCTCGTCTCCCAGGTTTTTTCGCTAACATGGAGCATCCGCAACCATTACTTGAGCTGATGCTCTTTGATAAACTTGATCCCACGGGCTTATCGAATTCCACGCAAAGCGGTGACCTACGTGTGTCCGACGATGCCCTGAGTGCTCTCGGTATCGAGCATCCAGTGTTCGATATGCTCACCTCTCCCCTCATTCCGAGGCTAGTGCTCCAGCGCCATCGGAGCATCGGGATAGAAGACCCACTGGGGGATGATCCTACATGGACGCTCTGGGGAAGCCGACCGGCAGTGCTCAAGGTAATCGGCCATGCAGGACTCAAGTTCATCGATGGAAATGATAACAAGGAGATCGCCTTTAGGCTTTTCAAGAGAATGAGAGACCTGTTTCTCATGATCTCCGTGTCGGTCTACCTTGAGGCAACTGAGGAGCGCTTTGCCGAGATCCGAGATCGAGCCAGCGCGCGGCACGGGAAGTTCCGTCCACGGGCGATCAATGAGCTACGTTAGAGCTTCCTTACGTTGAGCCTCGACCTTGCAAGCATGCAACGTGATGTTGCTATGTTTTGGAGACGCATTTGGCAATGTCAGCTAACCCCACACTTCAGCTATGTCCCGACTCCTGACGAGCGCGTACGCGATCGCGAGGATGAGTCGCCGGAACCGCCTATCAGCTTCGATGAAAGTCTCGAAGAGGAACATGAGGATTGGTTCGAGCGGCTGCGGCAAGCGGATCGTGACTACCGCGACATTCTTTCGACCGTTTCCTCGCTTGGCTCCTCTGCTGATGCTTTCCGGACTAGCCGGCTTGCGCTTTGGGTTGCGATCATGTCCCTCATCGTTGCGGTGCTGACGGCTCCCGTGTTGCAAGTGGGCGGGAAAAGCCTCTTCGAATGGCTCTGGCAGATGATCTCGTGATGATCTTTGACACCTGTGTTGTCGTACGTCGCCGATGATACTCTCGTAGCCAAGGACTGGATGACAGGTCGGAAGATTGTGCTTGCGGCTGACTATGAATACTGTCCTGCTCAGGGGAGTCACGGAGCTGAATCGTCTGTGCGCGGTCTCTTCTAAACCGTCGTACGGTGGCTGGTGAAAAAGGCCGCAGATCGAAAGGAGACTCTCGCCGTACCTACAGACGGTTCGGATCTCGTACGTTTTCTGCGGAGTAGTCAGGGTTCGATCCCGTCTCGTTTGGGCCGTCACTATCCTCTAGACTCGAGTTCCGCAGCTTGTGGTTGCTGCCTCCCGATTCCTAGTCTCGCCTACTATCATGCGGAACTATCATTGAAGATCCTTTTACCGTTCAGCTCTCGCAATTTGGAGGCGGAGGGGAAGCTAAGATCAATCCCGATTTTGGGTACTAGTTTAGCTACACCTTAGAGACTGAGATTAAAGAACGGTTCGGCTATAAATCGACTTCTATGTGTTTTGTGCTGAGAGGAATCGTTTGATCCAGTTTGGGGATGACTACATAGCAACACGCTGAGTAAAACTCTAAAAAGACGCCCTCCCTTACTCGACCGGTTACTTTCATCGCTTGCACATATTTGCCTTAAGGGAGTCGAGGTGGATTGAGTGCGGAGATTGTTCGTTTATGGAGATTTAGCCCCGTTAATCGGCCCTCCCTCTCCAGGCTGATTCTGGTAAAGGTACGCTCACGGGACCCAGTACCGTCCTCATGAGTAGATGATCCTCGAGCAAAAAGACTTCGACACGGATCCCCCCATCTCCACTTTTAGCCTCGGAACTTCGTTGAAGTTCCGAGGCTTTCTGTTGTTATGGCGCGCTTTAATGAGCTTTGGGGGCGGTGCTCCAGCGAATTTTGCTCGCGAGAATGTGCTTGATGGAAAGGGCTAAGGTCAGTACCTGACGACTCAAGCTGAAACCAATTTCTGGTAGTAGGTATTTGCTGTTAGGAACTTTCTTGCATCCTTGGTAGTCGAGTCATCGAAAGTGATATCGAAGCCAATGAGTTTATTGATGTAGCTATCTTGCGTTGGCTGCATCAAGGATATACGCAGAGGGACAACAGACGTTGAAATCGAAAAATCCAGCAAAATAACTTGGTGAATATTCGCTTCCAAGGCTTCGGAAAGCGTACTTTCTGAGTAACTTGAAGCAAAGATTCGTTACGCATCGATGCGCATCACTTTGTGCGTAAATCCGCTAAATTATGCGCATCAGAAACTCTAAGTGAGCCATAAGAGTTTGCGCAGGGTTCGTGGAGTAGATGACAAGGTTGACTCAAGATTCCTTTATACCCGTTCTCACAAAGCGGCCCTAATCTTAAAGCCCAATAGACCATTCCTTAATGATCAGCGAAGACAACATGGAAGCGGTCTATCGAATATTCAGGATCGGCGGGAGTGGCTAGGCGGGCGTGCCTTTAGGTCATCGACGTCGTTGACCGATGTAAAGGAAGAGCTTCTTCATGGAACACCGAAAGATTGTGGGAGCAGTTGGCGCGGTGGCCGCTATTGCCATGGTTCCCACCTTGAGCGCAACCAGTGCCGTGGCAGACGATGGGGACTGGACTTATGGCGCTTCCTTCCCGTATACCCGTTACGAGGCCGAGCGTGGCTGGCTTGATCGTGCTCATGTTGTTTCGCTTGATGAGAGTCAGTCTGTCAACGACATGCTTGACTCCACAGCGATTGAAGCGGGGGAGCAGTCTTACGTTGAACTTTGGGGCAAAGATTCGTCCGTAAGCTTCACCGCAGAGGTTCCCGCAAACGCCATCGACCTGCGCTTTAACCTTCCCAATCATGAGAGGGGAAGTGTTGATATTCGTGTTAACGGAGAGACGGCTGCCAGCTTCAACCTTTCTTCTGAGAGTGCGTATCAGTACGTACAGGGCAGCAAGGTCTTTGACGAAGAGAAAGACAAGCTGCCAGGCAAAGGGCCTGCGCATGCCCGCTTCCTTTTTGATGAGGTTCATGGCCTGCTTAACAGGCAGGTAAACCCGGGAGACACGATCAGTGTCGTCCGTACGGATGGCAATAAACAATCCATGGGGATTGATTTCGTTGAGCTTGAGCAGGCGCTTCCGGAAATTCAGCGTCCTGGTAATTCAGTGAGCATTACTGATGATGACTTGACGGTTACTGAAGAGAAAGCACCGGGTGTTTGGGAAACTCGTAACGTTTATGCGCGTCCCAATGACGGAAAAGATGATTCCGAGGCATTCTTGGCAGCCCTTAAGCGTGCCTCGGACGAGAATAAGACTCTGTATATTCCGCGCGGCACCTTTGAATTTGATCGCCAGCTTGTGATCCGGCATTCTCCGAAGGATAACCACCAACTAGTAATCCAAGGTGCGGGCATCTGGTACACGAATATTCACTTCACGAAGTCGGGTAAAAAAGAAGGCGGTTTTGATTTAGAACATACGTCTCACCACCTGACTTTCCGTGACTTCTATGAGGATTCGAATCTCGTCTCTCGTTATGATGAAAAGGCAAAGTACAAGGGTTTCCAGGGGGTTACCAAGGATTCGCAGTTTATCAACCTGTGGATTGAGCACTTTGAATGTGGCTTCTGGATTGGTGAAGATGTTAACTATGACAAGATTAAGTACACGGAGCGGATGCTGGTGGATCACTCCCGTATTCGCAACAATTTTGCGGATGGCTTGAACTACTCGCAGGGAACCCGTGATTCCGCTGTTCGCAATTCGAATATTCGCGGAAACGGCGATGACGGCCTCGCTTCGTGGGCAAGCCACACAAAGTCACAGCCCGGGGATCCGGAACAGTACGAATCCAAGTCCAGGGTTACTCAAAACAACGAGTTTACTCACAACACGATCGAGCTCGGGTGGCGTGCCGGTGGTATTGGTTTCTTTGGCGGTGTTGGCCACAAGGCAGAGAACAACCTTATTACGGGGAATTTCGAGGGTGCAGGTATTCGCCTGAATACTGTCTTCCCGGGCCATAACTTTAATTTAAATCAGGAACGGAACAGACGCATCAGTATCCAGCGCAACAAGATTGTGCGCAGCGGTACGCAGGACGACTACTATGGCGGGCACCGCGGTGCGATCGACTTCCAAGAGATGTGGGGAACAATTCTGAATATCGACGTGAAGGACAACATTATCGTGCGTCCTTTTGCAGAAGATATTCGTTCGGACTTCGTATTCAATGACGAGCAACTTAACTCGCGGGGGATGAGCGTAGGCGACAACCCGCGTCGTGACTGGGACGGTTATGAGCCTCAGCATCTGGTTGTGAATTATGCTCGCGTCAATGGCAAGGTCGACCGAGGTATCCCTGAAGATGCGAATTATGCTCTCTACTGGTGGGACGGCGACAGAAACAATCCCGTTGATGGAAAGACCCATCGTTATTGGATTCCTAAGGCTGATGGTGTCCAGATCAACGACGGAATGGAGTTCTCGTGGGAAGGTAACAGGAAGGTATATAACTTCACTCCTAGCGACAAGCCGGAGTATTTGCCGATTTCTTCGACCCGTTTCTTGGATGACTACACCTATCAGGGGGAGATGGCGCAGTCTTTCCAGGACCCCAACCAGCCTCAAACAGTGATCCGTTTCTGGTCGCATAAGTGAGTGTGGCGGTATCCGCTGCAATCATTCACTCTGTGTGCCCGCGCTGCCCAGCAGTGCGGGCACACCTTTATCCATACTCAACGAATCAGCAATTAATTCGTACATATCTCATCTTTTACGGCCAAGATTGCGCATCATGATGCGCAATTAATGCGTGAGTGATGCGCATCGAAATGTATAAGTAATTCATAAGAATTCGTGCAGAAATCTTGTAGCAGATGATGAGTCCGAATCAAGAATCCTTTACAAATGCTCCCACGAAGCTTCCTTAGGGTTGAGAACGTATAGGCCATCTCATTGCCGTAAAAACGCTCGGGCTGCCTATTTCGACACCTAGAAGCGACCAAATTTCGCAATCTCATATGCGGAAGTGGTGTCGCTGCCAATACAAAGGAAGAACTTCTTCATGAAACACCGAAAGATTGTGGGAGCAGTTGGCGCGGCTGCCGTCATTGCAATGGTGCCTTCACTGGGCGGTAACACTGCCGTCGCTGCCGGTGACGACACGACCTACGGGGCCTCTTTCCCCTATACCCGTTACGAGGCCGAGCGTGGCCGGCTTGACCGTGCACACGTCGTCTCGCTTGACGAGAGCCAGACTGTCAACGACATGCTCGACTCGACGGCGATTGAGGCCGGCGAACAGTCCTATGTTGAACTCGAAGGCAAGGATTCTTCAGTGAGCTTCACTGCTGAAGTTCCCGGGAATGCAATTGATCTTCGATTCACTCTTCCTGACCACACGGCCGGAAGCGTTGATATTCGTGTTAACGGAGAGACGGCTGCCACTTTTAATCTCTCGTCGGAAAGTGCGTATCAGTACGTTCAGAAGAGCAAGGTCTTTGACGAAGAGAAAGACAAGTTGGCAGGCGAAGGGCCTGCACATGCCCGCTTCCAATTTGATGAGGTCCATGCTCTGCTCAATCGCCAAGTAAACCCGGGAGACACGGTCAGCGTTGTTCGAACGGGGAGTGAAGGTTATGCCTATGGCATTGACTTTGTTGAGCTTGAGCAGGCGCTTCCGGAAATTCAGCGTCCTGCTAATTCAGTGAGTGTTACTGATGATGACTTGACGGTGACTGAAGAGAAAGCGCCTGGTGTTTGGGAAACTCGTAAGGTTTATGCGCACCCCAATGATGGACAAGATGATTCTGATGCATTCTTGGCTGCATTGAAGCGCGCTTCGGATGAGAACAAGACTCTGTATATTCCGCGTGGAACCTTTGAGTTTGATCGCCAGCTTGTCGTTCGGCATTCTCCGAATGGCAACCACCAACTGACGATCCAAGGTGCGGGTATCTGGTACACGAATATCTTCTTCCGTAACCCGAACAAGGCAAGTGGTGGCATTGTTCTTGAACATACCAGCCATGACCTGCAGTTCCGAGACTTCTACATGTCGACAAATCTCAACTCCCGTTACGACGAAGGGGCGAACTATAAGGGATTCCAAGGCGTCACCAAGAACTCACAGTTTGAAAACCTTTGGATTGAACACTTCGAGTGTGGCTTCTGGATGGGGGACTATGTCAATGAAAATCAAATGCAGTACACAGAGCACATGCTGGTCGACCACTCCCGTATTCGCAATAACTTTGCCGATGGCCTGAACTACTCACAGGGAAGCCGGGATTCGGCCGTGCGCAATTCGAATATTCGCGGAAACGGCGATGACGGCCTTGCCTCGTGGTCGAGTCATGCACAGTCAAAGCCGGGTGATCCCGTTCAATACGTATCGAATGCTCGTCACACCGACAATATCGAGTTCACGCACAACACGATTGAGCTCGGATGGCGCGCAGGTGGAATTGGGTTCTTTGGCGGATCTGGGCAGAAGGCAGAGAACAACCTCATCACGGGGAATTTTGAAGGCGCAGGTATTCGTCTTAATACGGTGTTTGGCGGCCACAACTTTGACTGGAACTTGAAGTTAAACAAGAGGGCCAGCATTCAGCGCAACAAGATCGTTCGTAGCGGCACTCAAGATGACTACTATGGCGCTTCCCGCGGCGCCATTGACTTCCAGGAGATGTTCGGCCGCATTGCTGGCGTTGATCTTTACGACAACATCATCGTGCGTCCTTTTGCAGAGGATGTTCGCTCAGACTTTGCATTCAATTCCGAAGAGATGAAACTTCGCGGTATGAGCATTGGCAATAATCCACGCAGAGACTGGGATGGCTACGAGCCTCAGCATCTGGTTGTGAACTACGCTCGCGTCAATGGCAAGGTTGACCGCGGGATTCCTGAAGACGCGAACTACAGCCTCTACTGGTGGGACGGAGATCGGGTGAATCCGGTTGATGGAAAGACCCATCGTTATTGGATTCCTAAGGCTGATGGTGTCCAGATCAATGACGGAATGGAATTCTCGTGGGAAGGCAACAAGAAGGTCTACAACTTTATCCTTGGTGATGACCCGCAGTACCTGCCGACGTCCTCTACTCGCTTCTCCGATGACTACACCTACCAAGGTGAGATGGCTCGATCATTCCAAAATTCTAGCCAGCCACAGACAGTGATCCGTTTCTGGTCGCATAAGTGAGGTGCGCGAGTAGCGTCGTCAAACCTTAGCTTTACTGCCCGCGCTGCCCTGCAGTGCGGGCAGTAGTTTATCCATAGTGTTGTTCGTTCATCGGCTAATTTCTGCATAAGATTTCGCATTGCTTGAGCAGCAATCTTGTCCACAGAGTAAGCGTAGAAAGAAGTTATCCACAGATTTCGCATCCTCGTCCCGAGCCGATAAGACATCCTCATACCCTCGCATCATGGAGGAGCGACCTCCAGTGATTGCGAAAGGAATGATCCATGATCGGGAGGCATCCAAATATTCGAAAACGCTGGGTGCATCGTGCAAGAAATCGCGCAAGAAAAGGAGCTGTTGCACTGGTCTTTGCAACAGCAATCGGAACTCTCAGCACACTGGCGTTGAATCCGCAGCCGGCGCACGCGCTCTTTGAAGGAAACGGTATGTACGTTAAAGGCGTCGGAGCGCAATCTGTTGGAGGATTTTGGCTAGGGGCCTACACTGCACCGCACAACGTTGAGACGCGTTACCCGGTGTGGTGCACCCACATGTGGCGCGCAAACCCCAAGCCGCAGGACACCGCATCGATTACAGATTTGGGAGAATCCAAGCGCTGGGGACCGGATGAGCTTGATCTATCGACCGCGCAAATGGCGTGGCTTCTTGATCGCTACCAGGATGACCGACACCAAGAAAACCGAGCAGCTCTCTCATTCCTGATTCACGCGAATTTTGAAGGAGACCAATCAGGAAAGAACACTCAAGATTCCGTCAATAGTTTGGTTGACGGCGTGCGCCGTCAACTGCCGCAAGTCTTCGACAGGGCGAAGGATTACGTGCGCCAAGCAAAGGAATCTGCTGTTACAACCTACGAAAATGGAAGCGTAGAAACCCAGACTCCTCGCAGTGGTTTACTCAAGGACCTCGGCGTGAAGAATGAAAAAGGGGAGTGGATTCCCAAATTGAAACTTCACCTCATGCTCATTGGTCCTGCGCGTTTCACTTCCACGGGTACCAGCCGCTGGGATGGAGAAACGCAAGGAAATGCCCTCAATCTTGAGTGGGAAGCAACGGGTAACGGAACCGTGAAATGGGTAGGAAACTACGAAAACCCTGTGCGTTCGACACTTACGAAATACGGAGTTAACTCGGCAACTCAGGACACGGCCTCGTATGGAAACAGGCCGGGTGGCGATAAGGAAGAAAAGCGCCTCAAGGGAGGAACCTGGAAGGTGCTCATGGACTTTCAGCCAATGGGACGCTCACAAGTTGCCCAAACCAACGTGAAGGACAATACCCTGAGTGATACTGTCACGGCATTTGCAGACCCCAATTACGGGGATGGAAAGTGGATCAATGATGAGCACGGACCAATACCGGTAACCTTCGAAGGGACTGCCTACGATCTGGGGACCGAACCTCCAAACGAGCCTTTGGACGTGCGTTTCATCTCGAAGGATATGCGAGTTCTTGGCAGCACAACGGTCGTTTTTCGCGGCGAAGGAGAGCGTCTCGTCAGCATCCCTCTTCCTGAAGGACAGGCAAAACCAGGATTTGTTTCTTGGGTATGGAGGGTGCGTAAAGAAGCACAGGGACAATACGCTCCCCTTATCCACGCCGATTGGGCCGACCAGCTGGGGCTCACTCATGAAACTCAAGTGATTCCCTGGAAGATCCAAATTCACTCTGCCGCACAGCTCAAAGAAACCAATGGGGGTGACTTCTTAATCGATGATCTCTGGGTGAGCGGCTTCCCAGAAGGGCACACTCATTGGAGTGGTTCTGAGAGAATTGCTGCCGACACATCCCACATGCGTCATCGTCTGCTTTTCTTCCCTCAAGGACTTGAGGTTGTTGAAGAAAACCGGGAGAAAGCAGAAGAAATTGGAACTATCGAGGTCCCTGCAAAGAATGGATACTATTCATCGCTTGGCGATCTTCGATTCGCAGTGGACCCGCAGCGTGTCGGAACCTACGTGTTTACAACAGAGTTTGACGGTGATGGTCGCGTTGAAGCTTTCCGTTCCAGTGTTGAGGATCCGCATGAACAGTACACGCGACAAGCGTCCTCGATCATTCGCCTGGCAACGCGTGCTCGCGATGGAGGTGATGGTGACCAGATCATAGGCCACTTGGGGCCATCCAAGATCGTCGACCAGGTCTGCTATGAAGGTCTCAGGGTAGGGGAACGCTACTCCCTGAAAGCAATTGTGGTTGACCGAGAAAACGGCGAACCATTGAGCGCAGCTGGTCGAATGGTAGAAGGAACAGCTGATTTCACTGCTGAGACAGCGTCTGGGTGTGCAGAGGTGACGATTAACGTTCAGGGCGAAGATATCAAAGCAAAGAGCGTTGTCATCTTCGAAGATCTATTTCTCGGTGATCAGCGAATCGCATTCCATCGAGATATCAATGCAGCTGAGCAAACCCTTAACGTAGAACAGCCCAAGCGTCCGAAGGTTGCTCGTACTGGCACTTCGGGTGTTCTGATCGTCTCGCTTGCGGGAGTCGGAGCCCTTGCTGGTGGAGTGCTCTATCGTCGGGGAAGGAAAGGATGCTTGTAGGGCATGTTGTTATATGAGGTGAGTTATCGGATTGGAGGATGCGAGCCTTAGGTAGACCTAAAAATGAGTGGTGGTGGGAACGGCTCCGTTCCCACCACCACTCATGTGTGCAGGCAAATCTCAGGACATGCGACGGGCGCGCGCTGCGCGGCGCTTGAGGGAACGACGTTCCTCTTCGCTCATCCCTCCCCAAACACCAGAGTCCTGATTGTTGTCGAGTGCCCACTGCAGGCAGATTGCTTGAACTGTACATTCGCGACAAACTGCCTTGGCTTCAGCCGCCTGTGCTATGGCCGGACCCGTATTCCCGATCGGGAAAAAGAGTTCTGGGTCGACGCTGAGACATGCGGCTTTACTCCGCCAATCCATTATGGGTACTCCTTCAAGAGCATAAGTGCAGGCAAGGCGTGCCCGCACCGAACAAAAACAACAGTCCTTAGTTTCAGGGATGAGCGAGTGTATATCAAGAGTCAAGAGGCCATAAAAAACATAAACTGGTGTGTAAGACGTCACGTTATTTAAAAGTCAGGACGAAACGCCCAGCTACGCCATGATGAACAATTACCCCGGAATAAGAATTCCAAGAATGTGCATATAAAGAACTGGGAAAACTCTGGCAATTCTGGGCGATGAATCGAAGTGCCTCTTTGGGTGGATTTGTGAAAAGTAGCAGTTCGGTGCGGTTTTCAAGTGCTCTCATCCACTGCGAGTGTTCGAAATGGTGAATGATGCAACCCGTATTTATGGCTCTAAGAGCGTCAATTAATGGCGAATTATCTTCTCCGATAAATGTGCAATTCTTTTCAGAAAATAAGAACCGTTTTAATTGCGCGCCGTAACGAATGATATACGAATGAATTCGCATGTCAGGGTTGGTTTTGGTAAGTGAAGCAACTCTAGATTCGGGCGTTGCTGGGGTAATCGGGAAGTGAGGTCTTTGTTGGGTTAAAGCGTATGTATCGAGTGCAGCCAAAGGAAAAGAAGAGCAAGAGTTCAGCTGCCGGGATGCTGCATTGCCTAATTGCCCCTGACAGTCGTGAAGTATCTGATTCCACGATGGGATACTCAACGGTAAAGAGGGCTTCACTGAGTCGGTGCATAAGCAGAGCAAAGACTTGTGAACGCTGCTCCAAAGTTGAGCGGGCGAATCTGTACACTCGGCTCCACGGATTGTTGGGCAACGTTCCGCAATTTGGGGATTGGAAATCTCATACCAAATGTGCTCATAGGAACCAAAAAGCGTGCGTGAGGTGAATCGGCCTGAAACATCGCTGGCAATGAGAACAATGTTGACACCATCGCATGAGCGAGTGAACTGACCCCACAGATCATGAGCGCGAAGCACACCTAAGCACTCTTCCAACATATGCAGGGTCCCTTCGATATCCTCGAGCCAGACAACACAGGGAGTGCGATGACACAGGTCTTCGCAGAGGACCCCAAAATCCACGATGTCACGTATCAGGTAGTCGGGTGAAGTTGCGCTCGAATGCGGGGTGCCCGGATCAATCGAGACCCCGCAAATGGGGAAGCCCAAGGAATCGCTCAAGGTCGTGGCGCATGAACGGACAAGTAAAGCAAGCTTGCTTGCCGAACTCCCAGAACCGCTCATCATGATATTTCCGTGTTGCCACGTAAGACATCGGTGTGCACCTCTTTCAATCCCGTCGATGAGCCCTATGTGTATGCCCCGTTCTGAAGAGTGCAGCTGATCAAGATCGCCTCGCGTGAGCTGAGAGGGTAAAGAAGGACACCACAAAGGCGCTCCGATGGAAGCTGACTGTCTCTTCGAAATCGAAGCGATGATCTGCTCGATATTCCTGCAATATGCAAATTGGACAGGTTTTCCGGAACCGAGCAATGCTCTGCCAGGAATACGAGGAAGGTGCGCAGCCTCTGCGCTGCCGATGACGCTGTGTGAATCAGATTCAGAGATGCTCCGCAGTGCAATCCGTAGTTCGGTGTTAGCGCGCATGTGAGCGTTGATTGAAGCACCGGGATTCTGGGTCGCATAGATCAAATGCAAACCAAGAGAACGCCCCTGAGCCGCGAGCCTTGAGAAGGTTTCGAGGGTTTCCGGATGTAGATCGGCAAGAACTTGGAATTCATCAATAACGATGAGGATCCGTGGAGGTGGGGGAGGTGCGCCCCCTTGAAGAAAACGCTCACGCCACTGTGACAGGTCCTTGACTGCGTATTGTGCAAATTGAGCTTCTCGCGTCGCAATACATGACGCGAGACCTCTGAGAGCGCGCGAGGAATGACCGAGGTTAAGGTCGGTTAAAACGGTTTCAGTGTGGGGGAGCGCGGTAAGGGGAGCAAGGGCAGAGCCGCCTTTGTAATCCACCAAAACCAAGCGGAGACGTGAAGGGGAGTAGCTCGCGCACAATCCAAGAAGCCACGTTCGCAGCGCCTCTGACTTTCCGCTACCTGTTGTGCCGGCAATAAGGGCATGAGGTCCGTGCTTCACGAGGTCGATGTCAACGATTCCTGAGGCGTCTTTCCCAATCGGTGTCCGTAGCCCCTCATCGCTATCGATTACTTCAAATGGAAGTTCATCGAAACTGACGTGGTCGGGAATAGAACCAGATGGTGCGTCTCTCCCCAGCATCTTCCACCATGCCAAAGACACCGGTGCTCGGGAAGCAGGTATCACTGCGTGACACCACGTTGGAAGTTCACTGAAATGAGGCGCCCAAGCAAGGTGAATATTTTCATCCCCGGTCTCATCCTCACCCGGAGCGTGAAGTCTGATGCCTACACGAGAGGGCTGAGAATTAGTGGAACCCGAGCTAAAGGATTTCTGCCTCCCGATATCGATAAGTTCATCAGAACCATCCTTGACGCGCGCCCCTCCCAACTGTGCCGCCAGCTGCGCTGCGCACCACAAAGCACTTAATTTGGCCTCGGGGCCAACAAAACCAAGATATGTTTGCCCGTTAGCGTGAGAAACCGCGTGAGCCCTCCCGCGCCCAATTTGGTTGGGATAGATCAGGAGGGACGAAGATTCTGAGATGGAAGGAGCTGCAGCTTCAAGAAGAAGTGCAAGCCCCGCCGCATCAATGCGATGTCTGGGTTTTCGTCGTTTCATGACTACTATCCCGATGATTGACATGCTGATGAGGGGAAGGGCAAATAGAAGAAGTGACATGCCTCCGTAGGCTCCCATGACCAGCATGCGAAGTAGCATGAAAAGTAAAAGCGGAACAATGCCAATGAAGGACATTGTAGATAGGTGCCTTGACGTGCGGGAGGAAGAAGGAAAAGAAAGATCACGCGGCCGTTGGCGCAACTGGTAATAGTCAGTAGCTAAGTGGCCAGCTACTTTGAGTTGCATACCTTTGACGGGGGTATATACACGCTGCGTACGTAAGCGTCGCCACGGTGTGAAAGCCGCCGCGCGAATCCGTATTTGCGCATCCTTACTGCGGAGAAGGAAACATATGCGCTCGTGGCCTCGGTGATCGGTGAAGATCTCTATCTGTGCTGGAAATTCTTGAGGGCACCCCAGGGGAGAAACAACAAGCCCAATGTTTGGCCCACTCACGCAGGCAAAATGCCATGAGGAGCGAAGGGCAGCTTGAAGAAGCGTTGGCGCCAAGGGGAAATCTCCCACGTGTGTGATCACCTCCCAATAACATCCCTGCGTAAATACGTGAACTGTGCGGTTGCGTGAGGCCAGTTTCTTTTCACCTTCAGCCTTCGGCAGTCGTCGTGCTCATACTCGCGAAAGGGCAAAGCTGTGGAAATCGCCGATGCTGCGTCCAAGCTGTGGAGGAGCAACAAAAAGAGGAGGAGCAACAAGAAGATCGCCGTCTGGGGAACAAGCGCACCCTGAATGGAGATGACACAATGACAAGCATGAGTGAAGAGGAACGCCAGCTAGTTGACCGCTACCATCAACTCATTCAGGAAATTGATGATGCCCGAGCGGCGTACTACGACCGTGATGCTCCTGTTTTATCGGATGCAGAGTATGACAAGCTCTACCGCGAACTCGAAGACTTTGAGGCACAATACCCGCAGTATCGCAGTGCAGATTCTCCGACCACTCAGGTTGGAGGTGCGGCTTCCGAAGCTTTTGCCCCCGTCGAACACCTCCAGCAGATGACCAGCCTGGACGATGTTTTCTCTTTGGAAGAGCTCGCAGGCTGGGAAACCCGAATGGCTAACGACACGGGCCGTAGCGATCTGGACATGCTCACCGAAGTGAAGATTGACGGTCTTGCCGTCAATTTGCTCTATGAAAATGGAGTACTCAATCGCGCAGCGACGCGAGGCGATGGATGGGTTGGTGAAGACGTCACCGCCAACGTCCGGACAATTTCGTGTATTCCTCATCGCTTGCAAGGCTTGGTTCCCGCCCGCGTTGAAATCCGCGGCGAGGTCTACTTTCCAACGAAGGATTTTGAATCTCTTAATGCTGAGCGCGTCCGTATGGGTGAGGCGCCCTTTGTAAACGCGCGTAATGCTGCTGCGGGTTCTTTGCGTCAAAAAGACCCGAAGAAAACCGCTGAGCGTCCTCTTGCGATGTTGGCGCACGGCATTGGTTTTGTCGAAGCCGGAGATAGTGGATTCACGGAGCCCGATACCTTGTCAGGATGGTTTGAGTGCCTGAAAAATTGGGGAATGCCAGTCTCTCCTCACACCAAACTCCTGCGTGGTCGCGAGGCCATTGAGAAGCGTATCGGTGAATTGGGCGCTCAACGACACTCTTTAGAACATGAAATCGACGGGGTTGTCGTCAAGATTAATGATCGTGCGATTCAGGCAAGCTTGGGGACGACCTCGCGCGCTCCGCGTTGGGCCGCTGCCTATAAATTCCCGCCGGAAGAGGTTAATACCCGCCTCCTTGATATCCGAGTCCAAGTGGGTCGTACCGGGCGCGTCACGCCGTACGGCGTCATGGAGCGTATCCTCGTTGCCGGCTCTCACGTCTCACGCGCAACTTTGCACAACGCTAGTGAAGTTGCACGAAAAGGCGTTCTGATAGGCGACCTTGTTGTTTTGCGGAAAGCGGGGGATGTTATCCCCGAGATCGTCGCCCCCGTAGTCGCTGCCCGCGATGGCAGTGAGTATCCCTTCGTCATGCCGGAAAACTGTCCTTCGTGCGGGACGAAGCTGGCTCCCCAGAAGGAAGGGGATGTGGATCTTCGTTGCCCAAACCAAGCGGGCTGCCCGGCACAAATCACCGAGCGGATTGCCCACTTGGGTGCCCGCTCCGCCTTGGACATCGAAGGACTTGGGGACGAGGCCGCGCTTGCCCTGACCCAGCCCGAGGCCAATCGTGATGAGGTAGCGGCCGCGCTCGCGGCAGGACGGAGCGTTTTCCTGGAAAACGGGACTGCACTGCGCATGGAAAAGACTGCTGAATTGACGCATGGTGAACTGATCGGTGATGCCGAGGCTCTTCTGCCTTCTGTCCAAAAGCCTGTTTTGTCCTCGGAAAGTGATGTTTTCAGCCTCGACGCTGAACGACTTCGCGATGTCATGGTGTGGAAGCCTGTGACCAAGGATGGCCAAGAAACCGGGGACTGGATGCAGGTCCGATATTTTTGGACTAAGGCTTGGAAACAGAAGGGAAATAGCGGAGTCTATACCCCACTTGAGAGCACTCCTTCAAAGAACACGGAGATGATGCTTGAGCAGATTGAGGCCGCAAAAGAGCGTCCACTTGCACGCATTCTGGTTGCGCTTTCGATTCGCCATGTTGGGCCAACTGCTGCCTCGGCTCTGGCTATGACCTTCCCCTCGATGGATCTCTTAATGGAAGCTTCTGTCGAGCAATTGGCAGAGGTCGACGGTGTTGGCCAAGTCATTGCTCGATCTTTGCGGGAATGGTTCGATGTAGATTGGCATGTGGAAATCGTTCGTGCCTGGCAAGCTGCGGGGGTCCGTATGGAAGATGAAGTGCGCGAGGATATTGAGCAGACCCTCGAAGGACTAACGATCGTCGTTTCAGGAGCAATGCCTGGCTACACGCGAGAAGGCGCGAAGGAAGCGATCGTCGCCCGAGGAGGAAAGGCCTCGGGATCGGTATCGAAGAAGACGTCGCTGGTCATCGCGGGGCCCGGTGCAGGATCGAAAGCCGCAAAGGCCGAGGCCCTGGGAGTGCCCGTTGTTGACGAAAACTATTTTGAGCGGGTACTTGAGCGTGGGCTGGCTGCCCTCGATGACTAAACGATAAATTCGAAGGGGTGCAAAAGACGCTCGGAAATTCGGGTGAGTAGCGAGCGTTCTTCCCATTCCTCGAAGGTAAGCTTGCGCGCATTGGTCAGGTCAAGCTCAAAGATCCGATCCATCGTCGCTGCGAAGGCTTGCGAGCGGAACTGGACATTGACTTCGTAGTTGCCCTGCAGGGAAAGCCTGTCGATATTTGCGGTTCCGACAGTCGACCAGACTCCGTCAATTGTCATGGTCTTGGAGTGGATCATTGCATCCTGGTACAGCCAGATTTCCACCCCTTCCTTCAACAGCGGTCCGTGGTAGGGACGTCCAACCCAGTCGGCGAGGATGTGGTTGGAATACTCGGGGATCAGAATCTGTACCCGGACGCCTCGGCGCGCTGCGTGGACCAAGGATTCGAAAATCTCGCGGTCAGGGATGAAATACGCACTTGTGATACGAATTGAGTGCTGCGCCCGATCGATTGCGTCGATGTAGAGGCCGCGAACGGGGTAGAGCAGACGTGAAGGCTGGTTGAAGGCCAGTGATACATCGCTGGCCCACCTGGGGGCCCGACTGCGCGGAAGTTTAGGTTGTCCGCGACGCTTGAAGTGATTCCAGAAGTCAATGAAGCCGTACTTCAACTCTGCGACTGCTTCCCCTGTCACGCGCACGTGGGTATCGCGCCATTCGAGGGCAAAAGGATCACCAATGTTGTACCCGCCGACGAAGGCGACGCGGTCGTCGACGACCATGATCTTGCGGTGATCGCGACCGGTTTTACGCAGATTGAAGGTGAACATTCCCGAACGGATTTCGGGGAAACGGCGGATGTAGAGGTGGGGAGTCTTTGGGAAAATATAAAAGAATGGGTCTTGGTTCATGACGGCAAAGCCGTCGTAGACGATGTGGACGTCAACCCCGCGCTGTGCGGCGGCAAGGAGTGCCGATTTGAAACGTTTGCCCCATGCATCTGAGCGCCAAATATACGATTCGAAGAAAATGTAGTCCTCTGCTGAGGTGATCGCTTCAAGCATGTCCTCATAAAGAGAGGTGCCTTCGGTATAGGTGCGAACCTTCGTCCCATCAACTTCGGTGTCTAAGGGAGGAAAAGTCGGGAAACCGCCTGCGACCTGTGGAACGCGGTTTTTACGGAGCTTATCAACGATATGAACGCCGATCAGTGCCGCTGCCTGGGCACCCACAAGCGCTGCGCCAGTAATTTTCAGTGCCTTGAGGGTACGCGAAGAAAAAGACGGTCGATGATGAGACATGTTTTAAGCCTACTCAAAAGTCGCCAACGATGGGCATGGTATGAGAGGTGCGCCCCGGGCGGGTATCATCCTTGTTATGGCAAGGATCAGTACTGATGAGGTCACCCGTGTGGCGGGATTGGCTCGAATTGCACTTACACCGGAAGAAATCACCAGAATTGCTGGTGAGCTAGACGTTATTACCGAGGCTGTTGCAAAGGTCTCCGAGGTTGCAACCCCGGATGTGCCCGCAACCTCGCACCCCATTCCACTGTCAAATGTGTGGCGTGAAGACGTCGTTGGCCCAACGCTTGACCGCGACGAGGTTTTGGCGCAGGCCCCTGCACAAGAAGACGGAATGTTCTTGGTTCCGCAGATTTTGGAGGAGGACTGATGAATCCGTTGTTGAAGAAGTCCGCCTGCGAGCTTGCTGACCTGCTGCGTAGCGGTGAAATCACTTCTGTTGAGCTCACTCAGGCGTGCTTGGATCGCATCGATGCGATTGACCCTAAGGTTCACGCCTTCCTGTTTGTCGATCGTGAGGGTGCTCTTGCAACTGCTGCCGACGTGGATGCGCGTCGTGCCGCTGGGGAAGAACTGCCTCGCTTGGCAGGCGTGCCCATTGCGGTCAAGGACAACATGGTGACCCGAGGCGTTCCCACGACCTGTGCGTCGAAGATCCTTGAGGGATGGCTGCCTCCCTACGATGCAACCGTCGTCGAGCTTCTGCACAAGGCTGGAATGCCGATCTTGGGTAAGACCAATATGGACGAGTTCGCTATGGGCTCGTCGACCGAGCACTCCGCTTACGGCCGTACCGGAAACCCATGGGATCTTGATCGTATCCCCGGCGGCTCCGGAGGTGGCTCCGCTGCTGCTGTTGCGTCTTTCATGGCGCCGCTGGCTTTGGGCTCTGATACCGGTGGTTCGATCCGTCAGCCCGGTGCTGTGACGGGAACCGTGGGTGCGAAGCCCACATACGGCGCAGTTTCACGTTACGGGCTGATCGCTATGGCCTCGTCGCTGGACCAGATTGGCCCGGTAACCCGTACGGTTGAGGACGCGGCCGCACTGACCGAGGTGATCGGTGGCTACGATCCCCACGATTCGACGTCCCTGAATGAACCGGTTCCCGCGCTTTCTGAAAGTGTTGCTCAGGTTGCCAAGGACGGGAAGATTGAAGGGCTGCGCGTTGGCGTTGTCCGTGAACTCTCCGGTGAGGGCTACCAAGATGATGTTCTCGAGGCCTTCAACGCGACCGTTGAGAAGTTGCGTGCCGCCGGTGCTGAAATCGTTGAGGTTTCCTGCCCGAGCTTCGATTACGCTCTTGCTGCCTACTACCTGATTATGCCGGCTGAGGTTTCCTCGAACTTGGCGCGTTTCGACGGTATGCGTTATGGCATTCGCGTCGAGCCCAGCGAAGGCCCTGTTACCGCCGAACGCGTTATGGCTGCGACTCGTGAAGCCGGTTTCGGCGATGAAGTGAAGCGTCGTATCATCTTGGGCACTCACGTCCTATCGGCGGGCTTCTTCGACGCCTACTACGGAAGTGCACAGAAGGTTCGTACTCTGATTCAGCGCGACTTTGCACGTGTCTTTGAAGAGGTTGATGTTCTGGTTTCGCCGACCTGTCCGACAACGGCATTCCGTTTCGGAGAGAAGATGGATGATCCCATGGCGATGTACCTCAATGACATCGCGACCATCCCTGCAAACCTAGCCGGAATTCCTGCGATGAGTGTTCCAAACGCCGTCAGTGCCGAGGGACTTCCCGTTGGATTCCAGATTCTTGCTCCGGCCCACCACGACCTCAAGATGTATGAAGTCGCAAGCCTTGTTGAGCAACTCAGTGGCGATATCGCGGGTAACTGCCCCGCAGCGCAGTGGGAGGAAAAGTAATGACTGAGCTGATGGATTACCAGGAGGCTACCGCTTCCTTCGATCCGGTTCTCGGAATTGAAGTTCACGTTGAGTTGGGGACTGCGACCAAGATGTTTGATGCCGCCCCCAACGCCTTCGGTGGCGATCCGAATACCTACGTGACCCCCGTGTCGCTTGGTCTTCCCGGCTCGCTCCCCGTGGTCAATCACCAGGCAGTCGAATACGCGATCAAGATCGGCCTCGCATTGAACTGCTCAATTGCCAAGAGCTGCCGTTTCGCGCGTAAGAACTACTTCTACCCGGACCTGACGAAAGCTTTCCAGACCTCACAGTCAGATGAGCCCATTGCTTATGACGGCTATGTGGACGTTGAGCTCGAGGACGGCACTATGTTCCGCGTTCAGATTGAGCGTGCGCACATGGAAGAAGACGCCGGAAAGAATACTCACATCGGTGGCGCAGATGGTCGTATTCAGGGTGCTGACCACTCGCTGGTTGACTACAACCGTGCGGGTGTCCCCTTGGTTGAGATCGTGACCCGTCCTATTGAAGGAGCAGGGGAGCGAGCACCTGAGGTTGCCGCTGCATACGTTCAGGCGCTGCGCGATATCTTCCGTACTCTTGGCGTGTCTGAGGCGCGTATGGAGCGCGGAAATGTCCGTGCCGATATCAACGTTTCTCTGCGTCCGACCCCGAGCTCTCCTTTGGGTACTCGAACCGAAACGAAGAACGTGAACTCTTTCAGGGGGATTGCGAACGCCGTTCGTTTCGAGATTCAGCGACAAGCGCAGATCTTGGCTGACGGCGGTTCAGTGCTTCAGGAAACCCGACACTTCCACGAGGAAGACGGAACGACCTCGTCCGGTCGTGAAAAGTCCGATGCAGAAGATTACCGTTACTTCCCCGAGCCGGATCTTGTCCCGGTCGTTCCCTCTGAGGAATGGGTTGAATCCCTTCGTCAGTCCCTGCCTGAGCTTCCGGTTGCTAAGAGGCGCCGTCTGCGCGAGCAATGGGGTTTTGCCGATAAGGAAATGCGTGACGTCATCAACGCGGGTGCGCTTGAACTCATCGAGGCAACCGTCGAGGCAGGCACCG
This sequence comes from uncultured Actinomyces sp., assembly GCF_963542285.1. Taxonomy (GTDB): domain Bacteria; phylum Actinomycetota; class Actinomycetes; order Actinomycetales; family Actinomycetaceae; genus Pauljensenia. The sequence continues at coordinate 2,345 of NZ_CAUTWQ010000012.1, read as the reverse complement.
ATCCCGCAGCTGCACGTAAGTGGTGGATGGGTGAACTGGCTCGTTACTCGAAGGACAAGCAGGTTGCGCTTGAGGATCTACCGGTTACTCCGGCCCAGATCGCACAGCTCCAGTCCTTGGTGGATAGCGGTCGTCTGACAGACAAGCTTGCTCGCCAAGTCCTTGAAGGTGTTCTTGCGGGTGAAGGCGATCCCGAGCAGGTCGTTGCTGCACGCGGACTTGAAGTTGTTTCTGACGACGGCGCACTTACTGCGGCCGTTCAGGAAGCATTGGACGCGAACCCCGATATCGTCGAGAAGATCAAGGGCGGCAAGGTTCAGGCCGCTGGCGCCCTTGTCGGTGCGGTGATGAAGGCTACCCGTGGTCAGGCAGATGCCGCCCGCGTTCGCGAACTCATTATGGAAATGGTTGGCGCTTGATCTTTCGTTGATTAAACGCCCGTGGCCCGGTCTGCTGTGCAGACCGGGCCCTTTCCATGTCTGTCGAAGACCGAGGAGCGCGGGGGAGTGAGGAAACTGGAGTTCATACCACGGCCTCGGAAATCGGGCTCAAAATGGACACTGCTGCACCCGCGCACCGGCGCAGCTACGATGGAGGAGGAGTCCTTGTTGGCTCTCCTCAAAACAATCGGATATGCAAAGGTGACCAATGCGTACTTCTCCGTCATACACCGCGTCCTACCGTCTTGAAGTCGACGAAGCCAACCTTTCGGTTTCGCAGATCGTGGATGCCGTTTCTGCTACCGGTGCTCAGATTAAAGGCCTTGATGTTGCCGATTCTGACCGTGGTCGCATCGTTATTGACCTCACCTGCGACATGCGTGATTCCGAGCATCGCCGTGAGGTTGAAAAAGTTCTCGATGGCCTTGAAGGCGTTCACACCTCTTCCGTGGCAGACCAGACCTTCATGGCCCACGTCGGTGGCAAGATCGAGGTTAAGCCCAAGGTTCCTCTGCGTAACCGTGACGATCTTTCTCGCGCATACACCCCCGGTGTTGCACGCGTCTGCACAGCGATTCATGACACGCCTTCGAAGGCTCACCTGTTGACTATGAAGGCCAATTCTGTCGCCGTTGTCTCGGATGGTACCGCGGTTCTTGGGTTGGGCGATATCGGCCCTGAAGCTGCTCTTCCCGTGATGGAAGGTAAGGCTGTTCTGTTCAAGCAGTTCGGTGACGTAGATGCGTGGCCGGTTGTCCTTGATACCAAGGACACTGAAGAAATCATCTCGATTGTTAAGGCAATCGCGCCCGCATATGGCGGAATCAACCTCGAGGACATCTCTGCTCCCCGCTGCTTCGAAATTGAAGAGCGTCTGCGCGCAGAGCTCGATATCCCGGTTTTCCACGATGATCAGCACGGCACGGCAATCGTTGTGCTGGCAGCGCTGATCAATGCGCTCAAGCTCGTCAACAAGAAGATTGAGGACGTGCGCATCGTCGTCTCCGGTGTTGGTGCAGCGGGTTCGGCAATCATCAAGCTCCTGCTTGCTCAAGGCGCGCGAGACATTGTTGGCTACGGTCGTACTGGCGCGCTTGCAGGTGATGATGTTGAGGGCATGCACCCCTCACGCGCATGGTTGGCGCAGAATACGAATCCGCGCATGGTCCATGGCAGCCTGAAGGAAGGCATCGTTGATGCCGATGTCTTCATTGGTGTCTCCCACGGAAACATCTTGGAGCCTTCGGATATCGCGAAGATGGCTTCGGGTGCGATCGTTTTTGCTCTTGCGAATCCGACTCCCGAGGTTGACCCGATTGCAGCTGCCCAGTATGCGTCAATCGTTGCGACCGGTCGTAGCGATTACCCGAACCAGATCAACAACGTTCTGGCCTTCCCCGGTCTGTTCCGTGGGCTCCTGGATGCAAAGGTCAAGGAGATTACAACCGAGGTTCTTCGTGTAGCTGCAAACGCAATTGCCGATGTGATTAGCCCCGACGAGCTTTCGCCGAACTACATCATCCCCGGTGTTTTCAACGAGGCCGTCCCCGGTGCAGTCTCGAAGGCAGTGCGTCAGGCGGTCCACGACCTTCCGACCATCGACATCCCCGTTCAAGAGCACATGGAAGCTCGCTGATTCAGGGGAGCGGAGTTTCGTGGGAAGTGGGTGCGCTTTGGTAGCACAGCCGTCTGCCTGAAAACATCCGCTTAAACCATAAATCGCAGGATCTGCCTCTTTGTGAGGCAGGTCCTGCTTTTGTTGATATGCACATGTATCGCATTGGAATTTAGCCATTTTTGGGTGAATGTTTGCTGGCTGATCATTCAGAAATGGTGGTATCACTGGCTTTTGTGTGCTGGTTCACGTGGTTTTGGTTTGACGTGGTGGGGGTTGGGTGTGTAGAT
>NZ_CAUTWQ010000011.1:0-67892 GCF_963542285.1 uncultured Actinomyces sp. | reverse complement strand
ATCTACACACCCAACCCCCACCACGTCAAACCAAAACCACGTGAACCAGCACACATTACCGTTTCAGGCCCTATATTTTTATGGATATTGCCAATTCTTTACCGTTGCTATACGCTTATCTCAACGTTTTCGCAGCGCCTATCGGCACCTCGCAATCGGCGAGAATCTGCGGTTTTACTGACCATTTCGACTGAGGAGCTCTCATGGCAAGCATCTTGGATGCAATCTCTACTGCCTTGTACAGCTACATTCTGATCATTCTTCTGATCGGTACTGGCTTGTACTTCTTTATCCGAACGAAGGCACTTCCACTTCGCATGTTCCGGGAGTCAATTCGTGTCGTTATGGAAAAACCCGAGAAAGATAGCGACTTCTCCTCATTCCGCGCACTAATGATCTCCACAGCCTCGCGCGTGGGCGTTGGCAATATTGCCGGTGTCGCGACAGCTATCGCACTGGGCGGCGCTGGAGCAGTCTTTTGGATGTGGGTTATCGCGACCGTTGGCTCGGCGTCGGCTTTCATCGAATCAACTCTCGCTCAGATCTATAAGCGTCGCTCCCCCCACGGCCACTCCTTCGGCGGTCCCGCGTACTACATCAAGGACGGCTTGGGCAAGGGATGGTTGGCAGTCGTCTTCGCAATTGCTTTGATCGTCACCTACATGGGCGGCTTTAATCTGCTCGCCTCGTTCAACGTGAACCAGGCATTCAGCACATACAGCTGGTACCACGCCAGCTACACTCCGTACATTATTGGCGGCCTGCTTGCTATCGCGATGGCAGGTTCAATCTTCGGCGGAACCCGACGCCTCTCCGACATCACTTCCTTCCTTGTCCCGGTAATGGCAATCATTTACTTGGGCGTCGGAATCATTGTTGTGCTGATCAATTGGCAGAACATCCCCTCGATGCTCGAATCGATCTTTGCAGGCGCTTTCGACTTCAAGGCAATCTTCTCCGGCTTCGCAGGATCGGCAGTCATGTACGGCATTAAGCGTGGCCTTTACTCGAACGAGGCCGGTGTCGGTTCCGCTCCCAACGCCGCTGCTTCTGCCTCGGTGTCCCACCCCGCCAAGCAGGGCCTGGTTCAGATGCTCTCTGTCTTTATCGACACAATGATCATCTGCACAATCACCGCCTTCGTGATCCTCTCCTCCAACATTGAACTTAACGGCGACGTGACCGGTGCCCCCCTGGTTCAGAACGCAATGGCCTCGACCATCGGTTCTTTCGCAGGCCCCTTCACCAGCTTTGCCCTACTGCTCTTCGGCTTCACCACCTTGGTTGGCAACTTCTACTACGCCGAGGTGAACCTGCGCTTCCTCTTCGGCGATAAGCCCACTCCGCACTGGGTATTAACAATCTTCCGCGCCGTCGCTTCGCTGCTGGTCTTTGCAGGTGCACTGCTGGAGTTCTCGGTCGCATGGAACATCGGCGACATCCTGATGGGTCTCATGGCCTTGATCAACCTGCCCGTGATCATCGTCTTGGGCAACAAGGCAATCCGATGCGCCCTTGATTACCAGAAGCAGCGCAAGGCGGGACTTAACCCGACCTTCAAGGCTTCTTCGATCGGCATCACCCAGAAGTTGGATTACTGGCAGGACTAGCTAGGTGTGAGGTCTGGGGGCAGGCCCTAACACCGCCCCCAGGCCTTATTCCCTCGACAAAGTTCTCAAAATAGGAATCCCGGCCACCTCACTGAGGTGACCGGGAATTTCTATACCCAAAAGAACAGGAGATACACAAAGGGCCGGGCAATCAGCCCGACCCAAGTTGTGGAGCTAGGGGGATTCGAACCCCCGACCTTCTCATTGCGAACGAGACGCGCTACCAACTGCGCCATAGCCCCAAGGACCTCACCATCATAGCGGCAGAAGTCCGTTTGGCCAAACGGAGCCCAGTAGGCTCCGTACGCCAAACTACTGAGCGATACGCGAATCCAGCGCGGCCTCGACATCCAAGACAACTGCTTCGTAGGCGACAACTTCCTCGGTCGAACGCGCATCCTTTGGCACTGGGCCAACGGCGATCGGGCGAGCAGGAATACGCGCATCCACCCTGGGGATTCCGCGAATATCGGTATCGGGGTGCACGATACGTCCGCTCAGTCGTGCGCGCATTGCGTAGGTCGGCGCCGGGATGGCAGCAGGAGTCCAAGTGCGACGTTCCACTGGTGCGGGGATCTCTTCCTCGATAACCGAGGCGACAGTCTGCTCGACAGCATCCTGCGCTTGATCTTGAAGATCTTCAGCGAGTTCCTCGGACGCGTCCGTAACCTGGTCCGCGCACTGACTTTCGCCTTCCACACCCTCTTCCGAGGCATCAGAAAGAGAGGAGCGAACAGTTTCAGCTTCGACCGTGGTCACTTCAGTCGATGCCTTCGCGGATGCTGATGACCGGGAGAGCTGGTCGCGAAGCCTATGAAGCTGTGCGACTTCCTCTTCCCCAATGCGCTGGGAACGAATCGCACACGCGCGCGAGAAGACAAGAGTTGCCGCACCCACGACAAAGGGAAGAAGCGGCCACATCCATGACAGCGAGGTCGCTGCGGCACAACCAGCAAGGATCAGGGTTGCAAGGGCAGCCACTGCCACGAGCAGCACACGTCGGCGGGCAGCGGCGGCCTCGGCACTCAAACGGGCGGCGCGACGGGCGCGCAGTGCAGAAATCTCACGCACTCCGCGACTGCGAGCGCGGGCGGCCTCTGCGGTCAGGACCGGAGCATTGTGTACCACTGGAGAGCTCCTTCGTTGCACGGGACGGGTGCCGTTGAGTAGCGCGGGCGAGTTGTCAGCGCATTCGTCGACGGGTACGACGCTAGCCGATTCAACGAGACGCAAGCTGGGAGAAAACCGATCGTTCTCTCGAGATTGCATCATCGCGCTTCGACGAGCAATAAGGTACGGGAGGGTGGCAAGGGTGACGATGACCGCCACTGCAACCAAAACTCCTCCGTATACCACCCTCTAACGCTAAAACCTCAGCACCGTGACAGAGATCTATAGCGGGCGCGTGTCTGTGATCGTTGGAAGAAAAATACCGCAGTACATTCACATGAATCACAGTTGTCACATGCGCACCATTGACAACACGAACAGAAGGAAAACTAGCGCAAGCTTTGACCGTACAAGGAGGCGATCATGCCACCTTGAGGAAGAGACTCTGCGTCCATCGCAAAACTCACGTGGTCGGCCCACGCTCCAGCGATGTTCATATAGCGCTCACGGTAGCCTTCCTCGCGGAGACCAAGCTTGCGGCAAAGACCCAAAGAGCGCTCGTTTTCTGGCCGAACATTAACTTCAATTCGATGCAAGCCGAGTTCACCAATGACCAGGTCCATCATGTAGGCGACAACCAAAGAAGCCACACCCATATGAGCAGCCTCTTGGGCGACCCAATAGCCAAGGATTCCTTGACTCATTGCACCCCATTGCACCTGCGAAAGGGTGAATTGCCCAACGGGCTTCCCATCAAATTCAGGCATCAATATTAAAGAGCGCCCCTCACGTTGATCACGGTCTGCGCGACGCATGTACTCCCACAGGGTAGGAAGTTCTTCCACTGCTCCCGCAGGCAAAGTTGCATCCCACGGATTCAGCCAAGCGGAGTTCGCACGTCGCAGCGAATCAATACGCAGATGGTCGCGCCCCAGAAGGGGGCGAATTGTCATGACCTCAGGAGGCACAGAGGACGACGCGCGAATGAAACCTTCCGAAACTGGATCCTCAATACGCACACTGAAGAAGGACGGATCACGCCCCCACACCGCAGCGGGTGCAAAAAGCTCGCGCAGTCCCATTCCGAATAGGTACCCAATCAGTCTAAAACCATGCAGCGCAGGGTGTCCCCCACGCGCACATTCGTCACGTCTTCGGGGACCACCGCAAGCGCATTCGATTCAGCCAGAGCCGAAAGAAGCAACGAGGCGGGAGCTCCCATCACCTTCGCTTGATAGCCACTGTGGGGGTCTCCCACCAGGCGCACGCGCACGAATTCACGGCGTCCACGAGGCGAATACCACGAGCGGTCTACTCGAGCTTGAACGCTGGGACGATTGAGCACAGTCCAGCCCTGCATGTGGCGCAGCGCGGGACGCACATAGACCTCGAAGCAGACTTGGGCGGAAACCGGATCCCCGGGAAGGCAGAAAATAGGCGTCCCCGCACGCCCTTGGTCATCTCCACCAACGGTACCAACACCGAGGATGTGCCCAGGCCATGCAGCAACCGAATCGAAGCGAACCGTACCAAGTGCCGACAAGACCTCTCGGACTGTATCGCCACTTCCGTAAGAGATACCACCCGTCGTCAAGATCAAATCAGCACGAACCAACTGATCTTCAATAGTTTCACGAAGAACAGACCGTTCATCAGGAACAGCAGACACGCGGAAAGTCTGCGCACCCGCATCAGTGATAGCCGTCGAAAGTGCGTGGCCGTTGGCATCGAAGACCGTTCCTGGGCGCGCTTCACGGCCGGGCTCAACGATCTCATCACCGATGGACAAAATCACCACGCGGGGACGCGGGTGAACGAGAACGCGGGAACGGCCAACGCCGGCGAGCAGAGCCACTTGACGGGCGCCCACACGGGTCCCCGCTCGAAGAACAACGGTTCCTTCTTCCACGTCCTCGGCCTTACGGCGGATGTTCTCCCCCACCGCAGGCTGAGTCTTCGCGGAAACCTTAGAAATGCCATGGTCGCTGAATTCCAGAGCAAGAACTGCATCCGCGCCCTGAGGCATAGGAGCGCCAGACGCGATACGGATCGCGCGGCCTCGGATCAGGGCAGCCGGGTGAATATCCCCTGCGCGGATCTCTTCCGTAACGGGCAGGACAACAGGGGCATCCGGGCGCGCACCTTCAAGGTCAGCTGCAGCAACCGCGTAACCATCGCACGCAGCCAAATCAGCAACCGGCAGGTTGAAGGGAGCCTCAACGTCCTCTGCCAAGACGCAGCTCACGGCGTCTGGAAGCTGAACATCCAGAGGGGGCTGCTGCCCGACGGCAGAAATGCAGTCTTGATAGAAATCAGCGACCGAGCGCATTACAGACCTAGAACTTCCGCCAGACGGCTTTTCAGCTGGGTACCGGCCTCGTTCACCAAGAACTCCGCCAACTTCGGACCGAGCTTCGGGTCTTCCAAAGCCAAGGCAATATTGGCCTCGAGGTAGCCGAGCTTGTCACCGGTGTCGAAACGTCGGTCATTGACAACGACGCCGTACAGGCCGCCGCCGTCCTCGGGATCACGATCGATCAGGCGAGCGAAACCATCAGTGAGCTGGTATTCGCCACCACGACCGGGCTCGATTCGAGTGAGCTCTTCGAAGATCGCGGGGTCGAAGACGTAGCGACCAACAACCGCGTACTCACTCATGACCTCTTCAAGCGGAGGCTTTTCAACAACGCGATCAATACGCATCAGATCGCCATCCTCGAGGGAAACACCTTCGGGGATCTCCAGAGGAGTGACCGAAGTCGACGCGTAGGCAGTCGCCTGTTCAGGAGTCACACGCAAAAGGGCAACAACCGAACCGCCAAGGGCATGGCGCACATCAATCATGTGCTTGAGCAGCGTGGAGTTCGGGTGCATGAGGTCATCGGGAAGCATCACAGCAAAGGGAGCATTACCGACGTGCTGACGGGCCTGCAAAACAGCATGTCCCAGACCCAGCGGGTGTCCCTGACGCACGGAGTGCATGCGCGCAAGCTTGAGGTATTCACGGGAGAGAGCAAGAAGCTCGTCCTTGCCTGCCTTCTCGAGCTCATTTTCAAGACCGGGATCGGCATCGAAGTAGGCTTCGATGGATTCCTTGCCGGTTCGAGTCACGAAGAGCATATCGTCGATACCGGCATCCGTTGCCTCTCGAGCGATATATTCGATTGAAGGACGGTCAACAACAGGCAGCATTTCCTTGGGCACAGACTTTGTGATTGGCAGGAAACGCGTGCCGCGCCCGGCGGCCGGAACAACCGCGTGACGCACAGGTACATTTCGATCTGTCATAGTCACCAGAGTAGTCGAGGAAGGGGCATGGGAGCGAAATGACCATGCATAAAAACTCACTTCGCGCTGAAATTCGTGCGCGCAGGAACCAGTATTGGGATTCCCGAGGCCAGGGCAAGGTACAGGGCGAGCGTGACGCTTTGACCGCGAATTTCCGTCAAGCGCTCGATGCTTTTGGAGTCACTCCCAGCCGCGAGCATCCACTTGCGGCTTTTTATCCAATGGAAAAGGAACCGGATATTTCGGGAATCCTGGCCAGTTTTGACCCCGTTTTACTTCCTGTTCTTGCACACGAGGACGGCACGCTGTTGCGCGAACCCCGCTGGGCTCTTCATTCTCGAGGCGACGAGCTCACTCGCCCCAACCCGCGCTTCCCTGCCCAAAGCCGCGCCCCCATCCGCGAAGCCCCGGCTCTTGAGGCGGCCTCGGTTGTCCTGATCGCCGGGCTTGCAGTCGACGAGGCCGGCACTCGCCTTGGCCAGGGCGGCGGCTGGTACGACCGTGCACTGCTTTATAAGGAAGCGGCGGCCCCTGTCATTGCTTGCATTTTTGATTGGGAGTATCGAGGAAAAGAATTGCTCCCCCATGAGGATCACGATATTGCCGTAGACGGAGTCATTACTCCAACGCGCTTCATTAAACTGGGAATCAAGTGAATAGCTCCTGCACAGGCTGGGCGCAATATGTGAGGAAGACTGCGTATTTTGAGCTTCCCAAGGCACTGGTGTAGCCGATAGGCTTTCTCCTTGGTTGACGCATACGCGTCACGCAACACGTGCGAGTTCGGTGATTCCTAACTGGACTCAGAGCTGACTATCAACAACTCAAGGAGTTTTCCATGCTCAAGGGCTTCAAAGAATTCATTTCCCGCGGAAACGCTGTTGATCTTGCCGTCGGTATGGTGATCGGCGCCGCCTTCACCGCAGTAGTCACCGCTCTGGTTGAGAAGTTCCTCAACCCCCTCATCGGTGGTCTGGTCGGCAAGCCGAACTTCGACAGCTTCCTCGAGTTCACCGTTGGTACCGCAACCGTTCAGCCCGGTGCAATCATCACCGCACTCGTGAACTTCCTGATCGTTGCATTCGCCCTGTACATCTTCGTGGTCATGCCGATGAACGCTCTGAACGCTCGCCGCAAGAAGGAAGAGGCCGAGGAAGCTCCCGCGGTTTCCGAGGACGTCCAGCTGCTCTCTGAGATCCGCGACCTGCTCAAGGCTCAGAGCAACAACTGAATCTGATTCGTATATAAGGTGGCGGCAAGCATCACGCTTGCCGCCACCGTTTTTTCTATGTCATTCTGCGCCAACTAGATCCGCGCTTGGGAGTGCGGAGGGACGTTAGCGGCGAGGCGGGCAGTATTCGACTGATCCGCCTCGCCAACTATATGAACCTTATCAAGAGCATCCTGGCGTTCTTGGTCGGAAACTCGATCCTCCAGTGAGCTAGGGATCCCTCGCGAAATCAGCTTTTCATCGACCTCGTTGACGAAAAGCACACGCCTGCGCTTCCGTGTGCGCATCGCATGTTTTTCGGCTCCTGCGGGCCTATCTCCACTGACTAAATCCGACGCATGAAGGTGCGAATGCGTCACCTCAGAGGCGTCACTCACTTACTATTCCTACGAATCACATGACGCAAGACTGCATCGGTCTGGGCGCCACGACGAGTCAATCCAAGTGCGCGCCAGAGCTCGTCAACGGCCTCTTCTTCGCTGCGTTCAACACCATCGGATGCCACCCACAGTGCGACCTCATCCAATTGATCATCGCTATAGGCAGCCAGAGGCAATCCGCGCGCGATCGCGGGCCGCTCTCCACGCGCGCTATCAACATCGTTTTCAGACTCAGCCTCGGCCTCGTTCTCGCGAGCATCCTCAACCAACTCATCACGGCGCTGACGAGCCTGCGAGGCCTCGTCATCTTCCTGATCCCCATGCGACGCCTCGGCGGAAACAGAAACGAAAGCATCTTCTTCAGCTACGCCAAACTCAGCATCCGGATTCTCAGGAAGCTCCATCACGGGAACAGCGGGACCGTTGATCTCATCAACTGCATCCAGCACCAGCTGGACAATGCGATCCGTTTCCTTTGCGGGATCAATGAAAACCGCCATCGACAATGCGATATGCACCTTCCATCCCTGCTCCTCAAGCATCGAAGGCCACAGGCGATCGCGCACACGCAATGAAGGCTGAGCAACATACTCATCATCATCGGTAAGTACCGCGAGGAGCAGACGTCCCGGAACCTCGGGGTGTCCGATCGCAAGGGGAATCCGCAAACCACCGGGAATACCGATATTTGCAACAACCTCAAGCCCCAAGCCGTACAGACGATCTGCTAGGTCGATGAGCAAACGATCCGGCTCGATCTCCAGGGTCGGCCAGGCATCAATACCCACGCCCGACTGTCCTTGAGCAATCTCAAGCAGGTCGACCAGCATGAGTGCACCACGTTGAGACAGACGCGAAGCATCAATCTCTTCGGGGCGAATCGAAGAGACAACGGTCAGATCTCCACGCACCGAACGCAAGACATCGGCCATTGCTCCTGCACCCGCGGGGGAAGAGAAAACACCAAAGTGATGGATCACGCGACCGTGAGGTGTCTTCGCAAAACCAACCGAAATAATGACGTGGTCGCGGCCTAGGCCTCGTGCGCCATCGGGGTCAACGACCACGAAAGGCTCTACACGCGCGGGATCAAAGAACGAGGCCAGGCCCGGCTCGGCGCCGATCGTGCGTGTCAGTTGGGCGCGGATTCGCTCAGCGTGCTGTGAATTCAACGCAATGACAGCAAGGGAACGATCAGGGGCTGTCGTCGCGTGCTCAAGAACAGCCTCGACAACAGCATCAACTTCCACAGAGGTCGACTCAACGGCTTCACTTCCCGGAGTCGGCATTCCCGTGCCCTCGGTCCACACCGCGGTCACCGGAGCACTGGCAGAAGTCCAGGGAACCGGAACACCCGTGTGGTCAACGCGGTATCGGGCAAGAAGCAATGCCATCTGATCGTTCAAGCGCGTGGGGCGAACATCCATACGCACCTGCGGAAGAACCTCGGCTAGCGCGTCGACGGCATCCTCACTGTGTTCCTGTGCAAGATCAGCAAAAACCACTATCTGCGATGCTCGCGAAATAATCGGGACCAATTCTGCAATGGGCAGCTCATCGATGCCGTCCAAAATTACGACATCGACCTGTTGCTGCTCAGGCAGAATCTGGGGAACTAGCGTCGGAACCGTCAAAATCGCGGGAATAAGCTTCCACGACAAGGAGAATTGCGCGTACAAAGACGTCAGCGGATGCTGGTCTTGGACGGCCAATTCAAGAGCACGCAACGCTTGCGGATCATCGGCCAAAGCCTGCGCACGTACCCGATGCAGACGTGAAATGACCTGCGGGACCAAAGATGCGACCTGACGGCGATCCAAATCTCGGCCCTCGATCAGGGTTTGCTCCAAAGCTGCAGGATCAAACCCACCCAAGCGCGAATCGGTTGCCAGCATCAAGCCCAAGATCGATGCCCACCATGCTAGGTCGAGTTCGGCATCCAGTTGGTCGTCAGCGACATGACGCTGACGAAGATCCCGTGTCAGCGGTTCAAGACCAAGCTCGGACAGAGCCTTCAAGACCGCAACGCGACGAGGAAGTTCGTAACCACCTTCGGGATCGCCGCTGAGCCTCTCGCACAGCTTCGCCAATTCGGCAATTGGCATCGCCTCAAGATCACCGTGAGCCGTCGCAAACATGGGCGTCAGATGCTCAAGATCTTCCGCAACATCCTGAGTCAGTTCCACAGCCTGCGTCAGATTCGATGGCAGTGTCGGCCAGCCATCGGAATCGCAATGCTGACGCCACACATCACGTCGTTCCTGGACGGTCAGCAGAGCACGGTGAAGATCATTGACATGGGTGCCCGGGCGGAGCATGTCCTGCGCTTGTTTAACCAAACGGACTCGCTGAGAACGCGACATCGAAATACCGTGTTCTTGACGCCACTTTTTCGAGGCCGTCGCAATCACCATATCGGCTGCAGAGCGCTCAAAGACTCGAGGCTGGAAGATATCCAGAACCTCACGAACACCCTCGAACATCGACAGCTGTGCGTACCACTGACGCATATCGACAGCGGAAGTGATCCCACTTTCTCCCGCAACCGAGGCCATGATGACTCGCAATTGCGGAAGCGTTTCCTTTGCCAGACGATCGACTCGCTCAAGAACATCAGGAACCTGCTCTTGAGAACCAATGACGATCCCCTTCCAGGGACCTACCTGTGCTTGGCGCGAGAAAACTCCTAGGGCCGAGGCCTCGTGAAGAAGTTCGCGGGCACGCACTCCCTGGTCGGAAGCGATCTCAAGGAGAATATCCTCGCCAAGGCGTACACGAGTTCGAGGAGCGGGCTTTGTTGCCGTCAGATCAGTCAGAACCTGAAGCGCATTGAAAGCACTCACACCGAAATTCTTAAAGGGACGGTGCAAATAGGTGGTGTAAGAAGACAAAGTTTGACGGATGGTCCGCAAACGCGCACGCATCTGCGCAACTTCGGCCGTATCTTCAACCAAGTTCGTGTCTTCAGCCGCGTGAAGAAGCTTCTCGCCCAGTAGTGCATCGGTCGCATTCGAGCCGTCAATACGTACCGCGGCATCATCGATACCGAGCTCACGAAGACGCCCGTAAACCGCAAGGGCGCGCGAGGGCGAACCTGCAATATGAACCAGTGTGCGTCCATTCGCGGCACTATCGGCAATAATCGCAGAGATAAGGGAAGCATCATCGGCACCAGAAGGCGTATCAACGATGAAGGAATGGCCCTCTGCAACGGCCTCAACAACATCTTGTTGACGCGGGGTCAGATCCCCTGCACCGCGTTCCTCATCGGGGTCACGGTCATTGGGATTGGACTGGGGAAGAGGAGCAGAAATCGCGCTTCTGGCCGCTGCATCCCCAGCAAGAGCGCGGATAATACGGTTCTTCATCAAGTGAGCGGGACGATCGAGTTCGCGAAGTAGAAGGGCAGCTGGGTGCTCAAAAATACCGATGGTCAGTTCTTCGCGCACATCGAAGTTGTCCAGAACCGAGGCAGCTTGACGCGCGTGGTCCAAGACAACCGAAGCCGAGAAACCGTGGGTCTGAGTGGACAGGTGCGCAACCTCGTCCATATCGATGCGGACATTCTTTTCCGCGAGTGCATCTTCGAATGCGGGGGACAGTTCCATCCCGTGACGCAAGGTGATAACAACATCATCACCTTCAACGGCAAGACGCAGCGGGCGAAGGAAAACGGGGGCGCTTTGCCTGGCATCACCACTGCCCCACTGCGCGTGACCGATGGCAATGTGCACAGGGGCAACACCGTGACGCATTGTCATTTCGTGGGCGAAAGAAATCAGGGAACGTGCGCGCTCAAGAGCACGCTTATGGGCCACACTTTCACGGATCAGGCTGGACAATTTCGTGGGTCGTCCGGCATAAAGCTGCGCCAATCCTCCCGGGTGTGCCTCAGAAACGGTCAGGCTTGGGAAAGAGTTCCCACCTTCCTGCGAAGTCAATAGGCGCAGTTGCGCACGCCATTCTTGGACAACATGGTCGCTGGGCGCGCTCGGCGTTTCGGGAACGGCATCTACCGGTTCCCGTGAGGAATCTTGCGTCGATCGAGAAAAGAAATTAACGGCCACAAAACCACCGTAATGGAAATGACTCCTTTGCCACGAGAGGGAACGCCGTAAGGCAAGATTTTCCCAGCACTCGGGCTACCGAGTCCGGCTGCCCGCAGTGACTTAAGCTATCCCCATGAGCACTGTTGCAACTGATTTTGCGTCCAAGCTGGGACCGCTGGTCGAATTGGCCGAACGCGCTGGTATTTCCAGTGAGCACCTTCTCCCCTACGGATTTGATCTGGCAAAGATTGATCTGGCAGCTGTCGACACTTCCGCTCCCCAACGAGCCCGCTACGTCGTTGTGACGGCAACTTCCCCCACACCTTTCGGCGAGGGAAAAACGACGACTGCTATCGGCCTCGTTCAGGGGTTGGCACTTGAAGGTGCTAGCGCCACTTTGACAATTCGCCAGCCCTCAATGGGCCCGACTTTCGGTGTCAAAGGCGGTGCGGCCGGCAATGGCAAGAGCCAGGTCCTTCCATTCGAGAAGATGAATCTGCACCTGACCGGCGATTTCCACGCGATCACAGCTGCACACAACCTGCTGTCCGCAATGATCGATAACCACCTGCATCAGGGAAATGAGCTCCACATCAAGGAACGCTCCATCACGTGGCCTCGTGTGCTGGACGTTAATGACCGCTCTTTGCGCCACGTCGTCACGGGTTTGGGGGGTGCAATTGATGGCGTGACTCGTCAGTCATCCTTTGATATCACCGCCGCCAGCGAGGTCATGGTCATCATGTCCCTGGCCACCTCTTACGCCGATCTCCGCGAGCGTTTGGGTCGTATTGTGATCGGTCAAAATGAGGCCGGCGAATATGTCACCGCCGAGGACCTCAAGGCTGCAGGAGCAATGGCCGCGCTCCTTCGCGATGCACTCTGTCCGAACCTTTTGCGCACAACTGAGGGCAGCCCGGTCCTGGTTCACACCGGCCCCTTCGGCAATATTGCAACGGGATGTTCCTCGGTGATCGCGGATCGCCTTGCTGGCCAGCACAGTGATTACGTGGTGACCGAGGCCGGTTTCGGCGCAGATATGGGCGCCGAGCGTTTCTTCGATATCAAGTGCCCCGTGGGCGGCTTGCGTCCCGATTGCGCGGTGGTCGTCACGACGGTTCGCGCACTCAAGTCCCACTCGGGTCATTACAAGCTTGCTCCGGGCAAACCTCTGCCCGATGCTATGACCGAGGAAAACGTCGAAGAGATTCGCACGGGTAGCGCAAACCTTCTCAAGCACATCGAGATTGTCCGCGGTTTTGGCCTGAACCCCGTGGTTGCGATCAATGTCTTCCCCACCGATCACGAGGCCGAGCTCGCTGAGATCGAGGCGATCTGCGCCGAGGCCGGGGTGCGCGTTGCGCGCTCCCTCGGTGTCGTTGAGGGCGGCGAAGGCGCGCGTGCCTTGGCGCGCGAAGTCCAAGCAGCCTGTGAAGAATCCGATCCTTCCGCAATCCACCCCCTCTATGAGGACGAGGATTCCTTGAAGGAAAAGATCGCGAAGGTTGCTGCGATGTACGGTGCTGCGGGTGTTGATTACGCCCCTGCAGCAGCTAAGCGCCTCAAGGAATATCAAGAGGCGGGTTATGGACGCCTGAAGGTCGTCGTTGCGAAGACTCCGATGTCACTGAGCGCCGATCCACAAGCAAAGGGCGCTCCTACCGGGTGGACGCTTCCCATCCGTGAAGTCCGTCTTGCGGCTGGGGCCGGCTACGTCTACGCAATTTCGGGAACGCTCTCAACGATGCCCGGTTTGTCGGCTCACCCCGCAGCAGAACGAATTGGACTGACCACTGACGGTGAAATCACCGGGGTGAAGTAAGCCTCACGCAGCTGCGCAAAAGGCTCCCTGTCGATCACTGCTTCATGCAGGTCAACAGGGAGCCTTCTTGATGATTGAGCTCAGGTGGGTACTAGATGACCAGAGGACATCCCGAACAGTGAAGCATCACCTCGGGTGCCTTATTCCCGTGGCATGCACCCAAGCCCGAAGCACACAGCGACTGCGCGCTGGTTGCTTGGCCTCGGCGCTGCATGTCCTCAATAACGACAGCGGCGAAGGCCTTCGACACCTGCGCCTGTGCTGCTGCAGCTTCCAGGGTGCACCCCCGCGCCAGCGCCTCTCTGAGACGCTGGACGGGAGACACAAACTGCGTAGAAGCCATCAGAAAAGTAACCGTCCGATCTGGAAGACGCCCACAGCCAGCAGCCAAGCGGTGCAGAGTTGGACTGCAACAGCGGCAGCCGTGAGCTTTCCGCCGATCTGGCGGACTTGTTCAGCGACCGTTGCCATGCACGGCGTGTAGGTCAGCACAAAGACCAAGAATGCAAAGGCGCCAATGGGTGCCGCATCTCCTGCAGACTTTTGGAAGGACTCAGTGACCAGCTGGGGCAGCGAACCAAGATCATCGCCACCGTCCTCGGCATCTCCACCTTCCGTTTCGGGATCCATGTTGTAGGAAGTGACGATCGACGAGATCACCGTTTCCTTCGCAACGAAGCCGGTCATGAGAGCACCGGTCATGTGCCATTCACCAAAACCAGCAGGCTTGAAGACAGGCTCAAGCACCTGGGCGGTACGTCCGTAGAGAGAATCTTCCATGGGCAGTTCGGAATCCGCGAAAGAGTAGTTCCCCGCCATGGGAATTGCACCCATGAGCCACACGACGAAGGTCATCGCCAAGATAATCTTGCCGGCGCCCTTCACGAAGGCCCATGCACGCAGCCATGTAGTCCGCACAATCACGAAAACACGCGGAACCTGGTACGCGGGAAGCACGAGGAATAGTGGAGAGTCCGTGGTCTTCTTCGTGAAGAAGGGCTTGAGAACAAGCGCACCCAAGATCACCATGATGAGCGAGAGAACATAGAGAGAGAAGATCACTGTTCCAGCGTTATCGGGGAAGAAGATCCTGGCGATCATCAGGTAGATGGTCAATCGCGCTGCACACGAGGTGTAGGGCGTAATGATGGTCGTGACGATTCGCTGGGCGGTGTTGGGAAGCGTACGCGTAGCCGCCAGTGACGGCAGATTGCAGCCAAATCCCATGATGAGCGGCAAGATCACGCGGCCATCTAGGCCGATCGCACGCATAACGCGGTCGCCAAGGAAGGCCGCGCGTGCCATGTAACCGGAGTCTTCCAGGATGGAAATCATCAAGAAGATGATGAACATCAGGGGAATGAAGGAAGAAACCACACCCAAACCGGTGCACAGACCACCAATGAGGAAGCTGTGAAGCCAACCGTCTTGAAGTCCACCGAGCGTGAGGAGGTAGGTAATTCCATTCGCTAGAGAGGGGAAGCCTTCATCCGTTGAGGAGAAGATGTGGTCGAAGAAGTCCTGGACCGGGCTGACCCATTCGCCTGCGATTTTGAAAAGGAACCACATGAGGACGAAGAAGATCGGGATTCCCAACCAGGGGTTGAGCAGGACTCGGTCGATCTTGTCAGAGGTCGAGAGTACAGGGTCGCCTTCGACTTTTCCGACTACTGCGGTTTCGACGCGATCAACCCAGGCGAAGAGCTCATCTGCTTGGGTCAGCCCGCCGCATCCGCAGGTGCAACTTCCATCAGCCGCGTTGACGGGAAGCCCCTTCGGACGCGTGTGGTGTTCGAGCGCGTGACGGACAATTCCTTCTAAAAGGTCGGGATTGTCGTAGTGGCGCGGGTCTACGGCAAGAACCGGGATTCCCAACTCATCGGCAAGTTTATCGACCGGGTATTTCTGGCCGTCCTTCTCAGAAACGTCAACCATGGTGGCGACCGCGACGACGGGGTGGCCAGCTTGTGCGACCTGTCCCAAGAGGTATAGCGAACGCGTCATCGCGCTGGCGTCCAAAAGGACAATAGCCAGATCAACTTTCCGCCCGGTCCTAGGGTCGGTGAATGAGCCCTCGGTACCAGAAAGAGTGTCACTCACAACTTGCTCGTCGGGAGAAGATGCGATCAAGGAATAAGTTCCGGGAAGATCAACAAGATTTGCCCCCAGTGCACGCCAAGTACCGCGCTTCATTTCAACCGTGGTGCCGGGAGCATTAACGACGTGCTGACGCGCACCGGTAATTGCGTTGAAAAGGGTCGATTTTCCAACGTTCGGATTTCCGACTAGGACGATCGTTGTTTCCCCACCACTTGAGGTCGGAGTGTCCAACACAGCGACGTCTGATTTAGGAGAGCAGTGTGGGCAGCTCATGCGATTTCCTCCACTTCGATTGCCCGAGCACTACGGCGGTCAACGGCAACGCGCGCACCGGCGATATTAACGACGAGGCCTCCGAAAGCGGCCTTGTTCACAATAAAGAATTCGCTTCCCGGGCGAACTCCGAGTTCATACAGACGGAGTCGGTGTTCTGGGGAAACCTCCATGTTTCCAAGGCGAGCCCGAGTCCGTAGTGGAAATTGTGATAGTTGCATATCACCAAGGTTAGGCAAGCATTATCCACGCAAGTGACACCTTCGTCCCTCATGTAGAAATTGCGCGCCTATTGCACACTTAAACTCTGCAGAAACGCTTCATAACCACTCCCTGAACTGCGCTTTTATCTTCTCCATCACAGCGGCTTTATGATCATCTCATCTAATTTCCTGCTTGCTTTCAGAAGGGATCGATGATGAGCACCGTCCAGGAAGTGAAGGACATTATCGAACGTGCAGAGAACATGCCGTGGGGGCAAGGACCATGTGCGCTTACCCCCACAAGCACGAAATAGTTTTAGGACAGATCCGTTACTGCCAGAACCGAAACGGGAACGTTCCCAGCGACCGCCTTCGAATAGGGGCAGAGCTGGTGAGTACGCTCAGCCAATGCCTGCGCCTGAGAAAGCTCAAGACCTGGAATCAGAACGCGGATATCAACAGCAATGCCGAAGGATTCGCCTTCGGGACCGATTCCGACGCTCACGGCGACCTTCGAATCGGAAACATCAACTCCCGCTTCCTTTGCGGCCAAACCCAGAGCTCCTTGGAAGCACGCACCATATCCCATAGCAAAGAGAGCTTCAGGATTTGCACCACCACCGGGTCCGCCAAGAGCCGGTGGCATACGCATATCTAGGGTGAGATCAGGATCAAAAGAGTGGGCCTGACCAGAACGGCCACCCGTCACCTCAGCGCGGGCGGTGTACACAATTTTCGATGGTGTATTGCTCATGCGGCCATTGTGTCGTTTTTGTCCGAATAGCGCACTATATTTAAGCCGTAGGAGGAAAAAGAATAGAGTGGAGCGCGTCGAGTACCACCGCCAAGGAAGACCATGAATACGCGCACTCGTGGATATCTCATGACGATCCTCGCCTCAATTGCCTGGGGCTTCTCGGGAGTCTGTAGTGAATTCCTGATGAAGGAATATGACGCGAACCCCTATTGGCTCACCGCTATGCGAATGCTCCTTGCTGCACCGACTACGATGGGCTTCCTTCTCTTTAAAGACCGAGGCTTCTCCGCCTTACACAGAAGCCTCCTGCGAAACCGGCGTTCCTACCTGCCGATGGTTATTTATTCGGTTTTCGGACTTGCAGGCAGTCAATTGACCTACGTGGTCGCGATCGGCTATTCCAATGCGGGAACGGCAACGGTTATTGAATTCCTCGGCCCCATCCTGATTGTCGTTTTCGTCTGTATCACCGCACGCCGTCTTCCGAAATACACCGAACTCTTTGCCATTGCTTTTGCCTTACTAGGAACCTTTGTTCTGGCAACCCACGGGAAGATTGACTCTCTGGCTATTTCTACCGACGCCTTGTACTGGGGTCTTGCCAGCGCGATCGGTTTCGCTCTCTACACGTTGATCCCCGTCAAACTCATCCGCCACTACGGCAGCGAACTGGTCGTTGCTTATGGCTTCATCATTGGCGGAATCATTTTAGGGCTTGTTGTTCGCGTCTGGTCCTACTCCATTAAGTGGGATTTCATGTCGGTGATGGCCATGGCCGGACTGGTCTTAATTGGCACGACCTTCGCATTCACGCTGTTCTTGCAAGGAGTCGGCGATATTGGTCCCATACGCGCAAGCCTCATTTCCTGCCTTCAGCCAATTTCCGCGACTTTCTTTTCTTTCCTTCTCGTTGGAACCCATTTCACGCTTGTCGATATCGCGGGCATGGCTTTAATTCTGGCAGGCGTTATTATTGTCAGTCTCAAGGATCTTATTTCCGCAAAGCGACTGGACCGTCGTTCTTCTAGCAGAACGAGCGATGAAAAGGCCACATCAGAGAGGAAGTGAATGTCAACATTCCAAGTGGACCTCAGGGGGATGGTTGACCTTCTGTCCCGAAATTTGTATTCCGGTCCGCGCGTATACATTCGCGAACTCCTCCAAAATGGCCTCGACGCTATTGAGGCCCGTAGCGCACTGGACCCTGACTGCCCGCGCCGCGTCACCATCACAATTGAGGGACGCACCCTGAAATGCCGCGATAGCGGAATCGGACTTACGGAAGAGGAAGCTGCGGGATTGCTCTCGACTATTGGCGCCTCATCAAAACGTGATGAATTGGGAATGGCTCGCAGTGACTTTCTGGGCCAGTTCGGGATCGGCATGCTCTCGTGCTTCATGATTTCCGACTCAATCACCGTTTACTCGCGTTCGGCTAAGTCCCCTAACTCCCCCACCGTAATCTGGGAAGGAAAGACGGAAGGCACCTACACCACACAGCCCCTCTCGGCCTCGGATCCCCACAACCTGGGTGAAGCCGGTACCGAAGTGGTTCTCGAGGCCCACCCCGGCGAGCCTTGGATCGATCCTGATACCGTTCGCGCCTTGGTCGATGAATTCGCTTCGCTACTTCCGATTTCGATTGAAGTGCGTTCCGACTCTGCTTCGACTTTCCACGGAAATGAAACACCGGTATGGGAACTGGAGCCTTCACAACAACAGCAGTGGTGCGACGAGCATCTTTCCTCCTCAGGGATGGACATTATCCCCATCGATGTTCCCGCCGCCGGAGTCAAAGGCATCGCGGTTGTTTCGCAGCGCCCGAATACGCTCTCCAGCTCCAACCACACGGTATATGCAAAGAAGATGCTGGTGTCGCGGACCTGCGAAGGAATCGTTCCACAGTGGGCGTATTTCGTTCGTTTCATTGGGAATGCAAATTACTTGCGCTTGACCGCTTCCCGCGAGCAGCTCAGCGATGACGAGCTCTTAGAAAATACTCGCGAGGCTATTGGTAGTGAGATTCGCGCCTGGCTCGAGGAGATGGCCGAACACTCACCTTCGCGTTTTAACGAGTTCATTTCCACCCATGCGATGGGGCTGCGCGCTGTCGCTATGCGTGACCCTTACATGCTTGACCTCACCGCGCGCTATGTTCCCATGGAAAGCACGGTCGGAGCCGCTCCCATACTGACGCTCCTCTCTTCTGAGGAGACAATCCGCTACACGCGCACCGTTGATCAGTACCGAGCCTTAGCCGATGTCGCCGCCTCACAATCCATAGTCCTGATGAATGCGGGCTATGCCTACGACGAAGAGCTCATCAATGCGCTGATGACGGATCCGCGTTACTCGACCATGGCGCAGAAACTCCAACTGGTCGACCCCTCGGAGCTGCTTGACGCCTTCGAAGAATGCAGTTTGTCGGAGCAGGCAGAGGCCATGGACCTGATGCTGCTCGCGGCCGAGGCGATTGACCCCTCTGATTGCGAAGTCGTACTGCGCCGCTTTACTCCAATCACTCTGCCGGCACTCTACCTGCCTGACCCAGACTTCGCGGAACGCCACGTTCAGCGTAATTCCCAGGCTCAGGCCTCGAAACTGTGGGCGGGAATCATGGGGGTTACCGATCCCTTCGCAAATTCCAAGCCGCCCAGACTGGTACTGAATCGTTCGAATTCATTGGTGACACGATTGATCGTGGCAAGCCGTTCCCCACAAACCGCCGTCAGTGTCCTGCGCGGGCTCTACGTCCAAAGCCTCTTGGCGGGACGCCAAACTTTGGGACCCAAAGAAAGGGCTTGGGCGGCACAGCTTCTCGGCTCACTACTCGATTCTGCACTCGGCACGACCGATAACTGACTCTCCAACGCTCGGAAGGATCTCCCATGCCAAACGCTGAAGACGTACGCGAACTCCTCGACTACACCTCCCAGCTTCCGTGGGGACCGGCGCGTAGTAGCCAAGTCGCACAGGCGGTTGTCTGGGCAGACGCACTCGAGGGCGAGGCTGAATTACAGATCGATGCCTACCTCGCTCTGACCTTGTCCTATCAGCAGGGCAACGAAGAATGGAAGGCTCTGGCTCCGGTCTCACTCCTTCTGAGCCGCTTTGAAAAGAACTCAGCGGACTTTACTCCCGAACAGACCGAAGAACTCGCGTGGCTTTTCAAAAGTGCGGTGGCCGCTGCAGGTCGAAACCCTGCGGTCTCAATTGACCAAATTGATGAACTGATCACCTCGCTTGCGACCTTCGTATCCGGCCAAGGCTTTTCCATGCATGCAGTTCACGGGGTGCGTGCCATGATCGGTTTGCGTACCGGGCGCCTAGACGAGGCACGTGAAGCACTGACCTTGTGGCGTTCTACGCCGAGCGATCAGATTAGCGATTGCGAAGGCTGCGACCCCATGAAGCAGATTAACGAGGCCGTCGCTCACAAGGATTGGGAACGAGCAGTTTCCACCGCGATGCCGCTTTTCGACGAGGAGGGTGCCTGCGGAGCTCAACCCCACGGAATCCGTGCCAA
The DNA here is from genome assembly GCF_963542285.1 of uncultured Actinomyces sp. Taxonomy (GTDB): domain Bacteria; phylum Actinomycetota; class Actinomycetes; order Actinomycetales; family Actinomycetaceae; genus Pauljensenia. Next base: position 47,543 of record NZ_CAUTWQ010000011.1, on the reverse strand, counting down.
AGCAATGGTCCCGCTGTTAATGTCGGGGCGTCCCGAGGCCGCTTGGGAGGCGCATATTCGCTCCTACCGCCACCACCGCGGCGTTGCCAACAGCATCGATTACATCGGGTTGCATCTCGAATACCTCGTGCGCTCAGGACGTTGGCAACGCGCGTTAGAGATCCTGCGAGACTGTATCGGCATGACCTCTTCTCTTGAAAGTGCCTCACTTCTTGCCGGTTATCTTCCGGCTGCTGGGCTGACGGCCATCGAGGCCACACGACGCGGTCACGGCAATGAACCTTTTGGGGCCCTGTGTACCGGCCAGTCGCAGTGGTGCCAGGGACCACAGCTCGATGTCAATACTCCGCTTTCCGAGGCCGCCGAAAAGCTCTCGCAATGGGCATTGGATGTCGCCTCCCTCTTTGATCAGCGCAACGGAAACGACTACTACACCCGCTTAGTGCGTGAGATCCTTGAGGCTGGACCAGTCGACGAACAGGCAGAAACACGCGCGCAGGGCGAGTGGCAGTTGGAGCTGGTCGGTGAGCGCGAGACCATGCCCGAGCCTCTGTCAACTATCGAGGGTGAAGAGTTGCCCGCGCAGCGGGTATCATCCCGCAGTGCTCGCGCACAGGCCGAGACCATTGACCAGTCAAACCCCTATCCGCCCATCGACTATTCACTGCCTCCTTTACCGACCTCGATGCAAGAGGCTTTCGATCGCTACGCTGCACAGACAGATATCATCGGCTACAACGTTGAGACTAATCTTCTGACGGATTGGTGCCTTGTTAACACCTTGGATGTCGATGAGCTGCACTTTGACGAAAGCGATCCTCAAGCCGCTCTTTCCTTTGCAAGTTTTTCAAAAACTCTTCTGTCTTTGCGTAAAGAGCACGAGAAGTTTCAGTCTGTCTATGAACGAGTAGCGCCAGTTATTCATTCAATGACCGAAGATACTCCCCTAGTCACACCCGGTTTCTTCACGAGGATTTTCGGGCGGTCCCAAGCATCTATCGGTCGTAAGGACCTGAATACCACGCAGCTGGAATTACTCCGGTACTCCTGCGAGCTCGATCGCTACTCATGGCTCGGTGTGGACGCTCCGAGCGACCTTCAAAAGGACGCAGTGGCGCTTTGCGACACTTTCGTCTCTCAAATTGCCTCCATGACGTCAACGCTGAACCGAGGTGCAACGAAGGCCGAGGATATTGCAGCAATTATTGATTGCCTATGTACCTGTGGCGAAATCTTCCTTGATTCAGAGAAATCAGAGCGAGCGCTCAATGTCCTTGACACGATCGAATCTCTCAAACCCGCTTGCCTACACACCGGTACCAACGAAGCAGCATTCACGCGCACTCTTAGCCTTGAAGGCGCACAGCTTTACCTTGAAATTGGCGACTACCGCCGAGCTGCTCAGCTGGCTGACCAGGCTCTACGTTTAGAGACGCACTGCGACCCCTACACGGCTTTCTTTGCCCGATTGATTATCTGTACTGCCAGCATCAAAGCCTACGAATCAGCCGAGGCTGTCTCTCAAGCCCTGCGCCTGAGTGAAATTATCACGCGCACCCCGCTGCGTTCCTTGGGCTTGTCTGCCGCGACAATCATCTCGGATGCATTCGAAGGCGTACATCGCATCGAAGAAGCAATTGAGCTCCTTGAGCAAACCATTTCGCGGGCAGGCGACTCCTCCTTCGCGCGGCTTCTAACAGCGCTCATTCGTCTGACCCTGGCAAGCTACTACCTGTCCATCGATCAAGACGAAGAAGCCTACGAAACCGCAATGGAGGCCATTGACCCACTGGTCGCAAGCGGTAACCTGCGCGCTGCCTCGCGCGCGGGATCGCTGGCCAACGATGCCGCACAGCGACTGCACGATCGCACCAAGCTACTAACAGCAGTTGAGCAAGCTCTTGAGATCGCGAAAGCATTCAAGGCCCCTCACGATGTCATCGCTCTGACTCGAATGGCCGCAAAGGCTTATGTCGACACCCCAACGGGAAAGGTGTCGGAAGCCGATAAAGAACGCGCCCTTCAGGCTGTGGATACCGGGGCAACATGGCTTGATTCCATGACAGAGGAAATAGATCCTCAGGAGATGACCTTCCTCCGTGCCGGAATTACCTACATTAAGGGATGGGTGTACATGACATCCCATGATCACTATCCGGCAATTCCACTTCTTCAAGAAGCTTTCACTCTCCAAAAAGAGATCAAGGATGCCGAAAACTATGTCTTCCCGCTGGCTGCCCTCTCTCAGTGCTATTCCGAGCTTGGTGATACTGACGCGCTTCACAATCTGCTGATCGAAGTGAAGGAAACCATTAAGACCACTTCCCTTCACTCTGGAAAGCTCCGCACTCTTGCCCGCGAGATCGAGAAGGAACTCGGCGGCCAAGGCGAGGCATAAGCAGAAAACCTTAACGATTTAGGAAGCGCTGACAACCCGCAGCTTCGTTCTTTGCCTCACTCCCGCGAAGTACTAGGACTTTAGTCGTTGTACGCTGGTTTTGTTCGGAGCAGTTCGTGTTTATTTGGGCTGGACGCCCACACTTCACGGAATGCTCACACAAAGACCAAGGAGCGACTATGAACGTTGCAGAGCAGCTTGTCTCCCAACTGATCGACGCAGGTGTCCACCGCGTCTATGGCATTGTTGGAGACTCGCTCAACCCCGTTGTCGACGCAATCCGCAAGTCCGGAGGCAGCAAGAAGGGCGGAATCGATTGGGTTCATGTCCGCCATGAAGAGGCCGCTGCTTTCGCCGCAGCCGCTGAAGCACAACTGACCGGAAAGTTGGCAGTATGCGCAGGCTCATGCGGACCGGGCAACCTTCACTTAATCAACGGGCTGTACGATGCACAGCGCTCCGCTGCCCCCGTTCTGGCAATCGCCTCGCACATCCCCAGCGTCCAGATTGGTCAGATGTACTTCCAAGAGACGCACCCCGATCGCTTGTTTAATGAGTGCTCGGTTTACAACGAGATGATTTCCAGTGCCGAGCAGGCCCCGCGCGTCGTTAACGCTGCAATCCGTCACGCTGTTGAACTTTCTGGCGTTTCAGTCATCAGCCTTCCCGGTGATGTCTCTGACCTGAAGGCGACTTCTCCTTCACCGAAGTACGTGCCTTCCCGGCGCCCAGTACTGAGCCCAAATGAGGAAGATGTCCGCCAGCTCGCAGATGTTCTCAATCATGCAAAGAAGGTTGCAATCTTTGCTGGTGCCGGTGTGGAGGGAGCTCATGACGAGGTCATCGAGCTTGCCGACGTTTTGAAGGCCCCCATCGGCCACACCCTACGCGGCAAGGACTTCATCCAGTACGACAACCCCTTCGATGTGGGCATGACCGGCCTGCTGGGCTACGGCGCAGCAGCTGAGGGAATGAATGATGCCGATGTTCTGATCATGCTCGGCACCGACTTCCCCTACGATCAATTCCTGCCTGACACCTTTACTGTCCAAGTCGAAAACCATCCCGAAAAGCTGGGACGCCGTACCGATATTTCACTCCCGATCCACAGCGACGTTAAGCCCTTGATCGCTGCGCTCTTGCCGCTGCTCGATCGCGATCGTTCGGATGCTTTCCTTAAAGCCAAGGTGAAGAAGCACTCGAAGATCATGCACTCCCCCGTTGGCGCTTACACGCGCAATGCGGAGCACATGAAACCGATTCACCCTGAGTACGCTGCTCACATCCTCAATGAGGTTGCGTCAAAGGATGCAATCTTTACGGCTGACACGGGCATGTGCAACGTGTGGACCGCACGCTACATCGATCCGCTTGGCACCCGTCGCCTCATCGGTTCTTTCTTACACGGCTCGATGGCCAATGCGCTTCCTCACGCAATCGGTGCGCAGGTTGCTTTCCCGAACCGTCAGGTCATTTCCGTCTCTGGCGATGGTGGCCTTTCCATGCTCCTTGGCGAGCTGGTAACCGCGCGCATGTACGACCTGCCCATCAAGGTTGTTGTCTTCAACAACTCGACACTGGGCATGGTAAAACTCGAGATGCTGGTAAACGGCCTGCCCGATTACGGCACCGATGTCCACGACGTGAACTACGCGGAAGTCGCGAGCGCAATCGGTTTCCACGGTGAGCGCGTCACCGAGCCCAGTCGCCTGCGCGGCGCGCTCCAAGAGGCTTTTGCATACAACGGCCCCGCTTTAATCGAGGTCATGACCGATCCGAATGCGCTCTCACTTCCGCCTGAGATCCGTTCGGGACAGGTCATTGGTTTCGCGACCGCAATGAGCAAGATTGTCCTCAACCGCGGCGCTGGCGAAGCTGTCGCAATGGCAACTTCCAATATGCGTAACATTCCGCGCCTGTAAGTCTGAGGGAGCTTTCTTAGTTTCCTCATAGCGCTTCTTCTCTTTGACGAGGCCGTGGCTGGGTCGTGTGTACTTCTTTGCACGCTCCTGCTGCAGCCTCGTTAATTAGGACAAAGGTCCTACAATGCCTTCGACTGCATTGTTAATAGTTTCAACCAATAAACATGCTTCTCCGCAGCTAAAAAACTATCGCTTTCATTCTTCCTAAAATCGTTATTTTCTTGCATGGCCATGCGATTGTGACAAATCGAGATGGATTCGTAAATAAATTTGGTTATTTCCTTTTTTATGACAAACGCGTCCTAAACTGAAAGTGTCACCGTGTCAGCATCGACTAAGGAATCACCATGTCGCACTCATTTATTGCAGTCGCGAATATCGTGAATGGTGTTGATCTGGATACCTTCCCCGCGTGGCTTCGAATCACCCACTTCATCAACTTCATCATGATGGGGTTCCTCATTCGATCCGGCTGGGAAGTTCTAGCATCTCACCCGCGACTGTACTGGAATAACCACTGCACCCCCGGCTCTGAGTGGATCAAATTCACCAAGGACAAGGTTTCAACTGTCCCCGGCGAGTTCACCGCTCGCGACGATCAGCGCAGTCTTCACCCGCTGATCTCCCTTCCCGGACGAGGCGAAATTGGACTTGGACGCGCATGGCACGCCCTAGTTACCTCAATCTGGCTGCTCAACGGTTTTATCTACGTTGCTCTACTCTTTGGAACCGGCCAGTGGCGCCGCATCGTCCCGACGTCATGGTCAATTTTCCCCGAGGCCTGGGAAAGCGCCAAGATCTACATGGGCTTGCAGATCCCTTCAATCGAGCATTTCCAGCCCTATGACGCACTGCAGAAGCTCATGTACTTCACAGTTGTCTTCATCGTTGCGCCTTTGATGATCGCAACCGGACCGATCATGTCTCCAACCTTCGCAGGGCGCTTCCCTCGCTACGTCAAGCTCTTCCATAACCGTCAGACGGCGCGTTCCATCCACTTCCTTGGAATGGCGTTCTACTGCGTCTTTGTCGTCATTCACGTTGCGCTGGTATTCATTGTTCACCCGCAGTACAACATCGCACACATGATGTTGGGCGAAAACTACAACGACATTACTGCAGCACAATTCGCCCAGGCTGTGACAATGCTGATCCTTGGAATTGTTTTTGCAATCGCTCTATGGATTGGCGCATCCTACTGGTCGTTGGCTGACAAGCGCCGCGCACAGCGCCTAATCTGGGGAGCAACCCAGCCTATCCGTTCGCTCACCCTCGACAAGATGCACTCTCGTCAGGTCAAGACAGGCACGTTTACCGAAGATGATATTTCGCCTTTCCACTGGGTGAACACTCGTCCCCCGACACGCGAGCAATCCGAAGAGTGGGTTGACATGCGTGAACGCGGCTTCGAGGACTACCGCCTAGAGATTGGCGGTTTGGTCGAGGAAGAGAAGTCCTTCTCGATTGATGAGCTCAAGGCACTTGGCCACGTCACTAACATCACCATGCACACCTGCATGCAGGGATGGACCGGCATTGCAAAGTGGGAAGGCATCCGTTTGAAGGACGTCTTAGCTTTGGTGAAGCCTACCGAGGGCGCACGCTACGTTATGGTCACTTCCTACGGTCACGTGGGACATATGTACGACGGCGGTCCAACAACTCCGTACTACGAGTGCCTGGAGCCCTCCATGGTTGACGATGATGAATGCATCCTCGCATGGGCCATGAACGGTGAGCCCCTGCCCGACGTATATGGCGGCCCTCTGCGTCTGCGTGCTGATTCTCAGCACGGCTACAAGATGGTCAAGTGGGTTCACCGTATCGAATGGATTCACGACTACCACGATGTCGGCGATGGCCAGGGCGGTTCCCGTGAGGACTCCGGCCTGCAACACTTTGACGCACGCGCATAGAGCGCCGGGTGCTCATCCGGCTTATCCGGCCCACCCGTTCCTCTACTCCACACGAAGTCGGCAAAAGACACATGATACAAGCTGTGACATTCCCTGGCTTCGTGTGGAGCATTAGTGGCGGGAGAATGCGTCGAGGCACGCCCGAAACGCCTCCGTTCCAACATATGAAGATGCTGTCCAAGGGACCCAAAACACGCAAATCAGCACCCGCCCGTAATTGACACACGAAGTCAGCAAAAACACAGGCTATAACCTATGCTTTTCGTCGACTTCATGTGTCAATTACGAAGGCCAGTAGGGAACGAGGCCGCGGGCAACGCAAGCAGCAAGAAGCGGGAGCAACGTGGCAAAGACCCGACAGCACTTGAGACTCAAACATAGGTGGGTCCCATCCAAAAGGATGGGACCCACCTGATATATGTTTCGCGAGAGCCTATTCACCGAGCATACCGGCTCTGAAACTCGACGCCTCAGAAACTCGGCTACTTCAGAAGCTCGAACCTACGGCCGAACTCAAGGCACAAGCACCCCTCAGGCCTGCTGACGACGACGCATCAGCGCAGCGCCCAATGCCAGTCCAAGCACACCCAAACCGATTGCCGGAGCAGTCATAACGCCGGTATGCGCCAAGGGAGTCTTCGGCGAAGGAGTGGTACTGGTCTTCGGCGAAGGAGTGGTACTGGTCGAAGGGGAAGGAGTGGCCTCGGTCGTCGACACAGAGGGCGACGGGGTCACAGTCGTTGCCGGAGGAGTCGTCACCGACGGAGTAGGCGGAGTCGTCTTCAACTGTCCCTCAACGTTTCCCCAACCGACCGTTTCGATCTCGATGTTCTTAACAGCGGTTTGACCATTGATAACCGCAGTGTTCTTGAAGACGTTTCCGATCTTCAGTCCCTCAGGGGTGTTGAGCTCGGTGTAGTACTTGAGCTCGTAAATGGCATCATCGCTGGCCTTGGGGAACGAAGCGACAAAACCGTTAGCAGTTTCAGTCATTGTGAAGGTGCCACCATCGATGGAGCCTCCCACCCACACCAGCTGACTGGGACGCTGGTGGTAGGGGTCGTTGCGGTAGGCCTCGGTGGTATTCCATTTCAGCAAACGCGCCTGCTGGTTCTTCTTGCCATCGTTGAAGAGCTTATAGCCACCGTTAGCGGTATCGAAGGTGTCAGTCACGGTAATGACCGATCCTTGCACCGATTTGGCGGGAATGTGAATTTCCCAGGTGAAACGCTCGTTGTGACCTTCATGCAGCTGCCAACCGTACTTCCAGGGCTGCTTGGGGACCCAGCTGTACTTGTTAGAAACAACGTTGCCGTGATCGATCTTGGCCTCGATCGTGACCGAGTGACCAATTGTAAAGGTGAAGCGATCCGTCGTTGTGGTCATGGCCATGTCGGCACGGACGTGGATATCGCCCTTGGCATTGACGTGGGTCTTGACGTAATCGGTAAAAACACAGTTGACGATCTGTCCGGTGCCCGCGGGGACCGAGCACTTAAGCGCAACGCCGCCGCCATTCTTGTCAATGACATCGAAGTTTGCACTGCGTGTACGCAGTTCTCGAGGGAGTTGGATCGTCAGAGTGTCGCCTTCAGAGACATTCTTTCCCGTCGTATCAAAAGTGAGATCCGCTGAAAACTCATCCCAAATCATATTGGGCCCGTTGGGACTGGATTCATTTGTCATCGTTACGCTGGTGACAACGTTGTTGACTTCCACTGCCGAGGCCGCGGGGACAGTGGGTGCAAAAACGCTAAGCGCGCCGGCACCGAGCAAAGCGACTGTGAGGGCGCCAGCGAGAGGAACGCGACGCAACTGCGCGCGCGTAGCTTCGTTATTCATGACGTATGTGTCTTTCTGGAGGGATACCGCTTAAGCGGCTAAGCCCTTTCAGGCTAACACTTTCATCTTCAGCTTTGGTCAAGCGATTATTTCTCAAACAACAATACCAATTTCAGGAAATCCGCAGAATACCAACGATATACACATTCAACATCAGCCGATTCCCCGATACATTCCTGAATATTCTTCAAGAAGTCTCAGTTTCTGACAGATCGTAAGAAATTAATAACTTGAAGGAAACACCATCGCTTGAACTCTGAGTTTTCCAAGGACCGCGAACTGACCAACAGCACACATTCAGACAAATAGCCCCTGATCACCCGCAATTTTGGGTAAAGCAATGGGCCCCATCCACGAGGATGGGGCCCATGATCATACTTTCGTTCTACACGAAGGTGCCTACTCGCCTCATGCCGAGGCTTGCTCGCGGCGACGCATGAGCGCAGCGCCCAATGCCAGTCCAAGCGCACCCAAACCGATCATTGGAGCAGTCATAACACCGGTGTGGGCCAAGGGAGTCTTCGGCGAAGGAGTGGTGCTGGTCGTGGGGGAAGGTGTCGCCTCGGTTGTCGACTCAGAGGGCGAGGGTGTCACCGTGGTAGCCGGAGGAGTCGAGGTCGAGGGAGCGGGAGGAGTTGGGCGATTCTCACCCGAGAGACCGCCCCAGCCAACCGTATCAATCGCGATAATGCGCTCAGCGGTCATTCCATTGACATCGGCCTTGTTACTGAAGACATTTCCAGCCTTTGCATTCTCCGGAATATTCAGCACGGTGAAGTACTTGATCATGTAGTAGGCGTCGCTGTTCGAGTTCGGGAAAGAAGCAACGAATCCGGTCGAGGTCTCGGTCATGGTGAAGGTGCCTCCATTGACCGCTCCCCCAACGGGAATGCTCTCAACGTAGTTCTGATGACTCGGGTCAGCCTTGAAGTCATCAAGAGAGTTCCACTTGAGCAAGCTTGTGCGCTGCCATGCATTCGGATCCGTTGAGGGGTCATTGAACAGCTTGTAGCCGCCATGAGCAGTGTCGAAGGTGTCAGTCACCGAAATGGTATCCGAGTGAATGTTACGTTCTGGGATGTAGACCTCCCAGGTAAAACGTTCTTCGTGTCCCTCGTGCAGCTGCCAGCCATGCTTCCACGGAGTATCGGGAGCGTAGCCGTTCGTGTTCGGAACGACGTTACCGTTTTCAATGTCCGCAGCTAGGACGATGTCATGGCCGATCTTGAACTCAAAGCGCGTTGAAGTGGTCGCACGAACCACATCTGCGAGGACGTGAATGTCGCCCTTCATGTTGATGTGGTTATCTGCGTAGTCCGTAAACGCACAGCGCAGCGTCTGTCCCACGCCATTGGGGATGACACACTTCATTGCGACGCCACCGGTGTTCTTATCGGTGACATCAAAGTAGGCTTCGCGGGTGCGCAGCTCGCTGGGCAACTGGATGGTGATGGTATCCGTTTCGGCAACATCCACACCAGTCGTGTCGAAGCTGAAGTCCATCGTGAAGTTATCCCACACAAGGTTAGGGCCGTTCGGAGTCGAACGGTTCTTCATTACGACGTTCTTGACGACTTGGTTTACCTCGACGGGCACGTGATCCGCGCGAGATGGAGATGCGGTCATCACCATCATCGCACCAGCACCGGAGAGTGTACAGATCAGTGCACCTGCAATCGAGGCGCGGCGAAGACGCGCACCTGAAGCATTGAAAATCATGAAGCCACTTCTTTCTGGAGGGTTGTGACACGAGTGACCAAGCATTAGAAGACTATCACACCCACATTCAGCTTCAACTCAGGTTACACCGCGAATAACATCAGAAATTTTGGCCATTTTCTGCGGATTCTCAGAAATTTTTTCAGACAAATACCGATATATATATTGAGCTATGTCATAAAGAGCCGCCCGGCACTCCTCTAGCGCTATGTTACGTACAAAATGATTGACCGGTGTCTCCGTACGGAGACACCGGTCAATCAGACTAGCGAGAAATTAAGTTACTGTGCGCGTCGACGCGAAAGCATTGCGCCCAGCGTGCCAGCCAAGGCGCCGGCGAGAAGGACAATCGCAGCACTTGCATCCGTGTGGGCCAGGACCTTAGGAGCTTCAGTCGACGTTGAAACACTGGGTTCGGGCTCCGGCGTGGTAGTAGAGGGAGTCGGGGTCGGAGTCTTCTTCTTATCTGCATCGACATCGCCCCACCCGGCGGTGCTAATGACGATGCTCTTCTCGGTAACTTGGTCATTGACGACAGCAGTGTTCTTGAACGCACTGCCGACGCTTGCACTCGCAGGAACCTTCAGTTCTGTGTAGTACTTGAGCAAGTAGTAAGCATCGCCACCCGAGTTCGGGAAAGATGCGACAAAACCGTCAGCAGTCTCTGTCATGGTGAAGGTTCCACCATTGATCGAGCCACCGACATTGACCTTCTCAGCAAAATTCTCACGCTTCGGGTCATTCTGGAAATCTTCCAGCGAATTCCACTTCAGAAGACGCGTACGCTGCCATGCACCGTTCGGATCATTGAAAAGCTTGTAGCCACCGTTGGCGGGATCAAAAGTATCGGTCACGCTAATGGTGCTTGCATGGTTTTGGCGCTCAGGGATATAGACCTCCCATGTAAAGCGCTCATCATGCCCATTGTGAAGCTGCCAGCCATCCTTATAGGCCTTCACAGGAGCATGAGCATTAGACTTCGGAACAATCTTTCCATTGGGCATGGGCACAGGAAGCGTCACTGTGTGATTCACGGTGAAGTTCAAATTCTCACTTGAAGATTCAGCGGCTATATCACCAACCAAGTGAATCTGCCCCTTCGCATTTTCATGCGTCTTCATGTAGTCGGTGAAAACGCAGGTAAGTTCAGGCCCTTCACCAGAAGGAACCGAGCACCGAAGCGCTACGCCATCAGTCTGAGTATCAGTCACATCGAAAGAAGCCTGACGAGTTCTCAATTCCTTGGGAAGCTTAATAGTGAGCGTGCCATTTTCGGCTACAGTCTTACCGGTCGTATCGAAGGAGAAAACGGCACTGAAAGAGTCGAAGACGTTGTTGGGACCATTTGGATGCGAGGTGTTCTTGATCGACGCATCGGTAACCACATTGACATCCGCGGCCTGTGCGACGCCGTTCGAGGTCATCACACCGACAGAAGCTCCAGCACCAACTAGCGCACAAGCGAGTGCCGTAGCTCCCCAAGAATACACCGGGCGGACGCGTATCACTTCAGAGTTCATCACAAGTTATCTTTCATTGAGAACGTCGGACTGTATTGAGGCAACTTGAATGCCAACACAGCAACATTCAGCTAAAATTCATAGATTTCTCACACTTTCTACATTTTCTGGATATTGCAAGGAAAACTCCTAATTAAAGGGCATGAGACGAGTTTTATTCTTCCGAAATTCCCCTATGCAAATGAAGGCCAGATGAAAATTTCAGATCCTTATAGAAAAAGTGGCTGGTGCGAAATTACACACCAGCCACGCTTACGATCACCGACCACTCATTGCGCCCGACGGGCAATGAGTGCGGCCTCGGCAAATTGGTCACTTGCCGCAACCCCCAGCTTGGCTCGGATCCAAAGTCATATGAGAATCTTTAATCCGAGCCGCAGGAGTGAACGCCATCGCGACACCGGCAAGCACTGACAGAACAACGAAGATATACATTGCAACTTCGACACCCACAACAGACGCAAGAAGACCAGCAGCGACCGATCCCAGGGGCATCACTCCCCACACCGCGAAACGGAAGGTTGCATTCATACGCCCAAGCATCCACTTAGGGCAAATTTCCTGCCGCAAACTCATCTGCGTCACGTTGTAGATGGTAATGAAATAGGAGTAGACAATTCCCGCGCCAGCGATGACCCAGTCCGCAATCTCGGGCACATGAAGTGCCGCCGGCTGCAAGAGAAGGATCGCAACCCCAACTACGTAAGTGATCACGATGCAACGCCCGATCCCTAGGCGCCCAAGCCACAGGGAACGAGTCATCGCGCCAAAAATGCCGCCAATCGCTCCCGCACTCAGAAGTACCCCTAGTTGCGTCGCATTCATGCCCAGTGTTCGAAGCACCAAAATCGGCAAGAGAACTCGCAACCCTGAACCCGTAAAAGCAGCAAAGGAGATACACGAGAACAGGGGAAAAAGCAGAGGCTCGTGTCGAACGAAGCTCAACCCCTCGCGGATTTGCGCAAACAACGAAGCACTAGGGCGCTCGGGTTTAGGCTCAGGTGTTCGAATTCGCCAAATCGCCACCGTCGAAAACACGTACGTTGCTGCGGAAAATACGTAGGCAAGCGGAGGCGCAAAGACCCCCAAGAGCCAGCCACCTAAACCAGGGCCACCCGCAGCACCAACCTGGTACGAGGCCTCGAGCCGGCCATTCGCGGCTGCGATATACCGTGTGGATGCGATTGCCGGAACGTAGGACTGATAGGCAACATCGAAGAAGACTGTCGCAAGCCCTAAGAGCGCAGCAACGATCATCAGGTGCGTGAGCGTAAGCGTAAACCACTCATAGGCGATCGGAATCGAAATGAGTGCAAAAACCCGCGCAAGGTCTGAAACAATCATGACCCGGCGTTTACGCCAGCGATCAACCCACGCACCCGCGGGTAGGCCGATGAGAAGAAATGCGAGTGTCTGTAAACCGGTGAGGATGCCAACTTCAGACTCCGTGGCGTGCAATAGAGAGATAGCGATTGCCGAGGTTGCAAGAGTGGCTACTTGGAAACCAAACTCAGCTGCGGTCTGGCCGGCCCACAGGTGCATGAAAGCGGAATTGCGCGTGAGAGGATGATTCAGCAAGCGCCCAATCACCCTGTTCACTTCTTCCCCATCCTGCTTCGCGTTAAGTCTTCACTACCCCGATGACGCAAACGCGCGAATCTGGAAACTTCTCTCCGAATAGAAAAATACAAAAACGACTTGAAAACCAAGCCGTTTTTGTATCTTCTGTGCCCCCGAGACGATTCGAACGTCCGACACCCGCTTTAGGAGAGCGGTGCTCTATCCCCTGAGCTACGAGGGCGCACCCCCATAGGGTATCACCCACCTCTTCGTTTCTCAGACTCTCGAAAAAGAATGCATATACGTAAGCGGCGACACCCGAAGATGCCGCCGCTATTTAAAAACGCATGATCAGCGCCTACTCCACTCCTGCGAAGGATCAGGCGACACATCATGGTGAGCAGATGGAACCACCATTACCGGACAGGTCGAGTGCGCGATCACCGTCTGCGAAGTCGAACCCAATAAGATGCCGGCAAAGCCACCGCGACCTCGGGTGCCGACGACAACCAAATCGACGGCAGTCGAGAACTCGATGAGCAACGATGAGGGGGACCCATCCAAGGCATGACGAGCAACCTTGCGCTGGCGTCCATCCAAGGCTGCGTCAACAGCGTTATCAAGACCCTCCTTGACATCCTTGAGAAGCTTGTCGCGATCAATATTGGCTGGCAACCAAGCCATCATTGTCGTACCCGTTGCCATCGGCACTGCGGCAACTGCGGTCAGGCGAGCGTCCCACAGCTCAGCCTCGTCAACCGCACGCTTGAGCGCCGAGGTCGCACCTTCGGACCCATCGGAGCCAACGACAATACGCTCAATGGGAGTAAATGCCTTACCGGAAGTATGGCGAGGCACAATAACAACCGGGCAATGAGCATGGGCAGGAAGCGCGGAAGACACGGTGCCCAAGAGGCGGTCGGCGAAACCACCACCACCGCGCGAGCCAACAACAATCAAGTCGACTTCGCGCGACATGTCGATAAGAATGCCAGCGGGATCACCAGCCTCAACGAGGCCATGAACGTCAGGAGCTCCAACTTCCTTTGCGAGATCAACGCCTTGCTTGACGATCTGCGATGCTCCTTCTTTAAGAGCCGCATCGTCGAGAACCGCATATCCGCCATCCAGGGTTGCCGCAGCATACGATGCAACGGCATACGTACAAATAATATGGAGTCTGCATGAGCGAATCTTTGAACGCTCTGCGGCCCACTTAACTGCTGCGAAGCTCTCCTTTGAGCCATCGACGCCGACCAAAATCACTTCTGATGTCCCCATGACTACCTCCTCGTGATTACGTCACCACTATTTTGCCCTATTCGCACGTGAAATGTCAGTACTTCAGTGATTCCACAGCGAAAAACTGAATATCACGGAGCGCAGGCGGATACAGAAAAGGGGCCGCCGAAGCGACCCCTTCCCTATCACACAAAACTCAGTAGCGCACGAAGCTGTAGTTACCCCACAGCGGCTGGATCTTTGTCACAGAGCCGGGAGTCGTTGCTTCGATAACCATTCCGTTACCGGCGTAGATGCCCACGTGTCCGTAGGAGTGCCACACCAAGTCACCGGGACGAGCCTCGGAAGCCGAGACGAAGGTGCCTGCTGCACCCTGTGCACCGGAAGTACGGGGAATGGAAATACCAACTTGGGCGTAGACGTACTGGGTGAAGCCCGAGCAGTCAAAGCCCGCGGGGGTTGAACCACCGTAGACGTAAGGAATACCAGTGAGAGACATCGCAATTGAGACGATGTCAGAGCCCGAGGGGTTCACTGCTGCAGACGAAGTCGCCGAAGACGAAGTCGCCGAATCGCTCAGATCCGTACGAGTGTAATCACGCGAAGTAGTATTCGTCGTCGCAACAGCGGTCGGGGCTTCAGCTGAAGCAGAAACTTCATCACTAGCAGACCAGGCGATATCCGGGACCGAAACCGTCGTAGGCAGAACGGTCGCGGTGTTGTTCGAAGTATCGACTGCGGCATCATGGACGGTGGGGGCTGCAGTTGCAGTGCCACCGACGACAGCGGTCAGAGCGAGTCCAGCGGCCGACGCAGCAGCGGTGCCACGAAGCGGTGTCTTGAACGCGGTGAGCGTGTCAGCCAAGTCGAAAACAGGGGCCATCGGGCGGCGCGCCTTGCGGTGCCGCGGCGCGGGCTTACCAGTTGTCACAAGTAATCTCCTCTTTGACCTGCGAGGTGAGCTGTCGGGTTCGGGCGGGAGAGCCCGGCTTGGTTTCCCAAGCTTCACCCCAAGACCCAAAGGTCGTAAGTGGTTTCCCCGCGTTGAACCTTCGTCTTACCTATTTCTTCGCGGTTCAACCTCGGTTAACGAAGAACGGTCGGCCAGTGCGGCCATTTATGAGTCTACTGTACTGACCCTGAAATGTCACGTCAATGTAACGAAACGATGACGAACATATTACAGGTTTTCTTAAGGTTTTGCAGCTAACTTTCAGAATTGTTGGTCAGAGAACTTAATTAAGCGTGATGAAAAGGTGCGGAGCGAGCGTCAAAGGCAGTTGAACAGCCTGACCGGGTACCGATTCCTTCCCATCAGCGGTGTGCGTTACCTCAAGAACGACCTCACGAGGGTCAGCCTCGAAGTTAATTCGAGCCCCTGGACGCACTCCGCACCGAGCAAAGGCCGCCAACACTTCCGTCTCCGCCTGGATGGGTTCACCAATTCGGGTAACCGTCCCAGAAGTGGACTCCCCCATTCGCAATGCCAGTTCCATCGAAATACCGTCTGAGACCCCATCCGTTCGAGGAATCGGGTTTCCATAGGGATCGGTGGTCGGGTTATGAAGAATTTCCCCAAGACGCTTCTCGACTCGATCCGACATGACGTGCTCCCAGCGACACGCTTCCTCATGGGTGTGGGCCCAATCCAAACCGATGACATCAGTCAAAAGACGCTCAGCAAGGCGGTGCTTGCGAACAACTTCAATGGCGCGCTCACGTCCCAGAGCCGTTAGTTCCAGCCGCCGGTCCCCCATGACATGCACGAGGCCGTCACGTTCCATTCGTCCAATTGTTTGCGAAACCGTGGGGCCAGAGTGTCCCAATCGCTCGACAATTCGAGCACGAAGAGGCGTAACACCGTCTTCTTCAAGCTCAAAAATCGTCTTGAGATACATTTCGGTGGTATCGATCAGATCGCTCACGATTCCTCCATAGGTAGTTTCTGACCTCAGAGTACATATTTCCGCGCCATGGTGTTTATTAGCTTGGAAAACCGCGCGTCACGGGGAGTCAGATGGGCAACTTCGGCATCAATTGAGATAAGCCGATGTTTCTAATTCCCCGTATGGGGATCGTAATGAGCATTCGGGTTCTCGATTTCAACGGGGTGCGCACCCGCGCGAACATGCAGATGGATATCCCACCGTTTCATACACACCACTGCAGCAATAATCGTGACAATCAGGGTCGAGACTGAACCCACCCAAATCGAGGCACGAGCATCAATCACTTGACCGATCCACCCCACAAAGGGAGCACCGATAGGTGTCGACCCCATAACGACCATGCCGTATAGCGCCAAAATCCGTCCACGTACATCTTCTGCAGTCGTTGTTTGAACTGCAGCATTTGCAGAAGTGAGCATGGTGATCATGGCAAAACCCGTCGGAATGCACATAATCCCATAGATTTCATAAGTGGGTGCGAATGCCAGAATCGTTGATATAACGCCCAATGCAATAGTCGAGCCAACGACCAAACGAAGACGCGGACGCTTCCGACGCGCAGCAAAAAGTGCCCCAGAAAACGATCCGACCGCAATCAGTGCGCTCAACATACCGTACTGGCCTGCTCCCCTATGGAAAACCGTTGTCGCCATGACAGCCGTCGTGAGCTGCTGATTAAGAACCAAAGCCGACGCAAAACCGACTACGACAATGATCAGAATAAGATCGGGACGGCCTCGTAAATACACAAGCCCCTCACGCAGCTGCCCTTTCTTCCGAGGAACCGGCCGGCGAGGCACTAAATCTTTATGGCGAATTGATGTCGTGAACATCGCGGCAATCAGGAACATTCCCGAGTTCACAAAGAAGACCCAGGCCTCGCCCACCCAATCAATCATCAGGCCAGAAATCGCGGGGCCTACCAGACGGGCAAAATTAAAAGCAACGGAGTTGAGCGCTACAGCGTTCGTAATCGATGAAGCGGGGACAAGCTCGGAAACAAAAGCCTGGCGCGCAGGAGAGTCGAAAGCCGCGGCCACTCCCCCGCCAAAGGCTAAGGCATACACCAGCCACAGATGCGCATGCCCCGTAAAAACCATAATTCCCAAGAGCAGGCCAAAAACGCCGAAAGATACCTGGGTGACCTGGATGATTCCTTTGCGATCAAGACGGTCGACCACGACCCCCGCATAGGGACTCAAAAGAAGAATGGGGAGGAATTGAAGAGCCGTGACGATCCCGATTTGGAAAGAGGAATTCTGCGTCAATACGGTCAAAACAAGCCAGTCCTGAGCAACGCGCTGCATCCACTGGGCAGAAGCAGCCAACACATTGGCAACAAACCAATGCCGGAAACTCCGATACTCAAATGACTGAAAAGTTCGTGACACAAAAACCCCCACATCGCTCAAGACCACTTTTGAGGATACGCCCAAATACACGTGTAGGGGCCGACGCATGCCGGCCCCCACACAAGGTAGATAACGGGTCAGGCTCCCAAAGCAGCCTGAATCGGACCCAAGAGGAAGTAGACCACGAAGAGGATCGAGGTCAGCCACATCAGCGGGTGAATCTTACGAGCCTTGCCCAAGGTGATCTGAATGACCGTGTAGGCAATGAAGCCAACACCGATACCCACCGAGATCGAGTAGGCGAAAGGCATAAAGGCGATGGTCAAGAAGCCGGGGATTGCGTACTCCGGATCCTTCCAATCAACCTCAAGAACCTGAGCCATCATGAGGAAGCCAACGAAGACCAGTGCGGTCGAGGCGGCCTCGGTCGGGACAAGCTGAACCAGGGGCGAAAGGAAGGTGGACAGCAGGAAAAGGACACCGGTGACAACCGAGGCCAAACCAGTACGCGCACCCTCGCCAACACCGGAGGTCGACTCAATGTAGGAGGTGTTCGAAGAGACACCACCCAGACCACCTGCAGCAGCAGCCAAGGAGTCAATGAGCAGAATACGGCTGGAGTGAGGCGGGTTTCCGGCTTCGTCCAGAAGATCACCCTCAGCACCGACAGCAACCATCGTTCCCATGGTGTCGAAGAAGTCTGCAAGCATCAGCGAGAAGATCAGCAGAACAACCGAAACAACGCCGAGCTTTCCGAAGGCGCCAAAGAAATCGATCTGGAAAAGCGAGTTAAAGCTGGGGATCGAAATCGGAGAGCCGCTCAGTGCCGGAATGGTCTGTCCCCAACCGGTCGGAGAGTTCTCACTGCGTACGGGAAGGTGGACGAAGAGCTGGAGAATCGCAGCCAAAACCGTGGAAGTGATAAGGCCGATGAGCATTGCACCCTTGACCTTGCGCACGTACAAGATGATGGTCAGACCAAGGCCAACAACGAAGACCAAGGTCGGCCATCCCTGCAGGGAGCCATTGATACCAAGCTGAACCGGTGTTGAGCCTGCACGAATGATACCCGCGTTAATCAGGCCAACCAGGGTAACAAAAAGACCGATACCTACAGAGATAGCGGTCTTGATCTGGTACGGAACTGCGCGGAAGACCGCGTCTCGGAATCCTGTGAGAACCAGAACGGTAATGAGGATACCTTCCCAGAAGATGAGGCCCATGGCCTCTTGGAAGGTTAGTCCTGAACCAAGGACCAAGGTGAAGGCAACGATTGCATTGAGGCCAAGACCTGCGGCCAGCGCCAGCGGGTAGTTCGCAACGACACCCATGAGGATGGTCATGATGCCCGCGACAAGTGCGGTGCCTGCAGCAATTCCAGCGGGGGTAATGGAGCCGTCTTGAGGCAGAGCGGCCGAAAGAATCGATGGGTTAACAACAAGGATGTAGGCCATTGCGAAGAAGGTGACCACGCCACCTCGGACTTCGCGACCAATTGTTGATCCACGTTCAGTGATGTGGAAGAAAGTGTCAAGGGAATTCAGTGGCTTTGCGCTCGATGGCGCTTTTTCTTGTGTGCTCACTTCCCAAAGTTTCGCTGAAAAAACACTCAAAGTGAAGCGCTTATCATCCAGCGAGATGCACTTTGATTTCCCGGGTTGACCTGCTTATAGTTCTTATTTAGAACCAGTTTCGTTTTTCAGGACCCGATTCGCTCAGATTCAACAAGAAAATCGTTGATACGCGAGGGGCGGATCGGCCAATCCGTTCCGTTGTTCGGCACATCAGTTTCAGAGTGTGCACCGCAGGTGTGATCCAAACTCACGACACAGCCATCATCTTGCGCCCATTCATTTGCACAGACACCAAAGACTAGACGCATCGAACCGGACATCTTCATGAGGAAGCCGCAGGTCGAACAGGTCTGCTTGGGGCGACGACCACGTTTGGGACCGCGATCCGAGGCATACCAGCGCTTTGCAGCATCATCGTGACCTTTATCAGAAAGAACGCGAACGCGCCCCAATCCCAACTCACGATCCGTTGGCAAATCCGGGTCCTCACCGGTGTCCTCAAGCCCCGAAATCAGGCGATCATCGTCGTCACGGTAGGGCAGAACGTCCTCACGGCTCACATCGCCTGGCTGCAGTCGGTCCTCCCATGGGAGCCACTCGGGTGCCAAAAGCGCACCGGAACCGGGTACCAAATCAACTTCACACACCGTGATCTTCCGCGAGCGTGGAACGCGCGTCAAGGTGACCGACCAACGCCAGCCGACGTAACCGGCATCGTTACAGGCGAAGTAGTGAGTGCCAAGGCGGTCGGCATTCATCTCGAAAGAAAGATGCTCTCCGACAGAGACTTCTCCCCCGACTTCGATCGCGTTTTCACGCGCAAAATCCACCGCTTGGGCGAGCTGCTGATCCATTCGCCCACGCGCGGACGCAGTTTTCTCAGGCATCAAAATCCTCTGCAACGGCCCGCATGACCTTCGCAATCTTTGCCGCATTTTCCGGGTAGTGTCCGCGGCGCAAAGATTCAGAAGAGGCATCGAGCAGTTTAATTAAGTCTTCGACGACGGGCACCATGGTTTCGGGCTTGCGTCGTTGGGCACGCGCCACGGAGTGCGGCGTGGAAATAATACGAACCGACAGCGCCTGCGGCCCCTTGCGCCCATCGGCAACTCCGTATTCAACACGAGTCCCGGGACGAGGCGTCACTCCTTCAGGCAGCGCGGAAGAGTGCAGGAAAACCTGACCACCGTCTTCTCCCATAATGAAGCCAAAACCGCGCTCAGCATCAAAAAACTTCACCTTACCAGTGGGCATCCTGTGCACTCCTTCCTGTGTCATCGGCTAAGGACGTAGCCTCCATCATAGATGGCGCGTCAATCAAACGCTTCTTAGCCGTAAACTAGTGGCTATGTTTTACCACGCTTTCCGCTCTCGTTGTACGGCTTTTCTCGCCGCGCTCACTACGCTGCTTGTCGCGACGTGTCTACCGACCGGAATCGCGCGCGCCGATTCACCGGTGACCGTAACGACAAACCTGACGGATACAGCCTCGTTCCTGTCTGAAAACTCAGTCCAATCCATTAATACTGAACTGCGTGCCCTTCAAAGAAAAGGTCTGGATACCTACGTCGTTGTGGTCCCAGATTTTTCAGGAACAACCCCTCTGGAATGGTGCAATACAGTAGGTACCCAATCAGGCCTATCCAGTTCTTCGCTGGTCTTAGTCATTGCAACGCAAGAACGCCAGACGGCCACGTGCGGTAATTCAAACGAAAAAGGGATCGATGACGCGACGGTTGTGAGCGCATTCTCGGGATTAAAGGACGTGCTTGGCAAGGCAGATCCTCTGGACGAATCAACTTTGGCTACTGGCCTCAATCTTTTCGTTACCGAACTGGAAGCGGGAGTAGCAACTAAATCCACCACGACCTCGTCGACGGCAACAAATTCCAGCGCGACGACTTCTCACAGCTCCACGCACAACTCGAGCTCACTGGCCATCGCCATCGGCGCAATGGCTCCGTTCCTTCTGCTTCCCGCTATCATCCTCGTATTTCTGTTTATCGTTATGCGTTCTCAACGCAAGACACGCAAAAATGTCGTGCGGAATCAGGCTGAGGAACATACTCAGCAGACCTTGGATCTTGCACACCTTCTGCTGGACGCAGACGACATTGTTCGTTCAAGTGACGACGAAATCCAATTCGCCCAGGCTCAATTCGGCCCAGAGTCCGTCAAGTCCTACTCACAGGCGCTTGAAACGGCGCGAGCACTGGTCAATAAGGGTTTCACCATGCAGCGCGAAAACGAAGATGGAAGCCACCCACGATCTCCCTACGAATTCCAAGAGTTTGTTGGGAAACTCAACGCCGCAATGAACCAATTGGTTGCAGAGAAAAATGCTTTCACTCAGCGCCGTAACCAGGTTGCGAATATCGGCCAGCAAGCCCACGAATTGCTCGAGATGATTGCACAGACTCGCACTCAAGTGGCTCAGGCGGAGATGGACCTTCAGACCCTCCAGCTCGCCTATTCTCCCGAGGCCGTCGCCTCCCTGAAGGGACGTCCCGACCAGGCCCGCGCCCTCTTGGATCAGGCCGAAAGCAGCACAAACGAGGCCCTAGCGAACGAGAGTAACGGTCAGAACGCACTTCAGATCCTCGAAGTTGCACGTCGGGCTCTGGCGCTGGCGCGCCATCAGCTGGAAGCCATCACCCAAGCTCCTGATCAACTTTCACATTCTTCGGAACTTTTGACCGCTGCAATCGGTTCAATTACCTCGGATATTTCCGATGTGACTCGCCTTCATGCGGATCCAAGCGCATTCCAGCAGCTGGTTGCCTCCGCTCAAGAAGCAATTAACGCCGGCAATGCCGCGCAGAACGGGAAGGGTGATCCATTGGTCGCGCTTGAGTCTTTGCGCGTTGCGGAAGCTGCGCTTGACGAGGCCTTGGCCCCCTTACGTAGCGCAGAAGAACGCAGCCAGCGAGCTGAGTCAGGAATTGACGCACTTTTGGCTCAGGCTGATTCCGATGTCGCGCGTGCAAGCCAGCACGTGACAAGTCACGGCACGCTAGTTGGTTTTGACGCACGCTCAAATCTTTCTTTCGCACAGTCCTCACTTCAGAGTGCTCACTCCTATCATGACCAAGGCAATGACGAGACTGCTGCTAGTCAAGCGCGAAACGCAATTACCTACGCGCAGGCCGCAATCAATGCTCCCCTGAACACTCCGCAACACTCCACAACGGGTGACTCAATTGTCAATGGAATCGGAATGGGCAGCATGCTTGTATGGTCTGTCTTGAATGGAATGCTCTCTGGAGGAAGTTCACGTCGTCACGATTGGGACGGGGGCGGTTCCAGTTGGGGTGGTTCCAGCGGAGGAAACTTCGGCGGAGGCTTTAGTGGCGGCTTCGGCGGAGGCGGCTTCGGCGGTTCCAACGGATCAGGTCACACCGGTTCTTTCTGAAGTAGGATATAGTTCAACCATAATTTTTCCCGCTTCCCAAAGGAGGAAACAATGGCGGAAAAGCAAACCATTCTTGGACGTATTTCTCAGCTCGCAAAGGCAAACATCAATGCGATCCTCGACCGTGCCGAGGACCCTCAGAAGATGCTTGATCAGCTGATTCGTGACTACACGAACTCGATCGCAGAAGCTGAGACCGCAGTTGCACAGACCGTAGGCAACCTCCGCTTGGCCGAGAAGGACCACGATGAGGACGTCACAGTAGCTGCAGATTGGGGACGCAAGGCAGCCGCGGCCTCGGCAAAGGCAGAGGAAATGCGCGCAGCCGGCGACCAGGCCGGCGCACAGAAGTGGGACGATCTGGCTCGCGTCGCCATCGGCAAGCAGATCCAGTTCGAGGGCGAAGCAAAGAACGCTGAGCCACTGATCGCTTCTCAGCGCGAGGTCGTCGACAAGCTCAAGAACGGGCTGGTCCAGATGAAGGACAAACTCAGCGAGCTCAAGACGAAGCGTGATCAGCTGGTGGCACGCCAGAAGGCCGCCGAGGCACAGGCACAGGTTTCGGATGCAGTTGCCTCGATCAATGTTCTTGACCCCACGTCCGAGCTCTCGCGCTTCGAGGACAAGGTTCGTCGTACCGAGGCAATGGCCCAGGGCAAGGCTGAGGTTGCGACCTCCTCGCTGGACTCACAGTTCGCAGAGCTGGAGACCGATTCTTCGCAGGCTGAAATCGAAGCTCGTCTTGCGGCACTGAAGCAGCAGCACTGATTGACCGCATAAAAATGTGGGCCCTAGATCAGGGCCCACATTTTTATATGTCAGAGATAATCGAAAGGGTCGAAGTCGTCGATATCGATGATGTGAATACGTGGAAGCTGTACTTGGAATGCGTGCGCATCGTATTCAAGGTCGATGATTTCAAGGCCTAAATCTTCCAGTTCATGGAACTGGCTGGAGAGGAACTCCTTGAAACACATAATCCCTACGCGGTGTCCGTTTTCAAGCAGATCCTGAATTTGCGGCAGGAAATCGGCGTCGTGAGAAGCCAAAATAACTGAGCCCGATCCTTGCTCTGCAATGGCTTCGAGGGTGCGTTGAATACCGACATCGACGACCTTCATGTCGTCTGGACCAGCTAGGGGAAGAGCACGGTAACCCATTGCATGGAGCGCTTGAATAAAGCCCATGGGAAGGTAACCAGAGGTTCCATTGAGATAGAAAAGACCACGCACTTGCTGATGCCAGAGTTGTTCGGTCGCTTCACGAATTCGATCCCAGCGTGGACGCTCATCGGGAGTTGGGCGGCGATCCAGAACGGAAAGCCCAAGTGTGGCATCGATGTTTTCACCATCGATCAGGAGATATGTCGCTTCTGCGTCAGGGGGGTTCATAGTCCAATCCTATACTTTCGCGCATCGACACATGCGTGAATTAAGGGGAAATCCTCATCGCGAGGCGCCTGAGACACAAGAGGCCGGGAACGCAGATGCGGCCCCGGCCTCTTTGTTCTCTCAATACCTTGAGACTACTTCACGTCCTCGTCAACCCAGTCGAGAGTACGGGTGACAGCCTTCTTCCACAGACGGTAGGTGCGATCACGTTCTGCAGGAGCCATTGAAGGAGTCCAGCGCTTGCCTTCCTGCCAGTTGGCAACGACATCGTCGGTGCCCGACCAGAAGCCAACAGCGATGCCCGCAGCGTAAGCAGCACCTAGTGCGGTGGTCTCAATGACCTTCGGTCGAACAACATCAACGCCGCACAGGTCAGCCTGGAACTGCATGACCAGATCATCGTGCGTCATACCGCCGTCGACCTTGAGCTCCTTGAGAGGAACACCCGAGTCGGCATTCATTGCATCCAGGACTTCTGCGCTCTGGAAAGCGGTGGATTCCTCAACCGCGCGAGCAATGTGACCCTTGTTGACGTAACGGGTCAAGCCGACGATTGCGCCACGCGCATCGGAACGCCAGTACGGTGCGAAAAGACCGGAGAATGCGGGGACGAAGTAGACGCCACCGTTGTCTTCGACCGTACGTGCCAGTTCACCGATATCGGAGGACTTCACGATCATGCCCAGGTTGTCGCGCAGCCACTGAACCAGCGAGCCGGCAACAGCGATGGATCCTTCCAAAGCGTAAACGGGAGCCTGATCACCGATCTTGTAGGCAACCGTCGTGAGCAAACCATTGTTGGAGAACACGGGCTCGGTGCCGGTGTTCATCAGCATGAAGCAGCCGGTGCCGTAGGTGTTCTTCGCCATGCCCTTTTCGAAGCAAGCCTGGCCAAAGGTTGCAGCCTGCTGGTCACCAAGGATGCCCGAAATTGGCGTATCAATGAGCAGACCGTTCTTACGACCGTAACCGTAGATCTCCGAGGAGGACTTGATCTCAGGCAGCATCGACATGGGAATGCCGAAAATCTCGCAAACATCTTCGCGCCACTGAAGGGTGCGGATATCCATGAGCATGGTACGCGAGGCGTTGGTGACGTCAGTGTAGTGAACGCCGCCGTGCACGCCGCCCGTCAAGTTCCACAAAACCCAAGAGTCGGTGTTGCCGAAGTAGAGATCGCCGGCCTCGGCTCGCTCGCGTGCACCCTCCACGTTGTCGAGGATCCACTTAATCTTCGAACCGGAGAAGTAGGGAGACAGCCCAAGGCCACAAATCTGACGGAAGCGGTCGGGCCCCTCGTCACCTTCAAGTTCCTTGACGATGTCGGAGGTACGCATGTCCTGCCAGACAATCGCGTTGTAAACGGGCTCGCCGGTGTTCTTATCCCACACGACGGTGGTTTCACGCTGGTTGGTGATGCCGACGGCCGCCAGTTCGTGACGGTTAATTTCGGCCTTCTGCAGCGCATCAGCGACGACCTGACGCGTGGTATCCCAGATCTCGACCGGGTTGTGCTCAACCCAACCGGGGTTCGGGAAGATCTGGGTGAATTCCTTCTGCCCAACGGAGACAATCTCACCGGAGTGATTGAAGATGATTGCTCGGGTTGAAGTCGTCCCCTGGTCGATTGCCATGACGAATTCTTTAGTAGTCATGAGTTTCCTTTCGAAAATAGTGTCACGTCGTTGTATTTACTCAGACAAGGACGAGGAAGTAGAGGACAGTTCCCAACACAGCACCAACGATGGGGCCGACAACGGGAACCCACGAGTATGCCCAGTCAGAGCCACCCTTACCCTTGATCGGCAAAATCGCGTGAGCAATACGAGGGCCGAGGTCACGAGCGGGGTTGATTGCGTATCCGGTGGGGCCACCCAGGGAGTTGCCGATGACGACGATGATGAGAGCAACGCCAAGCGGGCCAATCGCAGTTTCGGTGTAGCCGGAGACAAAGACCCAGAGGATAAGGACAGCGGTGCCGATGGCCTCAGTGACGCAGTTCCAAGCGTAGGAACGAATCTCGGGGCCGGTCGAGAAGACACCGAGCTTCAGAGCAGGATCGCAATCCTCATCGAAGTGCTTCTTGAAGGTCAGCCAGCACAGGACAGCACCGACAAACGCACCGAGGAACTGGGCAATGATGTAGACGGCAACGTTCGAGCCAGTGACAAGAACAGCTGCGGGCTTATCTAGCGGAACGCCATTGAGAGTCGTGTGGGGATCAAAGAGGTAGGCGACAACCTTTGCAATGGTGACTGCGGGGTTCAGGTGTCCACCGCTACGGAAAGCAACATAAACACCTGCAAATACTGCAAGTCCCCATCCGAAGTTGATCATGAGCCAACCGCCACCCTTGCCCTTGGACTTGGGCAGCAGATTCGTGGCAACGACGCCGCCACCAAGGAGAAGAAGTACTGCAGTCCCAAGGAACTCAGACCAGAAGACCTCCGCCGTTGTCACCGGAATTGACGTGTCAAAGGCTGGGAGAATTGTTGCGAGCATATTTCCCTAACTTTCTCCGTCGCGTCTTCGCGACGGGGTCATTGGCGGGATTTCACCGCCATGCACGTACCACCAGACCACCCTCATTCGAAGATGCGTTGTGGATCACGTTTAGTATCTCATTTGTTGCCCTTCACCCCAAATGGATGAACGTATGTTCATGTATTTGGGTTAACCTGTGGACAAGTACACCATGTGGAAGCCACTTCGCCTATAGGCAAATTGGTGACTAAACAGCTACAAGTGCGTGCTCATGGATGGCATACTAGGAAATGTGACAATACGTGATGAACAGGCCCACGAAGCGGCCTCGATGTATTACCTGCAGGGGCAGACGATGGAGACCATCGCCCGCCACCTCGGTGTTTCACGTTCGTCTGTTTCACGCCTACTGACCTACGCTCGAAACTCCGGTCTGGTGCGCATCTCCGTTGCTGCGACCCCAGGAAACCGCGGTTCACTCTCGGGCCAAATTAACGAAATATTTGGAATTCGAACATCAGTCGTTCCCGTTCATGACATTCACACGGAAGTGAATCGGCTGCACAATGTTGCACGAGTAGCCGCTGAACGCCTTGTGGATATGCTCAAGCCCGGAGACACTCTTGGAATTGCATGGGGCAATACAACCTCTGAGGTCACCCGCTGCCTTCCCCGAGTGAATCTTCCAGGTTCAACAGTGGTGCAACTTAATGGCGCTGCAACTGCGACAGAATCGGGTGTCCCCTATGCGGATGCCATTATTTCTCGCGCAGCTACTGCTTTGGGTGCCCGAATGGTTCACTTCCCCGTCCCCGCTTTCTTTGACTTCGCAGAAACAAAGGAAGCGCTATGGCGTGAACGTTCGGTAACCTCGGTACTTGCGACGATTGATTCGGCAAATGTCGCGCTCTTTGGAATCGGCTCCCTTTCTGCTCGACTTCCATCGCGCGTCTATTCGGGAGGATTCTTGGATCCCGATGAAATTGCGCATGCACAAGAAGACGGCGTTGTTGGGGATGTCTGCACGGTCCTTCTGCGTGAAGATGGATCGACAGACATGGATCTGAACAAACGCGCGTCTGGGCCAAGCCCGGCAACGCTAAGGAAGATTCCCCGTCGCTTAGCCGTGGTGGCAGGTGCATCGAAGGCACTACCACTACTGGGAGCGCTCCACGCCGGTGTCATCACCGATCTTGTTTTGGATGATGGCGCTGCGCGTGAGCTCCTGGATTTGGTTCGCCACCGCACCCACGCCTAGTCCACACCTGTGACGTGTGAACCCTGCGCTTTCAGGTAGTATCCACCAGCGCTTAGGTGCACTCTCTACGTACAAAGGCGGCCGGCCTCGTCAAGTGACGAAAGCCGGCCGCCTTTACGTACTCAGCCTAGGCGCTTCACCAAGGGGAAGGGGATCGTTTCACGGATTCCCTGTCCAGTCAGCACCATCAGCAGGCGGTCGATACCCATGCCCATACCACCGCAGGGCGGGAAGCCCTGTTCCATGGCAATAAGGAAGTCCTCGTCCAGAACCATGGCTTCGGGATCACCATTGGCAGCGGCCAGAGCCTGCGCTTCAAAACGCTGACGTTGGACAACGGGATCAGCGAGCTCGGAGTATGCCGTTGCGGTCTCAAAACCACGAACATACAGGTCCCACTTCTCAGTCAGCCCCGGACGCGAACGGTGGTAACGGGTCAGCGGAGAGGTGTCCTCCGGGAAGTCGTAGACGAAGGTCGGTGCCCACAGCTTCGAGGCAACGAGCTCTTCGAAGATATCCTCGACGATCTTGCCGTTTACTGCGTAATCATCAACCTCAATACCGATCTGATCGGCGTACTTGAGCAGCTTTTCACGAGGCGTATCCACCGTGATCTCTTCACCCAAAGCCTCTGAGGTCGAGCCATACAGGTCGATGTGGTCCCAATCGCCCGAAAGGTCATACTCGGTGCCGTCAGCAAGAGTGACAATTTCCTGACCTTCGGGAAGATCAAAGGCATCGCGTGCAGCCTGCTGGATCAGGTTTCGGGTCAGAGCAGCCATTCCGTTGTAGTCGGAATAGGCTTCGTAGGCCTCCAGCGAGGTGAATTCGGGACTGTGAGAGGAATCCATACCTTCGTTGCGGAAGTTACGGTTCATCTCAAAGACGCGATCCACACCACCGACAACTGCGCGCTTGAGGTAGATCTCGGTAGCAATACGCAGGTAAAGGTCCATATCCAGCGCATTCATGTGCGTGATAAAGGGACGCGCCGAAGCGCCACCGTGGATGACCTGGAGCATCGGAGTCTCAAGCTCGATGTAATCACGGCGGAAGAAGTTCTCACGAATGGAACGGTTTACCGCAGCGCGAATACGGATCATATTGCGCGCGGCAGGACGGGTGATCAGGTCGAGCTCGCGGCGGCGGATTCGCTGGTCTTCCGAAAGAGTGACTTCTTCACCCTCGGCGGTCGTCCATGTCTTAGGCAAAGGACGCAGGGCCTTTGAGGCAATCGCCCACGAGGCGTCAGGAGCAGGAAGGGCCGTCGGGGCCGCATCGTAAGCTGCTTGGGCTTCCTCAGTCACTTCAGCCGGGGTAGCGAAGATCGACAGTTCACCACGTTTGGAGGAAATCACGCGACCGTGAACGTAAAGGAAGTCACCCAGGTCGACGTCGTTTTTGTACTGAGCCAGCGACTCTGCACCAACCGAGGCGGCAGAGAGCATCACCTGGATTTTGTTGCCCGCACCATCCATGAGGGTTGCGAAGCAGAGTTTTCCACCGTTACGCGCCAAAACCACGCGGCCAGAGAGAGCAACGATGTCATCGGTCTCTTCGCCGGCTTCCAGATGGCTGTACTTTTCACGGACCTTTGCAATGGTCGTGGTGAGTGGAAGCTTCACAGGGTAGGCAGGAATCCCCGCCTCCATGAGGCGTGCACGTTTGGCAGCGCGGATTTGTACTTGCTCAGGGGTATCGTCAACGGGCGAATCAGTCATGGCTTCAATGGTAGCGAAAGTCAGCAATTAGTCACGCCCATGCGTATGAGCGAATTGAAATTCAGACACCCGAACTTTTCAAGCCCAAGCTTCGTGCGCGGGGCGAAGACTCAGGGACCTGTCCCAGAGCGCTCCCCTCTTCAATAATTCGATTCTGCCCATCAACAAAAACGACACTGGGCGTTACAGAGCGAACCTGGGATTCGGGGACCTGGGCATAGGCCATGATGATCACCAAATCATCCAGGTTCACCAGATGCGCCGCGGCCCCATTGAGCTGAATGACACCGCTCCCCCGCTTGCCGGCGATTGTGTAGGTCGATAGGCGCGATCCGTTGTTCACATCAGCGATATCCACTTTTTGGCCGGGAACAATATTGGCCGCATCCAGGAGGTCTTCGTCAATGGTAATTGAGCCAACATAATGCAAATCGGCTCCAGTTACTCGTGCACGGTGAATCTTTCCGATCACCATGGTCCGAGTCATTTCACTCATGACGTGCGCCTCCGGCAACAGAAATAACGACATCCGCGTTATCGATCAAGCGAGTCGCTCCGACCCGCGCGGCAAGAAGAATTCGAGCGCGAAGGCTTCCGTGCGTTGCCGCAGCTTCCAGCACCTTCTCACGGCTTTCCTTGTCTACCTGCTCTGCGGCACTTCCTGTCCCCACAAGCAGGATGAAATCATCATCATCCACGATCGCAACGTAATCGGGTACGACTCCCTCTTCGGCCTCGAGAACAGAGGCTGCTGCACGCAAAACTTCGTCAAGAGGAACACCCAAAGCCGCTGCAGCGCGGGCCTCGTCAATCGCGCGCGACAGGGAACGGGCATGCACGCGTTCTTCCTCGCTGAGGTACTGATTCCGCGAAGACAGCGCAACACCATCGCTATCGCGAACAATCTCAACGGCCTGAATGCGCACTGGCATATCCAAGTCGCGAACGAAGGTGCGAATAACCGCCAGCTGTTGAGCGTCTTTTTGGCCAAAGAGCGCAACATCAGGACGGATCAGATTCATTGCCTTTGAGACGACCAGGGCGACGCCTGCAAAGTGCGTCGGGCGGGTTGCACCTTCAAGAATGTGAGCAACTGGGCCAGCATCGATACGGGTGGTTGCGGGAGTTGGGTAAGCATCAGTGACGGAAGGAGCCCATACAAGATCAGCGCCCACCGTTGACAGCGCCTCCATATCGGCGTCCAAGGTGCGCGGGTAGGCGTCGTAGTCCTCGCCGGGCGCAAACTGGGTGGGGTTCACGAAGATCGTGACAATGACATGATCGGCAAGCTCCTGTGCCTGCCGGACAAGCTCAAGGTGCCCTCGGTGGAGCGCTCCCATTGTCATGACCAGCGCGCGCGTCCCTTCAAGTTGGGATAGTGCTTGCGCAAGCTCTTCTCGGGTATGCGTCAACTGAGGCGTAGAGTTCATATGACTTATTTTCGCCCGAAAGGCCCTCGAAACGCCATTTCGTGGGGGTCTAACGGATCACTTTTCGCTCATTTCGCGCACGGCTGCGCGAATTTCCGAGGCCACCTGGGAGCTGATTCGTCCCTCGAATTCCAGTAGGTCGACGGTGTGCACAGTCATTGCCGCATAGGTCGAGCGCGCATCCCGGAGGCGGTGTCCCCATTGGCCCTCCCCCGCCAGATTTTCTTCCTTAGCTTTGGTTTCAAGAACACTCAGGTGCTCGCGAATTGTTCCTACATCCCCCCGCGGGATGGGGCCAGAGACACCGCGGTCTCCCGCTCGCAGCGCGCGATCGAGGGCAGCCTCGCACAGAGGACGCAAGAAAGTTCCCGGATCATCAATTCCAACGGTGGAGAGGATCTGCTTAGACTGCGTAACTACGGTGGCAAGGAAATTTGCACCGTGATTCAACGCAGCGTGGTAGACCCCGCGGTCTTCCTCCGCGATCTCAAAAGGCTCACCGCCCATTTCAACGACGAGCGCTTGGGCTATGGGCAAGGCGATTGCAGGAGCAGTCACCGCAAAGGGCGTCCCCACCAAACGTGGAACGTCAACAGAGGTCCCCGTGAAGGTCATCGCGGGATGAATTGCCAGAGGAATTGCCCCCATACCCGAAGCGGGACGCAGAATATCAATTCCGTGTGCCCCTGAAGTATGCACAACCAGTTGTGAGGGTTGCCAGGCGCCTAATTTAGCCAACCCCTTGACTAAGCCTTCCAGCTGATCATCGGGAACGGTCAGAACAACCATCTGACAACGAGAGACAATCTCTTCCACCGAAAGAATGGGAATCCCCGGTAATAGCGCGTCGGCACGCTCTCGCGATTCCTCTGAAGAGGCACTGACCCCAACAATCGTGTGTCCAACCGCGCGCAGGGCCGAGCCAATCACAGGGCCAACATGTCCCATGCCGATAATGCCGATATCAAGTCGACCGCCGCGCATATTCCGCCTTTGCTGTGGTATCTGATGGATGGCCCTGAGCGCCAAGCCACGTCTGAATCCGCGCCCCCTTGATCGGCGCTATCTTCGCAGCTTGGATATTAACTGTGCATCCCATTTTCTACGCGCAGCATCCATTTCTCAGGAGGCTCGCTGGCACGGTTGGCCTGCCCCTCGATGAGCAAGGTGTAAATATCTGCACCTGCTTGCGAGGCGTCTTGATGCTCCGCAATCATCTTGAATGCACCGGGAACCACATCCATGTGCAGACTTGCCACACCCAGTTTGCGTTCTAGGGGACCCGACTGCACCCGAACCGACTGCAGACGTGCAATCGGTGCCCAGAGGCTCTTCCAATTCAACCAACCATCGCGGATAACGAATGTGGTCCGCGTGATTGCTCGAGCGCGGCGATGATAGGCGAAGGGATCCAAGCAGCGCGCTCGAGGCGACATCTGCACAAAGCCCTGCCCACTTCCCTTTCCCGCGAGCGCAGCCTCAATAAAGGAAGGAACATCGTCGACACCCAGATCGTTGAAAACCATCCACAGTGCAAATTCAACGTCTTGGCGCGTACCTACGGGAATAAGGATGTGAGAGCTCTGCTGTTTGTTCGAATCGGTGTCTTTCGCGCCGTAGCCGGCTTGAAGAATGCTCACGCGGTACCAACCCAGAAAACGCCAAAAGAAGGGCTGCTGAACCTGAATCGCGTGAATACGCCTCGGCGGAATGGTCTGTGCGCGCGTGCTGAGCAAACCGCGTCGCACGCGGATACCATCTGGGGAAATCGCTAGGCGGAAGTTCGCCTCGGAGGCAAAACGATTCCACTGCACACCGACAATCGACACTGCCACCGAGACGAAACCGCTCAGTGAAGCAATGGCAACGACAATACCCTCTTGAAAAGCGGCAATGCCTCCTGCAACGAAGAATGCAATGAGAAGCAAAATGGCAACGATATTACCCAAAGACAGCATCTGCGATCCGAGCAGGCGTCCCATTGAGACCTGATAAAGCTCGCGCTCAGGTGCGACCGGGATTGAGGTAGGTGCATAGACCTCTCCGGTGTAGCTGTAGTTTCCAGGAGTTTGCGAGGCCATGGGCTGGGTTGGTGCGTTGGAATCTGCCGTTGCAGCTGGGGAAGCGCTCTGGGCGGGGGCGTACGGAGACTGAGGTGTCGCCCCCACCCCCGAGGCCTCGGGGGAGGTTTGCGCTTCTACCCTCAGCCCTGCAGCACGAGCGAGGATTTCACCGCGCAGAGCTTCAAGTTCAGAAACCTTGAGATAACCGATGGTGATGTTGGAGGAGGAGCCACCAGCAACTTCGACATCAAGCTTGCCCAAACCAAGAAGACGCGCAAGGACTGGCTGGGAGATATCAACGGCCTGAATACGATCCAAGCGCGCGTGGCGCTGCTGACGCTTTAGAATCCCTCGGCGTGACCACACTGCAGTTTCCGTGACTGCAAAGGCCAAGAACCACCACTGAAGAAAAACAAAAGCAACCAGGACCGCAACGACGATCAGCGCGCTCCCCACCAAATAAAAGAAACGCTCCGAAAGGAAAGGGAGAAGATACTCAGAGCGCGCCATTTCCTGGAATTCACTGAAATTGCGATAAGTAGCAAAGGCAAAACCTGCCACCAAGATTTGCCAGATCTCCAGAAGAGGCGTGATGGCGTGGACACGGCGCCACAGCGAGGGATCAACCCCTTGATCCGCTGCATACACGTGTTGAGAAGAACTCATGCTCACAGCCCTGCCATCTCAGCGCTTCCACGCTGGGCGAGTTGGTCGCGCAGACGAGCAGCATCCTCAGAGGGGATCCCCTGAACAAAGGCACGAGTAGAGACCGAGGCCGTATGAATGATCACCGTGGAAATACCGAAGAACCGAGAAACAGGGCCTTCTGAAATATCAACGTACTGAATGCGACCGTAAGGAACGATTGTCATCGAGCGGAAGAAAGCACCTCGACGGATGAGGAAATCATGCTCACCTTGTGCCCAAGCAAAATTACGTACTTGCCTGCCGATAATCCACATCATATACAGCCATCCGGCACTCAATCCGGCGATGATCCCAAAACCCCACTCTCGGGGAAAATCTGGTGCCGTCACCATGCCAACCGATACCGCAGCAACACCAATGACGAAGTAAAGGCTGATGTTCAGTCGTCGCACCACGGCAAGTGAGCGTTTAACCGGATTAAAAGTCACACCTTGGGGTTCAAAAAGGCTTTGAGAGCTGGATTGAGTCATGCTTGCATTATCTTCCTTTCAACATCTTTTTCATGCGGATTCTCAGAAAAACAATTTCACACAGCAGGCATTCAGGATACATTCAGATATCTCACTCAAAATATTGACTATGACGGAATTTGAAAACACTGGAGAAGCACGACTTCTTGTCGTTGACGATGAACCAAATATTCGCGATCTTCTGGCCTCATCTCTGCGCTTTGCAGGTTTTGATGTCATTACGGCAGAAGACGGAGCATCTGCTTACCACCAGGCACAGGAAGAACGCCCCGACCTAATCGTTCTGGACGTTATGCTCCCCGATATGGACGGCTTCACAGTGACTCGTCGCCTGCGCGATGCAGGTATCACCATCCCCGTACTTTTCCTCACAGCTCGCGATGATATGCGCGACAAGATCCAAGGACTGACGGTTGGCGGCGACGATTACGTCACCAAGCCCTTCGGCCTCGAGGAAGTCGTCGCACGTATTCGCGCCATCCTGCGACGCACGCTGGGCGAGAGCGGAGACGACGGCAAGCTGCGCGTCGCTGACCTTGTCATCGACGAAGACGCACACGAAGTCACTCGTGCTGGCGTGCCGATCGATCTGTCCCCCACCGAGTTCAAGCTTCTGCGCTACCTGATGATCAATCAGGGACGTGTCGTTTCCAAGATGCAGATCCTTGATCACGTGTGGGAATACGACTGGGACGGCGAGGTCGCAATCGTCGAATCCTACATTTCCTACCTGCGTCGCAAACTGGCCGTCGAAGGCGCCAGCGGCGAGCTCATTCACACCAAACGAGGCGTTGGATACATCCTTCGAGACGATAACTAAAAAATGTACCCACGCGGTGTAGTACGCAGATTCTGGTCGTCACGTTCGTTGACGGCCAGAATTGTTGCGCTCACTGCTCTTCTACTCTCCCTTGGGCTTTCCCTTTCAGCAACAGTGATGATCGGCCTCTTGCAACGTCACCTCATTGCCCAAGTTGACGACCAACTCTCATCAACGGTTCTCTCATTGGCTCCCAAGGCCATTGAAAACCCTCAAGAGCTGGCTCAAGAACCTAACCTGCCCACCCTCTACTACCTCAACATCCAGCGAGCGAACGAAGAAGACGTCACACTACTCTCGGCCTCGACACGCGAACACGCGGGTAAACCGCTGATCCCGGAACTTCTCAAGCCAGGGCAATCCGCGCAAACGGCTACCGGGTGGACTGAGCCCGTCACGGTGGAATCAACGAAGCAGGGATCCACATGGCGCGTGACCGTTGTCCCCATTACACGTAGTGGCGAAAGTACACCCACGGGCATGCTCACAGTCGCACTTCCGCTCAACGACGTAAAATTCACCATTCAAAATATGGCTGGATACGTTGCAACGACGGCAATTGCGATCATCGCCATCGGCACTGGCCTAGCGACGTACCTTGTCCGACGCGCGCTTCTTCCCCTGCGAGGGATCGAGACGACTGCTGGAAAGATCGCCGCCGGCGACCTCACCCAACGTGTTCCATTTGCTCCGCCTTCAACGGAAGTCGGTTCGCTTTCGAAGTCATTGAACTCCATGCTGAGCCAGCTGGAGCAGTCATTCGCAGCGCGCGAAGAATCTGAGCGCAAGATCCGTCGCTTCGTTTCCGACGCTTCGCATGAACTGCGCACTCCCCTAGCTGCGATTTCCGGTTACTGCGAGCTCTACTCAATGGGTGGCGTTCCAGCAGAGCGCACCGGCGAAGTTATGGGGCGTATTCGATCCGAATCAACTCGCATGGGTTCGTTGGTTGAGGACCTTTTGACCTTGGCTCGTTTGGACGAGGGCCGGCCGTTGGAAATCGTGGATGTCGACGTGATCGCGATGCTTCGCAATGCTCGCTTCGATCTTCAAGCCCTTGATCCCACTCGCAAGGTCAAGATTCTGGGGATCAACGACCAGCCCGTTCCTCAATCCGTATGGATTCAGGCCGACCGCGACCGTCTGCAACAGGTGCTCACGAATATCATCGGCAACATTGTGCGTTATACCCCGCGTTCAACGCCGGTAGAGATTGCGGTAGGTCAGAACCCGACTTCTGTTCTGATGGAATTTAGGGATCACGGACCTGGAATTGCGAAGGAAGACTATGAAAAGGTTTTCCAGCGCTTCTATCGAACAGAAAGCTCACGCGCCCGCTCACTGGGTGGCTCCGGATTGGGACTTTCCATTGTTTCCTCAATCATCTCAGCGCACGGCGGTCACGCAGAGCTCACAAAGACTGCGGGCGGTGGCCTCACCGTCAAGATCGATATGCCAATCGTGCAGTCCAAAGAACGCCTGAAGGCGTAAACTAAAGGAATTCGATCTTCACAGCTTCCTTCCCGCACCGATTGTCTTGCGAATCTCAACTACCGAAGCATTATTGTTTTTCGTTGATATTTACGCAGAAAACCGCTGGGAACTAAGTGATTACGCGCTGCATGGCCTCTGCGAATCCTTCGCTTAGAGGAAAGCCCCGTGCCAAGCGTTCAAAAAGTGGCTAGCATTGCCAAGTAACATTGTCAGACTAGGAGTGAGCGCGCATGGGTGCCGATGCACCTCAGTGGCTTTTTAGTTCCTTCGTGGACGCGATGCAAGAAATCGGGGCTTCTGCTCCGGTTCCTCTTTTGGAGGCTGAAGCTCGCGATTTGGTTTCGCGTTGGAATGCCAAGGGACGAATCCTTCACAATACCCGCCATCTCATCAAGACCTTGGCGCGTATCGACGAGATTGCTTCGACAGCACACGATCCTGATGTTCTGCGGGTTGCTCTGTGGTATCAAGGAGCGGTTCTTAACCGCAGTTTTGACGTTTTCCAACGCGGCACTAACAGCGATGAACAAGAATTCTCTGCGCTGTACCACGCACGTTCTCGCATGGAAGCACTGGGACTGAGCGAGGATGTTATTTCTCGCATTCAAGAGCTCATGATGGCGCTTTTCACGCACCGCGCGGACCCTTCTGACATGGATGCTCAAGTCCTCATTGATGCCGACTTAGGAATGCTGGCAGCTAGCCCCCAGGACTTTAAGCGCTTCCGTGAATCATTGCGCGAAGAATTTCCTGATTTGTGCGATACGGATTACGTACGTGCACGCCGCCTGGCAATTAAGAAGATTTTGGCGCGCGAGCAGATCTTTCATTCACCGCTTGCGCTTGCTTGGGAAGAAAGCGCTCGAGCTAATCTCGAGGCCGAAAGCGCCAAGCTCGCCCGAGTTCTTAAAGCATGCGCCCCCGATGCCGATCTCAATGAGCCCGAAGAAGATTTTGAGCCAGAGGAACACCATGAGACGCTCTCATCGGATACTCCTGCCTCTGGAACGATGGTTATCCGGCGCCGTCACCTCAACATTAAGAGTCATGCTGAGCCTTTCGACACCGTCGATACCCCGAGCGTTCCTGGTGAGTCTTTGCCTTCCGCGGTCGTAGAGCTTCCGAAGTCAACCCTTTCCGTTGATTCCGAAGCGTTTGCTACTGACGAGGCCGCTGGCTTACCTGTAACCCCCACTCCCCTTGGCACCAGTGGGACTGAGGCTGCAGTCTCCGTTCAGGCTCCTTCCAATGCCACATCTGATGGCGCGGAAGAGGCAGCGGAGAATAGTGCGCCCGCATCGCCAACGCTTCCTCCCGAGAACACTGAGACACCTGCTCTAGGAATTCCAAGCGGAGCGGCAGCAAACGGAGTGGCAGCCCCCGCATCCTCTGGCGCGGCGGTGCCTTCCGCTCAACAGGTTTCTCTTCCCAGTACCGTCCACACCCCTCTGCCGGGTGTTGCAGCAGAGAGCTCTTCGCGTAAACCTGCTGTTGATACTGACGACACTTCTTCTTTAGAGTCGGCATTGGATGACCTGGACATTCCGACTCCTCCCCCGCTGTCCTAAATCCTTAAACTTGAATCGTCGTATTCATCCACCGTGTCAGATTGAACCGTTTTCTCCACAGATTGTGTTATCTGCACGGTGACGTCAAATTACTCTTCCTAGGCTGTGAACACCTATTCACCCAGCCTAGGAGGGCACAATGACCGCATTTTCCGTTGACTCCGCACACATCGCATCCTGCGCCTCGCGGATTCAAATTACTTGCGACTCGATTCGAAACGAAGTCTCAGCGCTCATGAATGAGTTACTGGCGCTTAAAGATACCTGGCAAGGCGGCGCTTCGGCGCAATTCTCTGATTCTGTTGCCTCTTGGCAGCTCACCCAAGCTCAAGTTGAAAGCTCCCTGGACCAGATTTCAGGATCACTTTCGCATGCGGCTCAGGTCTACGCAGATGCTGAAGCACAAAGCATCGGACTCTTCGCTCACTAGGAAACTGCCTTATTCACATGCAGCTGCCTATTAAATGCCTGTGGGGGCGCGCATGTAGCGCGTCCCCACAGGGACATTCATAGGGAATGTTGTTTTCTAATCCCTTAAGGATCAGTACATTCCGCCCATTCCGCCGTCAGCAGGTGCTCCTGCCGGTGCCGGAGGCTCGGGCTTGTCGGCAACAACGGCCTCGGTGGTCAGGAACATACCTGCAATCGAGGCTGCGTTCTGCAGAGCAGAGCGGGTGACCTTGACCGGGTCGGAAATACCCTGGGTCATCAGGTCGCCGTACTCGCCGGTTGCAGCGTTCAAACCGAAGCCGGGCTCCATCTGAGCAACGCGGTCAGCAACAACGCCGCCTTCAAGGCCAGCGTTCTCAGCGATCTGCTTGAGCGGAGCGGAGACGGCCTCGCGAACGATGTTCACACCGGTTGCCTCATCGCCGCTGAAGTTCAGCGAGTCAAGAGCCTTGGAGGCTGCCTGAATCAGTGCAACACCGCCACCGGCAACCAAGCCCTCTTCAGAGGCTGCGCGAGCGTTACGGATCGCGTCCTCGATGCGGTGCTTACGTTCCTTGAGCTCAACCTCAGTTGCAGCACCGGACTTGATGACTGCCACACCACCGGAGAGCTTTGCCAGACGCTCCTGGAGCTTCTCGCGGTCGTAATCGGAATCGGTGGTCTCGATTTCCTTACGCAGCTGACGGATGCGTGCTTGGATGTCTTCCTTTGCGCCCAGACCGTCAACGATGGTGGTTTCATCCTTGGAGACGATGACCTTGCGTGCACGGCCGAGATCCTCAAGGGTGGCATTCTCAAGAGAGAGGCCAACGGTCTCGGAGATCACTTCACCGGCGGTGAGGATTGCAACGTCCTTCAGCATGGCCTTGCGGCGATCGCCGAAGCCGGGGGCCTTGATGGCAACCGACTTGAAGGTGCCACGGATGTTGTTGACAACCAGGGTTGCCAGGGCTTCGCCCTCAACGTCCTCGGCAATGATGAACAGCGGCTTACCGGTCTGCATGACCTTTTCCAGGACAGGCAGCAGTTCCTTGGCATTGGTGATCTT
Source organism: uncultured Actinomyces sp. (assembly GCF_963542285.1). Taxonomy (GTDB): domain Bacteria; phylum Actinomycetota; class Actinomycetes; order Actinomycetales; family Actinomycetaceae; genus Pauljensenia. The sequence continues at coordinate 8,232 of NZ_CAUTWQ010000011.1, read as the reverse complement.
GGTGTCGACCAGGAGGACGTAGGGATCCTCGAGGACAGCTTCCTGGCGGTCTGCATCGTTAACGAAGTATGCAGAGAGGTAGCCGCGCTCGAAACGCATGCCTTCGGTGGTCTCAAGAGTGGTGTCGAAAGAGTTGGTCTCTTCAACGGTCACAACGCCTTCGGAGCCAACCTTCTCGAATGCCTGTGCAATGAGCTTGCCGATCTCGGGATCATTTGCAGAGATCGAGGCCGTGGCAGCAATCTGCTCGGTGGTCTCAACGGGCTTGGAGTCCTTGTGCAGCTGGGCAACGATTGCCTCAACGGCACCATCAATGCCGCGCTTCAGGGCGATGGGGTTCGAACCGGCTGCAACGTTACGCAGACCCTCACGGACCAGTGCCTGTGCCAGAACGGTAGCGGTCGTGGTGCCGTCACCTGCGACATCATCGGTCTTCTTGGCAACTTCCTTGACCAGTTCTGCACCGATGCGCTCGAAGGGATCTTCGAGGTCGATTTCCTTGGCAACGGAAACGCCGTCCTTGGTAATGGTGGGGGCGCCCCACTTCTTGTCGAGGACGACATTACGGCCCTTGGGGCCCAAGGTGACCTTAACGGTGTCGGCGAGAAGGTTCAGACCGCGCTCCATGCCGCGGCGTGCCTCCTCATCGAAGTGAATGAGCTTCGTCATGTTCTTCTATCCTTCCGCGATGCGGATTGGACCGATGCCCGCGACGGACGACTCAGGTGACTCCTAAGCCTCACCGGCCTTACTGCTTATCACTCGGCACTTCCGAGTGCTAAATCCAAGTCTGGCACTCTCAGCCCTAGAGTGCAAGATGGGCAGTTTGGAGTTCGCTGAAAAAGAAAACCCCGGTACCAAGTACCGGGGAGAAGCTCCCGCGACTGGATTCGAACCAGTAACCGTCCGATTAACAGTCGGATGCTCTGCCGTTGAGCTACGCGGGAAAGCGACAAAAAGAAATAGTAGCGATGAAGTGAGCTAAGAGCAAATCCGAGAGCATCCATGCGCTCATGGCCTGCCTCACATACCACTCACATCCATTCGGGATTGCCGATATCCACACCGCTATCGCGAGCCGCACACTCAATTGCAGACGCAAGCCATTGAGCAAAACCGTCGAGCTGCGAGTCGTAATGCAAGCGGAAACCCCGCCCTGCCGAAGCAGAACGGGGTTTCGCAGCCCATGACGGGCGAAAGTCTGAATGAATCAGACGGGGAAAGTCACTTAAGGGTGACCTTGCCGCCGGCCTCTTCGATCTCAGCCTTAGCCTTCTCGGCGTCTTCCTTCTTGGCGTTCTCGAAGATGGTCGAGGGGGCGCCGTCAACCAGGTCCTTGGCTTCCTTGAGGCCCAGGCCGGTCAGAGCCTTGACGGCCTTGACGACGGCGATCTTCTTGTCGCCTGCGGACTCGAGGACAACCTCGAACTCGTCCTTCTCTTCAGCTGCGGGAGCATCGCCTGCTGCGGGAGCAGCAACGGCAACGGCTGCGGGAGCAGCAGCGGTAACGTCGAAGGTCTCTTCGAAGAGCTTCACGAAATCGGAGAGCTCGATGAGGGACATTTCCTTGAAAGCTTCGATGAGCTCGTCGTTGGAGAGCTTAGCCATGATTGGCATCCTTTCGATTTTGGCCTGCTACGTGAGCAGATTGTGGATGTGATCGCAAAGGCGAGTGCCTTCGCGGGCCTGTCACGTCAGGCCGCTTCGCCCTGCTTTTCACGCAGAGCATCGATGGTGCGCACCGCCTTGGACGGAAGCGCGTTGAAGGCGTATGCCGCCTGAGAGATCTTCGCCTTGAGAGCGCCTGCAGCCTTGGCCAGCAGGACCTCGCGAGACTCGAGATCGGCAAGCTTCTTGACAGCCTCAGCGGAGAGCTGTGCGCCCTCCATAGCACCGGACTTCAGTACCAGCTGAGGATTCTCCTTGGCAAAATCACGCAGCGTCTTGGCAGCCTCAACGGGCTCACCGGTGACGAAAGCGATAGCGGTCGGGCCCTTCAGGTCAGCCTCGAGGAAATCGAGACCAACTTCGCGAGCCGCCAGGATCGCCAGCGTGTTCTTTGCCACGGCGTAGGTCGCATTGCCAGCCAGGCCGCGACGCAGCTGCTTGAGCTGGCCAACGGTCAGACCGCGGTACTCGGTCAGCAGGACAGCGTCGGCTGCGCGGAAACGCTCCACGAGCTCGGCAACTGCTGCTACCTTGTCGGACTTCGCCATGGTCCTCCTTTCAAAAATTCACCGCCGGACACACGAAAAAGCCCGGCACGCAGGAAAGCGGCCGGGCTCAAATGAAACCCACTTCTCAAGAAGTCACTCACCTGCGTCGGAAGCTTTCGCACTTGGAATCCACCGAGGTGGATGACCGACGGTCTTCGGCAACGAGTAGCTTAACACGCTTCGCAGTCGGGGTTCCAGCTTTGAACGTGTGTATCAGCACACCTCTAAGACGAAGAGACCAAGCTCCGGCCGACCCGCCTCAGACGAGGCGCCATCCCGCTGCCCGCGAACGAGCCTCCCAGAACCCTCGGTATTGCCCATCACTTTCCGCGAATAGCTGCGAATGGGTACCAATTTGCACAACACGCCCATTCTCGTTGAGGACGACTATCTGGTCAGCAGCCGTGATCGTATCAAGCTTGTGAGCAATAACGATGAGCGATGCATTACGTCGCAACGCATCCATCGCTGCGGTGACACGGTGTTCATTCTCGGGATCAAGGGCACTGGTAGCCTCATCGAAGAGGACGATAGGCGCGCCCTTAAGGAGCGCACGGGCAATCGATACGCGTTGGCGTTCACCGCCGGAGAGAGCCCGTCCTGCCTCACCGACACGAGTTTTCCACCCGAGTGGCAGGCGCGCGACAATTTCATCGACTCCGCTCAGACGCGCGGCTTCCTCCACCTCGGCGTTACTCGCTCCAGGGCGGCCGATACGAACATTCGCTTCAAGGGTATCGTCGAAAAGATAGACATCTTGGAAAACCAAAGAAAATTGTGCCATCAATTCTGCCGGATCACACTGGCGAACATCACGGCCTCCCACGCTCACCGTGCCACTATCCACGTCATAGAAACGTGCAATCAGACGGGCAATCGTCGTCTTCCCACAGCCTGAAGGACCGACAATAGCGGTCATCGTGCCCGGCTCAACTCGGAAGGATACGTCGCGCAAAACTGGGTGATCGGCCTCGTATGAGAAGGAGACACAATCGAGCGCTACGGACGAACTCGACGCGGAGTGGACGCTCAGGCTCGAATCATCCGATAGGACAGGAAGCTCGGGCGCGGAAAGGATTTCATGGGCGAGATCAAGGACCGGGCGGCGCGTTTCGAAAGCAGAGGCAAGCGCGCCGATATCAACAAGGATCTGCGTAAAGCGTAGAAGCAAGCCAATTGCGACAACTGCCTCCACAGGGCTGACGCTTCCACCGACCGCCAGCAATCCGATCGCGCAGATCAGTGAGACGACAACGAATTGCGCAGCCATACCATTGACAATTTGTCCCATCGTCTCTCTGATCAAAGAACGCCTAGCGGCCGCACCATACGACTTTTCAGCCTGTTGAAGCGGCTCATAGGATGCGGAACGCCCACAAGCGCGCAAGGCTCCCTGTTTCGTCGCGTATTCGACAATGCGGTGAGACAACTCTCGGGCAGGAGGTTCTTTCAACGCCGCCCCTGAGAGCAAGCAGCGACGCGCAACCCACACTCCCCCCGCAACGATCGGGACTGAGGCAAGGCACACCACTCCCAGAACTGGAGAAAAGACAGTGATTCCTGCCAGCATTGTCAGCGAAGTGACGATCGCTGCAATCAGAGGCGAGTACATATGGGCGAAGATCTCGCCGAGCATCATGAGCTCTCGAGAGACGAGGCGCGAGGTCTTCCCAGCAGTGTCCGCACGGAAAGCACCAAGAGGGAGAGAAGCGATCTTATTTCCGATCGCACGGTGCATATTCGTCAGGAAATCGAAGGCCACGACGTAGGAGCGCATGGCCAATACATACTCCAGGACGAACGAGGCCACAGCGCAGACCGCAAGCATAATCAGCCAGCCGTGCAGACTCATACCCCATGCCGCTTCCCCTGAAGTCAGAGCAATCGCAGCTGGAATGAAAGAAATCAGGGAGAAACCCCGAACGACACCGACGATGCAGGACAGGGACATCACTTGAGCGAAGCCGGCGCGACCTTCATCAGAGAGCGGCTCACGCAGGCGAGAGATCAGGCTGAACATCTCAGTGTCCTTTCACTGTTGCAGAGAGCTCGCGCATATACGGATGGTCCGCGAGTTCGTCGGGGGCGCCTCGCGCAATGAGACGTCCAGCCTCAAGGATGGCGATTTGGTCGACGCCAATAATCGAAGCAGCCCGGTGGGCGATCACCAAAACTGTTTTTCCTCGAACGAGGCGGGTGAGTGCGGCTTGGATCTCCGCCTCGGCTTCGGGGTCCGTAAAGGCTGTGGCCTCGTCGAGCACAAGGATGGGAGCGTCGACAAGGAGTGCGCGCGCAATGGCAATGCGCTGGGCTTGGCCACCCGAAGGATGGGCGTCCTCCCCAATAACTGAGTCGAGGCCTCGAGGCAGTGAGTGCAGATAGTCGTCAATGCGGGCAGCGGCAGCGGCTGTCCAGATCTCCTCATCACTAGCTCCTGGCTTACCTAGTGCTATGTTCTCGCGCAGGGATATATCAAGAAGCTGCGGATCTTGAAGGACAAAGGATACGTGTCTATAGAGGACGTCGGGAGCAATGGCTCGCACATCAACACCTCCGATACGCACACTTCCTCTATCTGGGTCAGCGAAACGCGCCACCAGTGTCGCCAGGGTGGATTTTCCAGAACCTGATGCCCCAACAAGAGCCGTTACTGTTCCTTGCGGGACTGTCAGAGTGACCTCATCAAGAGCAAGCGTCGAGCCGTAAGAGAAAGAAACCTTATCGATTTCAATATCAGCTCCCTGCGGCTCCTCACTCCCATCGGTCGGAAGCGGAGGTACAGAAAGCAGATCGACAATGCGCAAGGCGGCGGCTCCAGCGATCTGATAGGACCAAACCGTTGATCCAAGTACCTCGATTGCCGCGGGAATGACAAGGGCGATCAACGCACAGGTAATAACTTGCACAGGGCTCACGATGCCAGCAGTCGCCAGCGCCGAACCCCCAGCCATTGAAATCAGGAGGATCATGGACGGAGAGACCGCTGCCTGCCCCAGCGCGGAGCCCTTGAGCAAGGGGCCACACCACGCGACATAGAAGTTCGCGAAATCCTCGGCCGCACGAGCGAATCGTTCATGTGAGCGCCCAACAGTCCCAAACGCCTTGACGACGCTAATACCCGAAACAAACTCGACCATGGTCGCCGAGACACGCGTGAGGTACCGGTCCATCTCGGCGGTTTTCTCGCCCATATCCCGCATCATCCAGGCATTAATGAGGGCATAAATCGGCAAGGTGGCAATTGAGAGCAGACCCAAACGCCAATCAACGATAAATGAGTAGATCAGCAGGGACACAGGTGCGCTGACAGCGGCAGCAGATTCGACTGGAGCGTGAGCGATGACAGTGTGGACATCGTGGGTATCATCCTGAATTGCCTTGCGCACAGCCCCCGAATTCGTCGAGGTAAACCACGCGAGGGGCGCCCCAGCAAGCACCTTCACCATGCGCATGCGCACGATGTGACCGAAGCGCACATCCGCGAAATGGGTGACAGTAAGCGCAAGGAAGTAAATGCCATAGCGCGCACCAAATGCTCCAAGGAGCCACATGAGAAGGTGAATGACCTCACCACGGTCAGGTGAAACACCCAAGCGTGCCGCCGCCAAAAGCACCTCACCGAGCTGGACGAGAATGACATAGGGAGCGACCGCGAGCGCGCCGTAAAGCACTCCGAGTACCTGTGCGAGGGTCATAGATCCACGAATAGGAGCGGTCAGTTCTTTGAATGCCTTCTGTCCCGCCCTGTACGCCGCGCGGGAATCCTCGATTTTTACTTCAACACCAGATGGCAGCTGTTCGCTCTCGTCTGTTATCTGTTCCTGAGCGATAACAGTCATTATTGATCTCCTTCATTGGAACCAGCTTCGCGCATCGGCGTGAGTGTGATAAGTCGATCTGCGCACGCCGAAGCGAACTCGCCGTCGTGGGTGACAACGATGACGGTCGCCCCTTCGTCGGCAATTCGTCGCAACGTTGCGGTAATTGAGCCTAGGTGTCTGGCATCGACTCCCGAAGTTGGTTCGTCGAGGATGACAACGGGACGTCCAGTAGCTCGTGCCGCCGCGATGACGAGGCGTTGTTTCTGTCCTCCCGAGAGACTCAGGGGGTGGCGCTCTCCCAGGTTTGCAAGGTCGAAGTCAGCCAGGAGCTTTTCCCCGGCCTCGCCGCTCGCTTCGGATGCCCCAATTGTGAGTTCTCCGGCAAGGGTGTCGGAAAAGAGCTGCCGCCCAGTGTCCTGCATAACAAGCGCGCACGCGCCCCTTCGCTGACGACAACCCACCTCCTGTCCGTCCAAGGTGATCGTCCCGGAAGCGGGAGCGGCCAACCCACACAGCACACGGACAAGAGTCGTCTTACCAACGCCATTCACTCCCGCGATGCAGGTGATTTCTCCTGCGTAGAAATCAGCATCAAAACCGCTGAAAACGGGGGCTTTCCCATAGGCGAAGCCCAGGTTCCGGCAGGACAGTCGCGCTTCCTTACCAGGGGCTGCGACTCCTGCTTTACCCCGCGAGGGCACCCAGGCCTCGGGCGGTCCAGGGTCCACTAGGGTGCGCAAGCCGAAGGACTTCCTCTGGCCATCGCCCATCGAATAAAATTGGTCCCCGCTCCAACGATGCGTAATCGCGCCGTCCTCCATGAGAAGAACCTGGTCGGCCAGTCCTCTCAGAAAATGAAGACGGTGCTCGACAACGACGATAGTCATCCCCTGTTCTTTGAGGATCTCAAGTGCATGTCGCACGTCCGCGATGGCGTCGGGGTCTAAATTCGAGGTCGGTTCATCGGCGAGGAGGACCGGAGCGCCAGATGCCAACGCGCACGCAAGAGCTACCTTCTGAAGCTGTCCACCCGACAGGGTCGAGAGCTTTCGGTTCATCAGATGCGCGATCCCCATAAGCTCAGCGGCGCGCTCACTACTCTCGATCAGTTTCTCTCGATCGCGACCGTAGTTCTCCCCACAGAAGGCCAGCTCTTCGGCGACGGTGTCGCAGAAAAACTGGGTGCGAGGATTTTGGAAGACCGATGAGCATAGGTGGCCAACCTCGGTCAGAGGAACCTCGCTAAGGTCCCGCCCACTGATGCGCACTACCCCTTCCAGTTCCCCGGGAGTCATCTGCGGGACGAGGCCGGTGAGCGCCCGCATGAGAGTCGATTTGCCACAGCCTGAGGAGCCGCACACGAGGGTGAGGCTACCCGGCCGGGCGGATAGATCCACTCCGGTGAGGGCGTCGACGCGGTCCCCCGTCAGTTCACTGACGTAGGAGAAGGACAGAGATTCAACGTCAATCACGGCAAGACTCCCAAATAAGCGCAGAACTCTATGACGATGACGCCGGCGACGCACACGAGGGCAAGCACATCCCAAGAGGTGACCCGCAGCCGCGTGAGCGATGTAGGACGCGAGGGCCCACCCAAGCCTCGAATGACACTCGAGGCGGCCAAGTCATCGGCAACGCGCGCGATGGAGGATAGCAGGGGGACTAGGAAGCGCTCCGCGATCACGAGCGGGTGTCGCAGCACCCCGCGCACCCTGAGGTCGACGCCGCGCATCTCCATAGCCTCGCGGATAGCGACAGCCTCCGCGCCTACCGTCGGGATCACGCGGAAGGCCACCACAAGGGCATCGACAAACACCCGCGGAAGGTGAACCGATCGCAGCGCCGCTTTCATTTGACCGATTCGAGTCGTGCGATAAACGTAAAGGGCGAGGCCGAAACCCGCAGAGAAACGTGCGAACCAGTACATGATCGCGCTGCACGTGCCAACCGCCAGTACCACTCCCCGTGGTGCACCCATACCCTGCAGCCATGCAACAAGGAATGGCGAACCCAAACTGCACACGGCGCAGACAAAGCACCACGCGGCCACACGGGCAGCCGTCCCAGCACTAACCTCCCACGCAAGGGCTGCTACAGCGAGTACCTGCACCGCCAGAAGAGTGGATGTAGGGCTCGCTCGCATAACGAGTGCATTGAGGATGAGGAGGGCTAGAAGCTTTGTGCGCGGGTCCAGC